>NZ_JAIUHH010000007.1:0-218500 GCF_020165015.1 Mesorhizobium sp. CA7
CCACCGCCGCCGAAGCCGCCAAAGAAGTAATTCTTTCTAGCTATATTTCAGCGACAAATCGAGGCACATGCTCTTGGCGCGATCAGCGCAATACTCGTATGCCCCGTAGCCGTCGCTCCTTACGTTCACCGGCCGTTCACGCTTGGTTGCTGACGTTGCGGAAGCCAGTAAACCTACCGAATTCCGCGAATCTTCTGCTCCATTTCCATCTGTCGGCGGATCCGTTCGGCTGCATTGCTCGCATTGTCAGAGCGGGACAGGGCTGCCGAAGTGTCTTTGCCGAATGCGCCCCATGTGACCAAGCTAACTTCGAGCAGTTGCCCCTGCGTGACGAGTCTGCTTGGCAGGTCCCCGGAGTCATCCCATTCCGAGACTTCACAAATAAAGCCAATGCTTACCTCGCCGAGATCGCCGCGTCCGACAGTCGCCAATGCCTCCTGCCCATTTGGTGAATCAGGGTTTGGTGTGAGTGCATACCAAAGCCCTATAGCATCCGCCTTCACCGTGAGCGTGCCGTTGCCCACGCGTCCGAGTGGCTTGCTGACATCGTGGGACCATAACGCCACAACATCGGGATAGTCCCGCAATGATTTATCAAGGGAACCTCTAGCCCACCGCTCCTCCCACAACCCGCCAATGATGGCGGGCCTGTTCCACTGTATCGCGTAGCCCGAGATGAATGGTTCAGCCATCCTTTAGGCTCCGGAGGCGCCTTTCGGCTTTGGCTAAGCGTATCTTCCGAGCAATAACGTTCGCGCTGTCGGAGCATTCCCTGTGTCGCGTTTCACCAGGCATCCTGACCAGTTGCCGGCGCTTGTTAATGGTATCGCCAGTAGCCTTTTCGTACTCGCGATGTTCAGCCATTGCCGCCACCATGCTCAGCGACATACCGGGCCGCCTGGCCCGTGGTAAGGAAGAAGGCCACTTTGCCAGAACGCAGAGCGTCACATTCGACACCCTCGGCCTCTAGGTCGCGGAGCAGAGATTCCAGATCTGCCTGGGCGGCCAGCGCAACGTCAGTCGCGGTCGCAATGGCCGCTGCCCTCTTATCAAGCTCCCCCCGCACCGCCGAAATGACGGCACGCGAGGCATGGCTCAGCCGGCCGCGTTTTCGACGCTGGATAACGGCAAGAGCCTCATCGTGATCGTGCTCGGCATGCCGCAATTCGCGCAACTTTGTGCGGCGGTCTACCGCTGCCGTATCCTCGTCGCCGACCAACGTTGCGACGGAGCTGCGAAGGCGCGGTCCTTCGATGGCGCGCTCTGCCATGATGGCCGCTTCGACCTCAGCAATCTCCCCGCGGATAGTTCTGAGGCCGCCATTGATCGACAGTTCGCGCTCGCAAATGTCCTTGTACTCGGCGTCGATAGTGAGGGGCGGGATGGTGATCTGTGTGGATTGTTTTGCCATTTAATTCTTCTCCGAGAAAAGGTTTCGTGCCGCCAAGAGCAAGGCGGAGTGCGGGATGGTCGTGGCGCAGCGTTGCTTTCCGCTCTGCCAGTGGCCTGAGAGGCTTCCTGCCGGCTGAAAGCGGGCGACGCCATCTGGTGTGCGAAAGGAGACTTCCGGGAATGTCTCAACCACTTCGACGTCGAAACGCAGTTGCCCATCGCCATGAGCGGCGTTCCAAACGATGTCGTGCAACACATCAAAAGCGGTGCGCTGAGTCGACCGAATTGCTTCGGGCATCACGTTGACGTCGATACCATCGGGGACGCAGGAGCAGAGGTCGGCTGTTCGGTCAGCAACTGCGCGAAGAGGCGCACCAGATGCCAGCCCGAAAATGAGAAGTGCGAGGTCTGCCGGGCCGATCACCACAGCCACGCCAGGCGCCCCAGGCTCAAGCAATTTGGCCTCAAGCAAGCGCTCTGCCACGGTGCGAATGCGGGCGGCTGGAAATCCGCAATATTTTTCGATGGCCGCAACGGTCGCGGCGAGGTTGGCCATTTATGACTCCTAGAAATTTGGATTGTTGGGATGAAAAAGAGCCGCACACATCGGAAGGCGCGGCGGCTTGGTTGGTCCCGCCTGGTCTACTGAACCAATGCCGGGTTGCCGCTCGCTGAGGGATCGTACGGCAGGCAAGTCAGGGATCGAGCAAAAACCTGAGCGCCGATACAAAGGGCCACCCCACCACATGGTGGATGGCCCGTTTCGTTGCTCTATAGGTTTTTGCGGCCACGATTTGGCACAGCTATCCCCAAACGCGGGGGGAATCTCGAAAAGTCACAGGTCTCGTACCCGCCTTTCACACCGAAAAGAAATACGCCAAAACAACGGGTTGGTTGAAAGTCACGCAATAATCACGCTGCAAGTTGCATTTTCTGAATCGCTCCCTCTTGCCGAACCGGGTTCGGCATGATCCAGATAAGAAATCGGCCCGACACCGATTCTTCTTTTGAGTTTTTCAAATGGAGAATTGTATGCGCAGGCCTCCCCCAAAAAAGCGGAAGTGGTGGCACCTCTCGAGGGAAGAGGTGTTTAAGCTTATCCCACTGTTGCCGCTGCTTCTGAACCTGTTGCTGCACTGGTGACCCAGTTATTGTTGGCCACTGCGGTCCTTGCCCATGCGCCGGCTGCACGCAACTCCTTGCCACCGCGCCGATCGGCGCCACCGCCACGCGCACCAAACGCAATGCCGACATCAGCAACATTTCCGCCAGCCAGAATTACCTCAATCACGCTGTCCACCGCAGCGGGCGGCGTCTGGGTTTCTGATCCCTCCACTCGTCGGATGTCGCCTCGGCGCTTACCCTTCTTGGGTTGGCCAAGCCCGCCAGCAGCACCGATGAACGACGCTCCTTCGGCGATGGCCGGCAGGCATTTCGTGTACCTACCGAACCGGTACAGATCATAGTCGCCAGGCTGTCGCTGCGGTTTGATCGTTATCCCCCGTGAATCGCCATCCCATTGGCCAAGTCGTGCCGGTTGCAGATCAGAGTCGCCGAGGCGTGGCTGTATCGGCGGAAGCGCCAGATATGCATCCAGCGATCGCGGATCCGCATTCTTGCCGCGGGGTTTGCCGTCCTTGCGGCTGCGGTCAACGGCCAAGCCTTCGGCGTGGGCATCATTGTCGTTCGCAGCCACCGGCAGGCGCTCGCGCGCCAGGAGCCATAAAGCCGCGGCGCCAAGGGCGTCGTGCTTCTTGAGCCAATTCAACGCTGGCCTGCCGCCGCGGTAGCGAACGCGCACCGCTGGCACCGTTGGTTCGGGGTAGGCCCTCAGGAAAACGTCCGCTTCGGCCAGGATTTCCCTTCTACTCGATCTTTGCATCTCAACCTCCCTTTGCCTTGCCTTGCCGCCTCCTGGCGGGAACCATGTTGCGCGCTCGCGATTTCTCCCACGTCCAAAGGAGGTCGCTATGTTGCGATTGCTAGCCGCCATCGGCGCAGCTGTGTTGCTTTACAAACTCGGCCGTGAAGTCGGCCGCGTCGAGGGCCAGTTGTTCCCGCTACCGCCCGTCGATTACGAGCGTCGCCGGCTGAGGTCCCTCGATTACGAAGAGCTTTGAGTCGGGCCACCTAAGCCGCCGCCAATCGCCGATAAACCGCCAGCGCTTCCGGCATGCTCTCACCACCAGCTTGCGGATGCCAGCACGTGCAACCGGCAAGCAGCGGTTCAACCGGAGCTCCGGCATCCCCAAGCAAGTCGGCCAATCGCCGGAATTCCGGCCAGGCACTTTCTGGCGCCACAGGTTCGCTTTCAACATAGGCGCGGAATGCCTCCCGCAACGCTGGCGAGACCGGAAACTCAGCGCGCGCGGCTCGCTTGTTCGATCTTTGTCTAACTGGCAAAGCGGCGCCTCCCATTCGGTGGCCCGAACAAGGTGAGCGCATGCGGCGGCTCTTCTCGTGGATAGCGCTCCCGAGCCTGTTCGGTCGCGTACTCCGCAAGGAATGCGTCACCGCAACGGCGCCATGCAGCCCTGGCGATCTCTTCGTCTGGCTGGTCAATGCGCTCATCGACAATGCCGGCGTCCAGCAGGTGGCCAAAAAAATCGTGCCCCCATGCGAACCAGTCCCGCCAAACGGCAAGCTCGGCTGGCCGATGGCGATCTATTTTGCGACGTACAGGCATTAGCGGCGACCTGCGTAGTCCGCAGTGCGCGGCGGCCTTGGAGCGTCAGGTGCAGGCGCATCGATTGCCAATTCCCGCACAAGCCGGGCGAAGGCGATACGCGAGTCCCGTTCAACAGCCACCTCCGGGCGAGCACGCGGGCAGCCGAAGCGATCTGTGAACGTCATGCCGTCGCGATCAATGATTTCGCGCGCTTGAGTGCCGCGGTCTAGCGCCTCAGCAGCCAGCCGGAGCAGGTGAATATGATGCGCATCAAGGTCGTAATCTTCGACCACGGCCTTCCACCACTTTTTGGCTGGTTTCGACAGATGCGACGGTGGTTTGGGTGAGTTTTCGCTGGTTTGCATGACTTAATTTTTACCTTTTTTGGCCTCAACGCCTTGTGCTGAAAGGCGCGGTCGAATCTGGTTTGAATCGGGGCAGCGCGATTGTGCACTGTGGGGCCAGCGCGGTCCTAGGGATCGGCCGCCCCAGACCCTGACTCGCCCCCTACCGCACTGCACCATCGGCCGCTGTGCGCTGCACCATAGGTGCTGCCGGCTCGTCGTCGCGCCGGTCATTGTCGTTGTCGGCCATCAACCTCTTGAACTCGCTCCATGACATGCGCCTGCCTCGATAGGGTTTGTCGGAGTCGGACGGGTGGGTTGCTGCCATTGCTGCTCCTGTTCACGGTAGTCGCCTGACGTATGGCTCGGTTGCCAGCAGGCAGTCTTGGCCGGAATACATTTCCACGACATAGACGAACTCGCCGTCCTCATCTTTGGTGACACCAACAACCAAACACGGTTCCCAAGTTGACGTCATGGCGCCGCTGGCTTCGGATTTGTAGACCTGCCGCTCGGCTCGATATGCCTCGATTGCAAACATTGATGTGCTTTCATGGGTGTTCTCCTCTGTTGGATCGTGCCCGCAAGGGCGGGTTGCAGGTAGCCGGACAGGACGGACAGGTTCCTATATCCGCGTCCTGTCCGTCCGGCTTTAATGAACCGGACAAGACGGACAGTTGTTAGGTTGGGGACTTGTCCGTCCGGATTGTCCGGCATTAGTTTAGCTCTTGCTTAAGTGTCCGGCTTGCCGAACCAGATCGCTCCCTCGATTCCGAAGTCGCCCTTCACAATCCATTCCTTGCGCAGCCAGTGTTCCAGTGAACGGTTGAACGCCTTCAGTTTGCTGTCAGCGAGTCCGGCCTTCCGCGCATAGAACTGCTCGCGAATGGTTGCTATGTCCGCAGCCTTGACCTTCGGCCCTTCGCTGCCAAAGGGCGTCAGGTACGTTTGGGAGTCGATCAGAGCAGTTCGAATGATGCCCTCTAGAAGCCGGGCGTTATCTGGCGTCTTGCGCTCCTTGGGCTCATCGCTGGCAGGCGTGTCGTCGGCCACCATCTCGTCAATGATGGCGGCCGTAACGTCGCCAACCTGCACAGACGTATAGCGAACCCTGCCAATGTTCCGCTGCCCAGGCCCGGTACGGTTCTTGCCCACATAGACTGTGTACCATCCGCCATCGCCATCCAGCAGCACCAGCTCAAGAGCGGTCACGGCCTCGAGCGTTTCGCCCTTAGTAGCCTTTGTGTTTTCGCGGTTGGTGTGGTTGAGCACCGCAATAACGACACCCTCCGACTCCGCTACTTCGCGCAGGCCGTTGAGTGCCGGCGAGGTATACTTGTCATCAAGTACCGATTGCCCGCCCAGCGCAGCGCGCAAGGTGTCAACAACCAGCATGACGTGGCGATCGGGATCCAGTGCCTTTGCCTGCTTCACTATCTCCTTTGCGATAGCCACTGCCTTTTTCGGATTCGTAAGAGGGAATCCCTCGGCCGACTTCACGATCTTGATGCTCGTGTTGCCGATGGCCTCCAAACGATTGGCGACGTCGCTGCCATCTTCCGCCGCGATGTACGCCACTGTTGTCTGCTTCGTATCACGTCCGAAAAAGGGCTCGCCTCTATCCAATGTGTCGGCTATCGCCACCATCAGGGCGGTCTTACCTGCACCAGGTCTGCCGCCCACGGCGATCAGCGTGCCGGTTCGGACAAGCCCCTTGATGATGGCGTCTGCCGTGCCGTGTTCCTGTGCCTTAAACTCTTCGTAAGATAGAAGCTGGATGCCGTTGTTATCGTTTGCCGCCTCCAGCGGCTTAAAGGGCTTGCCGGGCTCATTCTTCACTTTGATTGTTGGAAGTGGCGCCATCATGCGGCCTCGCGAAGGTCGGCGAAGTCACCCTTTAACGGCGCGGCCATCGTCACCTCGACGCCGGCCGCGTGCCAGCGCTCGCCACAGACATTGGCCGCATGCAGGCCGGTCTTGTCTTGGTCGGCAAAAATAGTCAGCGATTCGATGCCTGTAAGCACGGGAAGGACGGCCATTGATCCGGCCGATAAGCATGCCCAAACAGGCCGGAATGGCACAGCCAAGGCCGTCTCAATGCCTTCCGCGATTGCCAGGCCGGTCGACGCGTCTTCGTCAGACGACAGGCGCACAACCGCGCCCCTGGCTCGGCCAAGCATCTTCCGGTCGACCTTCCGACCATCGGCTTCAAGGAAGGTTCTGTGCACGCCGCACGGCTCGCCCGTGACGGCATCTGTCATCAGTGCCACCATCATCCGCTTGGCGGGGTGAAAGCGAAGCTCGTCGCCGCCGTAAGTAAGTCCACGGCTGGCCAGATAACGTTCGGCAAGCGTGTCTGGCAGCGGCACAGCTTCGGCCCAGATTCGGGCCGCAATATCGATACGGCGATTCTCATCAATGAGCGCGGTATGGTCAGATTGAGGGCTGTCGTTGACGGCAATTGGGCGTCGCTCGTCGGACAGGCCAAGCGCGCCCTTCACGTGATCGCGGCAGTCCTTCCAGTCGTCACCCGAAAAGGAACGGCAGATGAATGTTCCGTCCGGCTTGAATGTCACCTGCAGACTGCGGTCACGCCTGCTATGGCCGGGGCCAGGGCAATGGATGCTGTTTCGGCCGGTCACGTCCCCACCAAGGGCTGTGGCGGCCTGCTTAAGATTGATGGTGATCAAGATAGGCACTCCAAGCTGCGCTTGCCGCGCGCGTGATTTGTTCTGCTAGCTCACGTGTGAAAGTGGCCACGCGTACGCCGTGGCTGTTAGGCGCATAGGCAAGGAATTTGCCACCATCGCCGTTTACAAGGCGAACGCCGTACAGCCTGCAATTGTCGGTCAATTGCACGTCGAAGTGCGCAACAGTGCGCCCCACGCCCGGCGGCGCAGGTCTGATGTCCAATACTCTCAAGGGGGGTTGTTCCCGTTGTGGGTCGGGGTTGCGGCGCCCGTTGGTTCGGGCGTGTTTTATGGTTACTGCCCGCGGCGCCCTTGAGGTGGGTTGCTAGGGTCAGTCGATTGATGGTGTCGCGTTCCTCTCCCGTTCCGCAGCAAGTGCCGCCGCGACCTTCTGTAGTGCTGCGATGATCGCCTCGGCCTGATGATGCGGCTCCGGGCCGCGCAGAAGAACGGTGTCCTCGCTTTCCAGATCGGCGACGGGGCCGAAAAGCTCGCCGATCGCCTCGCGGATCATGTGCATCGCGGCATGGTGCGGCTCAATGGCGTCGGCGTAGTCACTCATGCTACCGCCCTCGCCGCGATCCGGCTATCAATCCAGGCCTCAACCTCGGCGCGGACGTAGGCAATGCGCCGCTCGCCGAGACGCACTGGTTTCGGGAACTCTCCGGCGTCCGCCATGAGAGTCAGGAGGGGGCGGGAAAGGCTGGTCGCTATGGCTGCGTCTTTCGGCGCCATCAATCGCGGCGCATTGTCATTCGATGCGGCAGGCATTTTACACCCAAGGGGTTGACTTGATGAAAGCTAGGGGTTTACACTGATGCTTAAATAGCGCTTGGTGCGCTCAGCGTAACCGGGCATTATGGGGTTTTCGCCTCTCAAGTCAATACCGAAAATGCGCCTATTGCGCTTTTCCGCAATATTCCTCCCAATCGCTCATTAGGTTCCGGCGCTTTTCGAGCGCGTCCAAGCGCCGATAAGCTGCCTCTGTCTTGTCCTTCAATGTGTGTGCCAATGCGGTCTCGATCAGATCGCGTGGATAAGACGTCATGTCACCAGCCCAATCTCTGAAGCTTGATCGCAAGCCATGTAGCGTTGCTCCCTTGTCGGGCGAAGCCAGTCGTAGAGCCTTAACCATGGCCGTGTCCGATATCGGAATCCCTTCCCGCCCACCGTTGAACACGAGGTCGCCTGTGGCCGCTTGCTTCTGGCTGCGGAGGATAGACAAAGCGCGATCCGACAAAGGGACGCGATGTTCGCGGGAGGCCTTCATGCGGCTCGCGGGGATCGTCCACACGGCGGCATCAAGGTCGACCTCGCCCCAAGTTGCGCCGCGCACCTCGCCGCTCCTGGCGGCCGTCAGGCAGGCAAATTCAACCGCTCTCGCCGACGTGCCAGACGATCGTCTTAGCTTCCCGATCGCCGCTGGAATGGCTTTGTAATCGAGCGCCGCATGGTGACCGCGGGTGAGCTTTTTCCGCGCCGGGAGAAGCTCCTTCAAACCGCCACGCCAATCGGCAGGGTTGTCGCCAGCGTAAAGCCCCCTCGCCTTTGCGTGGTCGATCACTGCGGCAATTCTCATTCGGAGGCGGTCTGCCGTTTCGGGGATCTTGTCCCATATCGGCTTCAGCGTCTCAACCACATCGTCGCGGGTGATGTCGGCGATCGGGCGATTGTGAAGTGGCTTGGCATAGGCATCGAGCGTCATCCGCCATTGCGCCTTGTGCTTCTCGTTTCGGAAGCCGGCTTCCTTGACCGCAATCACGTCGTCCATGACACCGAGGAAGGTCTTGGCACCAACTAGGTCTTCGCCCCTGGCCAGTCGCAGGCGGATAGCCTCGGCTTTCTCACGGGCCAAGGCCAGACTTACAGGTGCCGTCCCCTGACCGTATCCGCCGAGGCCCAATTCCTTCCTTGCTGTCCCCCGCCTGAAGATGAAGAACCATTGACGGCTTCCCTCCTTGCGCACACGCAGAAATAGTCCGTCGCCGTCGCTATGGATGCCGACCGGCAAGGTTCGAATCCGGGTTTCAGAGAGTTTGTTGCGAGCCATTTCGATTCCCGTTGCCATAACCGAGTTATGGAAAATAGGGAAAATACGGCAATTAGCAAGATCAATGCACTAGTAATTTCAAAGGTTTACGCCGATAGGCGGTCACTCCCTCCGCCATTTCGGTCCCTGAGTGGACACCGCGCACGGAGCGCCGTGGCGGGCAAGGACAGGCGCAAGGCGGCAGGCGCGGATTGCCGGATAAGGGGGGCGCCGACGCGCGCCCATCATTCCGCTTTCCGGCCAAGCCTCGGCGATACCGCCAGGCCGAGAAAGACCATCACCGCCTGATTGAGCCGAACCATATCCTCGTCGTCGAGCCGCCCGATCCGGTCGCCGACCTTCGACTTCGGAACCGAGGTGATCTTGTCCACCATCAGCCGAGAAGGAGAGCGCAGCCCGTTGCTCTCGTTCGGCTCCACCGGAAGCCGAAATAACGGCGCATCGGTCGGGTCCGTGGTGAAGGCGCAGACCGTGATCGAATCCGTGGCGTCAAAGCTGTCATCCTGCACGATGACGGCCGGGCGCGGCTTGCCCGCATAGTCCCTGCCGCCGGAGACGGTCCAGACCTCGCCCCGCCTCATTCATCGTCCCAGCCGGATACCGCGTCTATGAACGCCTGATCCTCGGCCGCACGGGCGCTCGCGGCCACCGCCGCCGACTGTCGGTGCGCTTCGGACTTAAACGACGCGGCGCGCACGTCCGGCACCCAAATCTGGATGGGCCGCAGGCCCTGGGCGCGTAGCCGCTCCCGATGTTCCTGCACCTTCACACGCGTGGGCTTCGCGCTTCTTGCCGATGCCATGAGTCATTCTCCGCAATAGTTACATGTAACCTAGCATGGACAACGCGTTGCGACCAGCCTTTTCGCGGCCGCCAGGAAGCGCAAGTCCGACTGGTTCAGTTGCCTGAAATCCGTGGATTCCGGCATCGACGACATAGACATTCCACGCATATTAGCGAGTCTGCAGCTTGAGGCGATCAAGGGTTGCAGACGGTGCATTCGTTGGAGCCGATGCGGCGCTGGCAGCCGAAAGCGGTAAACCACCGTTTATTTGATTTATCGGACAAAATATGCTGCTTGTCGCGCCCATGAAAAAGCTCTGCCTGATGGTTCTGGCGTCGCTGACGCCGGTCTTGCCGGCCAAGGCGATGGACAATGCGTTGCGCGCCGGCCTGATGAAACTCGATCCGCAGACCCGCCTCGAGCAGCGCTGTGACGCCGAGGTGCTCGACCGGATCAGCCACGACGATCGCAACTACAAGGCCGACCGCGTCGTGGCCTACGCCTTCGCCACGCCGCAGATGAGCGCCGATGCCATCAAGAGCTCGGGCGCCGCCTTCCGCAGCAATGGCCAATGGTACCGGCTGAAGTTCAAATGCCAGACCGCGCCGGACCATATGGAAGTGCTGCAGTTCCGCTACAAGATCGGCGACGAAATCCCGGAATCCGACTGGGCCAAATATAATCTCTACGACTAGAGCAATTCCAGGGAAAGTGCGTAGCGGTTTCCCGTCCGGAATTGCGTCAAAACAAAGAGATAGAGCGGTTCGCCGTTTCCGTGAAACGGTGAAACGCTCTGGTTTTCGGCCTCGCCAGCTTGCCGGCGACCACCCTAGATCCTTGGGGGCTTGCGCTGCCGGCCTTGTTTTCCGGCGATGTCCAACCCTGCGTCTTGACGCCGATGGACCGTGCCTTTAGGCCCGTCCCGGTAGAGGGCTACGCTCATTTCAGGCAAGGATTTCTAGTCGATGGAAATATTCACTGCCGCAGGCCTTTCGGCTCTCCTCCAGGTCGTTGCAATCGATCTCGCGCTTGCCGGCGACAACGCAATTGTGATCGGCCTCGCGGCATCTGGCCTTCCCGTCGATCAGCGCAAGCGCGCCATCCTGGTCGGCATCGCGGCGGCTACCGTCCTGCGCATCGTTTTTGCCCTGATCACGCAATGGCTGCTGAGCATTGGCCCGATGCTGCTCATTGCCGGCGGGCTCCTGCTTCTGTGGGTATGCTGGAAGATGTGGCGCGAGCTGCGCGTCAGCCACGAGGATGAGCGCGACGCGACAGAAGCGCTGTCGAACGGCGATTATAACAAGGACGGCAAGATCGCCGGCAAAGGCCCGCGCAAGACCTTCTCGCAGGCTGCCTGGCAGATCGTCATCGCCGACGTCTCGATGTCGCTCGATAACGTGCTCGCCGTCGCCGGCGCAGCCATGAAGCATCCCACGGTGCTGATCATCGGACTGGTCCTTTCGATCGCGCTGATGGGCTTTGCCGCATCCTTCGTCGCGCGCCTGCTGCACAAATACCGCTGGATCGCCTATGTCGGCCTGCTGATCATCCTCTATGTCGCGGTGAACATGCTTCTGGGAGGCGCCGTGCAGCAATTTCCCGACCATTTTGCTTTCCTGGCGCCCTGGTTCGGATCGGACGGCCACTGACGCTCTTTCAAGGCGAGCATCTGCCGTCTCGCCCCTTGTCATGGCCGGCTGGCAGGTTTGCTTCTGTGCCGAAGCGTGCTATTGCGCCGCGCGAAATGGCTCAAAGCCGCGCGCCGTAGATCGATCTTCGGAGCCTGAAGCTCCTCGATCTCGCCCTCATCTCTTGGAAAACAAATTTATGTCCGCCCCACGCGTCAGTTTCGTCAGTCTTGGATGCCCGAAGGCGCTCGTCGATTCCGAGCGCATCATCACGCGGCTGCGCGCCGAGGGCTACGAGATCGCACGCAAGCATGACGGCGCCGACCTCGTCGTCGTCAACACTTGCGGCTTTCTCGATTCCGCCCGCGACGAATCGCTCAACGCCATCGGCTCCGCGCTTTCCGAAAACGGCCGCGTCATCGTCACCGGCTGCCTCGGCGCCGAGCCGGAGGTCATCCGCGAAAAGCATCCCAACGTGTTGGCGATCACCGGCCCGCAGGCCTATGAAAGCGTGATGGCGGCGGTGCACGAGGCGGCGCCGCCCAGCCACGATCCCTATATCGACCTGTTGCCGCCGCAGGGCGTGAAGCTGACGCCGCGCCACTACGCCTATCTGAAGATTTCCGAGGGCTGCAACAACCGCTGCACCTTCTGCATCATCCCGGCGTTGCGCGGCGATCTCGTCTCGCGCCCGGCCGCGGACGTGCTGCGCGAAGCCGAAAAGCTCGCCAAGGCCGGCGTCAAGGAGATCCTGGTCATCTCGCAGGACACCAGCGCCTACGGCATCGACATCAAGTACCAGACGTCGATGTTTGGCGATCGCGAGGTGCGGGCGAAATTCCTCGACCTCGCCGAGGAGCTCGGCAAGCTCGGCATCTGGATACGCATGCATTATGTGTACCCCTACCCGCATGTCGCCGACGTCATTCCGCTGATGGCGGACGGAAAGATCCTCCCCTATCTCGACATTCCCTTCCAGCACGCCTCGCCACAGGTGCTGAAGAACATGCGACGCCCCGCGCATGGCGAAAAGACGCTGGACCGCATCCGCGGCTGGCGCGAGGTCTGCCCGGATCTCGCCATCCGCTCGACTTTCATCGTCGGCTTCCCCGGCGAGACCGAGGACGATTTCGAGATGCTGCTCGACTGGCTGGACGAAGCCAGGATCGACCGCGCCGGCTGTTTCAAATATGAGCCGGTCAAGGGCGCGCGCTCCAACGACCTCGGGCTGGAGCAGGTGCCGCAGGAGGTCAAGGAAGCGCGCTGGCACCGCTTCATGCAGCGCCAACAGAAGATCTCGGCAACGCAGCTCGCCAAGAAAGTCGGCAAGCGCCTGCCGGTGCTGATCGACGAGGCGCATGGCACATCCGGCAAAGGCCGCACCAAATACGACGCGCCGGAGATCGACGGCTCCGTGCACATCCAGTCGCGGCGGCCGCTGCGTGCCGGCGAGATCGTCACGGTCAAGATCGACCGCGCCGATGCTTATGACCTCTACGGCTCGGCCGTCTGACGGCCCACGCGGACCCACGCAGCATAAAAAAGGGCGCCTGCGGCGCCCTTTTTCTTTCGGCTCAGCGATTTGCCGCTTACTGCGGCAGCTTGTCGTCGATGCCCTTGACGTAGAAATTCATGCCGAGCAGCGTGCCGTCGTCGGCGACCTCGCCGTCCTTCAGCCAGGGCGAACCATCCTGCTTGGAGACAGGTCCGGTGAAGGGGTTCCAGCCGCCGGCGATCTTCTTCTCGGTCGCCTCGGCCATCGCCTTCACGTCGTCAGCCATGTTGGTGTAGGGGGCGAGCTTGACGGCGCCGTCCTTGATGCCGAGCCAGACATTGTCAGGCTTCCAGGTGCCGTCGAGCGCCGCCTGGACGCGGCTGATGTAATACGGGCCCCATTCGTCGGTCAGCGAGGTCAGCTGCGCGTGCGGTGCAAACTTGATCATGTCGGACGACTGGCCGAAGCCGTGCAGCTTGCGCTCCTCCGCGACCTGCAGAGCGGCGGTCGAATCGGTGTGCTGGACGATGATGTCAGCGCCCTGGTCGAACAGCGCCTTGGCGGCGTCGGCTTCCTTGCCGGGATCGAACCAGGAATTCACCCACACGATCTTCACCTTGAAGTCGGGATTGACCGACTGCGCGCCGAGCATGAAGGAGTTGATGCCCATCACCACTTCCGGGATCGGGAAGGAAACGATGTAGCCGGCGAGGCCCTTCTTCGATTCCTTGGCCGCGATCTGGCCGAGCACATAGCGGCCTTCATAGAAGCGGGCATTGTAGATTCCGAGATTGTCGCCGGTCTTGAAGCCGGTGGCATGCTCGAACATCACCTTGGGAAACTTCTTGGCGACCTTCACTTCTGCATCCATGAAGCCGAAGGAGGTGCCGAAGATGATCTTGCACTTCTCGCGTGCCAGGCGTTCGAAAGCGCGGTCGGCGTCGGGACCCTCCGAGACGTTTTCGAGATAGGCGGTCTCGACCTTGTCGCCGAGCGCCTTCTCGACTTCGAGCCGGCCCTGGTCGTGCTGATAGGAGTAGCCGAAGTCGCCGATCGGACCCGTATAGACCCAGCAGGCCTTGAGCTTGTCGGCGGCCTGGGCGGTTGCCGCCAGGGACAGGGCCGCGGCCGTGGTCATCAACGCAATAAGCAGTTTTTTCATTGTGTTACCTCTCTGAGTTAAGCCTTGGAGCTTCCCGTCTTTTTGTTGTTGTCAACGATCCGGAACAAATGGCTGCCCCAACGAAGCCGGCGTGTTCATCATCGTCAGCCGCTTGTTGCGCGAGATTAGAACGAGAACCACGACGGTTGCCAGATAGGGCAGCGAAGAAAGCAGTTGGGCGGGGAACGATTTTATGAAAGCAATGACCTGATAGATCACCCATGGGGCATTGATGAAGCTCTGAAGGTCGATTGCTTGCACGTGAAGCTGGCCGATCCAAATGGCGCCGAAGATGTAAGCGCCGGCCAGCACCCGCCACGGGCGCCAGGAAGCGAACACCACCAGCGCCAGCGCGATCCAGCCGCGGCCAGCGCTCATATTCTCGACCCATTGCGGCGTGTAGACCAGCGACAGGTGGCCGCCGGCAAGGCCGGCGCAGGCGCCGCCGAAGATCACTGCGAGATAGCGGTAGCGGATGACCTTGATGCCGAGCGCATGCGCCGAGGTATGGCTGTCGCCGATCGAGCGGAGCGTCAGGCCCGTGCGCGTCTTGAACAGGAACCACATCACCGCCGCGGTCAGCACGATCGAAATGTAGAACACCGGGTCCTGGCCGAAGACCAGCTTGCCGACTACCGGGATCGAGCTGATCCCCGGGATGTCCAAATTGGGCAATCTCACGCCCGGCTGGCCGACGAAGCTGGTGCCGATCATGCCGGAGAGGCCGAGGCCGAGCAGGGTCAGCGACAGGCCGGTCGCCACCTGGTTGGTCGCGAGCGACAGCGTCATGACGGCGAACAGCAGCGAAAACAGCGCGCCGACGATGATAGCTGCTAGCAGGCCGATCCACGGCGATCCGGTGAGGTAACCGGCGCCGAAGCCGCCCACGGCGCCCATGATCATCATGCCCTCGACGCCGAGATTGAGCACGCCCGAGCGCTCGACCACCAGCTCGCCGATCGCCGCGATCAGAAGCGGCGTCGCCGCGGTCGCGATGGTCAAAAGGATGTTGACGGTGATGTCCATCAGCGAGCCTCCTCGAGCTTGGGCGCCGCTTCGAGCGCCGCGCCCTTCGGCTTCGTCAGCGCCATGCCGATCAGGCGGATGCGGTAATGGATGAGCGTGTCGCAGCCGAGCACGAAGAACAGAAGCATGCCCTGGAACACGCGCGCCACTTTGTCGGAAATACCGAGCGCGCTCTGCACCGCCTCGCCGCCGAGATAGGTCAGCGCCAGCACCAGGCCCGCCGCGACGATGCCCAGCGGATTGAGGCGCCCAAGGAAGGCGACGATGATGGCGGTGAAGCCGTAGCCGGGCGAGATCACCGGCTGCAACTGGCCGATGGCGCCGGAGACCTCTGAAATGCCCGCCAGACCGGCCAGCGCGCCGGACAGAAGGAAGGCGAAGAACACCATCTTGTTGAAGCCGAAGCCGGCAAAGCGCCCTGCCCTTGGGCTTGACCCCAGCACGCGGACCTCGAACCCTTTCAGCATGCGGCTCATCATCAGCCAGATTGCTACCGCGGCGACCAGCGCGAAGACGAAACCCCAATTGGCGCGGCCGGCATCCGGCATCAACTCAGGCAGCACGGCGGAATCGCCGAACTGGATGGTTTGCGGGAAGCCGTGGCCTTGCGGATCGCGCCATGGGCCGCGCACCAGCCAGTCGAGGAAAAGCTGCGCGACATAGACCAGCATCAGGCTGGTGAGGATCTCATTGGTGCTGAAGCGCGTCTTCAGAAGCGCCGGGATCGATGCGTAGAAGGCACCGCCGACCATACCGAGCAGAAGCATCAGCGGGATCACCAGCGGGCCTTCGAACTGCGGGAACAGCACCGGGATGATCGAGCCGAAGATCGCGCCGAAGATGAACTGGCCTTCGGCGCCGATGTTCCAGATATTGGCCCTGTAGCAGACCGACAGGCCGACCGCGATCAGGATCAGCGGCGCTGCCTTGATCGCCAGCTCATGCAACTGCCAGACCTGGCTGACCGGCTCGACGAAATAGATCTCGAAGGCGTTGAGCGGATTGACGCCGAGCAGCGCAAACATGATGGCGCCGGCAATGATCGTCAGCACGAAGGCGATGAAGGGCGAGAGCATCGAGAACAGCGCCGAGCGCTGCGGGCGTTTGACGAGTTCGATGCGCATCATGCCACCTCCATCCTGTGTTCGGCGTGGCCCGGCTCGGCGCCGCCCATCAACAGGCCGATCCGCTCGAAAGTCGCCTCGGCAATCGGCAGCGGCGTCGACAATTCGCCGTTGTGCATGACGGCGATTGCGTCCGACAGCTCGAACAATTCGTCGAGGTCCTGGCTGATGACCAAGACAGCGGAGCCGCTGCGGGCAAGCTCGATCAGGGCCTGGCGGATGTGAGCGGCAGCACCGGCGTCGACGCCCCAGGTCGGCTGGTTGACGATCATGACGCTCGGCTTGCGGTCGAGCTCGCGGCCGACAATGAATTTCTGCAGATTGCCGCCCGACAATGCGGCGGCCTCCGGATCGGGCGCGCTCTTGCGCACGTCCATGGCTTTAATGATGCGCTGGGCAGCGCTGTAAACCGCGCTGTTCTTCACCGTGCCGCCCGAACCGACGAAAGCCTTGCCGTCAGTGGCGTGACGAGACAGAAGCAGGTTCTCCGAAAGCTTCATGCGGGGTGCTGCGCCATGGCCGAGCCGCTCCTCCGGCACGAAGGCGGCCCCCATCAGCCGCCGGCCGGTGATCGACAGGCCGCCGGCGTCCTTGCCGCGAATGCGCACGGAACCGGTATCCTGCTGCAGCACTTCGCCGGAGACGGATTCGAAGAACTCGCCCTGGCCGTTGCCGGCCACACCCGCGATGCCGATCACTTCGCCGGCACGTACGGTGAGGTTGATGTTCCTAAGTGGGATGGCGAAGGGCGTCGCCGGCTTGCGGCTGAGGCTGCGGATTTCCAGCAGCGCCGGCGCCGTTTCGATGCCTTCCGCCGGCGCACGCACCACCGCCTTCACCTCGCTTCCGACCATCATGCGGGCAAGCGATGCGGCCGTCTCCTCACGTGGATTGCAGTGGCCGACGACCTTGCCGTGGCGAAGCACCGTGGCGCGGTCGCAGATTCGTTTGACCTCTTCCAGCCGGTGCGAGATGTAGAGGATCGATTTGCCTTCCGAGCGCAGGCGCTCCAGCGTCTCGAACAGCTTGTCGGCCTCCTGCGGCGTCAGCACCGAGGTCGGCTCGTCGAGGATGATGAGCTGCGGCGTCTGCAGGAGGCAGCGGATGATCTCGATGCGCTGGCGTTCGCCGACCGAAAGATCTCCGACCAGCGAATCCGGATCGAGCGGCAGGCCGTAGCTATAGGACAATGCCCTCGCCTTCGCGGCGATGCTGCTGATCGGCGAACCATCATTGAGCGAAAGCGCGATGTTCTCGGCCGCGGTCAGCGCCTCGAAGAGCGAGAAATGCTGGAACACCATGCCGATGCCGAGCTTCTTGGCCGCGCCCGGGTTGGTGATCTTGACCGGCTTGCCGTCCCAGAAGATCTCGCCCGAGTTCGGCTCGAGCGATCCGAACAGCATCTTGACCAGCGTCGACTTGCCGGCGCCGTTCTCGCCGAGCAGCGCGTGGATCTCGCCTTTTGCGATATTGAGATCGATGTGATCGCACGCCGTCAGCGTGCCGAATATCTTGGTTAGGCCGCGAACCTCGAGCAGGTTCGCCCTGTCATGATTTGCACTCACAGTGCCTCCCATCCGGTTTCCCAGACATGTTCTGTGTTCCCGAAAGCATGGTATGCGCGGCCGGCTCCAGTCGGAAAGCAGCACCCGACTTGAAAGAGCTTCAAGAATTTCAGCGGAAACTCAAGGGCTAAGATAGATCTCTTGAGAACAACGGCAAAATCCGCGTCCCTTTTCAGGCAAGCCGTGCCTTCGGGCTCGGCAAGCCGCTGAAAAACAAGGCAGCCCGAAAGAGCACCGTGCCGAAGGGTGTAAAGCGGTTTTCCGTCCGGAATTGCGATAGAGCGGTACGCCGCTTCCGTGAAGCGCTTTAGGGAATGAGGACGGTCGTTCCCGTCGTCTTGCGGGCTTCGAGATCAGCCTGCGCTTTTGCGGCATCCTTCAGCGCATAGCGCTGATTGATCTTGATCTCGACGGCGCCGCTCTTGACCACGTCGAAAAGCGCTTCGGCCGACTTCACCAGATCCTCGCGCCTGGTATTGTAGACAAAGAGCGTCGGCCGCGTCGCATAGAGCGAGCCTTTCTGCGCCAGCAGCGATATCGAGAAAGGCGGGATCGGCCCCGACGACTGGCCGAAGCTGACGAACATGCCGAGCGGCCGCAGGCAATCGAGCGATGCCGGAAAAGTGTCGGCGCCGACGGAATCGTAGACGACGTCGCATTTCTTCCCGCCCGTCAGCGCCTCGACGCCGGCGACGAAATCCTGCTCTTTGTAGTTGATGACGTGATCGAAGCCGTGCGCCCGCGCAAGCTCGATCTTGTCGGCGGAACTCGCGGTGCCGATCACGGTCGCGCCGAGATGCTTTGCCCATTGCCCGAGGATCAGGCCGACGCCGCCGGCGGCTGCGTGGTAGAGGATCGTGTCACCGGCCTTGACGGGAAAGGTGCGGCGCAAGAGGTATTCGGCCGTCATGCCCTTCAGCATCATCGCCGCCGCTTGCTCGTCGCCGATACCGTCCGGCACTTTGACCACACGGTCGGCCGCGATCACCCGTTGCTCAGCGTAAGCCCCGACATTGACGGCATAGGCGATGCGGTCGCCGGGCTTCAGCCAGTCGACGCCGGGGCCGAGCGCCAGCACGACGCCCGCTGCCTCGCCGCCTGGGATCAGCGGAAAACCGCCGAGTGGCGGATAAAGCCCGGAGCGATAGTAGACGTCGATGAAGTTGAGGCCGATTGCCGTGTGCCGGACCAGGATCTGGCCTTCTCCCGGCTGGCCGGGGTCGGCGTCTTCATAGGCCAGGACTTCGGGGCCGCCATGGGCGTGGATGCGGATTGCCTTGGACATCGCTCAGCTCTCTGAAGGGTAAGTGCACAAATCTGGAAACATGATTGCGAAAGGGAGAACCGACTTTCGGAAAATCATGCCGATATACAGCTAGGGCCAGGATGACCATTCAGCCAAAAATATCCTGATCCAGGATCAGGACTTCTTGGCGCCCAGATTGGGAAACATCTGCATGATGCCTCCGATGCAGGCGAGATAGAGGCCGGTGATCGTGATGCCGATCTTGGTGAAGTTGCTGACCTGCTCTCCCAGCACGCCGATCTTGTCATAGAAGGCGGCAAGTGCTGCCTGCGCCAGCGCCAGCGCGCCAAAGGCGCACCACAAAAGCGTCATAAAGAGATTGACCGGTCTCAGCCGCACGACACGCACCGGATGGATGAAGTTGATCGGCATGAAGGTCAAAATGCCGGCAACCACCACCACCGCGAAAGACACCCATTGCCCAGGCTCGATGACGAAGAGCGTGAACACCACCATGTTCCAGACGACGGGAAACCCTTTGAAGAAGTTCTCCTTCGTCTTCATGCCGGTGTCGGCATAGTAGATCGCGCTGGAGACCACGATGATGGCCGCCGACAGGAAGGACAGATTCTCGCCCATGAAGCCGCGCTGATAGAGCGCGAAGGCCGGAATGAGCACGTAGGTGACGTAGTCGATAATGTTGTCGAGGAGCTCTCCCGACCATGTCGGCAGGATTTCCTTGACCTCGAGCTTCCTGGCGATCGGGCCGTCGATACCATCGACGAAAAGCGCCAGCCCCAGCCACCAGAACATCGCCGTCCAGCGTTGCTCGCTCGCCGCGGCCAGCGACAGGAAGGCAAGGAACGATCCCGACGCGGTGAGCAGATGCACGGAGAACGCGCGCGCCTGCGGCCACGTCACCTTCTTCTTCGGCAATGGGATCCGTTGCGCGATCTTCTTTGCTGCCTTGCCGGCCCTTGTGTTCTTGCTCACGGTCCCCGCCAGTCCAGCTTGCAGATTTCGGCCGAGCGGCCGGCGAAATTCCAGTTGCGGCCGAAGGCGCGCATCTTGCTCTTGTCGGACTTCGCCACGATGATTTCCGGCGCGATCCAATATTCCGAATTGGCGATCACCGTATCTTTCTCACGGTCCTTACCAGGAATGGGCGTCACTGCGCCGTCGATAACCTTGGGAATCTGGAAGACGCGCGTCTTGTCGTGCGTCTCGTAGGTGATCGGCACCTGCTCGACGCCGAGGAATTTCCCGACGAGGATCGACAACAGCGAGGTGGTGCCGCCGGCCTTGCCGGTGAAAATCTTGGTCAGCGCCTTCGCCGCATAGATCGACGCGCGCTTGTCGATGAACAGGCCGGCCGTCCAGTTGCCGCGGCTCATATAGCCGGGAATTTCCATGATCAGGCCGAGATTGAGGCCCGACAATTCGACCTCGCCAAAATGGCCCGCATCGATGCGGAAGCCTGCCCATGTCTGGCAATAGCCCTCGGTCGGCGGATGGCTGCCAAGCGACAGCACGCAGGGACAGAAAACCGTGCAATTGCAGGAGAGTACCAGCTCCCCTTTCATTGCCCAGCTTTTGTCGGTCATCGAATTCTCCCTCACGCCGAAACTAATAGCAGGGCAGCCGCCCACACAAGCAGTATCGCACCGGCAACACGGCTGGCCACCCTGCCGGCGGTCTGTTTTTCGATCAGCGTGAACAGGCCGATCAGCGCCATCCAGAAGACGTTCATCGCCCCGACGGCAAACATCACCAGCATCAGCGCCCAGCAGCAACCGAGGCACCAGACGCCCTGTTCCAAGCCGAGCCGGAAGATGCGGCCTGGTTTCGCGCTCCACCTGGCGAACAGGATCGAGAACGGATTGCGGCACTTTTCCAGGCACGCCTGTTTCAGGCCGCTGAATTGATAGAGGCCGGCGACAAGCAGCGCGATAGCGCCGGCAAGCCCGACGGCGGGGTCGAGCATCCGGCCGGAACCGGCAAAGGCGTACACCGCGAGCGTCAGCACGCTGAAACCCACGGATGCGCCGAGCCATGTGGCGAGGTATCCGGCGACAAGCACCAGCGGATGAACGACCGGCTCTCCCTTGATCTTCGCAGTATCGGCGATTTCGCAATAGGTGCGGATCAGCGGCGCCGCCGAAGGCAGCATCGTCGCCACGGCCATCAGGAACCACATCAGCACAAGCGCCGGCGCTTGCAGGCCGGCCATGCCGGCAAGCGGCGCCGGCGCGAGGCAAAGAGCGAAGAACCGGTCGAGAAAATCCGGCAACGGCAGGCCCGGCAGATTTTTCAGCAGCATATCGCCGGGGGCGCCCACGGGGTTGCCTTCAGCGCCGCGTATCGCCATTGCGCCGAGAAGCAACCACGCAAGGGCGATGCCGATACCGATCGTGAGCATGACTGCGAGGCGCGGGCTGCGCGCCACGCCAGCCGTGGCGCGGCCGGCGCGGTCGAGATGACTGAAATCATGCTGCTCGCCGCTCATGGCAATCGAATGGGCTGAATCGCCGCGTTGATCAAGCCGGCCAATCTGCCCTATATCCGGACAAAGGCCCGACGGGTCGCCTCGCATTGTGGAAGCCTGGCGTGGAGCACAACGACAAAGCCCGCATCCTGGTTGCCGGCAGCGGTCCGGCCGGCTTGATCGCCGCGCTCGGCTTCGCCGAGGCCGGCTTCGAAGTGACGCTGGTCGGCCCTGAGGCCAACACCGCCGACGGCCGCACCACCGCCCTCATGAACCCCGCCCTGAAAGTCCTTGAACGACTGGGCATCCTTGCCGAACTGAGGCCGCAGGCCGCGGCGCTCAAGGTGATGCGCATCGTCGATGCCACAAGGCGGCTGATCCGCAGTCCAACCGTGACCTTCCGCGCCAGCGAGATCGGCGAGGAACAATTCGGGCTCAATCTGCCGAACAAGGCCCTGATCACAATTCTTGCCAAGGCGGTTTCAGCTCATGATCGCATTCACTGGCTGAAATCCACCGTCGAGTCATGGCGCCTGGACGCCGATCGGGCCCATGCCCGGCTGGCCGACGGCAGCGAACTCTCAGCATCGCTTGCTGTCGCCGCCGACGGACGCCTGTCGCTGGCGCGGGAAGCCGCCGGCATTCGCGCCTTTGCGCGTCCCTATCCACAGTCGGCGCTTGTGCTCAATTTCGGCCACCGCAGCGAGCACGGCTTCGTTTCAACCGAGTTCCATACCGAGACAGGGCCGTTCACGCAGGTGCCGCTGCCCGGCAGGCGCTCGAGCCTTGTGTGGGTGGTGAGGCCGGAGACCGCGCGGGAGCTTGCCGCGCTCGACGATGCAATCTTGTCGGGGCGTATCGAGGAGCAGATGCAATCGATGCTTGGCCGGGTCTCTGTCGAGCCGGGCCGCCAGGTCTATCCTTTGTCGGCCGCTTCGCCCGGTCGCTTCGCGCAAAACCGCGTGGCCCTGGTCGGCGAGGCAGCGCATGTGTTTCCGCCGATCGGCGCGCAAGGCCTCAACCTCGGCATCAGGGATATCGACGATCTGATTGGAATCGCGAGTGAAAACAGCAATGATCCAGGATCGCGCCGAAGCCTTGCCGCCTATGACACGAGGCGCCGGCCTGACATTTGGGCGCGCAGCGGCGCCGTGAACCTGCTCAACATGTCGCTCTTGTCCGACATGCTGCCGGCGCAGCTGGCGCGCAGCGCCGGCCTTAGTGCGCTTGGCGGCTTCGCGCCGCTGCGCGCCTTCTTCATGCGCGAGGGGCTGCGGCCGGGCAGCGGCTTTCGCGCCATTGCCGGCGGCCTAAGAAAAGAAGTCGGCCGGTAGTATTCCAAGGCCGATGATGCCGGAATTTTTTCGCTCAGGCGGAAAACTCCCGCGCGGGCTAACCCGTTGCTTCAGCCAAGCAGTTGGCTATTGAACTGCGGCCGCGTCTGCGCCAAATAGGCACCAGCCGAAAGTCGGGGTCGATTTTTGGCCGGGTGATGTGTAAATTCAAGGCCTTAGGCGCCTTGCGCGCAGCCACGACAGGCGCCTCGGACCCTAAGTGGTGAATGTGATGAAAACGGCCAAATTCTCGATCGGGCAAGTGGTTCGCCACAGGCTGTTTCCATTCCGCGGCGTGATCTTCGACGTCGATCCCGAATTCGCCAACACAGAGGAATGGTACGAGGCTATTCCGGCCGACGTGCGTCCGCGCAAGGACCAGCCTTTCTACCATCTTCTGGCGGAAAATTCAGAGACTGAGTACATCGCCTATGTGTCCGAGCAGAACCTGCTCGAGGACCGGTCGGGCGAGCCGGTGCGGCATCCGCAGATCGGCGAGATGTTCGACAAGCTGCCGGACGGCCGATACGAGCCGAAGCGCCAGTCGAAGCACTGAAGCGCTAACGAACGTCGCCTAGGGCGCGCGGCGCGGGGCAATAAAAAAGCGGGGCATTTGCCCCGCTTTTGTTTCCGAGAAACGCGCTCGCGCGATCAGTTTGCGGTCTTGGCCTTGTCCTGCTCGTCCTTGAGCTTCTTGGCGAAGTCCTGATTGTTCTTGGCGACGAAGTCCTGCAGCTTTTTCTGCCGGTCCTCGATGTCCGACTGCTGCAGCGGCGGGCCGTCATAGGCGCCGCTGAAGCCGGTGAGCGCGATCTTGATCGGGTTCGGCTGGTTCTGGAAGTTGATCGAGGTGAGCGTGATGCCCTGCCCCTTCTTGAAGGAAGCGACGAGCTGGTCGCTCAGCGGCACTTCCGCCACGCAACGATCCGGGAAGCAGATCACATAGTCCAGCTTCTGCGCCTTGCCGGCATCGATCTGCAGCGCAATTCCGGGAGGCACGAGGCGGCCGGTCGGCACCGTGACCTGGAAGACCTTGCGGTTCACCTTGCCCTTGAGCTCGATCAGGCTGACGCCGGTGACGAGCTGGCCGTTGCCGGCCGTGACGATGTTCTGCACATTGCAAATGTCAACGTCTTCCTGCTTGGTGCAGGCCTTGAACCAGCCCTGCGGGATCTGCGGCTGCTGTTGGGCCGAGGCGGTGAAAAGCCCGGCGCCCAGAACGCCGACCACGCCTGCGGCCAGCACCGAAAGGCGGTACGCGTTGATCGTCATATGGTGCACTTTCCTCTCAAATGATCCCGGGGACCGGCTTCTTCGTGCCGTGTGGTCCAGCTACCTGTTGCCCAAATGAGGCAACAGGATGACTTCGGAGCGCGTGTTACACTGCCAGCGACATCGAATCCAGCCCGGTTTCCGCGATTTCTTCGCGGTTCGATGCCCCAGGGCAAGCATCGATCGGCGCTGGAGCGGCGGAACCCGATTCCCATTGGCGCGCCGATTCAATCGGATAGCGAAATGCTCTAGGGTGCATGGCGAATCACAAAGCCGTCCGGCAAGGAGACGGTCATGGACCGCGTTCTCGTCCGGCTGATCGCCGCGACCTCGTTTCTGGCTCTTTCGCTCCTTCCTGCACAGTCGGAGCCGAAGCACGGCTTAGCCATGCAAGGCGAGCCGGCGCTGCCGCCCGATTATCAGCATTTCGACTACGTCAATCCGGTCGCGCCGAAAGGCGGCAGCGTCACTTATTGCGTCGTCGGCTCCTTCGACAACCTCAATCCCTTTATCCTGAAAAGCCTGCGCACCACAGCGCGCGGGATGATCGATACGGTTTACGGCAATCTCGTCTTCGAGCCGCTGATGCAGCGAAACTATGACGAGCCCTTCAGCCTCTACGGGCTGCTTGCCGATAGCGCCGATATGGACCCGGAGCGAAAGAGCATCGAGTTCCATCTGAACCCCAATGCAAAATGGTCGGACGGCCAGCCGGTGACGCCGGAGGACGTGCTGTTCACCTACGACGTCTTCGCCGCGAAGGGCCGCCCGCCCTACAGCGACCGCATGAGCATGATCGCCAAGCTGGAGAAGACCGGCGGGCACAGCGTGAAGTTCACCTTCAACGACAAGGCCAATCGCGAATTCCCGCTGATCGTCGCGCTGACGCCGATCGTCCCCAAGCACGCCTTCGACAAGGACACGTTCGACAAGACCACGCTGAAGCCGCTGATCGGCAGCGGTCCCTACACCGTGGACAAGGTGCTGCCGGGGCAGCGTATCGTCTTCAAGCGGAATCCGCATTACTGGGGCAAAGACATTCCGTCGAAGCGCGGCTTCGACAATTTCGATCAGGTCACGATCGAGTATTTTCTCAACGCCAACGCCAAGACGGAAGCATTCAAGAAAGGAATTTGCGCTCTCGATGACGAGACCGATCCGGTCAAGCGTGAGCGCGACATCGACTTTCCAGCCTTCCGAAAGGGTGATGTGAAGGAAGAATATTTCACCACCGGCATTCCCCCGGTTGTGACCGGCTTTCTGTTCAACACCCGGCTGCCCAAATTCGCCGATCCCGTCGTCCGCCGCGCGCTCGGCATGCTCTACGATTTCGAATGGACGAACAAGAATCTGTTCGGCGGCAAGTTCAACCGCACCATGAGCTATTGGCAGAATTCCGAGCTTTCGGCGCTCGGCCACCCCGCGGGCGATCGCGAAAAGGCGCTGCTTGCGCCCTACCCCGGCCGCGTGCCGCCCGACGTGATGGACGGCACTTGGCGCCCACCCGTGACGGATGGTTCAGGCCAGGACCGCAAGGTGCTCAAAGCCGCCTTCGACTTGTTGAAGAGCGCCGGCTTCCACGTCCAGGACGGCAAGATGCTCGATCCGCAGGGAAACCGGTTCGGCTTCGAGATCCTGACCTCGTCGCAAGACGAAGAGCGGCTGGCGGCCGTCTATCAGCGCACACTGGAAAAGATCGGTATCGGCGTCGGCATCCGCACCCTCGACGGCGACCAGATCCAGTCGCGCAAGCAGCGTTTCGACTTCGAGGTTCTGATCGGGACGAGCGGCTTCAGCAATTCGCTGTCGCCCGGCAGCGAGCAGGTCGGCCGCTGGGGATCGGTCGCCGCGAAAACGGAAGGATCGTTCAACCTCGCCGGCGTCGCCGATCCGGCGATCGACGCCGCGATCGACGCGATGCTGAACGCCCGCACCAAGGAAGACTATGTCGCCGCGGTGCGCGTGCTCGACCGGCTGCTGATCTCAGGCAGCTACATGGTGCCGATGCAGTACAACACGCAGCAATGGGTCGCTTACTGGAGCTATCTGGAACATCCGCAAAAGACCCCCATATTCGGCTACCAGCTGCCGACCTGGTGGCGAAAGCCCAACTGAGGCAGGCCCGACCGGCAGAGACCAAACAGGAGACGAGCATGAGCGCCAAGAACACCATCACCGTCGATGTTGTGTCCGATGTCGTCTGCCCCTGGTGCTTCATCGGCCAGAAGCGGCTGGACAAGGCCATCGCTTCTGCAAGCGACATCGACGTGCGCGTGCGCTGGCGGCCATTCCAGCTCGATCCGACCATCCCGCCAGCCGGCATGGATCGCCGCCAATACATGCTCGGCAAGTTCGGCAGCGAGGAGCGTATCCATCAGATCCACGCGCGCATCGAGCCGCTCGGCGAAGCCGAGGGCATCAGCTTTGCCTTTGGCGCCATCAAGGTCGCGCCGAACACCCTCGACGCGCACCGCGTCATCCGCTGGGCGGGCGCAGCCGGCGAAGACGTGCAGAACCGGCTGGTGCGCCGCCTCTTCCAGCTGAATTTCGAGGAAGGCGTGAACATCGGCGACCATGCCGTGTTGGTTACGGCCGCCGGCGAGGCCGGCATGGATGCGTCGGTGGTCGAGACGCTGCTGCCGACCGACGCCGATGTTGAGGCCGTCCGCAACGAGATCGCCACCGCTTCGCGCATGGGCATCACCGGCGTGCCCTGCTTCCTGCTCGAAGGCAAATATGCCGTGATGGGCGCGCAGGATGCCGACACGCTTGCCGACGCCATCCGCCAGGTGGCCCAGGCCAAGGCGCGCGGCGAGCTCGAAACCGCGAACTGAATGTTCCGTCAGCGCGATCCGTAGCCGCCGACCTGACCGCCGCGCGCTTTCCTGAAAATTGTCCTCCTGTTTTCGCGGTCGCTTTGGCTTTGCTCAGGAAGAAGCTGTTGCCTTAGCCAAGCTTGGTCAGCTCGCCGCAACAGCCCTGATCGCCGGAAGGCCATGTCCGTTTCGGCAGCGGCGAGATCGTCTTCGACAGATACGACGCTGCCAGCAAGACCATTTCCGGCCATTTCAGCGCCTCCGGAAAGGACGAATCGGGTAAACCCTGAGTAGCTCACGGGCGGCAAATTTTCGGTCATTCCGGTCACCGCCATTAGCCATCGCGGCCTGCGGACACTTCTTTTTCATTCACAAACCCGTGTTTTCCACTTCCCTTAGGGAAGGTTGCCGCCGGCTGGCAAAAACAGCTCTAGCAAACTGAAATACAAGATGAAATCGCCGCGAGTAGCGATCATCCGGCGCAGCCTTTCTGTTGCCCTGATGCCACGGCGAGTAACCCTGTTCACATTCCCTGGCAGAAAATTAATGGAAAATGATCAATTGGTGTTACCCTGTGTAACAAAACTAAGAAAGGTTTGGGCGGGATCGTGACTGGGGTCGGTAGACCGCAACGAACAGTACCGGAGCAAACATCCAACGAGGCGAAGACCTCGTCGCTGACGCCGGTATCGTCGATGCGCACATTCTGGGGGCTGATGCGAGCCTACTGGTTCTCCGACCGGTGGAAGGAAGCCTGGACCCTCACATTCGTCATCGCGCTGCTGACGGCGTTGTCCAGCAAGGCTGGCGTCTGGTTCGCCTTGGCACTGGGCGAGTTGGGCAATTCGATCGCCTTCCTCCACGACGCCGCCAACACCCACCCGTTGCAGACCATTCTGACCAATGCCGGCATATTGGTGCTGCTGGTCGTGCTGAAGGATGCCGGCTTCACCGGCGTGCGCAATCTCGTTTCAACGACCTTGCACCGCAAATGGCGGGGCTGGCTGAACAGCCAGTTCAACCAGGCGCTGCTCGACGGCAACCATACCCATTTTCATGCGCAGCACGGCTCGGCGGCCGGCGGCATCGTCGCTCCGGACAACATCGACCAGCGCATCCAGGAATCCATCAAGGACATGACCGGCGGCGCCATCGGGCTTGCCATGGGCGTGCTGGGTGTCGCGACTTCGCTCTATTTCATCGGCGAAAACCTGATCGGGTCCTCGGTCGAGGTCAAGGGCCTGGAATTCCTCGGCGGCTACGGCACCGCGGTGCTGGCTTTCCTCGCCGTCGCCATCTACGTGCCGCTGAACACCTGGATCGCCGTCAAGCTCGGGCGGCTGCTCGAGCGGCTCAACGTGCGCATGCAGCAGGCCGAGGGCAGCTACCGCAGCGAACTGACGACATTCCTGCGCCGCAGCTTCCACGTCGCCGCCTCACATGGCGAGGGCGTGCAAAAGTCGATGCATGACAGGCTCTATGTCGACATCGACAAGACGTGGGGGCGACTCAATATCGTCAACACCAGCTACACGTCGTTCGAGCTGATCTACAATTTCGTCGGCGCCCGAATCGTTGCCTACGCCCCGGGCCTCGTGTCGTTCATCCACAACCGTCTCGACTACAAAGGCTACATCACCGGCTCCGAAATGGTCGCCCAGTTGATCAGCCAGTGCTCGTGGTTCATCCATGTGATGCCGGCGATCGCGACGCTCAGGGCCAACAGCCAGCGCGTCACCGAGCTCGCCGACGCCATCGAGGACGTTCAGCACCCGCGCGAATTCTATCAGCAGACCGGCCGCTCCGACTTCGGCTACGCCACCCAGAACCCGGTGTTCGGCCTGACCATCCAGAAGCTGGAGCTGGCGCATCAGGGCGAGGACGCGACGCCTTTCCTCAGCGCCGCCAATCTGCGCTTCCGCCGCGGCGAATGGACCTTCCTCAAGGGCGAATCCGGCTGCGGCAAGACTTCGCTGATCAAGGCTATCAACGGCCTGTGGCCATATGGCCGCGGCACCATCGTCTTCCCGGAGGGCGTGACGAGCTTCTACGCCGCTCAGGAGGTAAAGCTGCAGCAGGTCTCGCTGAAGCAGCTCGTCTGCCTGCCGGGTTCAGAGAGCGATCACAGCGACACGCAGGTTGCCGCGGCCCTGCACAAGGCCGGCCTCGGCGACTTCATCGGGCAGCTGGCCGACGAGAGCCGCGAGGGCAAGATCTGGGACCAGGTGCTTTCGGGCGGCCAGAAGCAGAAGCTGGTGGTCGCGCGCATCATCCTGCAGCAGCCGGGACTTCTGTTCCTCGACGAAGCGACCGGCGCGCTTGATCCCGAAGGTAAGATCGCCTTCCACCAGGCGATCAAGGACAATTGCCCGAACGTCACCGTGATCAGCGTCATGCACGAGGCGGTGGCGCCGCGCTCGCTGTCCGGTGAGGAGTTCTACCACAGCGTGGTTTCGATTGCCGACGGCGTGGCCACCAAGAAGCCGCTTGCGCCCAGCCTGCCGCGCGAGCTCACCACCATTCTCGCCCAGCCTCGGCCGGTCGAGGAAAAGTGGCTGCGCTTCCGCCGGCTGAAGCAGAAATAGCAGTCCTACCAAGCCCTTGACCGGCGACCGTAGTCCCGCTTGGTCTGTCTTCGATCACAGTCTCGCGATCCGGCCTGCCCGCGTCCCTTTTCGGCGCCCTTCGCGATTGACTCGGCAAAAACCGCTCCTATGTTGCGCCCGCTCGCCAAATTCAAACTCGAACCCCGCGAGCAGAAAGGTCAACCCGCCATGCCTGGCGACAGTCACAGTCGAACGCAACCGCCGTCCGCCCTGACGTGACCCGACGGCTCACGTCCTGCCGGACGGCAAGGAGTGAGCCATGAACGAATTCGCCCCCGTATTGGACGACGAAGCAATCGCCGTCGCCCGTGTTCTTGCCAACGATCACGTCGCCGACGTCGTTGAAGCCCTCAACCATGAATCCCGCGAGACGGCGATCGAGCTGCTCTGCGCCGTGCCGTTCGAGCGGCTGGTTGAGATTTTCGACCAGCCTGAGCTCGAAGCAGCACCCGAGCTTGCCGAGGCCCTGCCGCGCCTGAAGGCGAGCAAGCTCCTGACTGCCATGTCGGTCGACCGCGCCGCCGACATCCTGCGCGAGCTGGACGAGCCGGCCCGCTCGGAGCTGCTCGGCGCCTTGGCGCCGCCGCTGCGCGCGACGCTGCTGTCCATCCTGGGATATCCGGAAGGCAGCGCCGCCTCGATCATGACGACGGAATTCGTCAGCGTGCCTTCCGACTGGACCGTTGGGCGCACGCTCGACTACATCCGCAAGGTCGAGCGCAGCCGTGAAACCATCTACGCCATCTACATCGTCGACCCGGAGACGCATCTTTTACTGCGGGCGACCGGATTGCGCCGGCTGATCACCGGCAATCCGGAGGATTCGATCCTGTCGGTGGCGCCCGATCGCATGCCGGTGACGGTGACGCCGCTCACCGATCGCGAGACCCTGGCGCAGACAATCTCCAAATACGACCTGCTCGCCTTGCCTGTCGTCGACCACGGCAAGCTCCTCGGCATCGTCACCATCGACGATATCATCGACACAATGATCGAGGAGACGACCGAGGATGTGCACCGCTTCGGCGGCATGGAGGCGCTGGACGAGCCCTATATGAAGATGAGCTTCCTCGCCATAATCCAGAAGCGCGCCGGCTGGCTCTGCGCGCTGTTCCTTAGCGAGATGCTGACGGCCAACGCCATGCAGAGCTACGAAGGCGAGCTGGAGAAGGCGATCGTGCTGACGCTGTTCATCCCGCTGATCATGAGCTCCGGCGGCAACTCCGGCTCGCAGGCGACCTCGCTCGTCATCCGCGCGCTGGCGCTGCGCGAGATCGGGCTGTGCGACTGGTGGCGGGTGGCCTTGCGCGAGCTGCCGACCGGCCTTGTGCTCGGCTCGATCCTCGGCATCGTCGGCATCTGCCGCATCGCGCTCTGGCAGTATTTCGGCTTCTACGACTACGGCCCGCACTGGATGCTGATCGCGGCGACGGTAGGAGCGGCGCTCGTCGGCATCGTCACCTTCGGCTCGCTGTCGGGATCGATGCTGCCCTTCGCGCTGAAGCGCATCGGCTTCGACCCGGCAAGCGCTTCGGCGCCGTTCGTCGCCACGCTGGTCGATGTCACCGGGCTGGTCATCTACTTCTCGGTGGCGCTGATGATCCTGCGCGGCACGCTTCTGTAGAAGCATCTTGACGGCCACCGGCATCGCCGGCGGCCGTCGCATCCCACGATCCGGTCAGACCCGTTCGCCGTTCTTCACGCGATAGGTCGGCTTGTACATCGTCACCAGCTCCTCGGCCGCGGTCGGATGCACGGCCATGGTGCGGTCGAAGTCCTCCTTGGTCAGGCCAGCCTTCAGCGGAATTCCGAGAAGCTGCGCCATCTCGCCGGCATCGGGGCCCAGAATATGGGCGCCGATCACCTTCCTGGATGCGCCGTCGACCACCAGCTTGATCAGCATCTTCTCGTCGCGGCCGGACAGCGTGTGGCGCATCGGACGGAAGGATGCGCGGTAGATCTCGACATCCGCATAGCGCTCGATTGCGTCGTCTTCCGACAGGCCGACAGTGCCGATTTCCGGCTGCGAGAATACAGCCGTCGGAATGGTGTCGTGGTCCGGCGCTGTCGGGTTGTCCTTGAAGGCCGTCTCGACGAAGCACATCGCCTCGTGGATCGCCACTGGCGTGAGTTGCACGCGATGCGTGACATCGCCGATCGCCCAGATGTTATCGACATTGGTGCGCGAATATTTGTCCACGACGATCGCGCCCGTCTTGCCGAGTTCGACGCCGACGCCTTCCAGGCCCATATTCTCGGTATTGGGGATACGCCCGATCGCCAGCATCACCTGGTCGACCGTCAGCGTTTGGCCGGAAGACAGCAGCACGTCCAGCTTGCCCTCCGGTGTCTTGCGCACCGATTCCGAAACCGCATGGCAAAGAATCCTGATGCCTTTCCTCTCCATTGTCTCGTGCAGCGAGCGGCGCAGATCCATGTCGAAGCGGCTCAGAATCTCCTGGCCGCGATAGACCAGCGTGGTGTCGACGCCCAGACCGTGGAAGATGTTGGCGAATTCGACGGCGATGTAGCCGCCGCCCTCGATCATGATCGCCTTCGGCAGCTCCTTGAGATCGAAGGCCTCGTTGGAGAAGATGCAATATTCATGGCCTGGCAGCGCCGGATGTGGCGCCGGACGCCCGCCTGTGGCGATCAGGATCTGGTCGGCGCTGACCGTGCGGTCCTCGGCAACCAGATAGATGCTGTGCGTGTCGACGAGCACTGCGCGTGAATGAAAGGTCTCGCCGCCGGAGCCTTCGACATTCTTCTTGTAGATCGCTTCGAGCCGCGCGATCTCCTTGTCCTTGTTGGCGACCAGCGTCGACCAGTCGAAGCTCGCCTCGGGCACCGTCCAGCCATAGCCGGCGGCGTCGGCGAAATGCTCGGGAAATTGCGAAGCAAAGACGTAGAGCTTCTTCGGCACGCAGCCGCGAATGACGCAGGTGCCGCCGAAGCGGTATTCCTCAGCGATGGCCACGCGCTTGCCGAGAGCCGCCGCCACCCGGGCCGCCCTTACCCCGCCGGAGCCGCCGCCGATGACGAACAGATCATAGTCATAAGCGGCCATCGCTTGGGCTCCTGCGAATGAGAAAGACAGGGCTCAGAGGTAGGCTGCCAAGCGGCAAAAGAAAAGCCCGGGCAAACCCGGGCTTTGTGGTCCAGCCGCTGTCGGCGGATTGACAGCGATCAGTTCTGCGAATCGTCAGCCGGAGCCGAATTGTCCGCCGGAGCGGAACCATCGGCGGGCGCGGTGGCGGCCGGCGCCGGCGCTGCCGGCGCCTTGGCCTTGGCGGCGGCCGCAAGCGTCTCGCCGACCTGCTGGGCGAGATCGCGGGCAACGCCATTTTGCCAGATATCGGCAGCCTTGACGAGGTCGCGCGTCACCGCGGGCCCGCTATCCAGCAGCTTCTTGCCGGCCTCCGAGCTGTAGAAGGCGGCGATATCGTTGAGGTCCTTCTCGGAGAACACCTTGGCATAGGCCATTGCCGCCTCCTTTTCCAGGTCGGCGCGCCGCGAGGCCATGCCAAGCGCCTTCTCGGTCACGGTCTTGCCGATCAGTTCCTGCATGTCGGGGTTTTTCTGGATGAGCTGCGACTCCAGCGCGCCGGCCGCCTGCGGCAGGATGTTGTCGAACGAGTCCGTGGCATGGATCGCCGCGACAGCCGCGCGCGCGGCCTTCAGATGCGATTCGCTGATGTCCTGAGCAAACACCGGCGACGACAGCGCAAGGACGGCCGAGGCCGCCAGAAGCGTCGAAAAGCGGCGAACTCGTTTAGGCAAAATCATAGTCGGTAGAACTCCCTGGTTTCAGGCTGCATGGACGGTTTCGATACCGTCGCCGCCGGCGATGATGGCCGTTGACGCCAGCCCGATAAATAGACCGTGCTCGACAACGCCTGGAACGGCGAAGAGAGCATTCGACAGCGCTCTTGTATCCGGAATGCGGCCAAAAGATGCATCGAGGATAAAGTGGCCGCCGTCTGTAACAAATGGCTGGCTTCCCGTCATCCTCAATGTAACCGGGCCGGAAAGGCCTAGCCCTGCCGCGGCGGCGCGTACCGCGATCTCGGTGGCGCGCAGGCCGAATTTGTTGACCTCGATCGGCAGCGGGAACCGGCCGAGGGTTTCGACCATCTTGGATTTGTCGGCAATCACGATCATCCGCCCGGACGCCGCCGCGACGATCTTCTCGCGCAGCAGCGCGCCGCCGCCGCCCTTGATCAGGGTCAGCTCCGGGTCGACCTCGTCGGCGCCGTCGACGGTGAGGTCGAGCTCGGGCGTTTCTTCCAGTGTAGACAGCGGCACGCCGAGCTCGCGGCAGAGCGCTGCTGTGCGCTCGGAGGTTGGCACGCCGATGACCTTGAGGCCGGTCGCAACCTTCTCGGCCAGCAGCCGCACGAATTCTTCCGCCGTGGTGCCGGTGCCGATGCCGAGCCGCATGCCGCTGCCGACATGGGCGAGCGCTGCCCGCGCGGCCTCGACCTTCAACTGCCTTGCATCCATGGGGAGCCCCGATTTCGCCGGTTTCGCGCGCCTCCTAGCATTTTTGCCTGTCCCGTCAAAGGCTCGCCCTCAAAGGCTCTGTGGACCGATCGAGGCTTCTTGCTTGAACTTGGGCCAGCCTGTATCGGCTGCGGCAACGCAATTGCCGCAGGACCCACCCATGACCCGCCCGATCATCGTCTTCGACCTGGATGGAACGCTGATCGACACCGCGCCCGACCTGCTCGACAGCCTCAACCACAGCCTCGCGGCGAGCGACCTCGCAGCTGTCAACGAAGCCGGCTTCAGACGCTTCGTCGGCCATGGCGGCCGCGTGATGATCGAACGCGCGCATGCCGCGCAGAACAAGGCGCTGATGGCGGAAGAGCACGACCGGCTGCTGAAGCTGTTCCTCGACCATTACACGTTGAACATTCCCGGCAAGTCGCGCCCCTACCCCGGTGTCGTCGCCGCACTCGACCGTTTCCAGGCCGCCGGCTATCTGATGGCGGTCTGCACCAACAAATACGAAGCCAATTCCGCGACGCTGATCGACGCGCTGGGCTTGTCGAACTACTTTGCCGCGATCTGCGGCCAGGACACTTTCGCCTTCCGCAAACCCGATCCGCGCCATCTCACCGAGACGATCCGGCTGGCGGGCGGCGATGCGGAGAACGCCTTGATGATCGGCGATTCGCAGACCGACATCGACACCGCCAAGGCAGCTGGCATTCCGGTGGTCGCGGTCGATTTTGGCTACACCGACCGCCATGTGCGCGAATTCGAGCCAACTCTGGTGATCTCGCATTTCGACACGCTGACGCCGCAACTGGCCGAGCGGTTGATCGCGGCGGCACGCTGAGCGCGCTCGGATTGGGACGGTTGAGAAACCGGAAACCGATCCGCGCGATAAGCTTGGCACATCGCCTTGACTTCGCGCGCTCGCCTACCTTATATCGCGGCTCGCTTCGGCCTTCGGGCCTAAGGCGGGCGATTAGCTCAGCGGGAGAGCACACCCTTCACACGGGTGGGGTCGCAGGTTCAATCCCTGCATCGCCCACCATTTCCCTTGATTTTCCACAGTTCTTATGACGACCTCCGCGCAAATGCGCGTAGGGAATGGAGCTTATGCGGCTCGAATTGGGCACAGTCGGTTTCGGGGGATGCCGCCCGGTGCCGTCCGAGCGCATCAAGAGGAGATTGCGGGGAAACGTCAGCGACATGGGGGATATCGCTATCTCGCGCCGTGAATTCGTACCTGGCCTCGAAGGAGCTCGCGGCGTCGCCGCGCTGATGGTCGCGCTCTTTCATTGCGGTCAGGCGACATATTATGATGCGACGCGGCAAGCGGTCTCTTTGGTGCAGGGCTCGTATCGAAGCCAGAGCTACCTTGATGCGGCTTTCCGCATCGCCGGGAACGGCCACGGCGCCGTCGTATTTTTCTTTGTCCTGAGCGGCTTCGTTCTCATGATGATGCTCAGTCGGCAGACGGATGACCTCAAGGCCAGCGCCGGCCCATTTTTCATAGGACGCGTCCTGCGCATCTACCCTGCCATCTTTTCAACCATCGCGATCTTCGTCGGACTGTTTCTGCTGACCGGCATGTCGCTTGGGCCGGCCGAGGTCTATACGACCAGGAATGTGATGGCCAATGCGCTGTTGCTACGTACCGACATCAACGGCGTGATGTGGTCGCTCCAAACCGAAATGATCGCGGCCCCATTGATTTTTTTGCTCTATTGGTCCTGGCGGCGATGGGGCGCTGTCGCTCTGGTTCTGCCCGCCCTCATCTTGCTCGGCCTGTCATTCAGCGGGCAGTGGTCTGGAACGCCCGGAAAGGGCGTTTCGTTGGGAAACCTCTACTCCTTCGTGTCCGGAATGATCGCTTGTGCCTATGGAAGGAAGATAGTCGCTCGCCTTCCTCGTCCGGCCCTGTCGCTCGCCCTCGCGGTCGCCGGGTTCGCACTCTCGCGCCCCTTGCTTGGATGGTGGTCCAACTGGTCCGTGATTTTCGAGACGGCTTTCGCGGGTTTTATCTCGGCGTTGATCGCCTATGGCGTTCCGTTGCGGAAAGGTCGTCTGATGGCTGTGGCCAGGTATTTCGGCCGCGTCTCTTTCAGCTTCTACTTGTTGCACCCATTGGCGCTGATCGCTCTTTGGAACATGCCTGAGCTACTCGCAAAGGCCGTCAATGCAGGAGTTTCTCCCATCACACTGGCACTCGCCTCGTTTGCCTTTTCGGTCCTCGTCATCACTCCGCTGGCTCACATGCAGCATACGGCAGTCGAACGTCCAGGCGTTCGATTGGGCCACGCAATGGCATGGCGCCTCCGCTCGAAGCTTCAGCCCGCCGCCGTCCAGCGTGGGTGAACACAGAAGGTCTCAGATTCAATCCACGCACCGTCTATTCGACCTGCTTGGATGGCCCGACAACCGGATTCTAGATCAGCCCTCTGCGCACATTCATATGCGTCACCGCTGTCACCAGAACGGCGCCGGTCATGAAATAGAGCGTGGCGATGATGTGGCCTTGATGGAAATGCAGCCCGGCAAACAGCAGGGCCGTGACCACGGCAAGGAAGGCGATGACGCGGGAGAATGCATCGGGCATGGGGCGACCTTGTGCAATGTGTTGAGTGGCCGCCCTCATTCAGCCGCTCGCTCCATAAATCGGTTTTCGATTTTTCGCAATCGGCTTTGAGGCCGGACTGATCGGCGCCTGCCGCGCGGCGGCGTTCCGGTGGTCCTAAACCAGATCCACTTCCACCCACAGTCCGCCCGGCCCGCGTGCCGCATCGCGGGGGGCGCTGCGCACCGCCTGGATCGAACCGGACGGCGCGGCAAAGGCCGGCTTGCCGTTCTTGTCCGCCAGCCACGGATCATCGGCGCGGATGACGCGGCCCTTGGCCTTCGTCTCGAGCGCGGTCAGGATGCCGTCATAGGGCATCTCGCCCCAGTGCACTTTCAGCGCATCGACCTTGTTGGTCGGGATGAAGGCCGACAGATCAGAGCTCGTCAGCAGATCGAAACCCTGTTTCTGCGGCGTGGCGTTCTGGCTGCCGTGATGCGCGACCTTGAGATAGACGGTGCGCGCCAGAAGATCGGCCGGTGTGACGGTGCCCTGCCCGACCGGCCATTTCAGGTCCTTCCAGCTTAGCCAATTGCCGATCTGGGCGTCGCCGGGGAACAGCAACACCCGGCCGCTGTCGATGAATTCGAAGGCGAGCACCAGGCTGGTGTTGTTGACGCCGCGATCGAGCTGCATGGCGAGATCGGCAGCGATGCCCATCCAGTCGGCGTCGATGCGCCGCCAGGACTGGTCGCGGTCTTCCATGGATGCCGCGGCCGAAACCGGTCCGGAATAATGCTTGCGCACATAGGTTGCGATGTCGATGGCCGGGTCGCTGCCCTTGTCGCCGGTGAGCGCCGCGGAAAGCGGCGTGCCGACATTGCGCTCGAACGGACTGAGCTCGTCGACGTAACCGGCATCGGCCGCCTCGTTGATCTTGAGGCCGCTGGCCAGCGCCCGCGCGTACGGGCCGCCGCTGGCCAGCGGGAACATCTCGCTCGCCTTTTCCTCCAGCCGAAGGGCCGCCTTGTCGCGTGGCGGGCCGAGCACATAGACGCGCAGGTTGGGCAATGCGTCGATCGTCACCGGTGGCCCGCCGGGCTCGAAATAGGTCGGTGACGGCTTCTGCGAAAGCTCGGCGGCAGCGTCGCGGGCCGAGCGCACCCGCTCACCGGCCGCGCCGAACTGGAAGCCGAGCACCGATTGCAGCCCGTCGCGGACACCGGCCATGTAGGAACTGAGCCCCTGCATTGCGTCGAGCTTCTGACCCACGCCTTGCAGCGCGGCGATCGCCTGGCCCTTGAACTTGTCGAGCTCCGCGGCCTCGGTATCCGCCGGATTCTCGGTCCACGCCATCCAGACGTCGCCAACGACAAAATCCTTGAAAAGGTCCTTGGCGGTCAGGAAGCCGGAGACATGATCCCAGTGTTCGTGCGTGACGACGAGGATGTCGATCTTGCCGCTGGTCTCTTTCTTGAGGTCGGCTACAATGTCGGCGACCAGCGCCGGGCCGCCGGTGATCGAAGCATGGATACCGCAATCGATGAGCATACGGAAAAGCTTTCCATCCGCCTTCTTGAAAGTAAGCAGATGGCAATCGCCGATCCCTTGGCAATAATGCCGCACGGTAACGCCCGATGCCGGCACTATTGCTGCGGCCGTTTTTGTCGGCCTAGTCCGCGTCGCCGGCTTTCTAGACATGGTCGTCGTCTCCGTCGCTGGCATGCAGCAAGGCAAAGGGCTCCGACACTTCGCCGCCGAAATAGAGCGCTCGCAGCGGCGACAGATAATTGGCCGCCATCGTCCCGGCCTGACGCTTCTGCCGGTCCGTGCTGCCGGTGTTCTTGATGATGGAGTAGCGGATCTCCTCGAACCCCTCGCGCGGGTCGATGATGATCGTGGCGCCGCCGCGGAACCAGAAGAAGCCATCGCCCTTGGCCATGCCTTGCGGCATCGCCGTGCCGTCCAGCGCAACCGGAATGCGCTGCTGGATGACCGCCACCACCTCGACGCGGAAGGAGCCATCCGGCTCGACGCGGCGCGTCGGGCGCACGCTGTAGATGTCGAAGGTCGTCTCGCCTTTCTTGGGCGCATGCATGACCGTGCCGTCCTCATTGTAGCGCGGCAGGTCGGGCAGCAGGCCGAACTGCTTGTAGAGATCCGGATCGGAGGCGAAGGCCTTGTGCATCGCCTTCCACAGCGCATAGCGGTTCTTGTCGTTAAGCGCGAAGATCTCGGCCCGCTTCAATTTCTGGTTCCAGCCGAGATCGATCTTGCTGAGCAGACCCTTCAGCCAGGCAGGCGACGGATCTTCCGGCGCGCTCCAGGCCAGCGTCTCCTCCGAGATGGTGCGAACGTCGCGCGGCAACAGCTTCCATTTGCGGAACGATTCCAGGAAGGCCAGGCGATAGTGGAGCGGATCGTCCGGGTAAGCGTCGCGATCGGCAGTTATCAGGGCGCGCAGATATTCGCCAAAGGTGATGTCGACGGAAGGGCAATAATCGAGAGCGCGGATGCACATGGTCAGCATCTGCCTCGCGGTCTTGGCGACCTCGTCGGTCAGGCGCTCGACCAGGCTCGGATGCAAGGTTCCCGCCGGCAGGATGCCGGAGCCGCCAGTGGCAAGCTGGATCAGGTCGTCCGTCCGCCGGTCGGCGATGGCCAGAAAAGCTTGGTAGACAGCGAAAACCAGGATCGAGCCTCGGTCATGCGCCTCGAAGGTTTTGTCGTAGTCGAGCTCGGCCATGCCGGCGCCGCCATATTCGCGCAACGGCCCGGCCCGCCCGCTGCCTTCGCCGAACTGCTTGGCGATACCGGAAAGCAGCGAGGCGGCCGATAATTCGCCCCTCGCCTTGCCGATTTCGAAGCCGACCAGTTCCTTCAGCGTGAAGTGCTGGAACAGCGCGACGATATCGGCAAAGGCCTCGTGGAAGGCCGGGACATCCGGGTTGGATGCTTCCTGGAAGCGGCGGTGCAGCCCGTCGAGCAAAGCGTGCGACATCTCATGCGCGACGATGTCGCTGGACAGGCACGAGAACACCGTCGTTCCGGGCGTGGTGACGTCGCCCTGATTGCTGGTCGCCGGGAAATAGCCGAACAGCAGCGCCTTCTTTTCCGGGCTGTAATAGGCATTCTCGGCACGCAACGCATGCGGATAGATGCGCAGGCGCGGCACGTAATGCGCCTTCACAGTCATGTCGCCGGCCCGGCCGGGAGCCTCGGCGTAGTGCGGCGCCCACAACGCTCGCCGGCCGAGAGCGCGCTCGAAATGGCCGACCGTGGTCATGGCCACCGCGTAGACCATCTGCTGGTGGAATTTCGGATTGCCCTCCGAAGGCGGCAGGCCGTCCTGCGCCAGCAGCACCTTGTCGTTGAGGTCGACCGGATCGTAGACGGTCGGACGCGGGGTCGACATCGACCACCTCGAGATATTCGCCGATCGGACCGGGCAGCAACGGCCTGTCGGTCGCAGGCTCGTCGTCCCACGGCACCGAAAGCGTCGCCTGGTAGACCGAAACCGAATCCAGCCGTTTCGCCACCGAAGGATCGAGCGCGTAGATGCGCAGGCGCCGTTGCGGCGGCGGCAGCGGCCGCGGCTTGCGCCTGATGGCCGGTGCCGGGCCCATGACTGGCGCCGGAACCGCTACGCTGGCGCCTGGCCGGCCCAGCCATCCCTCCAGAAAGGCCTTCAACGGCTTCGACGGATTGCCCTGGTCGAGCGCCGCCTCCAGGTAGCGGTTGCGCGCCGCGGCCGAAACCTTGTCCGGATCGCCATCCGGGTCGGCAATCGCCTGGTCGACTGCCGCCGTGGTTTGCGCCATCTGCATCAGTTCCAGCGCGAACATCGTTCGCTGCCGAAGCGTCGCCGGTGGTGGCGCCGCCAACGAATTCCCTCCGGTCAAAAGGTCCAGCCAGCTCCACGTATAGGTGGCGCGAGCGAGCTTGGTCAGGCTGTTCGCTGCCGGCGGCGGGAAGCCCAGCGCATCGAAGGCCCGCAAAACGCCCTGCCCGATCTTCTCCCTCGTCTCCGCCGCATTCATCTTGGCCGTCGATTTCAGGGCTTTCGCGAACAAGGCCTTGCGTACGGCTTCGACACGCATCCAGGGCTGAGGATATTTCTTCACCACGTCCCAATGCTCTGCGAGCCAGAGAGCGGCCGCGGCCGCGACCTGCGGGGTCGCGGCGGAGGTGCCACTGCCGTCCATGTCGACCACCTTGCGACAATCGATCTCGGCCCAGGGCACATTCGGCGTGTAGGCGCCGAGCGCCGTATCCATCTTCGAAGGCGGCCCGTAATTGCCCTGCATGGTGCCGAAGGAGAGCCCGGCATAGGCGCGCCCGTCGCCCATCACGCCGCAGGCCGCAAGCACCCGATTGTAGCGCGCGGGATAGACGATGCTGCGCGGCGTGATGGTGAAATTGTTGCCGGCCGCCGTGACCATGACCACACCGTGGTCGTAGGCAAGGTTGACGGCGTCGACCAGCGCCTGCGAGGCGAGGCCGCCCATGCTCATCGACAACACTTGCGCGCCCTGCTTGCGTGCATAGTCGATGCCTTGCACCATGGTGCCGGTGGTCAGCCGCACCACCCAGTCGGCGATGCGCACCGGCAGGATTTTCGTCAGTGGCGCACCGCCGACGAAATCGTTGAAGCCCGGCCAGTGCGGCGAGGAGCCGTCGAGCTTGTTGCCGGCAAGCAGGCTGAGCGTGCCGGTGCCATGGCCGCGATTGCTGGTCAGCGTGCCGGCCGGAGCGTGGTCGGTCGCGTTGTTCGGACCCGTCCCGTCGTCGACGAAATTGCGCTGCTGCGCTGTAAGAAGCGCGGCGGGAATGGTCTGATGGCCTGGATCGAAACCGGTATCGAGATGGGCGATGGTGATGTTGGCCTGCTTGGCGCCCACCTTCTCGCGCGCCGCCGCGAACTGGCTGAAGTCCGGCGCGGCATTCCAGGCGACGCGCCCCGCGACCACCGCCTGTCCGCCCTGCGGGTCCTGGTCGTCGAATGCACAGACCGGAGCTGCGCTTGCCGCCATGCCGCGATCGCCGCCGCTGTCCTTATAATCCCACTGCTGCACGATATCGGGCTCGATTGCGAGCACCTCGGTGCCCGCGGCCGCCAGCGCCGGGTTCCGGGCGACAAGATCGTGGGCATGGTCCCAGGGGTTGTCCGTATCGGCGGCGTCCGTGGCCAACCGCAACCAGGTGGCGCCGCGATCCCGGGCCGCGGCCGTGCCGGCGCTTGCGTCGGCAGGCAGAGAGAGGATCGGCGAGGCTTCGATGCCGCCAATCCGGGGCGGGCCGCCTCGGACCGAGAGCCCCGCGCCGTCGCCGCGAACCTTTACAAGGAGTCCCTTCGCGGCTGCCATGGCCTGCCCCTCCCCAAAATGAACCATGAGGCCGACCGTCACCTGTAGTCAAGACAAGGTTCCAGCCATACTTCGGTTGATCTATTTGCCGACTACGCAATCGTGCCGGTTGCAAAGCAAAGACCATACACTTCTAAAATAACCATCGGTCCGCCCGATGCGTATATCTGTGAGCGCCTTCACATACGCCGAACAGGGCTTGCGCTCAGATGTTGTAACGGCGGCATCGACGGCCCGAGCTGACTATGGCGTCCGAAGCTGCTGCCGGACTGCGATATGGATGCGGTTCTCGAGGAGAAATTTCGATCACCTAGCCATTTTCAGGTTTGCTGTCTGCGCGCATGGGCACCTCCCACCCAAGCGCGCGGATGGCGTTTCCAAGATCGGCCCGCAACCGCCAGTGCGCCCGGTCTCCTTACAGTTTGCCGGCTTATCCAATTTCGGCGTGTGACGCGTGACCTGGAACGGCTGTCCGCCACCTGCCGATTTCGGTCAGCCAACACAGAAGGAGACGACGCTTTGATCGAGCACGCACTTATCCTACAATTTCCGTCTAACGAGAGGCGGAATCGTATCATGGCTACAAATGGCGCGGACGACAGGAACCTGCCGCGCCTGGCGCGCATCGACCCGCGCCACTTCGATCTGTTGTTCGGCGGCTGCAAGCTTGAGCGCTATGCCGCCGGCCAGCATTTATTCGTCCAGGAGGACGCTTCCGACCGCATCTACGGCGTGATGAGCGGAACCGTCGAGATTTCGATCTATTCGCCCGGTGGGCAAAAGCTGGTGGCCAATATCGAGCTGTCGCGCAGCCTCGTGGGCGAGATCGGAGCCCTGGATGGGCGCCCGCGCACGGCGACCGCCATCTGCCTTACGGCATGCGAGCTGGTTTCTCTAAGCCGAACACAACTCTTCGACCGCATTGAGAAAAACCCGTCTCTGGCCCGCGCGATGATCGAATTGCTGTGCACGCGGCTGCGCTGGGTCAGCGGCGAGCTGGGCGACCAGGCCTTTTTCGGTATCGAGGCCAGGCTGGCAAAGCGGCTGGTGTTCCTGAGCGGCGTGATGGCAGACGCCGCCGGCTGGATTCCGATTTCGCAGTCGGAGCTCGGCGAATTCCTCGGCGCTACGCGCGAATCCGTCAACAAGACGCTGAACGACTGGCGCAGCCGGCACATGATCGCCATCAAGCGCGGTGGCCTGCGCATCACCAACGCCGCCGCGCTGAACCAGATCGCCGAATCGCAGGACGACGACTGAGCAGGCTCGACGCCTTCGCCGTAGCCCGCGCGGCGCCTTCGCCATTGCTCCGCCGATTCGTCGCTTTCGAGAAACGACGAACTGCTTTCAGCGCACCCGGTCAGAGCCGCGAGATCAGATAGCGCAGCGCCGACCGGCTCGGCATGAAGAAATAGCCGCCGCCTTTCGTGGTGACGAACTGCGGCACATCCTTGAGCACCGTGACCTTTTCCCAGGATGGGATCGAGAACCGGCCGCCGCCGCCCCGCGCGCCGATCGTCGGATCGGTCTCGCCGACAAGACCCTGGAACGAGTTCGACGAGACCCAGGTTTGCTGGATGAATTCGTACTGACGCTCGATATCGGCATTGAGGCACATGAACAGGAGGCCCTTCTCGGTCTTCCCGCCCTTGCCCTTCTTCTCATAGGTGCGGCCGACGCGCAGGATGCGGTGGCGCTTGCCGATCCTGATCTGCGTCTCGCGGTCCTCGCCAAGCGAATCGCGCGGGTTGGACCGGCGTATGTGGGAGCCGAGCGGACAGGCATGCCCCTGCGGATCCTCGGCGCCCAGCGCGAAATCATTGTCGATGCCACGGCCCGGGCGTCCGTTCGGATTGCGCACCAGCGAACTGCCGTCCTGCCAGCGACCGAGCATCTTTGCCGCCACCCAATGCGGTGTGATGGCGGCGTCGCCAGTCTCGTATGCTGCCTGCGTCGCGGCCTTCCTGCAATAATCGTCGAACAGTTCGACATGCTGCTCGAATTGGCGCAGGACGAGGAAGGTGCCGTTGCGGCCGAAATCGCGCGGCGGAGGCGGCTGCCCCGGTATCTGACGGTTGCGCCGCACCTGCGACAGGATGCCGGTTCGGTCCAGCGCCGCGTCCACCGACGGCGAAGCCGGGTAGAAGCCGTGCTCGTCGCGGTAGCCGAACAGGAACTCGCCCGGTGCCAGCAAATGCATCGGCGCGGCTCCCTTGGCGGCGCGCGACGTGCCCCGAACGATCGGTTGCGAGATGCCGTCGACGAAGCCGAAATGCTCGACGGCCCGCTTGCCGTCGCGCCGAACCGTCAGCGGCAGTTCGGCGGCCACGGACATCCCCGCGCCTTTCGTCTTTCGCTTCATGACCGCGATCTCCGCCTTCAAAGCGGCCGGCGTCCCGGCATAACAGACGATGACGACGTCGGCGGGATTAGCGGGCGATCCCCACTGCCATTTGTCGGGAGCGTCGGGGCCGGTATCGTTGAGGATGCGGCTGCGCTCGGGCGTTCCCATGCCCTGGCGAAAAGCCACGGGAAACGTGTCCAGCGGCTCGTCGTCGACGCCGCCCTCGAGCCCCAGCCGGCGCAGTCCGTTGGGGCCGAACGCCACGGTCATGGCGCGGCCGGCAGGCACGCCGTCGCCGAAACTGGTTTTTTCGGTCACGAAGTCGAGCCACGCCTTGCGCTTCGCTGCCGGCAAACCGTCCGGCACCCCGATCGCAAGCATGTGCGCATGGCCGAGCGCACCGAACGGACCGAAGAAGATCGACTGGATTTCTCCGGATTCCAGTTCTTCGAGCGGCGCGGACGGCGGTTCAGGCAGGCTGGTCGCGTCCGCCGGCCGTGCTTGCGGGCGCGGCAGCGAACCGAACAGGCTCAGCCAGTCGCGCGCCTCGTTGCCGGTGGCCGATGCGATGCCGCGCCTGATCCTGGAGTTGATGCGAATGCGCGGTGTGTTGAGATGCGGATAGGCGCTGTACCAGAACAGCGTCGGCACCTGCTGGCGCCGCGCCCAGCGCTTGAAACGATCGCCGTCGCGCGCGCCGTCCAGGAACAGCCAGCGCGTGCGCGGATAGCCTTCGGTGTTGCTCCACACGCCGGTCAGGCCGGCCGAAGCCTTGGCGATGAAATCCTCCAGATAACTCTCCCAGCTGCCACCGTAATTGGAGAAGAACACCAGCCTGTCGGTGCCGGGCAGCAGCACCCAGCGGGCGAAATGAATGGTGTTGATGGTGGCGAGGAAGCCCGGCCTGAACACTTTCTGCGCCGATATCGAGATCAGGTAGAAAGCGAGCCTTAGCGCCAGCCGCCGCAAGATCCCCGGCTTCATCGTCGAGATCGCCGTCAGATTGTTCTGCGCGCAGTGGTCCTCATTGGCGAGGATCTTTTCCAGCGCGCCGATGTCGACCGGCGTGTTCGCCGGCCGGTCCTTGTCTTCGAGCCGCCGCAACGCCAGGAAGCAAAGGCCCACGAACAGAGCCAGAATAGCCAGCAGACCGAGCACCGTCAGCAGAAGCGCGGCGCCGGCGATAGCGATATTGGCGAAGGTGACGCCATGCGGGTTCCCGAACACGAGCACATAAGTCATGCGCCAAAAGGCGAGAACGACGATCGCGACGGTGGCGAACATCGCCGGCGTCAAAAGCGTCGTTGTCAGCGCGCGCGACCAGTGGCCGGGCGGCCTTTCCAGCGGGCTTTCGGCTGGCTCGAACGCCCAACCGAATTGCCCGAGGCAGCGGACATGCCGGCGCGCTTCGGCCAGCACATCCATCGCGTTGCCGGCGCCCACGCGCGGCTTTTCGACGATCTCGCGCACGCTGTCGGCCAGCCGCGCCTCGGCAAGGATGCGGCGTACGGAATGGCCGGGCGTGCCGGAAAAAACCAGCCCTGCCGCGCTGCCGAAGGAGGGCGATATCTTGATTTGGTTCTTCTTCAGGAAGTCCTCCAGCGAACCGCCATCGGGCAGGCCGCAGACCTCCCTGAAGATCGGCCGCAGCCGGTGCCCGATCGATTGCGCAATGGCGGCAATGACGTCGTCGGTGCTGCCGTCGCCGGAGATTTCGAACACCAGCGCGCCGGTCTCGACCCCCGTCTTTTTGTCCCTGCCTGTGGGAGCGACGGCCAAGCTGGTGAAATGTATGGTGGCGACCTTGTCGAGTGCGGCGCTGATCTCGCCAATCGCGGGATTGCCTAGGTCGGCGACCTTGTCGCGCACCGCATCGAGCGGCGTGGGGCGGGTGATCGGGCAGACAACCGTCACCATCGACTGCTCGGCGGTGCGGCAAAGCGGCGGGCGCTCGAAATCGACCTTGAGGCTTGCCGGATAGGCGCCGACATTGACCATCTTGCCGGCCCTGCCCCGCGCGCGGGCGAGCTTCGGTTTGCCGAACAGCGCGCGGATGCATTCGCCGATCTGGATGCGGGCGATCTCGGCGCCGATGCACAGATGGATGCCGTAACCGAAGACCATGTAGTCGCGATGCGGGCGCGACGTATCGAACTCGTTCGGCCGCTGCACGATCTCCGGATCGAACATTGCTGAAAGCGTCGCCGGCATGACCACCGTTCCGGCTTTGACCAAGCGCTCGCGGCGCGTGCCCTTGCCGATGACCGCGTCACGCCTGGTATAGCGCCACGGCCCGATCCAGATCGGCTTGAACCGCATGGCTTCCATGATCGCCCGGTCGAGCTTGTCGGTGTCGCCGGCCGCGATGGCCTCATCCACGGCCTGCCGTGCATCGGATCGCGACAGGATCACATCCAGGCAATTGCTGCCGGCAAGCACGTTCGTCGGCACAAAGCCCGCGACCATGCCGAGCATGATGGAATGAATGTCGGGCAAGGACAGGCGCCCTTGGTCCATCAGCGCGACGAGGCGGGCAAGCGGCCGGTCGTCCTTGTCCGCTCTTTCCCTGACCGACGCGATCGATCGGTTTATGACCTTGATCAGCCGATCGCCTCCGACCACGGCAAGCTGGCGCGTGGTGGGACTTGCCGTCGGATCGGAAAAGAACAGCGCGCTGAGCGCGATCGACCAGTCGGCGAACTCGGTTTCGTCGTCGATCTCAAGGCCGAAATAATCGCGGCAGATGCGAACCGGCACGATCTTCATCAATCCGGCGATGGCATCGAAGCCGGGGCTGGCGCGGGTCATGATGTCGTGCGAATGGCGCTCGGCGATCGGCCTGACGGCGGCTTCGACCTCCGCCGGCGGGAACGCGCTCAGCACCGCCGATTTCATCTGCCGGTATGCGGCGCCGTCCTGCATGCCGAGAATGAAATTCGAGCCCCGGGCGAGTTCGGCCATTTCCGGCCCGTAGGGCGTTTCGAACTCGTCGCCCCGCTCCAATATGTCGCGGACATCCGCGCCCTTGGTGACGAGCAGGAAATTGCCGAAGCCGAGATTCGGCCAGAAACGGCGCAGCAGCGCCAGCAGCCAGCGCGGATCGCTGAGAAGAAAACCTGCGATGCGGGAAGCAAAGCCGCTCTTGGAACGCAGCCGGTTGATGTCGAACGGTGGCATTTCGGCGAGCGGACGCTGGCTCTTCTGAGCGGCGCGGACGGCGGCGAAGTACTTCAAAGTGATCATCGCGTTCAAGCCCCCCGGCTATCCACGTCAATGCGATGCCGGCATTGTCTGGCCTAGGTTTGCATCGGTCCGGCGTATGTGAATTCGTTCACAGTCATTTGTTGTCGGCCCCGGCGATCATGCGGCAGACTTGGCCTGATCGAAATTGCCGATCAGGAAATTGTTCTTGGCTGGGTCCACGAATGGTATCCAGCGTATCCTCTGCTCGGAAAAATCGGGGTGCCTGGTCATGAAAATCGCGAGTTCATGCGCCGCCTCGTCGCGCCGACCGCTTCTCATCAGGGCGCCTATCTTCAGGAATCTTGCGTAGAAGTAACCTGGCGACAGGTTGAGCGAGCGCTCGGCGGTGGCGATCGCGGCCTGCCAGTCCTCGACGAAGCAATAGGCCGCGGCCAGTTCCCCCAGATTGTGGAAGCGATAGAGGTCGAACGGGCTCAATCGGTCAGTGTCGAGGAAGAAGGGGATCGCGCTGGTCGCATCGCCAAGCAAAAGGTGTGCGCTGCCCATGGCCGAGCGGGCGAAGGCGAAGCTCGGATTGATGTGGATCGCTTCGGCAAGATGCTCGGCCGCCAATGCCGGCTGGCCGCGCATGATGTCGGCTGCGCCGAGATAGGCATGCGGACGCGCATCGAGGCTGTCCATCAGCAGCGCCTTGCGCGCAAGCGTCTCGACTTTCTCCAGATCGTCGCTGTCGCCGAAGCGCAGCCATGCCCTCCAGAAATACCACCATGCGAGTTCGTTGAGCACGGCGCTCGAATTCGGATCTTCCTGGTAGGCCTTGTCGAAGAAGTCGAGCGCGATTTCGGTATCGCGACGTGTCCGCCTGTTCATGTGCCAGCGGCCGCGCCTGACCAGTTGCCAGGTCTCGAGGCTTTCCCACGGCACCTGGAACGTGCGCGCCTGTTCGGCGCGGTCGACCTCCTTGTCGAGTATGGAAACGATCTCGCTGCCGATCTGGTCGCGCAGGCTGAAGATATCGACGAGATCGCGGTCGAAACGTTGCGACCAGACCAGGCGCCCGTTCGAGGTATCGGTGAGCGACGCATTAAGGCGGATCTGCCTGTTGGAGCGCGCCAACGTGCCGCTGACGATGTAGCGGGCACCCAGCGCGTTGCCGATGAGCCTTGTGCCGAGGCTGTCGTCCCGAAACTGGAAACTCGAGCCCTTGGCGATGACCGAAAGCCAGCGCGTGTTGGAAAGACCGTAGATGATGTCCTCGGCGATACCGTCGGCCATGTAGCCGACATCGGGTTCGCTTCCGTTGCCCTGGAACGGCAGCACGGCGATTGCCGGCGGGCCCTTGGCGATCGGCCTGGAATGACTGAGCGTGGCGGGAATGGAAGCGAAGGAAGCCGTCGCGGCAGGGCCGTTGCCGCCGCGACCGGCGATTAGGACCCGCACCGGCAGGGCGATGTTCTTCAGGCTGAACTCGCCGAGATCGGTGAATACGGCCGCCGTCTTGTCCTTCACGTGATGCCACGTCGTCGCCGAGATGGCGACGCCGTCATGCGGCGCGAATTCCTGAAGCCTGGCCGCGATATTCACGTCGTCGCCATAGAGACGGCCCTCGCGGACGATGACATCGCCGGTGTTGATCCCGGCGCGAAAAGGCATGCGCATGTCCTCGGCGACAGCGGCATTCAGCGCCACGATCCGGGCCTGGAAATCGAAGGCTGCCCGCAAGGCTTCGATTGGATTGCCGAATTCGGCCATGATGCTGTCGCCGGCATCGCCGAACGTGCGCCCGCCAAATGCTCCGCAACTGTCGGCGATGATGTCGCGCCTTTCCTCGAAGGCGGCAACAGCCAACTCGTCGTCGATGCCCATAAGCCTCGAGAATCCTACGGCGTCGATTGAAATGATTGTCGCAAGCTGACGGGTATAATTCCGTTCAGCCATGATTGAGCCCCCAGTCCCGCTGCAGTCCAGAACGGGCGACCTGCGCTCAAAGAAACGCGTCACCGGCTGCCGACGGAAATCCTCGGCAGGCCCGGCGCACTGTTGCCACCCTCTTATGACCAGAATTCTATCAGGGTCTTGCCGAAAGCTCTACCACGAACAGCTAATATGGCGAATTCACCCTCCGGCGCATGGTTAGTGGTTCATTACGTCAGGAGACACATCCAAAGTTCGACCTTACCAGTTGAAATTATTACATTTTCTCTGCTACGCAATATTGGCCGGCTCCTGCGGCCGCATCGAGGAATGCGCCGCAAAAGTCGGTTATTGCGGCGCTGCGGAACCAACCTGCCTGCGCGCGAGTTTCTGACGGCACTGACGCCGACGAGATTTGAGGGCTCTCATGCGCACTGTTGTTTCAGCAACCGGTATCGCTTTCCTGCTTATCAGTGGACAAGCCTTTGCGGCGGACGACCAGCCACTGCCGTCGCAAAATGCCAAGAAGCTCTCGGAGATCGTCGCCAAGGTCGAGCACCGCACAGACTTCCGCTATGTGAAGGAGGTCGAATGGGATAGCGACGGCTACACCATCACTTACTACACGACGGACAAGGCCAAGGTCCAAATCACCTACGATCCCGTGACCGGCGAACCCAAATAGGCCGCGTCCGCCTGCGGCCATTCCGCCAGACCTACTAGGGGCAAATGGACCCCTGCCCGATCCCCGGCATCTGCGCGTTAGAGCGTTATCCCGACAAGTGGGAACCGGTTTTCAGAGAAGATCGTCTCCAACAAGAGTTAGATCGGATGGCGATTCAACGAAACGTCATCCTGACCTAGCGCCTGAACGCTCCTGTGCCGCGTTCCGGCGCGATGGACCCCTTGCATCGTCACAACTTTGGTGGCTGACTGCCCGCCGTGATTGCGGGCACGGGGGTGCATGGCAATGATTGGCTACGTCCTGAAGCGCATCCTGATGGTGCTTGTCGGCTATCTGGTCGCGGTGCTTGTCGGGTTGATCGCCGTGGTGGTGATCTACGCGATATTGAGTTCGCTGCCCAATGCTCCGGGTTACTTCGAGCTTATGGCGTTCACGCCGGTCGCCGCACTGGTGGTGCCGCCGCTCGGCATGTTCATCTACTTTCTGACGATCATCCTGACGGGTATGCAGACGCTGGTCTTTGCAATGATCGCCGAGTTCTTTTCGCTGCGGAGCTTCTGGCTGCATATGCTGTTCGGCGCCGCTGCCGCGGCAGCCGGTTTCATGCTGATCTGGCCGGACGCCGCCAATGATCCGGAACGCTGGGCCGACATGGGCATCATCGCCGGCGGCGGCCTCGTAGCCGGCCTGATCTATTGGCTGATCGCCGGGCGAAACGCCGGATTGCGCCGGCCGTTGATCAAAGCAATTTCGGGAAAAGTGTGAAGCGGTCAGGGCTCGGCGGCTTCGCGGTAACCTTCCGTCCGGAATTGCTTGGAGTAAAAAGCGCTCAGCTTGACGGCGTGCGCACCGCTTCGGTCGCGTCGAGCGCCTGTATCAGCTTGGAATCGCGGCCATAGACGTCGTCGAAATACTCGACCTTGCCGGACATGTCCGGCCATGCGGTGAAATAGGCGACATAGACCGGAATGACGCGCGTGACATTCTCGGTCGAATGCCCGTGCTTCAGCTTCTCGGCGATATCGTCGACCGTGGTGCCCAGCACGGCGGCGGCCATGCCGCGCGGATCCTGTAGCCGCACGCAGCCATGGCTGAGCGCGCGCATGTCGCGCTCGAAGAACGACTTCTGCGGCGTGTCGTGCATGTAGATGGCATGCTTGTTGGGGAAGAGGATCTTCAACTCGCCCAGCGCATTGGCCTCGCTCGGCTGCTGACGCACGCTGAACGGAATGTTGGCGCCATAGGCACCCCAATCGACCGCCGCCGACGGGATGCGCTTGCCGCGCGAATCCGTCACCTCATAGCCGGCGCGGTCGAGATAGCCCGGATCGCCGCGCAGTCTTGGCAGCATCTCGTTGACGATGATCGACTGCGGCACGCCCCAATAAGGATGGAAGTCGACCTGCTTGATCTGGTTATAGAAGAAGGCGGTCTGGTTGGTGACCCGGCCGATGACCGCGCGGGTCTTCAGCTTCTCCTCGCCATTGTCGATATAGCTGGCGGTGAAGGCGGGCTGGTTGATGAAGACGCGCGGGCTGCCGAGATCAGACGGCATCCAGCGCAGTTCCTCGAGCGCGACCTTGACCTTCTCGACCTTGTCCGCCTTTGAGGCGCCGGCCAATGAAGCCACCGTGCGCGGGCCGATGACACCGTCGCCCTTCATGCCGGCGCGCTGCTGCACCGCCTTGATCACCGGCACCAGCTCGGGATCGTAGAGCTCGCTCTTGCCGAGCCTCGCGAGCACTTCGCCATAGCTGCCGCCCATCTCGTCATCGAGATTACGGGAAATAAGCGTCAGCAACTTTGGCAATTCCGGGCTGCTTTCGCCGGGTTTGAGCAGGAGCTTGGGATCGACGACGATCTCGTTTTCCTCGCTCGCCTCGAGCGCTTCCAGCTCGACGCGCAGCGCCTGGTATTCGGCATTCTGCGGATGGCGCGATTCGAGATAGGTGCGGACCTCCTGGGTATGCGCCAGCGTCTTCAACACGCCTTCAAGATCGAGCGGCTTGGCCGGAAAATCGTAATAGCCGGTCATCCGGTTGGGATCGACGCGACCGCTCTGGGCATCATGGGCATAGCGCAGCACGCGGGCCGACAGCGCCATCTCGAAGCGGACCAGTTCCTTGGTCCGCTCTTCCGGTGTGGCGGCGTAATTGGCGGCTGCCGGGACATCGACGGAGTAGTCGGCCGGCGTCAGGCCGTAACTCGCCGCCTCCCCCAGGACACGCACTGCATCCTGCGCCCGGCTGTTGGGGGTATTGTCGCTCACCCAGATGAAATCCGGATTGGCCGAATAATAGGCGATCAGCGCCTTGGCGATATCCGGCTCGGCAAACAGCTCATAGTCGCTCAAGCCTGCGACGGCATCACGGAAGCTATTGCTCGTCACCGACGGGACAAAGGCGGCGTCCTGAGGGGTCGCGGCCTGCGGTGCCGGCAGCAGCGATTTGAAATCGACCCGGACAAGCTTGTCGGCCCTGTAGGTGTTATAGGTCGGGCTGCTGATCCTGACGCCGCCACCATCCTCTCCGGCCGGCCGCACCTTGCGCGGCTTTGGCGGCGGCGGAAACTCGCCTTGCGGGCTGTGCCGGATGCCGCCGCCGAACAGCATGTCGAACAGCCCTTGCGCGCTTGCCGACTGCTGCCCGAGGGCAAGAGTCGCCGCGACCGCGATCGGCAGGACGGCTTTTTTGTTTCCGAGGATTTTCATGCTTCACCCGCACCGGTTGAAACCGGTTCCCGTTCCACGCCGCTGGACGGTCCCGCCCTCCGCAAGGCGGATGTATGACGTGACTATACCGATTCATACTGATTTCGTTAAGCTTCCATAAATTTTCGGAGCCGTGTTGCAGAACGGTTTCACATCCTTGTGAGACCTAAAACGAGCTGGCCGTTCCAAGTGTTCCGACACCCGGGACAATCAGGCGTGGCGTTGCCGATAGGCGAAAAAGTCACATAGGTACGCGGGCAGCGTTTCGAGTGGACTGTCGTCAAGCAGGAATCACCGGCGGATTCGACGGCCGCTCTGTGCGGCACGGCCAAGGCGTGACAAAGCGCGGTCTTTGTGATCGAAATTCCGGCGGCCTCGAGCCACGGCCTGGAGGATGTGCAGTGAAGAAGGGATATCGCCAGCTTCTCGACGAGGCGAATGCCGAGATCGAGGTCGTGTCGCCTGAGGAGGCAGCGGGGCTGCTGGAGGATGAGGACACGATCTTCGTCGATCTGCGCGACCCGCGCGAGGTCGAACGTGACGGCAAGATCCCCGGCGCCAAGCATGTGACGCGAGGCATGCTGGAATTCTGGATCGATCCCGAAAGCCCGTATCACAAGCCGTTCTTCGCCAGCGGCAAGACCTTCGTCTTCTTCTGCGCCGGAGGCTGGCGCTCGGCGCTTGCCACGAAGACGGCGCAGGACATGGGCCTGACGCAGGTCAAGCATATCCTCGGCGGCTATAGCGCCTGGAAAGCAGCCGGCCTGCCCGTAGAGCCGGGGCAGAAAAAGAAGGCGGACTGATGGGTTGATTAGTGCAGGGCCGTTTCCCGCTGCCCAGTCACAAAGCCGACCGCGCGCGCGACGACGTCCCTGTCGGTGAGGATACGCCGGTGGCCAAGCCCCTCGGCCCAATGCAGGTGGACATGCTCGCCGGCGCCCGCATAACGCTTCGCATGATCGGCATGGACTTCGCGATCGTCCGGCGCGTGGATGATCAGCGTCGGCACCGACGCCTCCGCAAGCTGGCGGTCGCCGGTGAATTCGCTGAGCGGACGCCCGGAAAGGTATCTCACCCTGTCCGCCATGGCGACGCGCGAGCGCGGCCCGACATTCATCATATCGCTGAAGTCGTCGAAGATTGCAGGCAGCGAGCTCGGCGCCGCAATCAGCACCAGCTTTTGCGCCGCAAGCGGCGGCATGCCCTTGACCGATGCGGCAACGGCATTGGCGGCAATCGCGCCGCCGAAGGAATGGCCGACGGCGGCGGCAAAGGGGCCGAACCATTCGCCGGCGACCCGCGCCGCGTCCACGGCAGTCACCATGTTGAGATGGCGGCCGAGCGAATGGCCATGCCCAGGCAGGTCGAGCGAAACAACCTTGTAGCCGGCGCCGCGAAACCCTTCGATAAGGGCGCGCATATATTCGGTGCGCGAGCGCCAGCCATGGATGACGAGCACCGTGCCGCGCGACTCCCTGCCCGGCTCCGGCCGGAATTCATGCACTGCGACGCAATCGGTCCTGGTTTTCAGCCTGTGATGGCGCGCCTCGGCCATGAAGGCTGAGGCACGCTCGACGGCTCGGCGTTCGCCGTCGCTCAAGGTCTTGATGTTTGGTGTGCGGCAAAACAATTCGAAGGCGGCACGGCCGCCGAGACGCGGCGCAACATGCTCGGCCGCGCCGAAAACGCCCCGGATGACCTTCATTCCAAATGATGCCATATTGGCAGTCCATCCATTCGTTCAAGCATGAACATAATAGTTCAAAGATGAACATTAAGCAAGAGCTACCCTGGGACAACCCTCGCTTTCGCAACTGGGTTGCGGTGGCGCGCGCCTGCCATGTGCTGGAGCGCACGCTGGCGGTTAAGCTCGGCCCGCTCGACCTTAAGCCGGCGCAGCTCGACGTGCTGATGAACCTCTACCGCCACCCCGGCATGTCGCAGCACGACCTTGCCCGCAAGCTGCTCGTCGGCCGCTCCAACATCACCATGCTGTTGCCGCAGCTCGAGGCCCGCGGGTTGCTGCGTCGCGAAGGCGACGAGAAGGACAAGCGGGTGCTGCGGCTGAACCTCACCGAGGCGGGCGAGGCTCTGCTGATGAAGGCCCTGAAGGTTCATATGGCGCTGATCGAGAAGGCGATGAGCCAGTCGACGCCGGAGCAGTGCGACATGATCGGCGAGCAGATGCGCAAGATCGCCGACGTGCTGAAGGAAGCCTGAGCGCGGCTTCCAATCACCACATCGTCTTCTTCGCTCTTTCCGGCCATTCCTCGTCGTACTTCTGGCCGTCGATGTTCTTACGGCTGGTGATCTCGAGAATCTGGCCGGGTGTCGGCAGCGACTTCGGGTCGATATGCCTGGCCGGGTTCCATAGTTCCGAGCGGACGATAGCGCGGGCGCATTGGAAATAGACCGTATCGACATCGATGACAGTGACCGAGCGGGCCGGCTTGCCGTCGACCGTGAAGGACGCGCAAAGCCCGGCATCGGTCGTGATGTGAGCGCGGCCGTTGACGCGCAGCGTGGTGCCCGAGCCCGGCACCAGAAAGAGCAGGCCGACGCGCGGATCGCGAATGATGTTCTTCAGCGAATCGGCGCGATTGTTGCCGCGCCTGTCGGGCATCATCAGAGTCTTGTCGTCGACAATGCGCACGAAGCCGGCGAGATCGCCGCGCGGCGAGCAGTCGAGGCCCTCGGGCCCGCTCGTCGCCAGCGCCACGAAGGGCGAGGCCTCGATGAAGGCGGCATATTCGGGAATCACATGGTCGAGTTCCTTGACGACCGAAGCCTCGCCCGGCAGGCCGTAGAGGACCTCGAGCTGTTCGACGGATGTGATGCGCGACACCTTTTTCGCCTCCTGACCTTTTGCCGGCGCTACTCCATGTCCATGACGTCTAGACGACAGCCGACATTGGATTGCCACGCGCCGGGCTAGCGATCCCGGCTCAGTCCCTTCTCGGCCAACTCGGTAAGATAGGCGTTCCAGCGCTCGTCCTTTTCGTGGCCAAGCGTATGCAGATAGTTCCAGGTGAAGATACCGGTGTCGTGGAAATCGTCGAAGGTGATGCGCACCGCATAATTGCCGACCGGCTCGATCTTGAGGATCGCGACATTGCGCTTGCCGGGCACCGTCACGCGCTGCTCCGGCGAATGGCCCTGCACCTCCGCCGACGGCGAAGCCACGCGCAAAAACTCCGCCGGCAATTCGAACGGTTGATGGCCCGGGAAGGTCACCGTCAGCAGCTTGCGGTCCTTCGAGACCCTGAGTTCCTTTGGGGCGGTCATGACTGTCCTGTCTGGAGCCGGATTATTTCAGGTTTGTTCGACCTGAAATCTGAATCCGTCTCTAAGTCAAAGAGATAGAGCATGATGTCGTCCGAAAAACCGCTTCACACTTTTCGGCATCATGCTCTGGGTAGCGCCCTTCCCTACGCCGCTTCGCGCAATCCGGAAAGACCGGTGCCAATGCATGTCGCCCGGAAGTGGGCAGCGGTTCTGAGACAAACGACATGCATCCGACCAAGACTTTCAGCCAGCCGACACGGGATGTCGGCCGGGGAATGTTACCAAAGATCAAGACCGTCTATCTTGAATGCGGCATTGGATCGTATCACATAGCTGTATATAACGGTGCCGCTCAGGCCATGGGAAACGTTTGCAAATGGACATGATCGACCCCTTCGGTCGCACCATCAGCTATCTGCGCGTGTCGGTCACCGACCGCTGCGATTTTCGCTGCACCTATTGCATGGCCGAGGACATGACCTTCTTGCCGAAGAAGGATCTGTTGTCGCTCGAGGAGCTTGACCGGCTCTGCACTGTTTTCATCGAGAAAGGCGTGAAGAAGCTCAGGCTGACGGGCGGCGAGCCGCTGGTTCGCAAGAACATCATGCATCTGGTGCGCCAGCTGTCGCGGCATCTCGAAAGCGGCGCTCTGGACGAATTGACGCTGACCACTAACGGCTCGCAGCTGTCGCGCTTCGCCGCCGAGCTCGCCGATTGCGGCGTCAAGCGCATCAACGTCTCGCTCGACACGCTCGATGCCGAGAAATTCCACCGGATCACGCGCTGGGGCAATCTCGGCAAGGTGATGGAGGGCATCGATGCCGCGCAGAAGGCCGGGTTGAAGATCAAGCTCAATGCGGTTGCACTGCGCGACTTCAACGACGCCGAAATCCCCGAGCTGATGCGCTGGGCGCATGGCCGCGGCATGGACCTCACCCTCATCGAGACGATGCCGATGGGCGAGATCGAGGCCGACCGCACCGACCAGTATCTGCCGCTGTCGCTGCTGCGCGCCGCGCTGGAGCGCCAGTTCACGCTCTCCGATATTCCTTACAAGACCGGCGGCCCGGCCCGCTATGTCCATGTCACGGAGACCGGCGGCCGGCTCGGCTTCATCACGCCGATGACGCATAATTTCTGCGAAAGCTGCAACCGCGTGCGGCTGACCTGCACCGGCACGCTCTATATGTGCCTTGGCCAGGAGGACGCCGCGGACCTCAGGGCGCCGTTGCGCGCCACCGAAGGCAACGAGCTGCTCGGCGAGGCGATCGACGAAGCCATCGGCCGCAAGCCCAAGGGCCATGATTTCGTCATCGACCGCCGCACCAGCCGCCCATCGGTATCTCGGCATATGAGCGTCACCGGCGGCTGATTTTTTCTGCGATTTGGTGCAGGATCACCTTCGGTCATCGACCAAAGGGCGGATCATGCAACGTTCGCAACGCATCGGTTGGTCGTCGGTAGCGGCGATCTTGTCCCTGTCGACAATCATGCCGGCGACCGCGATGGCCAAGCCCTTCACCTATGTGAATGCGCGGTTCGGCCAGTCCTGCACTTTTCCCGACGACATCTTCAACAAGCCGATGCCCGAGCCGGAAAATGGCGACGGACAGCAATGGCTTAGCGCCGACGGCGCCAGCCTGACCTGTTCCGGCATCTACAACATCGACAACGACACGCCGCAAGGTTTCGTCGTCCAGGAGAAAGCCAGCACCGAACCGGGTTACAAGATCACCTACAGCAAGACCGGCAAGAACTGGGCGGTGCTCTCCGGCACCAAGGACGGCAACATTTTTTACGAACGACGCCTGTTCGGAAAGGACGATGTCATTCGCACCGTCTGGATCGAATACCCTGCCGCGCTCAAGGCAAAATACGGCCCTTTGGCCGGCTCCATCGCCAAGACCCTGCGCGGCCCTTGAGGTCAGCCTGAGCCGCACTGAAAATAAAGCGCTGGCGTCGCCTTCCGGCCGATTTACCGCCGACCTTTTCCAGCCTAGCCTTCGCGCGCGATTATCGCTCTAGGGGGAGTGCACATGCGCACATTCATGCTTTCACTGGCAATGCTTGGGGTTGCTTCCGTATCGGCCGCGGCTCAGTCGATCGGCGGCACCTACACCGTCGCCGGCACCAATTTCGACGGCTCGAAATATGACGGCGAGGCAACCATCACGCTGACCAGCGACACGACCTGCACCATCCACTGGGAAACCGGCGGTTCGACCTCGGACGGCATCTGCATGCGTAACGACAATGCATTTTCCGCCGGCTACGCGATGGGCAAGGAGATCGGTCTCGTCGTCTACAAGATCGAGAAGGACGGCTCCCTGCACGGGCTGTGGACCATCGCCGGCCAGAACGGCAACGGCACCGAGGTGCTGACGCCGAAGTAAGCCTTCCAAAGCTCGGCAAATCGATCTCACGGGCCACGCAGAAATTCGTGGCCCATTTCTTTGCCGTTGCTGTTTTCCGGCTGCCTGCTAGACGGCTGAATTAAAATAGTCCGGAAACGCCCTTGCCTCTCTCGCCAAATCTGCGCGGCGCGCTGTTCATGATCGTGGCCATGGTCGGCTTCACCTTGAACGACGCGATCACCAAATTCTCGTCGGAATCGATGAACATGGCGCAGGTCATGCTGGTGCGGGGCGCCTTCGCGTCCTTGTTCGTCGGCCTGCTCGCCTGGCGGCGCGGCGCGCTTGCCAATCCGGCGGCCATGCTGCAGCCGATGGTGGCGACGCGCGTCGCGGGCGAAGCCGGCGCCACGGTATCGTTTCTGATCGCGCTTGGGCATTTGCCGATCGCCAACGTCTCGGCCGTGCTGCAGGCGCTCCCGCTGGCGGTGACCATGGGCGCGGCGCTGTTCTTCGGCGAAGGCGTCGGCTGGCGGCGCTGGCTTGCCATTGCCATCGGCTTCACCGGCGTGCTGATCATCGTGCGGCCGGGCTTCGAGGGCTTCAGCGTCTACTCGCTGCTGGCATTGACCAGCGTCGCCTGCTATGCGGTGCGCGATCTCGCCACCAAGCGGATCCCCGAGGCGATCCCGACCATGCTGGTGTCGACGGCGACCGCGCTTGCCATGACGGTGCTGGGCGCGCTGCTTTTGTCGCCGATGGGCGGCTGGACGCCGATGAGCGGCCGGGCGACCACGCTTCTGGCGCTGGCGGCTGTGCTGGTGCTCATCGGCTATCAGTTCATCATCATGGCGATGCGCTCGGGCGACATCTCCTTCATCGCGCCGTTCCGCTACACCGCGTTATTGTGGTCGATCCTGCTCGGCCTCGTCATTTTCGGTGATATCCCCGATGCGCCGATGACCGTCGGCGCCGCCATCATCATCGGCTCGGGCCTCTATGCCCTCTACCGCGAGCGCGTCGTCGGCCGGCAGCAACCTGCCGCCGAAAGCGCTGGACCCGACATGGCACCGGACGGCATATAGGCGCGATGGACCGAAGTGTTGCGGGGATCATTCTGGCCGGTGGCCAGTCGCGCCGGATGGGCGGCGGCGACAAGCCGCTCCTTTCATTGGGCAAAGCCAGGCTGATCGACCATGTCGCCACGCGACTAAGGCCGCAGGTAGCCACACTGGGACTCAACGCGAACGGCGATCCGGCGCGGTTTGCCGGCATGGACCTGCCGGTGATCCAAGATACGATGCCGGGTCATGCCGGCCCGCTCGCAGGCATTCTCACCGGCCTCGAATGGGCGGCAACGCAAACAGGCTGCCGGTGGCTGGTGAGCGCCGCCGGCGACACGCCGTTCTTTCCCTACAACCTCGTCGAGCGCCTGGTGGTGGCAGCGCTCGATCGGCCCGGCACGATCGCCGTCGCCAGCTCCGACGGCAGATGGCACCCGACCTTCGCGCTCTGGCCGCTCGGCCTGCGCGACGCCTTGCGCCATTTCCTGGTCGATGAGGACAACCGGCGGGTTTCTACCTTCATGGAGCGGCACGGCCATGTCGAGGTCGAGTTTCCCATGATCGAGGCTCGCGGCCAAAAGATCGATCCGTTCTTCAACATCAACACACCGGACGACCTTGCGGCGGCGGAGCGTCTGTTGCAAAGCCTCGGGCCATGAGACGCGTATTCGGCATCACCGGCTGGAAGAACTCCGGCAAGACGACCCTGACGGAAAAGCTGGTCACAGAGCTGGTGGCGCGCGGCTGGACGGTGTCGACGGTGAAGCACGCGCACCATGACTTCGACATCGACAAGCCGGGCGCCGACTCCTTCCGCCACCGCCAGGCGGGCGCGACGGAAGTCGCCATCGTCTCCGGCCGGCGCTGGGCGCTGATGCACGAATTGCGCGAGGAGAACGAGCCGACGCTGGACGACATTCTGGCGCGGCTGTCGCCCGCGGACATCGTGCTGGTCGAAGGCTACAAGCGCGAGGCGCATAAGAAGATCGAGGCAAGGCGGCTTGAAGCCAAGGATCGGACGCCGCTTTCGGCCAACGATCCCAACATTGTCGCGGTCGCCGCCGACTTCACGGTCGAAGGCGGAGACCTGCCGGTTTTCGACCTCGACGACACGAAATCGATAGCCGACTTCATCGAGCGCAGCACAGGTCTCGTGGCTCAGACCAACTAACGCAGCGGCACATCCTGATTGTCGTTTGCCGTTGATTTGCAGTTGCTTTTTTCTCGCAAAGAGTGGGAGTATCCGCCTCAGCGGGCGGTCAAGAAAGCACCGCCCACAAGAGCCGCACGGGACAGCGGCCATGACAATATGAGAGGATTATCATGCGTATTGCACTGCGTATCGCGCTCGCCGCTTCGGCCGCGCTGCTGACACTCGGCGTCGCCCAGGCTCAGGAAAAGACCCTGAGGATCGGCACCGAAGGCGCGTACCCGCCCTTCAATAACCTGACCTCGGACGGCCAGCTGGTCGGCTTCGACATCGATATCGCCAAGGCTCTCTGTGACGAGATGAAGGTGAAATGCACCTTCGTCGCGCAGGATTGGGACGGCATCATCCCCGCGCTCCAGGCCGGCAAGTTCGACGCCATCGTCGCCTCGATGTCGATCACGCCCGAGCGCCAGGAAAAGGTCGACTTCACCCACAAATACTACAACACCCCCTCGGCCATCGCCGTGCCGAAGGATTCACCACTCAAGGGCGTGACCAAGGAAGACCTCGCCGGCAAGACCATCGGCGTCGCCACCACCACCACGCACTACAACTATGCTTCGAAGACCTACACGGACAGCACCATCAAGGGCTATCCGAGCAGCCCCGAGGAACAGGCTGACCTCGCCAATGGCCGTCTCGATGCGATCGAGGACGACATCGTTGTGTTGCAGCAGTGGCTGGATTCGCCGGACGGCGCCTGCTGCAAGATCCTCGGCCAGCCCTCGCCGCAGCCGGTCGAAATCTTCGGACCGGGCGCCGGCATCGCCGTGCGCAAGGGCGAGACCGATCTGGTCAACAAGCTGAATGAAGCGATCGACACCATCCGAAAGAACGGAAAGTACAAGGAAATCAACGACAAATACTTCAAGTTCGACGTCTACGGCGCCGAGTCCTGATCGATAAGCCAAGGGCGGTGAGGCATGCCTCGCCGTCCTTAGATTCTTCCGGGATCGCCACGGAGACACGACCCGTCAATGCCGGCCCAAAGCATTTGGACACTTCTCAGCTGGGGACCGGAGGGCTGGAGTGACGACATTGCCTCTGGCGTTCTGGTCACCATCGCGCTGGCGCTCGCCACACTGCCGATCGGCCTGGTGATCGGCTTTTTCGTCGCCTTCGCCAAGCAGCATGAAGAGCCGTCGCTGCGCCTTGCCGGCAACATCTACACCACGGTCTTTCGCGGCCTGCCGGAACTGGTGACGCTGTTCCTGTTCTTCTTCGGCATGCCGCTTCTGCTGCAATATCTCGTCCGGCTGTTCAATCCGGAAGCAACTATCGACGTCAACAGCTTCGTCGCCGGCATGATCGTGCTGGCGCTGATCTTCTCCTCTTACGCCAGCGAGGTGTTCCTCTCCGCGTTCCGCGCCATTCCGAAAGGCCAATATGAGGGTGGCTACGCCATTGGCCTGTCGAAATGGCAGACAATGCGGCTGGTGATCCTACCGCAGCTGATACGCATCGCTTTTCCGGGTCTCGAAAATTGTTGGCTGAGCCTGCTCAAGGACACCTCGCTGGTTTCGGTCGTCAATCTCGCGGAGACCCTGCGCCAGTCCGGCGTGGCGGCGCGCGTCACCAAGCATTCCTTCCTCTTTTACAGCATCGCGGCGCTGATCTTCCTGGCGCTGGCCGTCCTGTCGTCGATCGCCACGAGCTATATCCTGCGCTATCTCGGACGGAGGGAAGCGCGATGAGCGTCAGCCAGGCTATCGCCATCGACAAGCCGCCGCCGCCAGCGCGCGGCTGGCCGCGGGTCCGCATCCTCGGCTACGCGCTGGTCGGCATCTGGAGCCTTTTTGGCCTCGGCATCGTCGCCTACCTTGGCTATGCTTGGAACGCTGAATTCTTCGCCCGATATGCTCCCGCCTATCTGCAGGGCTTAGGAACCACCCTGTCGCTGGTGAGCATTTCGATGGTCCTTGGCGCCATCCTGTCGCTTCCGGTCGCCTATGGCCGCATGTCGAAGAACCCGTTCCTGTCCGGGCTCGCCTATTGCTACGTCTATTTCTTCCGCGGCACGCCGCTGCTCGTGCAGACCTACCTGGTCTATTACGGCATCGGCTCGTTCCGCCCTGAGCTTGAGACGGTGGGATTGTGGTGGTTCTTCCGCGAGGCCTTCTATTGCGGCGTCTTTGCCTTCTCGCTCAACACCGCCGCCTACCAGGCGGAAATCCTGCGCGGCGCCATCGAAAGCGTGCCACGCGGCCAATGGGAAGGTGCCGCTTCGCTTGGCCTGCACAAATTGCAGACACTGCGCAAAGTCGTCCTGCCGCAGGCGATCATCGTCGCACTCCGGCCCTACGGCAATGAGCTCATCCTGATGATCAAGGCTTCCGCGATCGTCGCCATCATCACCGTCTACGACCTGATGGGCAACGCCAAGCTCGCCTACGCGAAATCCTTCGACATTCAGGCCTATATCTGGGTGGCGATCGTCTATCTGGTGATGGTCGAAATCCTGCGCCACGGCGTCGAGTGGATCGAGCGGCGCATCACCGTCCATCTGCATCGATAGACTGCTACCCCGGCCGCCTGCACCAGTCGATGCGGCGCTGCGTGCCTTGACGAATTTTTCGCATGGCCTAGACCTTCCGCCACTGGAAACTGTGTTTTGTTGGAAGGCAGGTCTATGGCATCGGTTGCATTTCTCGGTCTTGGCGTCATGGGCTATCCGATGGCCGGGCACCTCAGGAACAAGGGCGGCCATGACGTCACCGTCTACAACCGCACCAAGGCAAGGGCCGAGCAGTGGGTGGCCGAGCATGGCGGCAAACTGGCGCTGACGCCGGCCGATGCGGCCGCGGGCAAGGACTTCGTCTTTTCCTGCGTCGGCAATGACGATGATCTGCGCTCGGTCACCACAGGTGCGAACGGCGCCTTCGCCGCCATGAAGAAGGGCGCCGTCTTCATCGACAACACCACCGCGTCGGCCGAGGTCGCGCGCGAGCTTGACGATGCCGCGCGCAAGGCGGGCTTCTCCTTCCTCGACGCGCCGGTGTCAGGCGGCCAGGCCGGCGCCGAGAACGGCGTGCTGACCGTCATGGTCGGCGGCGATGAGACCGCCTTCGACAAGGCCAGGCCCGTCATCGACGCCTACGCCCGCATGGTCGGCCTGATGGGATCGGCTGGCGCAGGCCAGCTGACCAAGATGATCAACCAGATCGCCATTGCGGGCCTCGTCCAGGGTCTGGCCGAGGGCATCCATTTCGGCAAGAAAGCTGGCCTCGACATCGAGAAGGTCATCGAGGTGATCTCCAAGGGTGCTGCCGGCTCCTGGCAGATGGAAAACCGCCACAAGACAATGAATGCCGGCAAATACGATTTCGGCTTCGCCGTCGATTGGATGCGCAAGGATCTCGGCATCTGCCTGGCGGAGGCCAATCGCAACGGCGCCAAGCTGCCGGTGACGGCATTGGTCGACCAGTTCTACAAGGATGTGCAGGACATGGGCGGCAAGCGCTGGGACACGTCCTCGCTGCTGGCGCGCCTGGAAAGATAGGCGAGAATGCCCCTGCCCGACCCGAGCTGGAGCGCCGATGACATCGTCGCTCATTTGCGTTCGGTCGGCACCCAGGACAATCGGGCGGGCATGGCGCGCTTCGGCATCAACACCGCCAGCGCGCTCGGCGTCGGGAACTCACAATTGCGGCCGCTGGCGCGCAAGCTGAAGAGGGAACCACGAGCGGTCGCTGCAGCTCTGGAACAGCGGCATCCGCGAAGCGCGGCTGATGGCCGCCTTCACCGGCGAGCCGAAGAAGGTCGATATCGATCAATGCCGGCGCTGGGCCGCGGATTTCGACAGCTGGGAGATCGTCGACACCGTAGCGGACCTCTTTGCCGAAACGCCATTCTGGCGTGAATTGATAGACGAGTTCGCCGAAGACGACCGCGAATTCGTTCGGCGCACCGCCTTTGCCATGTTGGCCTGGAGCGCGGTGCATCTCAAGAAAGAGCCGGACGCGACCTTCCTCGCCTATCTGCCGCTGATCGAGAAGCGTGCCGGCGATCCGCGCAATTTCGTCCGCAAGGCGGTCAATTGGGCGCTGCGGCAAATCGGCAAGCGGTCGATGAGCCTGCACGCCCCTGCCCTTGCGCTGGCGGAAAGATTAGCGGCATCGTCCGACAAGACGGCGCGCTGGATCGGCAAGGATGCAGTGAAGGAACTGACGGATGCCAGACAGCTCGAAAGGCTCGCAGCCGCAAAAGCATGACCTTGCCGGGATTCGGTTCGTCGGGGTGACGCCAGAGACACGTGCCGACTTCGAAAACCTGTTCGAGCAGCCCGGCGCACCGAAATATTGCTGGTGCATGGCCTGGCGCCATTCCAGTCGCGAGCACATTCAGAACGACGAGAAAAAGCGTATGATGATGGCGCTCATCGACAAAGGCGCCCCGGTCGGGATTCTCGCCGAGTTGGACGGCAGACCGGTCGGCTGGTGCTCGGTCGCGCCGCGCGAGACCTACCGGAAACTTTCAAAGCAACAGGACGATACCGAAACCGGTATCTGGTCGATCGTCTGCTTCTATGTGCCCAGGGCCCTGCGCGGCGGCGGGCTGGCCTCCGCTTTGCTTGACGCTGCGATCGACCATGCCTTCAGCAAAGGCGCACATACAATCGAGGCCTATCCCGTCGACGAGGCCGCCCCGAGCTATCGCTTCATGGGATTTCGCGACATGTTTGCTACGAGGGGCGTCCATGAGACCGGCACCGCCGGTACGCGACGGCATGTGATGCGGCTGGGTCGGTGAGCCCGGATCGGTCACGACGCTTTTACTCGATTCAGCAAATGGACTGGCGGAGGATGGAGCGATCATGAGCAAGCGTTTCAAGTCATGCGCGGCGCTGGCGGCTGCGCTCCTCCTCGCAGCCACTGGAGCCGATGCCGCGGCCGATGTCGCGCATATTGTCTGGAAGGATCTGCGCCCCGCGACGCAAGCGATAGCCGAAGACGCGAACCTGCCGATGATCGCGGCAAAACTGCCCGACCATGGCGAGACCTTGTCGCTCAATTTGCAGGACAAGACGATACAATTAGCCGGATATGCATTGCCGGTCGATCGTGACGGCGACCTCGTCTACCAGTTCCTGCTGGTGCCGTGGACGGGCGCCTGCAGCCACATGCCGACGCCGCCGCCGAACCAGATCGTGCTGGTCACGCCGGCGCATCCCTACAAGATGAAGCAGGCTTACGATCCGGTCGCGGTCACCGGCGTGCTGAGGCCCGGCATGGAGAAAAGCCAGTTGTTCATCCTCGACGGCGTCGCGATTGTCCAGTCCGGCTACACCGTGCGCAAGGCCGAGGTGACGAGCGTCGGCAGCGTGCCGGACACCGTGACGCTACCGGTCAACTCGCCGTGGAATTTCCTCAACAAAAAGAAGAACTAAGGTCTGCAACCCGGCATGGCGCTCACGCCGCGTTCGCGCCTGATTCCTTGTCCAGCACCATATAATCGAGCGGAATTTCCGTCGTGTACTTGATCTGCTCCATAGCGAAGGACGACGAGACGTCACGGATCTCGATCTTGGCGATCAGCCGCTTGTAGAAAGCGTCGTAGGCGGCGATGTCCGGAACCACGACGCGCAGCAGGTAATCGACATCGCCGCTCATGCGGTAGAACTCGACCACTTCCGGGAATTCCTGGATGACCTCGGAGAAGCGCCGCAGCCATTCATGGCTGTGCGAATTGGTGCGGATCGACACGAAGACGGTGACGCGCACATTGACCTTCTCATGGTCGAGGATGGCGACGCGCCGCTTGATGACGCCCTCCTCCTCGAGCTTCTGGATGCGCCGCCAGCATGGCGTGGTCGACAAGCCGACTTTCTTGGCGACATCGGCGACCGCGAGCGTCGCGTCCTCCTGCAAGAGGCGCAGAATTTTTCTATCGAGGCGATCCATGGGAGGCTCCAGGGGAATAGTTTGGCTATAATCCCTTTTACCGGAGCCTTTCACAAGAAAGAAATTCTGCCGATGGCGGTAAATGCGAGTGATTTCTTGCAGAATGCCTAATCAATGCGATAGCGGATTTCCGCCCTCAGGAAGGGCAGCAAATCCATTTCAAACCAGGGATTCTTCTTCAGCCAGCCGGTGTTCCGCCACGACGGATGCGGCAGCGGCAGCACTTTCGGCAGGGACGGTCGATCCCATATGGCGCGCCAGTTCCTGACCGTCTCGGTCAGCGACGGCAGGCGTGTCGTGCCCATATGCCATGCCTGCGCATAACCGCCGATGGTCAGCACCAGGTCGATCTGCGGCATCAGCGCCATCAGTTCCTGGCGCCAGGCCGGCGCGCATTCGCGACGCGGCGGCAGGTCGCTGCCCTTGGCGTCCTGTCCAGGAAAACAAAAGCCCATCGGCACGATAGCGAATTTTTCAGCGTCGTAGAACTCATCGCTGCTGACGCCGAGCCAGTTTCGCAGCCGGTCTCCGGAGGCATCGGTGAAGGGCATGCCCGACGCATGCACTTTTGTCCCCGGCGCCTGGCCGGCAAGCAGGATCCGCGCTGTGGAGGACGGCTGCAGCACCGGCCGCGGCGCATGCGGCAAAGGCCGGCCAAGCGGCTGGTCGACGCAGATGCGGCAGGCCCGCACCCTTTCGGTGAGGCGCTGCAGCGCTTGTCTCGTATCGGGCAGATTATCCAATTTCTGTCGCTCAGGCCGTCGCGCTCGGCCGGCTTGCAAGTGCCGCATACCAGCGCAGTACGTTCGTGCACTCTTCCGGCACCTTGATACGCGCTGGTTTCATGAAGTCGATGGCGATCATGCCGGTGATGTCGGCGACCGAATAGACATCGCCGGCGGCGAATTCATGCTTCGCCAGCTCGTTGTCGAGCAGCTGCAGGAATTCGATCGCTTTCGGCTTGTTGGCCTCTCCCCATTCCGGAATTTGCGGCACTTCCCATTCCTTCATCGCCGGATGGATATGCCGGAATGCGGCGGCGACGCTGGCCATTAGGTTCAGTTCCATACGTCTTTGCCACATCTCGACCACGGCCTTGCCGAGCGCGCCCTTGCCGAACAGCGCGGGTTCGGGATGCAACTCCTCGAAATAGCGGCAGATGGCGATCGATTCGGTTATGATGGTGCCGTCGTCGAGCTCAAGCACCGGCAGGCGCCGAAGCGGATTGCGCTCAGCCACCTGCCCGCCGCGATGCTCCAGCGCGCCCATATCGACGGGCACCAGCGGCACCGTCAGCCCCTTCTCGGCAAGGAAAACACGCACGCGCCGGGGATTGGGCGCGCGGCCACCGTCGAACAGCTTCATTCCATCCTCCAGCTTCTCCACCGGATAATAAGGCGCGGGCCTGCCCATCACCAGAAGCGAACAAATTCGCGCAACGCGTCGCCGAACGAGGCCAGGACGCCGTGCTTTCTCTCGAACGGCGCGTCATGATGGCTGTCGCGCCAGTCCTGCGGCTCCGCGAAGGTGCCTGCCCAGATGCCGGCCTTGGCCGCTCTCGCCACTGCTTCCTCGGTCTCGAAGTCGCCGAACGCAACCGCCCATCCGGCCTGCACCTGGGCCTGGTTTAGGTCGGTATCACCTGCCTTGCAATCGCCGAGCAGGCGGCCGTAGCGATCGCGCCGCCAGCCGCTGCAGAGAACAGGCCTGCCGGCGATCAGGCGCACCAGCGACTGCCGCGCCAGCTTGCCGCAGGGATAGTCGGCGCCGGCCTTTTGGCAGGTCTGCTGATACTCCGGAGCGTCGATGCCGCGCATGCGGATGCGCTCGGCCCCGAGCGTGATCGAATCGCCGTCATTGACGATCGCCGTGCCTTGCTCCTGGCGCCTCTCGAAGCGGTCGAGGCGTGCCGCCACCAGGATGAGCAAACCAAGCAGAAGAATGGCAAGTCCGTAGTCCAGCAGCTTGCGCCAGTGGCTCCGCGGCGGGCTCGCCACATAGCGTCGGCGCGGTCCTCGCGGCCCGAAACGGCTCATATGGCAAACAGTCTCTTAATCATTCGAACGTAGCTTAACGAACCGGAAGTCGCTGCGCGCAGAAATTGAAGTCTGTATGCCTTTGCAACGCTCGAACACAGCGGATAAGTTTATTGTGGACCGCCGTAAACCGCACCGCAACAGCGATGTGGCGCGCGCGGTGCGCAAGACGCGCGACCGCCTTTCGCAGCAGGCGGGCAGCCTCGATTTCGACCGTGAACTGCTGAAGCTGCATGCGCGCGCCATGGTGGTCAGCGCGGTCGCGATCCCCTTGCTCGTGCTCGCCGTGGCGGCCATCGGCCGGCTGGCGGGTCTGGACAGCCAGATCACCATCTGGGCGCTGTCGACGTTGCTTTGCTACACGATCGTCGCGTTCATGGCGCGTCGCGTGGAGCGGACCGAGGCGGCCGAACTCGACCCGGCGCAGACGCGTCGCGACTTCCTGATCGGCCATTTCCTCTGCGGCCTCGGCTGGGCGTGGTTCGCCTGGGTCGGCTGCGCCACATGCCAGATCGACCAATTCCATGTTGCCAAGGCCATGGTGCTGCTGATCGCCATGGCAACGACGGCCGTGATGGCCTCATCGCTTGGCGGCGCGCTGTTTGCGACCTTTGCCATTCCCGTTGCCGTTTATGTCTACACCGTCATACGCCTGTGGACGCCGATCGAGGCCACGATGGCGGCCTTGCTCATCGCGGCGCTTCCCTTCTTCGGTTACGTCGCGCGTCATCTCAACCAGGCTTCGTTGATGGTGCTGTCCTTCCGCTCGGAGAAGGATGCGCTGATCGCCGAGCTGGAGACGGCGAAATCGATGTCGGACGAAGCAAGACGGCGCGCCGAGGACGCCAATCTGGCGAAATCGCGTTTCCTCGCCTCGATGAGCCACGAGCTCAGGACGCCGCTCAACGCCATCCTTGGCTTCTCCGAAGTGATGGCCAATGAAGTGCTGGGGCCGATGAACAATCCGACCTACCGCGACTATGCCCATGACGTGCATGAGTCCGGACAGCACCTGCTCGACCTGATCAACGAGATCCTCGACCTGTCGCGCATCGAGGCCGGCCGCTACCAGCTCAACGAGGAGCCGGTCGTGCTGGTGACCATCGTCGAGGACTGCTGCCACATGATGGAGCTGCGCGCCCGCAACAAGGACATCCGTATCATCCAGGAGTTCGAGGAGACCCTGCCGCGCCTCTTCGCCGACGAGCGCGCCGTCAGGCAGATCACGCTCAACCTTCTGTCCAATTCGATCAAGTTCACCCCGTCAGGCGGCGAAGTGCGCGTGCGTGTCGGCTGGACCGCCGGCGGCGGCCAGTACATTTCGGTCAAGGACAACGGCCCGGGCATACCGGAAGAAGAAATCCCGGTGGTGCTTTCCGCCTTCGGCCAGGGCTCGATCGCCATCAAGAGCGCCGAGCAGGGAACCGGCCTCGGCCTGCCGATCGTGCAGGGGCTGCTTGCCATGCATGGCGGCGAGTTCGAGCTTCATTCCAAGCTGCGCGAAGGCACCGAGGCGATCGCCATCTTCCCGTTGAGCCGGGTGATGGAGGAATTGCCGGCCTTGCCGACCAAGACGGTCGCCGCGCGCGGACGCCGCTGATTCGCCGGGCGCTAAAGCCGCACAGCCAGCGCCATGCCCGAGCTGGTCAGTGCCGCGGCCTTGACGATACCGGCGGCGAGAGCAGCCCCTACCCCTTCGCCATGGCTGATCCCGAAATCGAGCAGCGGCCGCAATCCGAGCCTTTCGGTGGCCTTGGCGTGGCCTGGCTCCGGCGTCAGGCCGGCAAGCAGGCAATGATCGAGCGAGCCTGGATTGGCGGCATAAAGGACGGCGGCCGCCGCTGTTGCCGCGAATCCGTCGAGCAGGACGGGAATCTTCTCCATGCGCGCCGCGAGAATGGCGCCGCAGATGGCCGCGAATTCGCGCCCCCCGACCCTGCGCAAAACCTCGAGCGGATCTCCCAGACCCGGACCGTGGAATGCCAGCGCCCGATCGACGACCTCGGCCTTGCGTGCGATCATCGCCGCATCGGCGCCCGAACCCGACCCGACCCAGTCGGCTCCCTCGCCGCCGAACAGGGCGGCGCAAAGCGTGGCGGCGATCGTCGAATTGCCGACCCCGAGATCGCCCAGGCAAAGGAGGTCGGCGCCACCGGCGACCGCTTCCATGCCGAAGGCCATGGTTGCGGCGCAGCCGCGTTCATCGAGCGCGGCCTCCTCGGTGATGTCGCCCGTGGGGATATCCAAGGCGAGGTCGAAGACTTTCAGGCCGAGATCGTTGGCGATGCAGACCTGGTTGATCGCGGCCCCGCCAGCGGCGCAGAGTTCGACTTCATTTGCGGTCGCCGCCACCGGTCGCGGCGAGATGCCGTGCCTGACGGCGCCGTGATTGCCGGCGAAGATCGCCACCAGAGGCCGATTGATCGCCGGCGGCGCGCGCCCGCTCCAGGCAGCAAGCCAGGCCGCGACGTCCTCGACGCGGCCGAGCGATTCCTTCGGCTTTTCGGCTTTGGCGAAAAGCGCCCGGACGCGGGCGCTCGCCGCATCGTCGGCCGGCGGCAGGGCCGCCAGAAGGTTTCGGAAATCGTCGAAAGGCTTAGCAGGCATTATGTCGGTCGCAGTTCGTTGCGGAAGTCGCAGGCGGCATAGCCGCCTTCTCCATCCGGCACAACTGCCTGGCGATGCCGCGAACGCGTCGCCTTGCGGCGCAATGCGGAGGGCTTGCATTGCTCCGGCGGTTGCACCATGTGGAATAAAGGCAAGAGAACAGCATGACCGCCATCGAATCTCCCTGCATCCTGGTCTGTTCGATCGATATGAAAACCGGCTTCTGCTTTGGTTGCGGCCGCACGCGCGACGAGATTTCCGCCTGGCTCGCGATGACCCCCGAAACGCGCCGGGTGGTGATGGCCGAACTGCCCGCGCGGCTCGAAACGGTCGAGCGGCGGCCGCGCCGCGAAACCCGGCGCACCCGCATGGCGCGCGAGCGCGGCGTTCTGTGAGAAGAAACCGATGAATCGGTTGTTCTGGATCGTCATGGCGGTGATCGGCGTCGCGGTCGTGCTGCTCATGCTCAACAATTCGGCCGGCCGCACTTTCGGCATGAACAACAATGATTTCGGCCGGCTTATCTGGGTCGGTGTCCTGGTGATGGTGATCGGTGCGAGCCTGCTCCGCTCCGGCCGACCGCTGGGCGACATGGCGCGCAATCTGGGCGTCTGGGCGGCATTCGTGCTCGTGCTGATCGCCGGCTACCAGTATCGCTACGAGTTGCAGGATGTGGCGAGCCGCGTCACCGCCGGCTTTGTCCCGGGCAGTCCGTTGGCTTTAGGCGTGGAGAATGGCCGCCCGACCGTCACGCTCGACAAAGCCGACAACGGCCATTTCGAAGCCCGCATCCTGGTCAACGGCACGCCGGTGCGCGCCGTGGTCGACACCGGCGCGACCAGCACGGTGCTGACGTCCGAAGATGCTCAAGCCGCTGGGTTCAACCCGGCGGCGCTCAGCTACAGCGTGGATGTCGCCACGGCCAATGGCAGGGCGCGCGCTGCGACGGTCAGGACCGACGAGGTAGCGATCGGCGGCATCGTGCGCAAGGACATGTCGGTGATGGTCGCCGCGCCCGGCATGCTTGACCAAAGCCTGCTCGGCATGAACTTCATCGGCTCATTGTCGGGCTTCGACGTGCGCGGCGACCGCATGATCCTGCGGGACTGATGCGTGTCGCGCAGCAGTATGCGGCGCGACATGCATCAGCCGACAGTCAGGCTGCCTCGGCTTCTGCCGCCGCGAAATCGATTGCCAAAAACGCGGTCTTCAGCACCTCCGGCCCGGCGCCGGGTTTGTTCGCGTCGGTGGAGAGGATCTGCCGGAAGCGGCGCGCGCCGGGCAAGCCGTGGAACAGTCCGACCATATGGCGGGTAATGTGGCCCAGTCGCCCGCCCCGCTCGACATGGCGCGCGGCATAGCCGGCCATGGCATCGATCAGCGCCGAATAATCGAAGGCGGCGGGCGCCTCGCCATAGAAGGCGGCATCGATGCCGGTCAGGATCCCCGGCGTATGATAGGCCGCGCGGCCGAGCATCACGCCGTCGACATGGGAAAGATGCGCCGACGCCTCGGCGAGCGACTGGATGCCGCCGTTGATGCCGATGAATTCGTCCGGCTTTCTGGCCTTCAGCCGATAGACGCGCGGGTAATCGAGCGGCGGGATCTCGCGGTTTTCCTTAGGGCTCAGCCCTTCCAGCCAAGCCTTGCGGGCGTGCACCCAGAGCGCGTCGGCGCCGGCGGCGAGCACGCCGTCGGCGAGCATGTCGAGCGCAGGCTCTGGGTCTTGATCGTCGACGCCGATGCGGCATTTGACCGTGACGGGGATTTTCACCGCGGCCTTCATCGCCGCGACGCACTCGGCGACCAGAACCGGCGTCTTCATCAGGCAGGCACCGAACGTCCCCGACTGGACGCGATCGGACGGACAGCCGACATTGAGGTTGATCTCGTCATAGCCGAAGGCTTCGCCGATCCGCGCTGCCTCGGCGAGCTTTGCGGGATCCGATCCGCCAAGTTGCAGCGCAACCGGGTGCTCGACATTGTCGAAGCCGAGCAGTCTTTCGCGCGCGCCATGGATGACCGCATCCGCCACCACCATCTCGGTATAAAGCAGCGCGCGGCGCGTCAGCTGACGGTGGAAGAACCGGCAATGCCGGTCCGTCCAGTCCATCATGGGCGCAACGGCCATCCTATGCTCTTGATTTTTCAGCATTTTTTCTTTAGTATCAAACCGTTAGATGGTGCCGAGTGCACACGAATTTACGCCAGAATACGACCCTTTTCGCCAGGTTTCGATCTCTCAGTGCACAGGGAGCGCACACGAAAAAATGGCCACCTACACAAAGCTCTCGTCCGGTTCCTGGCGCGTGCAAGTCCGTCGCAAAGGTCGCTACGCGAGCGAGACATTCCTGCGCCGTGACGACGCACGGCGCTGGGCAACCGAAACCGAGCGCCAAGTTGATCGCGGTGAGACGCCGACCAAGTCCCGTATAGCGCGCCTGAAAACTTTCGGCGAACTCATTGACCTTCATATCGACGACATGTGCGATGTAGGCAAGTCCCCTCGCCGCTCCAAGGCTGCGGCCCTCGCGATGCTGAAAAGAGATCTGGGGAAGTGCCACGTCGCGGCGCTCGATCGCGAACGGCTCATTCGTTTTGGTCGTGACCGGGCCGCGCAAGGTGCTGGACCGATGACTCTCGGCATTGACATCGGCTTTATAAAGCTTGTCCTGTCTCATGCTGCGGCCGTCCATGGCCTACCGGTCAAGGTCGAACCCGTGGATCTCGCGCGCATCGCACTTAAGCGCCTCGGCCTTGTCGGCAAGGGATGTGAGCGCGACAGGCGGCCTACCCAGGATGAACTCGACAGGCTCATCGCCCACTTCAATTCAAACCCTTTGCAGATAGCGCCCGTCGGTCGCATCATACGTTTTGCCGTCGCTACGGCCATGCGGCAGGAGGAGATCTGCAAAGCGCGTTGGTCTGACGTCGATTCTCGCACGCGGATGCTTCTCATCCGCGACCGGAAAGACCCGCGCAACAAGAATGGCAATAATCAGCGCATACCGCTATTCGCGGCAACTGGGTACGACGCATGGGCCATCGTTGAGGAACAGCGCGCAAAGCGAAGCAATGACGATGATCGAATTTTCCCATTCAATCACAAATCAGTCGGGACCGCCTTCCGTCGGGGATGCGCTGTCCTGAGCATCCACGACCTCCATTTCCATGACTTGCGTCATGAGGGCACAAGCCGCCTTTTCGAGGCGGGTTTCACGATTGAACAAGTAGCACTGGTTACCGGGCACAAGGACTGGAAGATGTTGAAACGATACACCCATTTGAAGCCTGAAATGCTTCACAATATTCCCACAGCGAGGATGGCGTAGCCCGCGAGACCTGGTCACCTTTTATGGTGTTCGGACGTTGTTGCAAGCAGGCCTGTCGGCGTCCAGGACCGTTTCCGAGGCCGGCGTCAAATGATACCCGGCTAGCAAATCTTGGCCGCAAGCCGGGGAGTTAAGCCGGCGAAGGACACGGGTAAAAAGCGTTCTCCGCGATAACGCTGAGCGGCGTCCTTGACTGTTAGGCCCCGACTCGTCCTGGCCCACCGAGCAGAGTGTCGCAGTCGCTCACACTGTTCATTTACTCATAGCGCCAGATCACTCGCTCCCCCTAACGGATATCCACCAGGCGACGGAAACTGAAGGTTGATCTCAGATTCATGCAGGACGCGGAACCAATTTCGCTTATCGAAGTTAGCAAGCGCTGCTTACGGGGACTCACCCGATGCTCCTTGCCCTGGACGATGCGATCTCGATGGCTGTTTTGGCCGGCAGAGCCACGGATGCGGAAATCTTCGGAGTGATCGACCTCACCAGCAAAATTGAAGCCCGGATCGGCGCCATCAGCTTAGGGCGCGCCATCCAGTTTGTCGCCAATGCCTCGGTGCTTGGATACGACGTTCGCGGTGCAATGGTCTTATATGGGGAACCAGGAGCGCCAAGCTTGAGGATATGGGACTGCGAACACCTTTGGGCGCAATATGGTGGCGCACTTCTCCAGCCATAGCGCGAGGCGGCCTGGAGGACTGGCAATAGCTCTCGCAGAGCTGATCTTACGATCAATGGGAACGAGCGCCCGGGAGGTCTTTAGAAGCGTTATCTCGGCCTGTGCGCCCGGCTGGCCAACGCGCGGTCCTTGGGATCTCAGCCCATAAGCAGCCCGAAGTACCCCCTTGCAAAGCAGTGCTGCTGCTACCGTCCAAAAGCCGGCAATCCACACTGATCTCGTGGCAGCGAAAACCCACGCTGCCACAACTCTGGGTGTCGCGAGCACGTCATTACAAAATACGCAAAAAAATATCTTCACTACCTATTTGGCGGCCGCCCCTGTGGGCTCGCAGCCGCCACCGATCGAAACCCGACGGTGCGCGCTTGGAGCTGTCGCATCATCGAGTGGTTCCAAAGACAGGGTCGGCAACGCTCGCGAGAGCCGCAATGTTATTAATCATGGCTAGAACCGCCTGCGGCTTGCTTTGATGCACCATATGTCCGGCATCCAGGACGATATCCAGCAGCGAGTGGCTTATCTCGGCGTGTAGCCGCAGCGCTTCGGCCTTAGCATCGAACGTCCGAGCGAGCGTCCAGCCAATTCCCGTCTCGCAACGAGATTGTTGTAGAGCGCCAACCCAGCGGTTGCCGCCGGCTTGTTCTGGTCACATCGCGGGTTGACATTCGTGGCTCGCTCGCCATGCTGCATTGCAGCATGAATAATAGCCTTACCGCGTCATCACGCATCGAGTGCCTGGATGGCCTTCGCGCCGCCGCCGCGCTGTGGGTGCTGGTCGGTCACTGTCTGCTGTTGACCGGCTGGCATATTCCGGTGCTTGGCGACCCTGCGCTCGGCGTCGATCTCTTCATCATGCTGTCCGGATTTCTGATGGTGTTTCACTATCAGTTGCGCCAGGCCAAGGAGCCTTGGCAACGGCCTGAGACCTGGCTGAAATTCTGGACGCGGCGTTATTTTCGTATCGCGCCGCTGTTCTACGTCATGTTGCTCTTCGCGCTGGCGCTGGGGCCTTATCTCTATGAATCGCGAATAGCCATCGATGCCTTCCTGCAGCGCGCGCCACAGGCGCCCGAGCGGTTTCTCGACGGCAGCCTGAAGAACATCGCCGCCCACCTGACATTCCTGTTCGGCCTGTCACCGAACTTTGCCTACCGGACGCCGCTGCCGGATTGGAGCCTTGGCCTGGAAATGCAGTTCTACGCCGTTTTTCCGGCGCTGATGCTTTTGGTGCGCCGCTTGGACTGGATATGGAGCGCCATACTCGTGGCGGCGCTCGGCGGCCTGGCTGTGATGATCCTCAAGTCGATGTCGATCCATTTCCCAATGCCGTCCTTCCTGCCGCTGAAGATCCAGGTGTTTCTTTGCGGCATGCTGCTGGCGGGCGTCCTGGCACAAAGCCAACCGAGGCCACTGCTGCATCTGGCCCTGGCCATGGCGCTTGCTGCGATTCCCTTTGGCGACGGCTACGGGCTTTCGAAATTCCTGATACGCGAAGCGCTGGTGCTGGGCTTCTTTGCGCTTGTCCTCTACCGCATGCTGCCCGGCTTGGCGGGCGCCGTGTCGAGAAAGATCGCCGTGGCGCTGGGCGGCGGTCTCTTTCATGTTCTGGGCGAGCTGTCCTACAGCATCTATCTCATCCACCTGCTGGTGCTGCAGCCAGTCGCGGCATTCGTGATTGCCCGCTACGGCCAGGAGATGGACGCGCCCCTGCGCTTCGCTGTCGTGCTGGCGATCGTGCTGCCCACGGTCTGTGCCCTGTCCTTCGTGACCTACAGGCTCATCGAGATGCCCGGCCAGCAAGTCGGCCGCGTGGTATTGAGCCGGTTCGCGCGGAAGAAACTGGCGCTTAAGCCAAGTCCCGCCGAGTAGCAACTTTTGCGGCGCAGCTACTGGTATGCGTCCACCCCGGCTCCCTGGCCCGGAAACGGGAGGGTACCTTCTCCCCGCAACGAGGTCCGTTAAGGGGAGAAGGAAGACCCGGCAGGATCAATAATTGCCGTTGTAGTAGCGGTCATCGCAGGGCGCGGTGTAGATGCGCCCGTAGCGGTCCTGATAGCGGCAGAGCTGCTCGCCGCGGCGCTGCGGTGTGGTGGCTGAGCCGACCACGGCGCCGAGAAGCGCGCCGCTCGCGGCACCAATCACCGTGCTCTTGGTGTTGCCGCCGATCGCCTGACCGACCAGCGCGCCGCCGGCGCCGCCGATCAACGCGCCGGTGGTGGCCCGCTGCTGGCCTTCGGTCTGTGTCTCGCAGCCGGCAAGAGCCGCGGTCATCAGCACCGCCAGAATAGCCTTCTTGATGATCATCACTAGAACTCCTCTGAAGCCCCGGGTGACTGACAGGCTGGGGCGAACAGAGCCCGAGTGCGGTCGCATTGCGGCGGAACGGCGGCAGAGCCCGCTCACGAAGTGAATCACGGTTTCCTGCCGGTTGAACGCCATGGTTGCCAAATGGGAAAGTTAGGCGGGCGATGGCAACCAGCCGCGCGTTCAGGCGATCTTCAAGCGCACCAATATGGAAGCTTGGGTGTGATGGTCCGGATCTGCCTCGATGTGCTCGAGCGACGTAGGTTGCGGAACCGCTATGCCGTCCTCGATCATTCCTGCGACGTGAAAGGCCAGCGCTTCCTCGGCGAGATCGCGCGCCTCGTCAACAGTGGCGCCGGCCGTGATCAGCCCGGGAAAGTCGGGAAATGACACGCCGTAGTCGCTGGCGCCTTCCTGATGGATCAGCCCGACATATTGCTGCATCTCAGTTTCCCTTGCTGGAGGGCGATCGACCGCTAGTTTAAATTGCCGGCACCAAGGTGCAAGGCGATGGACAAGTTTGCAGAGGGTGGCAATCCGCCTGCCGGGAGGCGAAGGGTTCGCGCCGCGCAATACCTGCGCATGTCGACTGAGTATCAGGCCTACTCGATCGAAAATCAGCGGGATGCCATCCGCGACTATGCGGACCTCATGGGCTACGACATCGTCGCCACCTACGAGGACGCGGGCCGCAGTGGGCTCAACCTCGAAGGCCGCCCCGGCCTTCAGCAGTTGCTGGCCGATGTCGAAATCGGGAGAGCCGATTTCGAGACCGTCGTGGTGTACGACGTAAGCCGATGGGGACGATTCCAGAATATCGATGAGAGCGCCGCATACGAGTATCGATGTCAGATGGCAGGTGTGCGGATCGAGTTCTGCGCTGAACAGTTCGCAAATGACGGCAGCATTGGATCCGATGTGCTCAAGGCGATTAAGCGCAGCATGGCTGCTGAGCACAGTAGAATGCTGTCGCAGAAAGTCTTCATTGGCCAGGCGAGGCTAATCCGGATGGGTTTTCGACAAGGCGGCAAGGCAGGGTTTGGCCTGCGGCGACTGCTTGTCGATCAACATGGGCGTCCCAAAGGCATCCTTTCGTCCTACGAGTACAAGAACCTGCAGACGGATCGCATCGTTCTGATCCACGGACCGCCTGACGAGGTCGCGACTGTACGATGGATCTTCAACCACTTTGTCAGAACACAAAAGTCACAGCTGGAGATTGCCCGAACGCTCAACAAGCGCGGCCTGCTGACCGACCTGGAGCGCCCCTGGACGCGAGAATCTGTCCACTCGCTGCTGACCAACGAGAACTACATTGGCAACAGCGTCTGGAACAGGGGCTCGACCAGGCTGAAGAGCCATCGGGTCCACAATCCTCCCGAACAGTGGCTTCGCGTGGAGAACGTCCTGGAGCCGATCGTCGATCGCAAGCTATTCAGACGCGCGCAGATTTTGCTCAAGACTATCCACCGCCACATGTCCGATCAGGAGATGTTGGACGCCCTCGAGGCGCTGCTGGCACGCCGCGGTGCCCTATCCACCTTCATCATCGACGCCGCACCCGATTGCCCGCCGGCCCAACGATACTCGTGGCGCTTTGGGACCCTCGTCAAAGCCTATGAGCTGATCGGATACCAGGCGCCCAAGAATTACCGCTACATCCACGTCAACCGACGACTGGATACTATGAGGCTGCAGGCGATTCATGATTTGTTAGCCGCAGTTGAAGCGCGGGGCGCGGTTGCGGCCTATGACGCAGGGACAGGCGTCGTCCAGATCAACGAGGAGATCACCGTGGCGATCGCAATAGCGCGCTGCAGAGCCTCCTACTTCGGTTATCCACGATGGTTTGTGAAGGCTGATCGGCAACCGTTGCCGGACATCTATGTCCTGATCCGAATGAATCCCGGCGACCTCACCATTCGAGACTACCTGATTGTACCGGCCCGTGAGATCGCCGGGAAACGTGATCTGCACGCCAACAACGGAGCGGTTCTGGATTCCTATGTTTTCCCCACACTGATGCCGCTGCTTGCTTTGGCGGAGCGGGTCGCTGTCGAGAGCGCAACATGAGGCCCAAGCGGCTGAGCCGGGAAGCTGCCTGCCAGGTTCTCCTCAACAACGACCGCCGACATGCCGGCGCGTTGGCCTCCGATCAGCTACGCCCGAAGATGCGCCGTTCTACTCCCGAGTTCCTCCGGATTTACGACGCCGAGTGCAGGCGCAAGCGCGTCTTCATCGAAGGGGTGAAAGAACTGGAGCAGCGTTTGGACAGGATCGCTATGGCGGTACGCCTGATAGCAGGCGACGGGCAGTTCCGCGAGCGGTTGGCATCCGAAAGTCTTGCTACGATGCCAAGTTCCTTGGCGCGGAGAATCAGCGACTCGCCGCCCGCACAGAGTTCATCGGAACCCACGTCCGGGGAAGTGAATTCGATTTCCGCCGGCGAGATCTGCCCGGAGGTCCTCGATCTGCTGAGGGACTGCACCGGGCCAGGAGGGCTTTTCGCATTGCTTCGGACGGTGCTTCCGGTCCGGCAAATAGAGATTGCGCGATTGATGATTGCCAGGGGGCCGATCAGTCTCAACTATGTGAAGATGCTCGTCGCCCTCACGCAACGGTCGCTCCTGGTTGAAGAATTCCGTCCGCAACCTGAGCTAGCCAGCCTTTCCGAAGACCGGAGGGCAGAAATGGAGTGCGATTTGGCCAATCTTAGCCGAGCATTTTTGAATGCGCTCGACCGGCGCGGACCAGTGAGCCTGGAACTCGTCTTCGCTCGCCGCTATTTTGACCGGCTGATGGATAATTCCAAGGTTGTGCGGTATCTCGCACGCAATTTCCCTGGCCGTTTTGAAGAGTTTCATAACTTGACGGTCCTCAAATAGACTTTACTCGTCGCGCCAAATCACATGCCTTTGCCATCGTATTTCCTTCAGGCGCCGGAAACGGATGCTCACCAGCTCCTGTCCGTAGGGATGGAAGAGTTCCGCCGACATCCACTCCCGCTTGCCGCAGGCCTGACAACGCACCTTTTCTCGCACCTGGTTTATGGTGACATTGCCAATCACCTCGCGCAGTTCGATCGGTTTGTAATGGCGTGTGATGTGGCAATGGCCGCAGGAGATGCGCGCGATCTGCCCTGCCTCATGGGCATGCATCAGCGTCCAAGCCTGGCCTCGTGGCCACTTTTCGGGTTGTTCCGGCATCCGCTGAAATGAGGAAAATATTCCCATGCAGTCAAGGTGCGTCTTGACTCTTTGTTCTCTTTTCGTTCACTGTTTGCGAAAGGAGACAGAACCATGAAACCGATACGTGCGACCGAAGCCGAGCAGCCCGAAATCTACGCGACCGTCAGGCGCGAACTGCCTGCCATCCACCGAGCAGCTCAAAAGATGGCAAAGCACCTGCGTGGATTGTCAGATGTCAGCCAGAAGCAGGCGATTACAGAGTTGACGGCCGCTTGGATCATGGCGATCTATCCCGACAGCCTTGACCTAGCGATATCGCTTTCCGATGCGATGCGCGACCAGACCGACATCGATTTGCAGCAAGCCTTCGAAACCAGGCGACGGAAATTGAGCAATTAATGGCTGCCCGCAGCCGTAGCATTCCGCCGCCAACGATGATCGATCGCGATATGCCGCACCAGGTGGCGCTGCCCGACGACATCTGCACGGCACACAATTTCACGCTGATCCGGCGGTTTCTTGAGGAGCAACGGCTATCTTGCCGGACGCGATCCGTGATCGCGATCTGGGAAGACGGCAAGCAGGAGCAATGGCGACTGCATTGTTTCGCTGATCGCGATGCCGCCGCCGCATTCCTTGACCACTTCGGCGGGATCATGTTCGATCCCAAGCGCGACAGGGAGAATGGACGCGCACGTGGCGCCTGGCGCCGCAAGGGCCTCTATCAGCGGATTTTCGACATTGGACCGCTCAGTGTGCCGGAGCCTCTCCGCAACTGAACTCAGGCGCGCTCTGGCCGTACCGTTTCAACGGACAACGATCCTGCCGGCAAGGGTCGCAACAACTCCCTCTCCGGTCTCGACAAATCAAGCCACGCTGACCAGTTTTCGGGCTGAAGAACGACCACCTGGCGATTGTGATATGGCGAGACATCCGGCCCGGGATCGGTCGTCAACATGGTGAAGGTGGGCGGCTTGTTGCCGGCCGCTTCCCGCCAGAGCCCGGCGATAGCCAGGAAAGGAGCGCCGTTCAGAGTGAAGCGGTGTTTCGCCTTCGGGTATTTGGTGCCAGTGAATTCGAAGAACGCCGAGGCCGGGACCAGACAGCGTTTGCTGTCAGCGAAACGACGTCCTTCCGATCTGAAGTTGAACACTGGCCCTCCCTTCGGGCCGGCCGGCGGAAACCCAAACGTCATCGACGCAAGTTCAACTCCGTCTCCGGCAGCGAGCATAATCGGCGCCGGATCATTGATGCGGATATCATCAGCTTGGGGAAGATCGAGTTCAGTTTGATGAGCCGGGATCTTCAGCGCCAGCGAAGCCATCATCCGGCAATATTCGGCCCAGGCGACATGCTGCTCATAGTCGTTGCACATGCTGTCCCCACAAAAGGAATCCGAACGGGGCCGTCCGTTGCCATGCTAGGCGGATTTTCGCGCGGCCTTTGCGTTTGGCCGCCCCTTGATGCCCTCCGCGGCGAGGCTCTTCTTCAGCACTGCAGCCAGGTCCACCACGTTCTCCCTGGGTTTCGGCGCCGGCTTGGGCGGCTTCTTGCCCTTGCGCTTGGCCTCGATCATGGCGATCAGCGCATCCTCATAGGTATCTTCGAATTTCGAGGGGTCGAACTTTGTTACCTTCTTGTCGATCAGCAGCCCGGCAATTTCGAGCAGATCCTTGTCGTATTTGGGGCTTTTCACGTCGTCGAAGACGCTCGTTGCTGAAATCATCTCGTTGTGGGTTCGCAACTCGGTCAACAGCATTCCTTTGCCGAAGGGCTGGATAATGACTTCCCTGCCCCGCTGGTACAGCACAACACAAGATCGCGCCGCGACCCGCTTCTTGGCCATTGCTTCTCGCAGCACCGAAAACGTCTCGACAGCGGCGCCGTCGGCCGGGATGACGTAATAGGGTTTTTCCAGATACCTCGTGTCGATCTCATCGATCGCGACGAAGCCCTCAATGTCGAGCGTGTGCTGCGACGTGAGCTTCAGCTTTTTGATCTCGTCCGGCTCGATTTCGAGGAAGTCGCCCTTCTCAACCTCGTAGCCCTTGATCTGATCTTCTGAAGGAACGACGTCGCCGGTTCCTTCATCGATATAGGCGCTCTTAACCGGCAAGCCGTTTTCGCGGTTAAGAATCTTGAAATGGACCCTCCCGGCCTCAGTGGTTGCTCCCACCAGCTTTACGCTGCATGCGACCGATCCAAATTTCAGGAAACCCTTCCAAACCGCGCGCGGCGCTGCCATGTTTCATCCTCCGTTAGACGAAGAAACACCGGCGCCCGCCGGGGGTTCCGACTTCGTTCAGTTTCCCAGAAATCGATAAGCTTTTTGAGCCTGCCACCCGCGAGGGACGGATGGCAGGCTCTCGGACAGTGGGCAGTCCGAGGATAACGCGCCATCTGGCGAGGGTGCGTCACCCGACAACTAAGGCTGCCAGGCGCCTTACGTTCCATCCTCGGGTAAGTCCTGCAATGACGCGTGTCGCAGGTCGTCTTCGCCGCGCATGTGTTGCAGTCGCCCTATTAAGCCCGGCCGAACCTATTGCGTGGGGGTCGCTTCAGGCCCTTCGGCGCCGAGCCAGCGTGTTCCTGCACGCGCTGCCAGGTCGTTCGCGCATCTCACGGTTGAGTGATGAACACGGCTCGTCAACGGCCACCCAAATAGCCAAATCGACGATCTCCTGCCCTGGGCTACGCCAACGAACTCGAACTCGAAGCCGTTGCCTGGCAACCGCGAAATCGTGGTCATTTTAGGCCAGGGCCGGCCGCGAGACATTGGAGACGCAGGAGACGACGACCACCTCCAAGAACCTGATGGCCCGCTTCCAAGCGTCTCACGGCCTTGGCGTCATAGTCGGCAAGTTCGCTGTCAGTAAAAAAATGGCCCGCATCCGGATATGAATAAACGCTCGCCGGCACCCTCAACCTGGCCGCGCCGTTCGACCACTCGGAGACCTGATCGGAGGGGGCGAAAGGATCAGGGCTAGCAACGTGCACCTGCACGCGGGGTCCGCGGCCAACATTATCCGGGATTTCTGGAAGACCGTGAGGATCAGAATCGATAAAGCAGTGATGATTTGCACCATGGCGAACGGCTTCGTAATCGTTACGCTCTCCGGCACGTCTTCCAACCGCCAACTGATGGCACTTCCCCACCGATGTAGATGATCGACAAGGTCGCGCTAGGTGGCGACGAAATGACCCGGATGGCTTAAGCACAGCGGTACCGTACTGGGCTGAAACTGCAAGCACTCTTTCCGTCAGACTTGAGTTCCCGTCTCCTGTCGAAGGCAGCATAGTTGGCAACGCGGGCAGCGGCCGGCTAGATCAACCGAGCCGGTGCTCGTCGTCGATTAGCTCGAGTCTGGATGGGGCAGCGTCACCCCATCGCCACAGAACCAGATTCAAGTCGCCGAGTGCGGCGCCCTTGGCGAAGCTCGGCACGAGCAGGCCATTATAGCCTTGCGCGACCAGCTCACGGGCAAATCGCTGTGTATGCGCCTCGCCATGGTCTCTCATCTGGTCGCGCCATGTTGGATCGGCCACGACCGCCGCATCGAGGCCCATTGCTGCAAGAGCAGTGGGGTCGCCCGCATCGAAGACGGCCTCGATCTCGGCACGATAAGCGACCAGCGTCGTCGGCTGCAGATCGCCTACCTGGTTGGCTTCGCGCAAAGCCGTCAGCACCGAGGTCGACGCATAGAGCGCCGGCATGCCTTTGGGGTTGAAACGTCCTCCATAAAGCTCGGCACCGCGTCCCGACATAGGCTCGCGGGCATACATCGGATTGAGAGCGCGGTAGAGCCGGCCCGAATAGGCGATGGCGGCGATGGTCAGGCGTAAATCCCCGCATCGACCGCGTCGATGAAGTCGAGAACCTCATCGGCTCGACCTTCCCGCACGAGCTGCATGGCCGTCTGCCCCGAAAATCCCGGCAGCGGCTCGGACCGATACCAGGCATAGGCCATGAGCGCGGAGCCAAATCGCGGCTCGACCTTGTTCACGATTTCCACCATCTCGCGCAGGCGGCGCTGCGTCTTGTCTGAGCGCACCCGCTCCCGGCGCTGGACCGCATCTTTCCCCAGACCAGCGGTACGCGCGATCTCCGCGCTCGTGGTGCGGAAAGCATCCGCAATCTTCTTCGGTGCGAACAAACCGTTATCGGCATATCGTGCCAGGCCCATCGCAGCACCTCCGTACACCGCCAAAAACTATGACACAATATAGCGTCAGCAATGCCGGCATTTCAAGAGCTGCGCCACTTCTCCTCGCGACGATGGCTGTTCCAGCGGTCGGACCTCAACGAGCCTATGCTCCCGCGCGGCTGTGCGTGCAGCCATGTCGATGGCATCGGCGAGATCGACCGCTTCGATGATAGGCATATCTCGACCAAGCAGGAGCGGCAGAGCGATCCCAATGACATCCGTTCAGCAATCCGCCAGCGGAACGCACGTGGCTCTTCCTCGTTTTTGGCTCTGAAGGGAACCATGAAACGGAGACAGAACCATGAGAAGGCTTTTGTTACCCGCAGTGGCAGGCGCGCTTGTCGCTTTGTCTGGCGCAGCGTTTGCCGATACTCCCGTATCCGCCACTACAAACCTTAACGTTCGCGCTGGTCCGGGCTCGCAGTATCCGGTGATCGGGGTGCTGCGGGCGGGCCAGACGGCCACACTGAACGGCTGCTTGCAAAACTCGAAATGGTGCACCATCGCCGAGGCCGGTGGTCAAGGCTGGGTTTATTCCGATTACGTCACCGCAGAATTCGGCGGCAATCGGGTCGTGTTGACCGAGCGGCCGGCCAATTCAGGCATCGCGGTGGTGAAAGCTCCTCGCGATCAGGCTAATGCCGGAGCCGTCGCCGGCGGCGCTACCGGAGCGATCGCCGGCGCTATCATCGGTGGTCCAGTTGGCGCTGCCGTGGGCGGCGCGGCGGGGATCGTGGGCGGCGGTGCGGCTGGTACCGTGATCACTCCCCCCGAACAGGTGCGCACCTACATCACCGAGCACCGGGTCAAGCCTGTTTACCTTCAAGGCAAGGTTGTGACAGGCGCGACCCTGCCTGCGACGGTAGCCCTGCAGAAGATCCCGAACTACCGGTACCGGTATGTCTATGTGAACAACCGACCGGTGTTGGTTGAGCCGTCGACGCGCCGCATCGTCTATGTGGAAGGCTGAACGTGCCAATCGGCAGGAAAGTCGTGTGACAGCACAGGAGCGGTCTCGACGCCGAGCCGCATGTGCCCGTTGGCCAGACGATGGAGGCCGCGCCGTCTCAGGATGCTTGTTGGCCCAACGACGCGGCCGCGTTCTCCGCCCCTGGAATCAAGCGCTTCGGGTCCCGAGTTGCGGGGCCCGGAGGCGCCGGCCTCCACGCCGCCGGCGCTCAGGTGTGGTCGCCGGTCTCAGCGGAAAACAGCGGTGCCAGACGGGCCCGAGCGGCATCGTCCGCTGGCCCACCTGAGGATCGCCTCGAAGCTCATCCCCTCGCATTTGAAGTTTGTAGTGCGCGATAGGGATGACGCTCTGCCTGAAATGAGATCGGCAGTGATGCCTCGGCGCCGCCCCCTCGAACGACTCAGTCGCCAAGCCAATTGTCGCCGATGCAGGTACACTGCTTGTCTCAGGCTATTGGACGTCGGACGACATTAGTCCGATCAGCCAAGAACCAGTTGAGGTTCACACGGTGTGATCTCGGATGATCCTGCGCTTCATGTCGGAGGCGTTGAGGAGGATCGCGAGGTCGGTCGCATAGGTCAGCTCAAGGCCAACAGCAGGGCGACCCTCCGGCTCAGCGGGCTCCCCGGTGTGCCGGTCGACCACCGACCATGCCCTTGGCCTGGACTCTGGAGCGAGATGATCTCGCCGGAGAATTCCTACTTCCTGTCAGCCGGCGAAGCGCGGCTCCGGCACGCCGCGCACGCCGACATCAAGCGCCAGCAGCGATCCGGCCAGCGGCTGAGCCCGCAGGTCGGCCTCGTTGGAATCCCAGATGGCGGTGGTGACATAGAGCGTCGCAAGGTCCGGGCCGCCGAACATGCAGCTCGTTGGACGCTGCACCGGCAGTTCGACGACCCGGTCGATCGAGCCGTCCGGCGCATAACGTGTCAGGCGCCAGCCGTCCCATTGCGCGTTCCACAGATAGCCATGTTCGTCGATCGTCGAGCCGTCAGGCGTTCCGGGCTGCTCGGCGGTCGAGGCGAAAAGCCGGCGATTGGCGATGGTCCCAGCGTTGTGATCGTAATCGTACGCGTAGATCGCGTTATCGGGCGTATCGGCGAAATAGAAAATGCTGTTGTCGAGGCTCCAGACCAACGAATTGGAGATGCAAATTCCACCCGCCAGGCGCGTCACCTGCAAGTCCGGATCGAGCCGATAAAGCGACGCGCTGCGGTCCTTGAGGTTGTCATCCATGGTGCCGGCCCAGAATCGGCCCTTGCGGTCGCATTTGCCGTCGTTGAAGCGGTTGGTGGGGATGTGCGCTTCGGGCCTGGCGATCCAATCGATCTTTTCGGTAGCTGGATCGAAGAAGGCCAGTCCGCTTTCGAAGGCACAGACCAGCCCGCCTCTTTCGCGCAGCGCGAAAGAGCCAATGCGCTCGGGGAATTGCCATTCGCGGACCTGACCGGTGGCGTGGTCGAAGCGGCGCAGCCGCTTGCTCTCGATATCGACCCAATAGAGCGCCTGCTCGGCCACATCCCACACCGGAACCTCGCCAAGCCTGTCGCGCGAGCGGAAGACTTCCGTGACGCTGGTCATGCCGCATCCTCTATCGCACCGCACGACAGTGCCATGGAAATCTCGGTCCCCTGCCCCGGCGCCAAAACCGTCAGGCCACCCAGATCCGACAGGTTGTGGCCGTTGGCCGAGTGGCTCATCGGCTCGAAGCAGAAGAAGTCCTCGCGGTAATGCGGATCGAACGTCGTGTCGGAGACGAATAGGAAATAGCGCGACAGCGCTGGCGCGGTCTCGATGCTTACCCGCATATGCCGTTCGGGCCAGACGATGGAGGCCGCGCCGTCCCAGCCTTCAAAACCGTTGTTGACCCAACGGCGCGGCAGCGCTCTCGGGTACTTGAAATCAAGTGCCTCGGGCACTGAGGTGCAGGTGTCCGGAAGCCAGCCCGCTTTTTCCGTCCAATAAGCCTTCGCCGGTGCTTCAAGCGTGGTTGTCGGCGTCAGCGGAAAATAGGGATGCCAGCCGAGTCCGAACGGCATCGGCCGCTCGCCGAGATTCGTCACGCCAAGGATCGCCCTGAAGTTCGCCTCTTCGCATGTGAAGCGTTGCGTTGCGCGATAGCGATACGTTTTTCCCTGAAGTACGAACGACAGCGATGCCTCGGCGTCGCCGCGATCCTCGACAGTCCAGTCGCCAAGCCAGCCATCGCCGTGGAGGTAGTGCTTGTCCCAGGGTGTGTTGGGTTTCAGACGATATTCGGTCCGATCGAACAGAAAACGATTGCCTTCGACCCTGTTGCCGAACGGTACGAGCGGAAAACAACCGGCCTTCAACGGATCGCGATCCGAACCTTCTGGTGGGGGGCGCAGCAGCGCTTGCCAGCCATCGCCAAACTTGGCCTCCAGCCGCCAGACCAACCCGCCTTGCGTCGAGAGCACGCAACGAAGACGGTCGCTGGCGATCTCGATATCGGCCATGGTCAGCCCTTGATGCCGGTCGCGGCGATGCCGCGCACGAAGTGCCGCTGCAAGGCGAGGAAGAAGAGTGCCGTCGGCAGCGTCGCCACGACGGCGGACGCCATCAACACGCTCTGCTTCATCGACATGCCGGCGCCGCCGACCAATGTCGCCAGGCCGACGGGAAGCGTGCGCGTGTCGTCGGAATTGGTTGCGATCAGCGGCCAGAAGAAGTTGTTCCAACTGGCGACGAAGGTGAAGATCGCGACGGTGGCAAGTCCCGGTTTGGTGAGCGGCAAGAGGATGCGCCAGAAGAAGCCGACACGGCCACAGCCATCCATGATGGCGGCGTCTTCGAGTTCCCTCGGCACGGCCTGGAAGAACTGAGTCAGCAGGAAGACGCCGAAGGCGTTGGCCGATGCCGGCACGGTCAGGCTGAAGATGCTGTCGACCAGGCCGTAGCTGTTCAGGCCGAGGAAGAGCGGCACGAAGAGGAGTTCATAAGGCAGCAGGAAGGTGGCGAAGATCACGGCCATGATGACGCGGCGGCCGGGGAACTGCATGCGTGCCAGCGGATAGGCCGCCAAGGCGTCGACGGCCAGGGTCAGCACGGTCGTCAGAATACCGACGACGGCAGAATTGCGGAACCAGGTCAGCATGGGGAAGCGCTGAAACAACGCGCCATAGGCTTCCAGCGTCGGCGTATCCGGGATCCAGGTGGGCGGATAGTCGTAGATCTCGCTTTCCGGCTTGATCGACGTGACCAGCATCCACAGGATCGGCGCGCCCCAGAGGGCTGTCACGACGATCATCAGCCCATAGGCGAGCGAGCGCCCGCCAAGCGATTTTCCGGCACGATTGGAGCGCTGGTCCTGCATCAGATTGCCTTCATCAGCTTCATCTGGGCGAGCGAAAAGACCAGCGTGATCAGGAGCAGCACCACACCGGCGGCGGCAGCCGGACCCATCTCGAAATTCTGGAAGGCGGTGAGGTAGATATATTGCACGATGACGAAGGTGCTCGCCTCCGGCCCGCCCTGCGTCATTACATAAGCCTGACCGAAGACGCGCCAGCCATTGATGATGGTGAGCGCGGTGACCAGCGCCATGGCCGGCCGCAGCAAAGGCAAGGTGATGTAGACGAAACGCTGCCAGGGGCCGGCGCCGTCGAGCGTGGCGGCATCATGCAATTCCTCGGAAATGTCCTGCAGCGCCGCCAGGAAGATGATCATGTTGGTGTTGACGGTCCACCAGATGGTCGTGATGGCCAAAGCCGGCATGGACCAGTGCGGGTCCTTGAGCCAGGCGATCGGCTCGATGTCGATGGTGGTGAGGTAATAGTTGACGAGGCCGGTGCCCTTGTCGAACAGCCAGCCCCACAAGATGCCAACCGTCGAGACCATGACGACATAGGGAAGGAACACCACCGTGCGCACGAAGGCTGTTCCCTTGAGCTTCTGATCGAGCAGTATGGCTAGGCCTAGGCCGAGCACGACCATCGGGATCGCCGTCAGGAAGACGAAGTAGAAGGTGTTCCTGATCGCGGTCAAAAACAGCGGATCGCCGAAGATCTGCCGGTAATTGTCAAGTCCGATGAATTCGGGCGCGCCGAGGATATCCCAGCGCATGAAGCTGATGCCGATGGCGGCCAGCGTCGGCAAAAGCATGAAGGCGATGAACAGCGCCAGATAGGGCGACAGGAAAAGATAGGCGGCAAGCGTCATGCCGCTGCGCACCGCCCCTCCTTCCTGCGCCGTTGCGCGGCGGGCCCTGGAGCGGCCCGCCGGTTGTGATGCCGGCGATGTCATCAGCCCTTCTTCAGCTGCGCATCGAGACCTTCCTTCATCGCCTTCAAGGCATCGGGCACCGGCTTCGAGCCGCTGAGCGCTGCCTGCAGATTGGTGACCAGCGGCGTCGGCTTGTCGAAGGAGAAAACGGAGAGATACTGCGGGATCAGGGGCTCGTAGACGATGTTGGGCAAGTCGTCGACGAAGGACTTGAAATATTTGTACTGCTCGGTGCCGGTGAAGGCCGCGCTTTCACGCACCGCCTTGCTCTGCGGGATGATGCCGACGGTGGTGGCGGGTGCTGCGAAATTGTCGAAGAACCACTTCATGAAAGTGCCGTCGGCGGCGAGCTTGTCGTCGCTTTTCTGCTTCGACATCGCCATGCAATGCGAGTTCGCCCAGACGGCCGCCTTCTGGCCAAACACCGGCAATTGCGCGGTCATGAAATTCATCTTCTGCGCCATGCGCAGATTGACCTCCCAGGGGCCGATGAACTTCATCGCGACCTGCTTGGAAGCAAAGGCGTCCTCACCCTTGTTGCCGCCGACCTCGGGATTGGTCACGCCATGCACGTTGATCAGGTCGACGAGATATTGCAACGCCTTCTGCGAGGCCTCGCTGTCAACCGCGGCCAGGCCCTTGTCGTCAAGGAAGGTGCCGCCGAACTGGTACATCAGGCTGAACCAGATCCAGCGCGCTGTCGCCCAGGTGTTCGGCAATTCGAAGCCGTAACGCGTGACCTTGCCGCTGCCGTCCTTGACCGTCAGCTTCTTTGCCCATTCGAGGAATTCCTCGCCGGTCTTCGGCGGCTTGGCCGGATCGAGCCCCGCCTCCTGCACCATATCGACGTTGTAATAGAAGCCGAGCGGATGCACGTCGAGCGGCGCGGCATAGACCTTGCCGTCGAAAGTCACGCCGGTGCGGCCGGCATCCGGAACCTGCGACAGGTCGAGACCGGACGAAGCGACGACGTCGTCGATCGGGCGGATGACCTTGCGCGTCGCGAATTCCGGCAGCTCGGTGATGTGGAAGAGCACCAGGTCCGGCGCACGACCGCCGGCCGAGGAGACCACCCATTTGGAAAATAACGTGTCCCAGTCATAGCCGGTCGGCTCGACGGTGACGCCCTTGCCGCCCTTGTTGAAGGTGTCGATGACGCCGTTGAGCGCGGTGGTGTTGTCGGCGCCGGTCCAGCCATGCCAGAGCGTCACCTTCTCGTCCGCGGCGAAGGCGCCGCGCGGCAACGCGCCCGCCAGCGCAGCACTTGCACCAAGCGCAAGCGCTTGCCGGCGTGTCAGCAGGGATTTCGCGAAGACATCATTTGCCATGGTTTCCTCCCATTATGGCTTGTGTGTCAGGGGTGGTGAAGCACGCTTAGGCCGCCATCCGCGACAAGGCAGGCGGCGTTGATGAAGGGGCATTCGTCGGAGACGAGAAAGACCGCCGCCATGGCGATCTCCTCAGGCGTGGCGATCCGCCCGCCCGGATGCAGCGCCAGTGTCTTGGCGCGCGCGGCCTCCGGATCGTCGAAGCTGTTCCAGTAGTCGATGACCTTCTGGGTGGCGACATAACCGGGCGCCAGCGCGTTCACGCGGATATTGCCGCCGGCATATTCGATCGCCAGCGATTTGGTCAGGCCGAGCAGAGCATGCTTGGCGACGGGATAGGGAAAGGTGCGCGGGATGATGGTGAAGGCGTGCGTCGAGGCGATGTTGAGAATCACGCCGCCGCCCTGCCCGATCATCCCCGACAGCGCCGCCTTGGCGCAGTGCCAAGCGCCTTTCACATTGACGTCGAGATTGCGCGCCCAGTCATCCTCGGTGGCTTCGAGCGGCGTCGAAAAGACGTTCATACCGGCATTGTTGATCACGGTATTGACCGCACCGATGGCTTTCGTCGCCGCCGCCATGGCGGCCTCGATTGCCTTGGCATTGGCAATGTCTGCTGCGGCATGCGCGACGTTGCCCAAACGGCCGGCACTTTCGGCGAGCAGGCTCGCGTCGAGGTCGACCAGGAACAGCTCGGCCTCCTCGCGCAGACAGGCCTCGGCGATGGCGTAGCCGATGCCTTGCGCGGCGCCGGTGAGGAAGATGCGTTTTCCGGAGAGGCGTCCCATCAGCGCCGCCCCAATGCTGAAGAACGCAGATTGTCGAGGAGCACGGCAAGGAGCAGGATCACGCCTCTGACGATGTATTGGTAGAAGGCCGGGATGTTGAGCAGGTTCATGGCGTTTTCGGCGATGCCCATGATCAGCACGCCGACGATGACGCCCGACATCGTCGCCCTGCCGCCGGCAAGCGAGACGCCGCCGAGCACGCAGGCCGAGATCACCGACAGTTCCAAGCCCACCGCGGCGTTGGGCTGGCCGGAGGTGATGCGCGAGGCAAGCAGGATGCCGGCGATGCCACACACCACGCCCTGCAGGGTAAAAATCCAGATGCGCGTTCGATCGACGTTGACGCCGGCCAGGCGCGAAGCTTCCGGGTTGCCGCCGATGGCCAGCGTATTCTTGCCGAAGACGGTGCTGTTGAGCACAAATCCGAAAATGGCGAAGAGCACCGCCAGCACCCAGATCGGCGTCGGTATGCCGAGCAGCTTCGAGAGGGCCAGCTGGTAGAAGTCCGGGCTGTTGATGCCCACGGCGCGACCGTCCGACGAGATCAGCGCGAAACCGCGTACGATCTGCATGGTGGCCAGAGTGGTGATCAGGGCGTTGATGCGGAATTTGGCGATGACGACGCCATTGACCCAGCCGACGACCGCGCCGCAGGCGATGGCTGCGACGAGGCCAAGCAGGATCGAGCCGGTTGTGTTCGAGGCCATCACCGCGACCATGCCGGCAAAGGCGACGATGGAGCCGACCGACAGGTCGAAGTCGCGCGCAGCGAGGCAGAACATCATCGTGCAGGCAACGATGCCGACGGTGACCACGGACTGAAGCAGGCCGAGCATGTTGCGGTCGGTGAGGAAGTTCGGCACGAGCAGCGACACCAGCGCGAAGGCGACGATGAAGATGACGACGAGGCCTTGTTCGCCGAGCAGGATCTTCTTCAGCCGACTGGTCATTGGAAGCCTCAGGATGCGATCGCGTCGGGGGTTTTCTTGTCGGGGAGCGCCGCGGCCAGGGTCGCCTTTTCGGCGAACTGGTCGCGCGCGAGCTCGGCGCTGATGCGCCCGCCGCACATCACCAGGATGCGGTCGCAAATGCCCATCACTTCCGGCAGCTCGGAGGAGACGACGACGATCGCCATGCCCTCCTCGGCCAGTTGATAGAGCAGCTCGTAGATCTCCGATTTGGCGCCGACATCGATGCCGCGTGTCGGCTCGTCGACGATCAGCACGCGGATGTCCTGCTCCGACAGCCAGCGGCCGAGGATGACTTTCTGCTGGTTGCCGCCTGAGAGATTGACGATGTCCTGCTTGCGCGACGGCGTGCGCACCTTGAGCTTCTTGATGAAGGTTTCGGCCGTCGTGATCTCGCTGGCGCGGTTCAGCACGCCGAAGCGCGTGTGATGGCGCCTGGACGATATGTTGATGTTCTCCTCGATCGAGCGACCTTGGATGATGCCGTCATGCTTGCGGTCCTCCGAGCACAGCACGATGCCGGCCCTGATTGCGTCATGCGGGCTGGCGGCGGCAACCGTCTTGCCGTCGACCATGATCGTGCCGCCCGAACGCGGATCGGCGCCGAAGACCAGCCGCATCAGTTCGGATCGGCCGGCGCCGATGAGGCCGAAGAAGCCGACGATCTCGCAGGCGCGGGCTTCGAAGCTTGCCGGCGTGCGCAGCCTGGTGCCGCTCAGATTGTCGACCTTGAGGCGAACCTCTCCCGCCTTGCGCGACCGAAAACCCCAGATGTCAGAAATCTCGCGGCCGACCATTTCGGCCACGACCTGATCGCGGGTGACATCCTTCAGCGATTGATGATGCGCGGCGAGCTTGCCGTCGCGCAGCACCGTCAGGCTGTCGCAGAGCCGGAACACCTCGTCGAGGCGGTGCGAGACATAGATGATGACCTTGCCCTCGCCGCGCAGCCGGCCGATCAGCTTAAACAGGATCTCGCTTTCGCGCGAGGACAGCGACGAGGTCGGCTCGTCGAGCGCTATCACCCGGGCGTCGAGCATCACGGCCTTGGCGATCTCGACCATCTGGCGTTCGCCGATCGACAGCGTCTTGACCCTGCGGCGCATGTCGATATCGATGCCGGCCGATTTCAACTTGGCGCCGACATCGTCGAGCATGCGGCGGCGGGCGATGACGCCGGCGCTTGCCGGAAAGCGTCCGAGGCTGAGATTCTCGGCGACGCTCAACTCGGGCACCAGCTGCAATTCCTGGTGGATGACGATGACGCCATTGTCGAAGGCATTTCTGGTCGAGGCATAGGCCTGGACCTTGCCGTCGATGCTTATCTCGCCGGCATCGGCATGCTGGTCGCCGGACAGGATCTTGATCAGGGTGGATTTGCCGGCGCCGTTCTCGCCCATCAATCCGTGCACGGCGCCCTTTTCGACGCCGAACGACACATCGGACAGAGCCCTGACGCCCGGATAGGTTTTGGTGATGTTGGAGAATTCGAGAAAGGACACGGGGCTTGGATCCTTCTTGGGCACGCCAAACAGGCGGCGGCATCAAGCCGCCGCCTGTTTGTACGGGGAGGACTATTCGATGCCGAGGTCCTTGCGCACCTTCTGGTAGTCGTCGCGCTTGGCCAGCGCGCCGGCGGTCAGCGTCAGCTTCGCCGGCTCCTTGTTGTTGGCGATCCAGTCATACATGTTGAGCGCCGTCTCGTAGCCGTGGCGCTTGGGCGAGATGATCACAGTGCCGACGAAGCCGGTGGCGGCGGGCTTCTTGAACTCGTTGATCGCCGATTCCGCACCGCCGATGCCGACCCCGATCATGCCGTCCGCCGGAATGCCGACGCTTTCGGAAGCGCGCACGGCGCCCAGCACCGCCTCGTCATTGAGGCCGAAGGCAATCCACTTCTTGATGTCGGCATGGGCGTTGAGCACCACGGTCGCGGCATTGAGCGCGGCTTCCGTGTCGGTCTTGGCCTGCGGCGCGTCGAAAATGTTCTCCGCCTTGAAGCCGGCGGTCTTCAGCACCGAGATCGCGCCCTCGACACGGTCGACGGCGGTCGGCAGCTGGTCGTAGGAAACGCGGATCGCGCCGACCTCGTCCATCTTCCAGCCGCGCGCCTTCATCTCGTCGACGATGGCCTGACCCACGGCCTCGCCGATCTTGGTGGCGGAAATGCCCATATGCGGGACGTCTTCCAGCGGCTTGCCGTCGGCGCCGACGAGGCGGTCGTCCACCGTCATCAGCTTGAGATTGTTGGCGGCGGCCTTGGCGACGATGCCGGGGCCGAGCTTCACATCCGGCGTGCAGACGACGAAGCCTTGCGCTCCTTGAGCGCCCAGATTGTCGATCGCCGACATCAGCTTCTCGCCGTCCTCGGCGCCGATCTTGACGAGAGTGAAACCCTTCTCCTTGGCGGCCTGGTCGGCGAACTTCCATTCGTCCTGGAACCAGGGCTCCTCCGGCTGCTTGACTATGAAGCCGATCTTGGTGTCCTGAGCGTAGGCCGACGCGATCGTGGTGACCGACAAGACGGCGAGAGCACCCGCGACAAGCGCGGTTTTCAAAATTCGCATGATTACCTCCCAGCAAACGGCCGGGCGCTCAGCCCGGATTGGTCGTGTGTAGTCAATTTTATCGTACCCGTCAATTGATCTGGTATGATAAATGAGATAGGTAGTCCGATAAGTAGTCGCTGGCGCAAATCACTCGCATCCGCTAAGGCCGGACCGATTGCGCGTAAACCGAAGGGTTCGCTGCCTTGGAGGAGGGGCTGAGGTGAACGAAACACCGAAGAAGGCTGACGAGGACACGCAAACGCGCGAGACGGCGCGCCGTCCGCGCGTCATGCCCGACGTGACCAAGGCGATCGCCTCCGACATTTTCTCCGGACGCTATCCGGCCGGATCGTCGCTGCCCACCGAGAACGATCTCGGCATCGAATACGGCGTCAGCCGCACCGTCATCCGCGAAGCGCTAAAGGTGCTGGCAGCCAAGGGGCTGGTGCTGTCGCGGCCACGCGTCGGCACGGTGGTGTGCGACCAGGACAACTGGAACATCATCGACCCGCAGGTGCTGGCCTGGCATGCGCCGCATGCGCTGGACGACAAGCTGTTCGACGCGATCCTGGAAACCCGCCGCGCCATCGAGCCGCTGGTCGCCGAACTTGCAGCAACGCGCGCGACGCTGCAGGAGATCGCCGATCTCGAGGTGGCCTGGCAAGGCATGGCAGGCGCCGGCGAGGACCTGACGCAGTTCTCGCGTTCCGACATCGTCTTCCACCAGATCGTCTATGGCGCGAGCCACAACCCGATCTTCCGGCAGATCGGCAAGCTGATCGATACGGCGCTGCTGTTTTCGCTGGAAGCCACCGCAACGATCTCGCCGGTCAGGCGCAGGGAAGCGGCGGCGGCGCATGGCGAAGTGGTCGAGGCCTTGCGCATGCGCGACGCCGTCGCCGCGCGCAACGCGGCGAACAAGATCCTCGACCTTGCCGCGCGCGACCTCGTCAGCGCCAAGAAACTGAAAAACAACTGAGACCGGCCGGCCGCATGAAGATCACCGCTCTGACCACCTATATCGTTCCGCCGCGCTGGCTGTTCCTCAAGATCGAGACCGATGCCGGCATCAGCGGCTGGGGCGAGCCGGTGGTCGAAGGCAAGGCGCTGACGGTCGAAGCGGCGGTCAGGGAACTGGCCGATTATCTGATCGGCAAGGATCCGCGTTTGATAGAGGATCATTGGACGGTGATGCATCGCGGCGGCTTCTATCGCGGCGGGCCGATCCTGATGAGCGCTATCGCCGGCATCGACCAGGCGCTGTGGGACATCAAGGGCAAGGCGCTCGGCGTGCCGGTGCATGAATTGCTCGGCGGCAGGCTGCGCGAAACGATCAAGGTCTATTCCTGGATCGGCGGCGACCGGCCGGCGGAAGTGGCGGCCGGCGCCAGGGACATGGTGGCGCGCGGATTCCTAGCGCTCAAGATGAACGGCACCGAGGAACTGCAGATCGTCGACAGCCACGACAAGATAGACGCGGCTATAGAGCGCGTCGCCATGGTGCGCGAGGCGGTCGGGCCGAATATCGGCATCGCCGTCGATTTCCACGGCCGCGTGCACCGCCCGATGGCGCGCATCCTGGTCAAGGAGCTTGAGCCCTATCGGCTGATGTTCATCGAAGAGCCGGTGCTCAGCGAAAACCGCGAGGCGCTGAAGGAGATCGCCGCACTCGGCTCGACGCCGATCGCGCTTGGCGAACGGCTCTACAGCCGCTGGGATTTCAAATCGGTGTTCGAGGATGCGGTCGTCGACATCATCCAGCCGGATCTCTCGCACGCCGGCGGCATCACCGAATGCCGCAAGATCGCGGCGATGGCTGAGGCCTATGACGTGGCTGTGGCGCCGCACTGTCCGCTCGGGCCGATCGCGCTCGCCGCATGCCTGCAGCTCGATGCCGTGAGCTACAATTGCTTCATCCAGGAGCAGAGCCTGGGCATCCACTACAATGCCGGCAACGACCTGCTCGACTACGCCGCCAACAAGGACGTATTCCGCTACCAGGATGGCTATGTCGCCATTCCCGATAGCCCCGGCCTCGGCATCGAGATCGACGAAGAGTATGTGAAGGAGCGCGCCCGGGAGGGACACCGCTGGCGCAACCCGGTCTGGCGCCACAAGGATGGTTCGTTCGCCGAGTGGTAAGCGGGCCCAGATTCGACGGATCGGTTTGCGAGACGACCGGTGCGGCAGGAAAGTGCAAGTAGGATCCCGAGCGGCGCGCGCGTGGCGCCGGAGCACCTTCAGTTAGGTGGGATCGATCCACAGGTATGGCCAGTCGCCTTCGATCGGCCGATCGAGGAACGAGGGCAACGCCGCGGAAGTGTGGGTCGGGATCAACAGAACGGCGCGGAGGCACGTCACGCTTCGTACCGCTACAAGCGATGTTCTAACTGAAGCGAACGTCGGCGGAAGAAGTCGCCACCGGAAGAGGCAATCGAGCTCCTCAACGCGAAGCTCCCCCGCCTGTTGGTCGGCAGCATCTGTTGGCTGATACCTGCTAGAAATACGCGCTCCGCTTGCGGGCAGAATAGAGTGGAAGGGAAGTTGCGACTCCCCTCTTCTATCCTATTGCACCGCCAGCGCCGTCACTTCGCGTCGAAATGGCAGCGCGTCACCGATATCGGCCTCGTCCAGTTCACGGGCAAAGCGTGGCCTGCATAGGTTGCCCACGCGATCGGCCCCGGCGCTTCCGCATCGCCAATGACCTTGATCGAACGAATGCCGTTGCCGGCCCACTCGTTTTCCCGGGCTTTCAGCGCGCGCCAAACGGCATCGTCCTGATTGCGCGACGTGACCAGGACGACGGCATCGGCGGCCAGCTCCTGTTTCGCGCCGGTATAGACGCAGGCTGTCACGACGCCGCCTGAAGCGATATTCGTGACGGTCCTGTTAAGGACGATACCCACTCCCAATCCCGCCAGGCGGCGGTGGATGGCCCCCTGCTCCAGCGTGTTTCGCGTCCAGTCCGAGACAAAGGCCGACGGCATCCTTGAAGAGAGCGATTGCGGTCCGACAGGTGCAGCGCTTCTTCCTGGTCATGGGTCACGTAAAGGATGGTGACGCCGGTTTCGCGATGGATGCGTCGGATCTCGGCCTGGATCTCCTCGCGCAGCTTCTTGTCCAGAGCCGACAGCGGTTCGTCCATCAGAAGGATCGTCGGCCAGCGCGCCGGGCTTGCCCATCCGGCAGTTTATGACCATGTGGCGCGCCCTTTCCCAATTTGTGTAATGCCACGGCGAAGTGATTGATACCGGGAACAAATTAGCAGTTCGAAAGTTCGCGATAACAGCGAATCGGGAGAAGGACTAACCGCTGCCGAGCCGGTTCGTTGAAGGCCGACTTTCCAGGATGCCCTGCACATGAAAATTGCCCAGATCGCCCCCCTGATGGAGTCCGTGCCACCCAAGCTCTATGGCGGGACCGAGCGCATTGTCTCATATTTAACGGAAGAGCTGGTTCGAAGGGGGCATGACGTGACGCTGTTCGCCAGCGGCGATTCACGCACATCGGCCGAACTCGTGTCATGTTGCGAGGTTGCGCTACGCTTCAATTCGAAAGCAAAGAATCCGATTCCTTACCACGTCATGATGCTTGAAGAGGTCCGCAGGCGAGCGGACCAATTCGACGTGCTGCATTTCCACGTCGATGTTCTCCATTTTCCGATAATTAGACAGTTCGCGCAGCGAACCGTTACCACGCTTCATGGCCGGCTCGACCTCCCGGACCTGGCGCAGCTATACGCAATGTTCAACGATATTCCACTGGTCTCGATTTCAGATGACCAGCGCCGGCCCATGCCGCCGGTCAATTGGCTTGGAACGGTCTATCACGGCCTGCCGAACGACATCCTGCCATTCCGGCCGAAAGCCTCTGGATACCTCGCGTTCCTCGGCCGCATCTCACCCGAAAAGGGGCCGGAAGCCGCGATGGAAATCGCTGCGCGCGCTGGAATGCCGCTGAAGATCGCGGCGAAAATCGACGCAGTAGACCGGTCATTTTGGAGCGACAGGGTCGAACCTCAGGTGCTTCGGCATTCGAATGTCAAGTTCATTGGCGAGATTGATGAGTGTGAGAAGGCGGAGTTTTTGGGCAATGCGACAGCGCTGCTGTTTCCGATCGATTGGCCGGAGCCGTTCGGCCTCGTGATGATCGAGGCGATGGCCTGCGGCACCCCGGTGGTTGCCTTCAACCGGGGAGCCGTTCCGGAGGTCATCGATCACGGCGTATCCGGACTGATAGTGGAAGGCATTGACGAAGCCGTTGACGCTGTGCGGCGGATAGGCAGTCTCGATCGCGCACGAGTGCGGAATACTTTTGAAAAGCGGTTCACCGTCGGGCGCATGTGCAGCGACTATCTGAGGATCTACCGCTTGCCGGCATGCGACGAGCAATTTCCGCTCGGCTCGCGAAACGGGTTTGCCGAAAACGCGGCTGGGATAGCCAGCACTTTTTAACAGCATCGCTTGAGACGAGTTGGCAATTAGAATCGCCGGGTTCCCGCCGCATTGATCAGGTCGAGCAGCGGAAGCTTCGTCGAATATCCGCCAAGATTTCAATGACGCTCTTCGAGATCATGGGCATCGCAGCATTGATGCGAGATACTGTTGATAGGAGATGGTCGGGCGCAGGCATATGGGATGGCGCCAGCATCGGCCGTCTGAACAGGAGGGATGAGATGAGCATCGAAGTCGAAGAACGCAAGCTTAATCCAGCGGTCGCTCTCCCCGCACTTGATGAATCGGCACCGCGCGAGCCGCATAGGCAATTTGCGCTGAAGCATGAAGACTGCTTCGTCGTCGCGGACAGCTATGGCGACATACGCGGCAGCGGCGACGGGCTTTTCCGCGACGATACGCGAGTGCTGTCGCGTTTTCGGCTGTTCGTAGGCGGCCGCATGCCGTCGCTGCTCGGAGCCTCGCTGTCGCAGGACAACATCCTATTCACCGCCAATCTCACGAATTTGGCCACCATCGGGCCCGACGGTAGTGAGACGCTGCCTGGGGTCGTGCACATCGAGCGGACCAGATTCATCTGGCATGACCGCATGTACGAGCGTGTCACTTTCACGAATTACTCCGCGCGTGAGGTGTTGCTGCCGGTCCGGTTCGACTTCGATGCCGATTTCCGTGACATGTTCGAGGTGCGCGGCACCACGCGCAGCCGGCGCGGTCGTGCACATGACGCCTTGGTCGGCGAGTCAGGCGTGACATTTCGCTACGAGGGCCTCGACAATGTGGCGCGCCAATCCGTCATCGCGTTTTCGATGAGGCCCGACCAGATCCATCCCCATCATGCAGAGTTTCTTATCCTAGTTGGCAGGCATGGCAGAAAGGCGCTGTACCTGGAAGTCGGTCAGAACGAAGACGTCCCGTCCAGTGACCGGTTCCGCGCCGCCGCGGCGCGAGCGCGATTTGCAATGCGCTCAAAGCGTCGGCAAGGCGCCACTGTTTTCAGCTCCGGCCGCGTGTTCAATGACTGGCTCACGCGCACACGTGCCGACATCGCCCTGCTGACCACCGATCTGGAAACCGGGCCATATCCGTACGCCGGTATTCCCTGGTTCTCGACTGCCTTCGGCCGCGACGGCGTCATTTCCGCCTTACAAATGCTTTGGCTCAACCCCGAGCTTGCCCGCGGCGTGCTGGCGTTCCTTGCCCGCTATCAATCGACGGAGACCTCTTTGTTCGACGATGCCGAGCCCGGCAAGATCATGCATGAAACGCGCAAAGGGGAAATGGCTGTGCTGCGCGAGCTGCCGTTCGGCCGCTACTATGGCGGCGTCGACACCACTCCACTCTATGTCTACCTGGCTTGGTCCTATGCCGATCGCACGGGCGATGACGAGTTCGTCGACCGCATGTGGGATTCACTGTGCGCAGCAATCGGGTGGATGGAGGAAGTCGGCGCCCGCAACAGCGACGGTTTCGTGACCTATAACAGGGCAGCGGACACGGGTCTCTTCAACCAGGGCTGGAAGGACAGCGCCGACGCCATTTTCCATGCCGACGGCAAAATACCTCGAGGTCCGATTGCACTCGTCGAGGTGCAAGGCTACGTCTTCGCAGCCTATCAAGGCATGGCTGCCTTGGCAGCCAAGCGCGGAGACGCCGCCAAGGCGGCGCACTGGAGCGCCATGGCAGAAAAAATACGCAGCGCAGTGGAGGCCCGGTTCTGGATGCCGGACCGCAATTTCTACGCTTTGGCAATCGATGGAGAAGGCAGGCAATGCGCGGTGCGCGCCTCCAACGCGGGTCACCTGCTCTATGTTGGGCTGCCTTCGGCAGAACGGGCGAAATCAATCGCCGAGCAGTTGCTGTCGGGGCATCTGCACAGCGGTTGGGGCGTTCGCACCTTGGCCGACGATGAGATTCCGTTCAATCCGATGTCTTATCATAACGGCTCGATCTGGCCGCATGACACGGCGATCTGTGCCGCCGGCCTAGCCCGCTACCAGGAGCGCACCAGCGTCGTGAAGCTTATGAGCAGCATGTTCGAGGCGGCGGTCCGGTTCAATATGCGGCTTCCGGAGCTGTTCTGCGGCTTTACGCGGGCGATCGGGGATGCGCCGATTGCCTATCCCGTCGCCTGTCTGCCGCAGGCATGGTCGGCCGGTTCCGCGTTTATGATGCTGCAGGCCTGCTTGGGGATCCGCATCGATGGTTGGAAGCGCGAGATCAATGTCGAACGCCCACGGTTGCCGATAGGCATCGACAACATCGTCATCCGGCACTTAGCTGTGGGCGAGGCGAAGGTCGACCTCAATTTCCAGCGTGTCGGTGACCGGGTCGTCTGCTATCTCGGCGAACGGCACGAGGGCCTTGTGCCGCTGGTCGTTCGCTCTTAGCAACCGGCACAGTAGGGCCTGCCATCGATGGGTGCTGCTGGTGAGGCTCGCGGCTCCTCTTGAACCGAAAAGAACTCCTTCCAATCTTTTCTCTTGGTCTCCAGCCGAGGGTGCAGGTGTTCGAATATTGCCGTTGCATCTGCGGAAACGACCAATGGGGTCAGTTGTTGACGGGAGGTCACTATGGACGGTGGTGTTTTCAAGCAGCCGGTTTTCGTAGGGGAGAATGGCTATATCGAAAAGATCGACTGCCTAATGGATGCCATTGAGTTTTTGGAAGAATGGCCTGTGGAGAGACGTGGTCTGCTTCACGCGGCGGCCTGCGAAGCGTGCTACTCGGCTTATGACGGTCGAAAATGAGTCGAGGCCGCACACAAGGCCTTTATGACTTGGGCCCGCAAGGTTGGCGTGATCGAGGACGTGCCTACAGCACCGCAGTGGATGACTGGACCAAAGATCAGCAACGCAGACCTCTTGTGAAGGGCCAAAGGCCTCCTCGTCAGACGCGGCTTGCGATCAAACCTGCCGGAGCGAAACGCCGCGTCAGGGTCGCCTATGTGCGACCTCGGCCGGCCTCGTCCTATCCCATAGAACCGGGGTTGACTGATGGAGGCCGCGCCGCTGCGAACGCTGTCTGTTCGTCCGGACGGCTTCGCCGCTCTCATGGAAGTTCGATCTCGCCGTCCACCACGTGGGTGAGGCCAGTGCCTTCCGCCGTCAGAGTCATGCGGACCTTCAACTTCTTGCCGCCGATTTGCCCTTCGCGCACCGTCTCCTCGATCTTGCGCTGGGAGGTGACGCCGACTTCCTTCAGGAACTTACGGATCGACATGTTGAAGGCATCTTCGCTCACGGCGGAACTCCTCTCTTGTCCGATAGGGATTTTAAGGGAAGGCAATGCATCAAGGAAGCAGGACGGTGACGTGTGTCCCCATAGCACTAGATCCGGAGCCCGAAGGAGCCTGGTTCGGCGAGTGGAAGCTATGGAACCGATCGGAATCTAGAAACGCTCGGGATGTTTATTCAACGATCCCACTGGAATCGACATGAGCAAGACCTTGCCACGAAACGGTCGCGCAGTGCATCTTCCCAACGGCCCCATCATCACCAACGGCAAGGCATCGATGAAGGAGGTGGCCGCAGATCGCTGGCGGGTTCGGCGGGTACCCTACGAGGCGCCGGCATTCAGGCAGGCGGCCGAACCATTCATCGCCGCACCAGCGCCCGGGTCGAGGAATTCCCTTTGGATTGTTTGGGAGCCTCCCGCGCCGAGGCCGGAGATTGACCAATCCCGCGCCGAACTCGATGCGTTTTGCTCGCCATTTCGGCAGCCGCCGGCTAGATCAACCGAGCCGGGCTCGTCGTCGATCAGCTCGAGACTGATGGGGCAGCGTCACCCATCGCCCCACAATGAGTTTCAGGTCGCCGATTGCTGCGCCCTTGGCGAAGCTCGGCACAAGCAGGCATTGTAGCCTCGCGCGACCAGCTCACGGGCAAATCGCTGCGTATGCGCCTCGCCATGGCCTCTCATCTGATCGCGCTACGTCGGGTCCGCGAGGGCCGCGTATGGAGACCCACGCTATAAGAGCAGTGGCGTCGCCCGCTCGAAGACGGCCTCGAGCGACCAGTGTCGTCGGCTGCAGATCACCCACTTAGTTGGCCTCGCGCAAAGCCGTCACGACCGCGGTCGATGCATAGAGCGCCGGCATGCCTTTGGGATTGAAGCGCCCTCCATAAAGCTCGGCACCGCATCCCGACATAGGCTTGCGGGCATACACCGGGTTGAGAGCGCGATAGAGCCCGAATAGGTGATGGCGGGGCGATGCAGCCAACTACGCACACGATGCGGAAGCGCTCGAAGCATTGGCGGCCGAACTCCGCAGTCGGTCGGCCTGGATAGTAACCGCCTGTTCACCATATCGCGGCAACCTGATTGAAGGTGCCGCCAACGCGCCTAGTCTACCCCTTGCGTCATTTGAGACGCACCCCCGCCCAAAACTGGCGGCCGGCGCTTTCATGTGCGGACCCCAAATCCAGGTATGCGTCGGCCGCCGGTATCTTTTGACGGATCAGGCACCAATGACTTCCAAGCCGGCCACCGGCATGATCGTTGTGCCTCCTCGCATATGCGCGGTCACCCCCAAGCTTGTTGACGATCTGGCTAAGGATCTCCACGCAGCGCTCCCTGCCTACCGGTTTCAAATCGTGCCCGATTACATCGGCCGGCAGAGCCATGAATTCTTCGTCTTGCCGGATGGCAAGGTGCCGGATGAAGCGATCGAAGCGCTTCAGGCCGTGCTGGCTCGATACGGTGACAACTCGCCACGGTGCGCTAGTCCGCCTTTGCCGCTTCCCTAAAGGGCATGCAAAAGAAGCTCCGATCATGCGGGCAAAGTGGGCCGGTGCCCATGGCGACCTGTTAAAGCCGTTCAACCGGCCGCAAATGCTCGAGCGCTTCCGCGCCCTGCAAATCGCGGCATGATCCGCTGGCCAGATATCGCCAGATTGAAAAACCGAATGAAGCCAGGTGCAGCAACCTTTCTCGCTAGAAGATAGCTTGCGTGTGGAAGTCCACGGCCGGGAGCGAAGACGTTTTTGTTACTGGCGGTGATCTCTCATTTCTGGTGAAGTGTGTGGTCGTCTCGACCTCAGTTGAGCAATTTGACGATATCCTCGGCGGCGACCGGCTTGCTGAAATGATAGCCTTGTATTTCATCGCAATTGTTCTTGCGCAGGAACGCTAGCTGCTCGTCCGTTTCGACGCCCTCGGCAATGACTCTGAGGTTCAGTTTCTGGCCGAGCGAGATCATGGCGCTGGCCACGGCCTGGTCATTCGCATCGGTGGCGAGGTCGTTGATGAATGACTTGTCGATCTTCAGGCGCGCCACCGGGAAAGTCTTGAGCGCGCTCAGGCTCGAATATCCCGTTCCGAAATCGTCGATCGAGATCTGGACACCCAGATTTTGCAGCGCGTTCATCGTGGCGACCGCCGTCTCGACATTCTGCATGATCAGACTCTCGGTCAGTTCGAGCTCAAGGTATTTCGGCTCCAGGCTGCTATTTTCCAGCGCCGCAACGACACCATTGATCAGGTTGCTCTCCTTGAATTGTCGCGCCGACACATTGACGCACATCACCATCGGCGGCAGCCCCGCGTCCTGCCAGGCCTTGTTCTGTCGGCAGGCCTCGTGCAGCACCCAGTCGCCGATTGGCACGATCAAGCCCGTCTCCTCGGCCATCGGAATGAACTTCATCGGCGAGATCAGGCCCAGCGCCGGATGCTTCCAGCGGATCAGCGCCTCGACCGCGAATACACGACCTGAGCGAAGATCGACTTGCGGCTGGTACAGGAGCGTGAATTCGGCACGCAACAACGCGTTGCGCAACTCCTCCTGCAGCAGGAATTTTTCGTGGCTGCTGGCGTTGAATTCGGGCGCGTAGAACTGAAAATTGTCGCGGCCGAGTTCCTTGGCCCGGTACATGGCCACATCGGCATTGGCCAGCAGCGCATCGGCATTCGCCCCGTCCTTGGGGTAGTTCGCCACGCCCATGCTGGCTGTCGTCCTGAGATGATGCTCGCCCAGTTGAACCGGCTCCGCGATCGCCGCACGGATCTTCTGCACCGTCGCGGCAACAAGCTCACCATCCGGGTCCTGGTCGAAAAGCACGACGACGAACTCATCGCCGCCGAGCCGCACGACGGTGTCGGTCGCCCCCACGCATTCGACCATCCGGTCGGCAACGGTTTTCAGCAGCATGTCTCCGGCATTGTGGCCCAGCGTGTCATTAACGAGCTTGAAATTGTCGAGGTCGATGAACACCACGCTCACCCAACGGTGATAGCGCTGCGCATACAGGATCGCTTGCGAAAGCCGGTCCCCAAGCAGGGCGCGATTGGGAAGCCCGGTCAGCGTGTCATGGTTGGCCATGAAGTGGATGCGGTCTTCGGCAAGCTTGCGCTCGATGGCGATGCCGGCGATACGGGTGGTGAAGTCGATGAGGCTGGTCTCGCTCTCGTCCGGCCCGCGCACTGTCATCGAATACATGGCAAAGACCCCCAGCACCGCGCCGGTATGCGACAGGATCGGCGTCGACCAGCACGAGCGGTAGCCGTACGGGGCTGCGATGTCGCGATAATCGTCCCAGAGTGGATCGCTCATCACATCGGTCACGATGACGGGTTCGCGGCGATAAGCGGCGGTGCCGCAAGACCCCACGTTGGGGCCAATTCGGACGCCGTCAATGGCGCTTGCATAGTCCTTTGCCAGGCTCGGCGCCGCGCCATGGCGCAAGTGGCTGCTATCCTTGTCGAGCAGAAGCACGGAGCCGAATATGCCATTCAACTGCGACTCGACGAGGCGCATCAGTCGGTCGAGCACATCCTCGAGCGGGGCGCTTGCGGCGATCATTTCCAAAATTTTCGCCTGGCCGTTTCGCAAATCGTCCGCCCGCTTGCGCTGTGTGATGTCGCGGGCGATGCCGACCAGGCCGAAGATCTCATTCTGGTCGTTGCGCAACGGCACTTTGGTCGAGGACAGCCACTTGCCAGCGCCGGCGGCATCGACAACGAATTCTTCCTCGTCGACCATCGGCTGGCCACGGCGCAAGAGGTCCAGCTCGCAGGCGCGAAACTGCCGGGCGAGCTCTGGAGCATGCAGGTCGAAATCGGTCAGGCCGATCATTTCACCCGTCTGCCGGCCACTGTCCGCGGCAAGCGCCCGGTTAACCACGACGAAACGGCTTTCGGTATCCTTGACCCACAGATAGTCGGGAACCCAGTCGATCAGCGCCTGCAGTGAAACGCGCTCATTGGCGACCATGCGGCTGGCGGCGAGTTCCGTGAGATCTTCATGTGTCGCCACCCATCCGCCGTCGGGCATCGGCTGATGGCAGACCCGGATCGTGCGGCCGTCCTTGAGGCCGGCAGTCCAGGTTTTCGAACGGCTGCCCGCATTGATCGAGCGCACGAAAGCGAGATAGTCCTCGCCGGTCATTGGCGATGTTCCTGCAGCGAGCCTCAGCTCGACGATTTCGCTGAGCATTGCGCCGGCATGCAGTTTCTCGGGCGCGACACGATAGATTTCCGCGTAGCGGCGGTTGCACATGATCAGCCGCTCGTCGGCGTCGAAGAAACAAATGCCTTGCGAGATGTTGTCGAGCGCCGCCTCGAAACACCGTGTCTGTGCTTGGAGCGTCGCGTTCGTGGCCCGAAGCTCGCTCTCCAGGTTCTCGTATGAGACGACTGCCAGTTTCGCCAGCACAACCAGGCCCGATTCGTCCGCCGGCTCGGCAATGCGACTGGGTGATTTCGGGGCCAAACAGAGTTCCTCCGCTTCGGCCTGCGCTGCAAATACAATTGGCCGCGTGCGAGCAAAAATCCCGCACAAGTTAGTTGTGATCTACTAATTGTCTGTGAACGTCCTCGGCGAAGCCGATCGCCAGCCGGAGCCTGACGTGACGACTAACGGCACTCCATGTAATTACCAACTTTGAACAAGTCTTTTACTGGTGGATAGGAAGCGAAAAGAACCTGAAACCGAAAAGTCTGAGCAAAGTCGAATCGCCGCAGTCCTCAGCCAATGGGATAATTGTCTGTTGGAGTGCACCCCAAAATTGGAACAAGGATAAGGGGAAGTCCCGAGAGAGGGACTGATGCAAGACGGAGATTTAGCCGGGAGGTGAAGCTGGCAGCCGCTGAGCGAATGCTGGCGGGAGAGAATGTGGCGGCCCTGACCAGAGAGCTGGGGTGGCGGGCACACAAGTTGCTGTATCACTGGCGGGACAGGGTCTGAGCGGCGGTGCAGCCGAGTTGCGATCATCTGGGAAACCCCAGAACAGCCGCGGTTGGGCGGCACCGCCGCCTGCTGATCTTCTAAGCCTGCTCCTTCTTCGCTTTCGCAAAGCCGCGGTCCGTTGCGATGAACCGTTCAAGCATCGGCGCAATCAAGCGCGATGGATCGGCAGATGGCCGCCCGGTCTCGCGCCCGAGGATCTCTGCGTATTTCACCAATTCGCGATGCAGGGGCGCCGGCAGTTCCAGCGTAATCTTCACTGGCTTGTCGTCGGCGATCGCTGCGAGTTTCAACTTGGCCATGTCAACCTCCGTATGGTTCAAGGGCGAGGTCGCGGGTGACGAAGACGCGAACGGGAAACCCCGGCCGGATCGTGAGCGTCGGCGCGATAGCGAGTTGCCGCTGAACGACCTGCTGGCCTATCTGGCTGGCGCTATCGGAAGCGCCGCTTCGCACAGCACGCACGATATCGCTGTCTTGGTCAGAAGAACCGGCCTGCGCGCCAACGCTCAGAATGGTCGACAACGCCGCAGCCTTGAACAATTCGCCCCAGTGATAGTCGACGGCATCCTCCAGGCCGGCATAGCCCTGAGCGTCGGTGCCAGGCTGCCGCTCCAGCACGATGGAGCGTCCGTCGGGAAAGATCAGCCTGTTCCAGACAAGCAGCACGCGGCGCTGCCCGGAACCAATTCCGCTATCGTACTGTCCAATGATACGAGTACCTTGCGGGATGAGCAGCGAGCGGCCGGTGGGAGTGTCATAGACATTTTCGGTCACCTGAGCGCTGATCTGCCCGGGAAGGTCCGACCGGATACCCGTAATGAGCGCGGCCGGGATCACGGCACCGGCTTGAAGCACATAGGGTGAGGCGGGAGGCGTGATGTGATCGGGGGCCACGGTCCGCCGGTCAGCGGCGGCGGACAGGAAGGAAAGCTGGCGATCCTGCGCATTTGGCTGACCGTACTGACCGGCAAAGTCGTTAACAGCAGGAGCGGACGCTTCGGCGGGCCTGGGATCTCCTTGCGCTGCCTGGAAGAAGACGCGCGAGGTTCTGGCCGCTTCCTCATCGGCTCGCCGGCGCTGCTCGGCTTCGTCAATCGCGGGGCTTGCGATTGAGGGCGGCACGACCGCCTGCCCCTTGTTCTGAGCATCGAGGATCGGCCTGCCGAGATCGCCAGGCAGCGGCGGCCCAAGGATCGGGCCGGCATAGTCGCGCGGCAGTCTTGCCAGTCCGTCGGCGGGCGGCCGATTGGAGGTTGGGTAGAGCTCCTCGCCCTGCTTGAGCGTGTTGGCATCCTGCAGAGCGTAAATCAGCGCACCGCCGACACCGAGCGAGGCGACGAAGCCGATGCCTGCGAGCATCTTGCGCGACAGACGCGTCACACGCGGCGGGTCGGCGCGAAGCCGCATGGGTTCGACGGCCATGTTCTTCTCGTTCATGGCTGCAGCGCTCCCCTGTGCGTTACGTTCGGCAGCTTCGACGCGGCGCTGTCGCTTGGGCCCCGCCGCAGCCCATCGGTTCTTCTATCGACACGCACGATCCTGACCGCCTGCTGCCGTTTGCCGGCGCCAAGACGCAGTTCGGCCGCACCAAAAAGGCGGTCGACGATGAGGATGTTTTGATAGACGCGGCTGTTGGTGATTTCAGCCTCGCCGTCCGCGCCGATGACGAAAATCGGCGGCATCTCGCCTTGCACGATGCCGCGCGGAAACTCGATGTATACCCTGCGGCCGTCGTCGTAGGCGTTTACCGGCTTCCAAGGCGGGCTGTCGCCGGTGAGGCCATAGCGATAGTTGCGCGCCGTGACCTCCGGGATGACCGGCGTTGTGGCGACCGTCTGCAGCAGGCTCGCTTTCAGAGCCGGATAGGACCACGCAACGGCGGGCATGTAGGGCTTCGCGCCTGCCCGCAGCTCAAGCATATAGCTGCGCCGGTCCGTGGCGATGATAAGGTTCGTTGTGATGTCCGCCCGCGAGGGTTTCACCAGGACGTGGACGCGTCGGGCAATGCCGGACCCGCTTTCGGTGTCGCCTATGATCCAGCGCGCGGTGTCACCGGCCGCGATCGGACCGTCTCCGGTCAGGCTCTCGCCAGGCTCAAGCGCGATGTCCGTTATCTGGCCAGGTGAGGCGTAGACCTGATAGAGCGCTCCCTCGCTCCATGGGTAGATCTGAATCGCGTTGTAGTAGCCCTCACGGCGCGGTTCCACGCGCGCCGCGGCGTTTGCGTTCTCGACACGGGCTGCCGGCGTTTGCCCGATGGCTCCGCCCCGCGCGGGCGCCCAGCCTGGTGGCACGCGAAGGGGTTTCGGCCTTTGGTCGGTCGCGGCGGCCGGAGCCGGCGGCAAGGGCGGAACATGGGTATCGTAGCTGATCTTCGGCGGCTTCTTCGCAGGCGTGGCGCAACCCGCAAGCAGCGTCGTCCCCGAGACCAGCATGGCCGATAGCAGATATCTTGAGAAAGTCGTGCCGGCGACAAGACGCGATGTCCGGCTCATTGGCTCATCTCCCGCGACCAGTTGATGGCGTTGATGTAAATGCCGAGGGGATTGGCGCGAAGCCGTTCGGCGTCGCTTGGCATCTGCGTCACGATCGTCACGATCGCGGTCCAGCGCTCGGTGCCCAAACGCTGACCGTTTTCGTAGTGATGCTCCATCCAGGCGACACGAAAGGAGCCCGGCGAGGCTCTGATGACCGAAGAAATGTCCACCGCGACCTGCTGCTTGCCGACCTTGGAGAAAGGATCCGCAGCGCGAGCATAGTCGTTGAGCGCCGCCGCGCCCTGATTGGTGGTCCACTCATAGGCCCGCAGCCAGTCCTGGCGGAGGATGATTGGGTCAGCGGGGATGGAGCGTACCTGCTCGATAAAGCGGGCGAGATGCCACGCGATCTGCGGATCGCTCGGATTATAGTCGGCGGTTGCTGGCGCGATCGCTTGAGCCTGGCCGAGCTTATCGACCTGCACGACCCAGGGCACGACAGTGCCGCGGCCCGACTGCCAGACCAGCGAAGTGGCGAGCCCCGCCGACAGGATGAGCGACCCGAACGCCATGGCGCGCCAGTTGCGTGCCTGCACGCGTGCGGAGCCGATTCGTTCATCCCATATCTGCTCCGCCTTTTGATAGGGAGTTTCCGGTCGAGGGCTCTTGCCGTAGTGGACGGCGGGGCGCCTAAAGATGTTCATGGGTCATTCGCCTTCTGAAAGAGAAATCGAGGCTCCGCCGCCATGGCTGTCGCCGGCGCGCACCGCGTGGGCGGCGGTCTGGGCGCCGTGGGCGAGCCGCTGGGAACGATGCAAGCGTCTGGCCCATTCGGGCTCTCCTTGGGCGCTGGATGGCTTGCCCGCGCCGGAAGCAGCCGCCGCCGTTGACGCAGCAGCGCCGCCGATCGTTCCCATGGTCGACGAACCGCCGGTGATTTCAGCGGCCGAACCGGCGCCAGAGGCAAAGTTTGACTTGAGCGATTGACCGGTGTTTGCGGCGGCGCGCTTGAGCGGAGAGGCTGCCGCCGAAGCACCAGCGCGCGCAATGCCGCCCAAGCCGGAGGCGACGCCTGCCACGCCCGACTGGCCGGCGGCCCCCAGCATATAGGCGGCCGAACCGCCCCCAGCGAGTGACGTCCCGCCACGCACGGTTGAGGCTGCTCCCGCGAATGCGGCTGTCGCGCCTCGCGCCGCGAGGCTGGCTGCTCCGTAGCCTGCAACTGCGATGCCGCCGGCGGCAAGGCCAGTCCCGACAGCCGCACCGGCGCCGAGCTGCGGTCCACCCGCGACGAGGCCGTTGGCAATGCCGGGACCGAAGATGCCGAGGCCAAGCAGCGACAGCGCAGCCAGCACGATCGCCATGGCCTGGTCAATGGTGGGGTTCTCGCCGCCGAAGCCTTGGGTGAATTCGCCGAAGAGCGTGGATCCGATGCCGATGACCACGGCAAGCACCAGAACCTTGATGCCGGACGAGATGACGTTGCCGAGCACGCGTTCGGCCATGAAGGCCGTCTTGCCGAAGAGGCCGAAGGGGATCAGCACGAAGCCGGCCAGCGTCGCCAGCTTGAACTCGATCAGCGTCACAAAGAGCTGCACCGCCAGGATGAAGAAGGCGAGCAGGACGAGCGCCCAGGCAAAGAGCAGGCAAGCGATCTGGATGAAGTTTTCAAAAAAGGAGATGTAGCCCATCAAACCGGAGATCGCTTCAAGCAATGGTCGTCCGGCGTCGAGGCCGGTTTGCGCCACCTTGCCCGGGTGCAGCAGGTCCTGTGCCGAGAAGCCGGTTCCACTCGCCTTGAGACCAAGACCCGAGAAACTCTCGAAGACGATTTGGGCGACGCCGTTCCAATTCGAAATCAGATAGGCGAAGACACCGACGAAGAGCGTCTTCTTGACGACCCGCGCAAGAATGTCGTCATCGGCGCCCCAGCTCCAGAAGAGCGCGGCAAGCGTCACGTCGATAGCAATCAGCGTGGTGGCGACGAAAGCGACCTCGCCGCCGAGCAGGCCGAAGCCGCTGTCGATGTAGCGGGTGAAGGTGGCCAGGAATTGGTCGATAACGCCGGTATTGCCCATGTCTACCGGGCCTCGTGCAGGCCAGCATCCGGCGACGGCGCCGCGTCCGGCTCGCTTGTCGAACTGCCCGACGCATTTTCGAGACCGAGGAAGCGATCACGCTGTTCGGCCCACAGCCGCGCACATCCTTCGTCACGCAGGGCAGCCTCGCCGAGCACCTGGCAGCGGCGCAGGCCATCGCGAAGCGAATGCGGCACCGGGGCCGCCGGTATGTGCGGCCCCTCCCCCACCGACTTGTCTTCCTTACGGCTCATCTCGAGCGCCGTCGCCGCCATGGCGACGGCGACGAAGACGACCGCCACGACGCGAGCGAAGGTTTTGCCGTCCATGGCGATCGACCTCAGCGGTTGAACATCTGGACCGAGCCGGCCTGGTAGCCGGATCCAGCCGCCAGGAAGCGTCGGCGTTGCTCGCGACCCTGATCGACCGCCGCGGCACGTTCGGCTTCGGTCAGCGCCTGGGCGCGACCATTGGCGGCGACCAAGGCTGTCAGGTCCGCAAGCTGCTGACCCTGAAGCGCAAGCAACTGGTTGCCGGCTTGCGTCGCCTGCAGCGCACCGGTCGCCGATTGGCTGGCGCCGACCAACGCCGACATCTGCGCGCGGCCGGTGTCGATGTTTGAGACGACACCCGCCTGGACGCGCATTGCGTCCTGGAGGCCGCCCACTGTGTTTTGCCAGCGCGAGCGCGCATCCGCGACGAGTTGCTGGTCGGAAGCAGTGAGCGAGATGCTGCTGTATTGCTGCTGAAATGCCTTGTCGACCTGCTGGACGTCGAAGGCGATGTTCTGTGCTTCGCCGAGAAGCTGTTGCGTGCGCTGCACCGACTGTTGCAGTTGCTGCAGTGAGGACAAAGGCAGGCTCGCCAGGTTGCGCGCCTGATTGATCAGCATCTGGGCCTGGTTCTGCAGCGAGGTGATCTGGTTCGTGATCTGCTGCAGCGAACGCGCGGCCGTCAGGACATTCTGCGAATAGTTCGATGGATCAAACACGATGAAGGCATGCGCTGGCGCAGTCATCATCGGCGAGATCGCAACCGGCGTGGCGAGCGTCGCCGCGATCAGAAGAAGGACGCGCCGGCGGCTTTGACGAATAGTCATGATTGGGGATCCTTTTCAGGTTCGGAAACGGTGAGGTTGGGAATGAGGTCGGCGGCCCAGCCGACGTCGCGGGCACGCAGCCAGGCCGACAGGAAACCGTCGCGGCCATGCTCGGCGATGATGCTGCCGATCAGGGCCTGATCGCTCTTGGAGGACGCGGCGCAAAGCGCAAGCCCGACCTCGGACAGGCCGAGCTCGAAGAGACGGTTGCCGCGACGGGATTGGCAGTAATAATCGCGCTTGGGTGTGGCTCTGGCCAGGATCTCGATCTGGCGGTCGTTCAGGCCGAAGCGGCGATAGATGGCGGTAATTTGCGGCTCGATCGCGCGTTCATTGGGCAACAGCAGCCGGGTTGGACAGCTTTCGATGATCGCCGGCGCGATAGCCGAATTGTCGATGTCGGAGAGCGACTGGGTGGCGAAGACGACGCTGGCATTCTTCTTCCGGAGCGTCTTCAGCCATTCGCGCAACTGCCCGGCGAACGCGTCATCGTCGAGGGCAAGCCAGCCTTCGTCGATGATGAGCAGGGTCGGACGACCGTCCAGGCGGTCGCCGATGCGATGAAACAGATAGGACAGGACGGCCGGCGCGGCCGGCGTGCCCACCAGGCCTTCGATTTCGAACGCCTGCACGGATGCCTGGCCGAGCTGTTCGGCCTCTGCGTCGAGGAGCCGACCGTTCGGGCCACCAACACAGTAAGGGCGAAGCGCCTGTTTCAGGTCATTGGCCTGCAGAAGCACGCTGAGCCCGGTGATGGTGCGCTCCTCGACCGGGGCCGAGGCGAGCGAGGTCAGCGCCGCCCAGATATGCTCCTTTGCGTCCGGCGTGATCTGGATGCCTTCTCGCGTCAGGATCGCGACGATCCAGTCGGCCGCCCAGGCGCGCTCGTACGTGTCATGAACGCGGGCGAGCGGCTGCAGCGCAACGGCAGCGTCCAGGCCTTCGGTGAGATGACCCCCGAGATCGTGCCAGTCGCCGCCCATGGCGAGCGTCGCCGCGCGGATCGAGCCGCCGAAGTCGAAGGCGAAGATCTGAGCCTTGCGGTAGCGGCAGAATTGCAGCGCCATCAACGCCAGCAGCACCGACTTGCCGGCACCGGTCGGGCCGACGACCAGCGTGTGACCGACGTCGCCGACATGAAGAACCAACCGGAACGGGGTCGAGCCTTCGGTCTTGCCGTAAAGCAAGGGAGGACTGACCAGATGCTCGTCCCGTTCCGGCCCCGCCCACACGGCAGAAAGGGGGATCATGTGGGCGAGATTGAGCGTCGAGATAGGCGGCTGGCGGACATTGGCATAGGCGTGCCCGGGCAATGAGCCGAGCCAGGCGTCGACGGCGTTGGCAGTCTCGACAATCGCCGTGAAGTCGTGGCCCTGGATGACCTTCTCGACGAGCCGCAGTTTCTCGTCGGCCACGCGCGGGTCGCAATCCCATATGGCGACTGTTGCGGTGACATAGGCCATGCCCGCCATGTCGGCGCCGAGCTCCTGCAGCGCCGTATCGGCGTCGGCCGCCTTGTTGGCGGCGTCGGTGTCGAGGAGTGCTGATGCCTCGTTGGTCATCACCTCCTTCAGGATCGAGGCGATGCTCTTGCGCTTGGCGAACCATTGCCGCCGTATCCGGGTCAGAAGGCGGACAGCATCGACCTTGTCGAGCAGGATCGCGCGGGTCGACCAACGGTACGGGAAGGCCAGCCTGTTGAGGTCATCAAGCAGGCCGGGTGTCGTGGCGGTCGGGAAGCCGACGATGGTGAGCACGCGAAGATACTTGTCGCCAAGCCGCGGTTCGAGCCCGCCGGCGAGCGGCTCGTCGGCCAGCAGCGCATCGAGATAAATTGGCGTCTCGGGGACGCGCACCGGATGGCGCTTGGTCGAAATAGTCGAATGCAGATAGGTCAGCGTTTGGCCGTCATCGAGCCAGTGGCATTCAGGCATGAAGCCGTCGAGCAGGGACAGCACACGCTCAGTCCGGTCGACAAAGGCGCGGACGATCTCGCCCGTATCCGCGCCGCCCTGGTCGCGACCCTCATAAAGCCAGCCCTCGGCGCGCCTGGCGTCTTCGGGCGGCGGCAGGAACAGGAATGTGAGAAAGTAGCTCGATACGAAATGAACCCCCTCCTCGTCAAAGTCGGCTTTGCGCTCGGCATCGAGCAGGCCGGAGGCCGCATTGGGAAACTGGCTTTCGGGGTAAGAAGCCGCTTCGTGCCGCTGCGCTTCGACGAAGATGCTCCAGCCCGAGCCGAGGCGGCGAAAGGCATTGTTGACGCGCGACGCCACCGCAACAAGTTCCGCCGCTACGGCGGAGTCGAGATCGGGTCCGCGAAATCTCGCGGTGCGCTGAAGGCTGCCGTCCTTGTTAAGCACGACCCCGGGGGCGACGAGTGCCGCCCAAGGTAGAAAGTCGGCAAGGCGAGCAGCAGTCCGGCGGTATTCGGCAAAGCTCATCATGGCGGCGCCCTCAAACCGAAAGATGTCCAGGCAGCCGCAGGTGCCGGCGTCCGACTTCGAAAAAAAGCGGATCGCGCCTGGCAGCCCATACCGCCGTAAAATGTCCGATTGCCCATATGAGAAGACCGACCAGCCAGAGCCGCAGCCCAAGACCGACAGCGCCCGCCAGCGTGCCATTCAGGATCGCGATTGCACGCGGCGCGCCCCCGAGCAGGATCTGCTCGGTCAACGCCCGGTGCACGGGCACCGTCCACCCCGGCACTGCGTCGAGCTGTTCAAAAGAGGTTGTCATCAGATCAACGCTCCGCCGCCAAACGAGAAGAACGAAAGGAAAAAGCTTGACGCCGCGAAGGCGATCGAAAGGCCGAAAACGATCTGGATCAGCCGCCTGAAGCCACCCGAACTGTCGCCGAAGGCCAGCGTCAGGCCGGTGACGATGATGATGATGACGGCGATGATCTTGGATACCGGTCCTTCGACCGACTGCAGGATCTTCTCGAGCGGCTGTTCCCACGGCATCGAGGAGCCCGACGCAAGGGCGACCGGCGCAACCATGAGGTTGAGGGCAATGGCGGCGCCGACCGCGGCCAGGCTGGCCTGGCAGCGCGAAAGCAGGCGGATCATGAAATGTCTCCTGTGTTGATCGGTGTGGCTTCAGCGATGCGATAGTCGCCATCGGGGCCCAGACCCTCGACCCTGACCAGTTCGACAAGCCGTCGCGCGGCGCCGCGTCCGGCGAGCACGGCGACAAGGCCGATGGTGTCGGCGATCAGCGCACGCGGCACAGTGAAGACGGCCTCCTGGATCAGCTGCTCAAGTCGGCGCAGAGCGCCGATGCCGGAGCCGGCATGAAGGGTGCCGATGCCACCGGGATGCCCGGTACCCCATGCCTTCAAGAGGTCCAGCGCTTCGGCGCCGCGCACCTCGCCGATCGGAATGCGATCGGGCCGCAGGCGCAGCGAGGAACGAACCAGGTCGGAAAGCGTGGCTACGCCATCCTTGGTGCGCATCGCGACGAGGTTGGGGGCGGCACATTGCAGTTCGCGGGTGTCCTCGATGATGACGACCCGGTCCGTCCCTTTCGCCACTTCGGCAAGCAGCGCGTTGGTCAAAGTCGTCTTGCCGGTCGACGTGCCGCCGGCAACAAGGATGTTCGCGCGACCAGCAACGGCGGCGCGCAACATAGCAGCGTGGCCACAAGTCATGATGCCCGCCGCGACATAGTCATCGAGCGTGAACACGGCGACCGCGGGCTTGCGGATCGCGAAGGCCGGGGCGGCGACCACGGGCGGCAGCAGGCCCTCGAAACGCTCGCCGGTTTGCGGCAACTCGGCCGAGACGCGCGGGGAACGGGAATGGACCTCGGCGCCGACATGATGGGCGACCAGGCGCACGATCCGCTCGCCAGCGGCAGGCGCGAGCGTTTGCCCCGTGTCGGCCAGGCCCTCCGTGAGCCGATCCACCCAGATGCGGCCATCCGGATTCAGCATGACCTCGACGATCGCGGGATCGTCCAGGAACCGGGCGATGGCGGGCCCGAGCGCGGTGCGCAGCATACGCGAGCTGCGCGAACGTGCTTCGGTATCGTTGTGCAAGATAGCCATGCTGTCCCCGTTTGGTGCGGGAACTCATCGAGCAGTTCCCGGTCGGGATGAGCAAAAGAGGCCTGGAGCAGCCCGATTCAACAGCTTTCGACCGCCGTCGTAGCGCAGCGAGTAAAAACCGGCGAACGGCGGCGCCGAGCTCGGGAAGCTCCATCGCGGCGGATCGCGGTGCTTCAGCACCGGCAGAGTGTAGACTGTCGCAATATTCTGTACATGTTTATTGACACATGACTCTCGCCGGGTTTATGAAACGACCTGGCGCTGGCGGCGGTCGCCCCTTGCAAGGCGCGGAGGATTGTCATGCGGTTCGGTCCCGAGGGCTCGGTTTCGCGGCGCCAATCAGGCGTTTCAAAACATGCTCGAAACGCTCCGACGCTCGCTTCGCCGCGCCCCTTCACGGCAAGGGGCGGCGAAGCTTCATGAGCATGCTCGACATCTGGCTTGGGATCCTGCAAGGGCTGCGCATAACGGCAGCGGTCACCGCCTATGGCTTGGTCTTCGCGGTGCCCTTCGCGCTTGTTTTCGGCGTCGCGCAGTTTCTGACGACCGGCTTGACGCGTTTTCTGATCACGGCAGTTATCGAATTCTGGCGCAGTTCGGCGGTCGTCGTCCTGCTCTTCGTCTTTTACTACGTTCTGCCGGTCATCGGGGTCACTCTGTCGGCGATGACCGTCAGTGCGTTGGTGCTTGGCCTCAATAGCGGCGGTTATGCCAGCCAAGCGGTGCGGGCCGGGCTCCAATCTCTTCCTGCCGGCCAACGCGAGGCTGGAATGGCGCTCGGCCTCTCGCGCCCGGCGATCCTGCTTCTGATCGAGCTGCCCCAGGCATTGGTCGCCATGAGTCCCACATTCGTCAACAACCTTATTCAGCTCGTCAAGGCGACTTCCCTTGTCTCGTTGGTCACGTTGACGGACATGACCTTCCGCGCCAAGGAAATCTCGCAGACCGAATACGACCCGGTCGCGATATATTCGGCGTTGCTGCTGGCCTTCTTCGTCGTCTGTTATCCGATCGCGCTTGCCGGCCGCTGGCTCGAGGCGCGGGTCAATCCCGAAGGAGGAGCGCCTCGTGGGATTTAACCTCGATTTCGCGCTCTCGACCGTCCCGATCATAATCGGTGCGATCGGGACTACCCTGCTCGCCACGGTCTTGAGTTGCCTCGGTGCGTCGGCGCTTGGCTTCACTTTCGAAATGATCCGCCGCGGGGGCGGTGCGCCGGGCCTCGCCGTGCGCTTCCTGATCGACTTCATCCGCTCGACGCCGGTCTTAGCCTGGCTCTATTTCCTGTATTTCGTCCTGCCCTTCTACGGGATCAGGCTTGGCGCCATGACGGTGGGCATATTGGGGCTAAGCCTGTACTACAGCGGTTATCTGGCGGAGGTGTTCAAGGCGGGCATCGACGCTATTCCGAGGGGCCAGCAGGAAGCAGCCAGAGCCCTGTCGCTCACCCGCCGCGACACGGTCATCTTCGTCATCGCACCCCAGATGCTGCGCAACATCGCCGCGCCCCTGGGCAACTACCTGGTTTCGATCCTTAAGGCGACGCCTTATCTCGCGATCCTGGCGGTGCCGGAAATGCTCGGGCGCGCCTTCGATATCGCTTCCGAGACCTATCGCTACGCGGAGCCGCTGACCGTCGCCGGCGTTCTGTTTCTCGCCCTGGCGCTGATCGTTTCTTATGGGGTGAAGCGCATGGAGAAGCTCCTGCTTGCGAGCGGGCTCCGCTGATGCTCGACCGACGCGCGCCTGCGACCTCGACGCTTCAATCCTCCCCGCTCGTGCGGATCGACGGTCTCAACAAGTGGTTCGGTGCCCTGCACGTTTTGAAAGACATCGACCTGACCTTACGGCCGGGTGCGCGCGTCGTCGTCTGCGGACCCTCCGGGTCCGGCAAGTCGACATTGATACGTTGCATCAACGGTCTTGAGCGTTTCCAAAAGGGGACGATAGAGTTTGAAGGCAGAAGTCTGGGAAAAAGCGATCGCGATGCCGCGATGGTGCGCCGCCTGACAGGCATGGTGTTCCAAAGCTTCAATCTCTTCCCTCACCTCACCGTGCTTGCCAACTGCACGCTGGCGCTGCGCCGGGTCCTCTTGAAGTCGGCGCATGAGGCCGAAGAGATCGCCATGCGGCATCTGACGGCGGTGCACATCCCCGAAAAGGCGCGCGCCTATCCGGCCCAGCTGTCGGGCGGCCAACAGCAGCGAGCGGCGATCGCGCGCGCTCTGTGCCTAGATCCCCGTATCATGCTGTTCGATGAACCCACCTCCGCGCTCGACCCGGAAATGATCAAGGAAGTGCTCGACGTCATGATCGCGCTCGCGAAAACCGGCGTGACCATGGTCTGCGTGACGCACGAAATGGGATTTGCCCGCGAAGTCGCGGATGAGATCGTTTTCATGGACGAAGGCCGCATCGTCGAGCACGCGTCTTCCAGTGATTTCTTCTCTAGCGCCGCTCATCCGCGCGCCAAGCTGTTCCTGGATACCATCCTGAGCGATTGAGAGCCGATGCGTACGAACGTGGCGCACGCAACCGCGGCGCGATCAGCAACATGACGATCGCATCGGTGCCGGAACCGCCGCGCGGACTACCAGTCCGGCGCGAAGGCGTAACCAGCAGAGCGAACGGTCCGGATCACATCGCTTCCCACAGATGCCCGAAGCCTTTTGCGCAACCTGGCAATATGAACGTCAACACCGCGTATATCGGTTGCGGCGGCGTGTTCAGGCCATGCAGTCGCGACCAGTTCTTCCCGGCTGAACACCTTGCCAGGTTGCGCCAGAAGGCTGCGCAAAAGCTTGAACTCGATCGGTGGCATCACGATTTCTTTTTGCTTGAAGAATGTCCGGTGGGTCTGTCGCTCCAACCGGAAATCGCCCTGCACCAGATCGCCTGCCTTGGTTTCGCGCGAACGCTTCGCAACACGCGCTTTGCCATGCAGCCAACTCAGAAGCTGTTCGGGCGCAAACGGCCGCGAAAATATCTCATCGACGCCAGCCTTGATAAGGTCCAGGTGCAGCTTGCCGGAACGAGGCGCGACCAAGCCTGCAAGAGGCGTCGCTTTTGTCGCTTCGGCCGACTTCAGCGCCAGGCATTGCTTGACGATTGCGCGGTCACCCGGATGACAGTCCAGGACGATGGCAAGCGGCGCAGCGGCCTTGGTGGCGCGCGCAATCTCCGTGTCTGCCGTGATTAGCCGGGTTTCGAAGCCGGCTGCTGAAAGGATGTGCCCGAAAACCAGAAAGAAATCCGGGTCCTTCGAAGAGATGAGGACCAGCGGCGTCATGAGTCCATCAACCGAATGCGATGCATCATGGGCGCCATGCCGACTCTGTGCCCTTGGTTTTCCAGCATTTTTTCTTTGACATCAAATTGTTTAGCCAACCCGAATTCACGCCAGAATACGACCCTTTTCGTCACGTTTCGATCTCAGTGCACACGGAGCGCACACGAAAATGGCAACCTATACAAAGCTCTCGTCCGGTTCCTGGCGCGTGCAAATCCGTCGCGAAGGTCGCTCCACGCCAGCGAGACTTTCCTGCGCCGTGACTACGCACGCCGCTGGGCGACCGGAACCGAGCGCCAAGTGGATCGTGGAGAGACGCAGACCAAGTCACGTATAGCGCGCCTGAAAACTTCCGGCGAACTATCGACGTCCATATCGACGACATATGCGACGTAGGCAAGTCCCCTCGCCGCTCCAAGGCCGCGGCCCTCTCTGAAGAAGGACCGGTCTTTCGTGTCAGCGAGATCAAGTGGCGGAGCTACGCAAACGCTGATGGCGACCGCCGATTATTCGAGTCGCATTTTGGGGAGCGCGATGTCCCGCAACCTGGCCACCTCATGGGTGAAGGAAACACAGTTCCGTCCACGTTGTTTCGCCTCAAAAAGGCAGCGACCGGCAACACGAAGGATATCCTCGGCATCAGCAGCGCGAGGTATTTCCGCTCCGCCGATACTGACAGTCACCCTTACGCCATCCTGTCGCCCTTTGACCCAGGGACCTCCCTCGACATGCCGGCGGATGTTCTCCGCTATGGTGATCGCTTGCTCTTTGCGCACATCACTTAGCAGGACCCCGAACTCTTCCCCGCCAAGCCGGCCAATCGAGTCCCCTGGGCGCGTCGTATGACAAGCGCCTTGGCGATCCGCACCAATGTCTCGTCACCTTTGGAATGTCCGTGCTTGTCATTGATCAAGGAGAAATGATCCGGATCGATCAGAAGAAGCGTGTCGCATTCCCCTTCATCACGCTTTCTGTTCATCCTTGCGATGAATTCACCGCGGCTAAGGAGTCCCGTCATGGGATCATGGCTTGTCACGAAGGTGAACCTGTCGTGCGCCTCTTTCAGGTCTGCGTACGACTTCTCCAGCTTGTCACATGTGTCCTGGATCGTTTCGGACTGGGCGAAGATATAGGCACCGACAGGCATTCCGATCAGAATGGGGATGACGGTGCATTCCACCCAACTCAACCAATCGATCGGCATCTGCAAGGCAATTCTGGCTGTGAACGACAGACCGAAAGTCGCGACGACTGCAATTATCGTCACGACGATCGATTTGCCCAGAATACGCTTGGTGCGCGGCGTCATACCGTCTTTATAACCGCTGGCGCTGAACGCGACGTTATCGGTTCGACTAAGATTATTCGGACCTCGCGAGCGCAGATCCGGCACGGGCAACGGGAATTTCAGTTTCGTCCTGCAATTGCCGATCGGGGACATTCGATGCGCGGGCCCTAAGGTGGCGCCCTGCAGAAGTGAGCCTCTGATACTCCGTGCCTTCCGGTTTTGCGACATGTTCCTCTCGCAGCCATGGCCTCTTTCGAAGGGAGGCGCGCTGCCAACTCCGAAGCAGAAACGTAGCGATCATGAATTTTCACTGAATGGAGCCTTCAGCCACCGTTCCGGGCCATCCTCTTACAAAGAGACGGTTCAACCCGCGGTACCCTACCGCACCCAAGGAGAAGCACCCATGACCCGCACATCAGTCGTCGCTGCAGCCTTTGCCGCCTTGGTCGGCCTCACAACCATCGCGCCCGCCAAGGCCAACGATTTGAATATCGAACAATACGGCTGGCGCAATTCCGCCGGCGGCGGCCAGCACGGCTCCCGTAACCGCATCCATGTCTACCAGGATGGCCGCTTCAACACCGCGATCGGCCAGCAATATGGTCATCGCAACCGGTCGGTGATCGGACAGCAAGGCGTCAACAATTACGGCGCGACGTACCAGTATGGCAACCGCAATGCCGCGGGGATTGCCCAGTTCGGTTCGAACCACACCGCAATTATGACGCAGGACGGCAACGGCAACATCGCAGCCGGTGTCCAGGTCGGCCACGGGTGCAATGCCGATGTCAGCCAGGGCGGCAGCGGCAATGTCGCCGCCTTCGTCCAGGACTGCCCCTGAACCATGGACGGCCCGCAATCGCTAGGAGATCATTCATGACCAGACTGGAAAAGCGAGCAGCAGCGGTGTCGGCCGCGCTCGTGGCTGTCATGGTCGCCGCCGCGACCGCCGCGACGGCCGACAAGGACGGCTCGAGTCACGAGCCGCTGCGATGCGAGATCCGGGACACCGTGCAAGGCGACGCTATCCTGCTGGAGCCCGTGGTTTATGCCGACAGGAAAATCACCGGCACTTACACGGTCAGCGTCTCCGGAGGCGGAACGTCCGGCTCCGCCAAAATCAGCCAGGGCGGCGCCTTCGAGGCCGGTCCCGGCAATCCGGCGTCAGTGGGCCGGATGAGCGTGGGAGCCAATGGCGCTGCCTACGACGTTAAGCTGAAGGTGACTGCAGGCGGGGCCAGCGTCAACTGCCTCAAACAGGTGTCCGGCGCGAACTGAGCGCCGTCTGTCTTCGATAATCGAAAGAAGGGCTCCGGGCGACCGGAGCCCTTCTTCTTACACGATGGGTTTTTTCCTTTCGGAGTGATGCAACAAAACAATTTGGGCTTTGACGGTGCGCCGAAGCTCACGCCGCTCCATGTCTTGAACCGCGGCTGAACGAAACCTTCCGTCACGGTTCAGCTTCGCTGTGCGACTGTGGCTCATCAGATGATGAAACCACAAAGAGAGGCATCATGAACCGCCAGGTCACAAAACTTATAGCAGCCATCGCGCTCGCGACAGCCGTCGGTCTGCCCCTTGTCTCCGCTCCGGCGAGGGCGGGCGGCGCGATCGGGTTCTATTACTCGCCTCCGACGGCCCGCGATGCGCGGGCGCTGGATTTCGGTCTGCGCGCCTATTCGGCCTACAAAGGGCTGCGCAGCGGCGCCCACATACGGCAGCGCGGCTGGAACAACCGTGCCGGCATAGATCAGGACGGGGCCCGCAATCTTGGCATAGTTCGACAGGAGGGCAGCGGACACTCGGCCACCCTGCGGCAGGACGGCAACGACAGTTCCTACGGTATCTTCCAGTTTGGCCGAAACACCGAAGCAAACGTCGTGCAGGCCGGCGACAGGCAGAGCGGCGCGGCTCTCCTGTTCGGGTGGTAGGAACGAAACTGCGCGGTTGCGGATGCGTGACAACTGTCCGCCACGCATCCGCCGCCGTCGATCTGGGGCCGCAGGCGCAAACGGACCACCGGCATCAGACTGCCTCAATCGTCCGAGTCGTCCCAGTCATCTTCATCCTGCGGCGGGTAGTTGGGTACGACGCGGATAATTGGCCGCGGATGTTCATAACGCCACTGATACTCGTCTGAAGGCTGCGACTCATAGGTGCGGTAGACTTGCCGGTAATGATGCTTAGGCTTCCAATACTTCTGCTTCCTGTGCGGCCGCACGCAGTAGCCGTCTTCCGTGAGATAGGCGCGTGTCACATGCGCCTCTTGCACCAGCCTATTTATATCTGGCGCCGCCATCATCTGCGCCGCCTGGACCGAAGGCATCATTGGCAGCATGCCGCCGGCAAGAGCAAGAACAGGCAATTTCATCGACCTCTCCATCGTCTCAGAGTTAAGGCCGGAAAACCCGCTGATTGGGGCAATTTGGGGCGGCAGTGATCACTTTGATTTTCGGCTGAACATATGAGCGTTAAAGTTGACCCAGCTGTGAGCTTTCAGGGGTTGTCCATTGGACAGACCGAGCCCACAGGTCCGGATTGCACTACCCGATTTCTCTCCCACTGGATTTCTTTGATCCAGTACGCTATATGACCATCTACATGGTCAGGAGCATGACATGCACGCTATCAATCTGGCGGACGCCAAGGCACATCTGAGCGAACTCGTTGACCGAGTTGAGGCTGGTGATTCGATCGACATTACTCGACGCGGCAAGCCAGTCGCCCGCCTCACAGCGGCGGCCAGGCCACGCATGCGGATTGATGCCGCCCTGCTCCGATCCTTGACGGCAAGCATGCCGCCGGAGGCTCAAAGTGCCGCCGATCTGGTGCGGTCGATGCGCGATGGCGATCGCTACTGATGCTCTATCTCGACACGTCGCTGATCGTGGCGGCGCTCTCCAACGAAGCGATGACCCCACGCGCCCAAATATGGCTCGCTCAGCAGGATCCTGCTCAGCTTCTGATCAGCGACTGGACGATCACCGAGATGTCCTCTGCCATGGCGGTCAAGCTACGGACCGGGCAGATCAACCTGGAGCAGCGTGCCGCAGCGCTGGCAATGTTCAACAAGCTGGTCGCCGAGAGCTTCACCGTGCTTTCGGTCACAAGCGGGCAGTTTCGAGCGGCGGCGAAGTTCGTCGATCAGCATACGCTGGGGCTTCGTGCCGGTGATGCATTGCATCTCGCGACGGCGTCGGAGCATGGAACGACGGTGTACACCCTTGACCAACGGCTTGCCACAGCCGGGCCAGTGCTCGGTGTGCCGACACAACTGCTGGCATAATCATGCCCCTCCTGGCCCATTGACCTTGCCTGGGGCGCCGATGGGCGGTGCGCCAGATGGTGGCGATCCGCAAGGGCGGCGCGATCGTCAACGTCTCCAGCCAGGCGGCGCTGGTTGCGCTCGAGGGGCACATTTCCTGCGGCTCGTCCAGGGCAGCGCTCGAAAACATCACCCGCTGCTCGGCGCTGGAGTTGGGCAAATACAACATCCTCGTCAACAGCGTGAACCCGACCGTGGTGATGACGCCGATCTCGTCCGGCCACTGGAGCCAGCCGCATGTCGCTGAGCCATTCTTGAAGCAGATGCCGCTCGGGCGCTGGGCGACCGAGGATGAGGTCGCCGGCCCGATCGTGTTCCTGCTCAGCGACGCAGCCTCGATGATCACCGGGGTCCACCTGCCCATCGACGGCGGATGCACTTGCCGGTGAAATAGATGCCGCGGCTCAGATCTTCACCATCGCTCTAATTAATGATCACCTGCGGAGGCCCTCAGCGGAGTTTTTGCTTCCGTTGCTCAAGGCTGTCGCTGCAGGCCGAGACAGGTTCAACATGGCGACTTGCAACGACGCTGGACTCTCGTTCGATGCTACAAGGAAAAGGCCCGAACAGGCAGGGTTTTCTGATGCCCTGCGCTTCATCTGAGATGGCAGCCCGATGTTCAATGCTGCAGCGAGTGCATTGCTCACATTGTGAGATCCGCCCAACTCGAAAGCTCAAGCCTCGACGCAGGAGCAGGTCAAGAACCGAGCTTCCTAGTGCAGTCTAGGAGCGCTGAGATATGTGTCTATGGTTCCTGTGCATCGTAGCGCTGACTACCGCGCAAATGGGCGCGATGACAATATCCTCTGGCGAGCGAACCTTCAGCTGCCGGTGGCAATCAGCCTAGATTTTATCCGCAAGTATGACGCCGCTGATGCCATAAGCGCGGCGCGTCTGCTCAATAGCCTCAGGCGTGACATCGATCAGCAGCGCGATAATGTCGCCATCCGGATGCTCGAGAGCGTTGCCGAGTTCGAAAAGCGTCCAGCCAAGCGCACGCAGGCGTTTCGGCCAGAATGTTTCGCACACCACGCTGATCTGTCGAATCCCCAGACTTTGCGCCGTCTCAAGAAGGCCGCACAGAACAAAGCCGGCGATCGGCGACGACGCTCCGTGCGTGCGAAGCGATGGGACGACAAAAAAACGCGTCCATTCGAAAATTTCAGCCGCTCTCGGAGGCGTGCCGCCGGCGAGAACTGGGAAGACCTCGCTCATCAGATGCGGCTCCAGCGTCGGTACAAGACGGGAGCCGCCGACGATCTTGCCGTTGGTGTCGAGCGCCAGAACATAAAGCGCATGCTCGTTGTCGAATGCGTCGATCTCGATGTTGATGGGCCGGGCGACGGCGCGCCATCGTCTATGCTTGACGTAAATGTCGTACCGGATACGAAAATAGCGCTCCAGCACTTTTCTATACTGCTTCCTGTTTTCCCAGGTGACCAGATGAATACGGACCATGACGCCTCCAAAAGTGGAGGTCGTAGGAAAACATGCTTCGTGCCCGTATGATGGTATTCAGGTATTGCTAAATCTGGATTTCCTGTCGTCGCAGAGCTTTGACGATGGCATGCGAGACATTGGCTGCATCGAGCTTGCCTCGAATGTTGCGCTGATGGCTCTCAACCGTGTTCCTTGTGACGCCCAGGATGCAGGCGATGTCTTCGTTCGACTTGCCTTCGGCGCTCCACTCCAGGAGTTCGCGCTCGCGCGGCGTCAAGGGCGCGGCCTCAACGGACTGGCCGGATTCTTCCAGCCCTGACAGGCGTCGGAACGTATGCACGCAAAGCGTCTCGATGAACGGCACGACGCTCGGCGCTATTTCAATCCGATCGCCCGCTGCCGTGACGACGCCTGGGCCCGCCAGCGGCACGTGGACGGGAACACAGAGGCCTTGGCCCATTCCGAAATCCGCCGCTTCGTCCATCACCAGCTTTGCGCGCGCAACAAGCTTTGCCGGCGGCAGTTCCTCCCACAGGAACGGCTTCGGCGAATGCCGGCACTGCGCGACGCAGGGATCATGCGAAAAGTAATCCTCTGACATGTAGCGAAGATACCATTCGGGCGGCCAACCATCGACCAGGATCTCTCGCTTCCAGTCGGTGTCGTGCGGCACCGGCAGGCCGGTGATCAGAAAATAACGCAGGCCATAACGCTCGATGGCAGAGCGGAACTCTTGGAGGATACCATCCACCGAGCACGCGGCATCGATCCTTGAGATCGCTGCAAACAACCCGACAAGACTATCGATCTCCATCGGCAGACCTCGACAAGAGTCAGGCCCCGTCCCGGCCAGAAACTTACGGTCACAGATGCGATATATTCAATGGGACTTGCGCCGAATGTACACTTCAGGAGTCAATTAGCTGGCACAAAGATACAGAGCCTGAAAGCCGTATCAATGCTGGCTGAACAGACCGCGCTTCATTCCGCTGACTTTGGGGTCGTCTGCTTTGTCCCGCGGACTGCTCGCCGATTCGATGGAACGACCGCGATCAACTCTTGCGGCTCCACATCCAAAGCCTTCGCCAGGATCTCGACTGTATCCAGCGTGGCGTTTCGCCGACCGGCCTCGACGCTGCTGATATAGGCTCGCGTGCGGCCCGAAACGAAAGACAACTGCTCCTGAGACAGTTTTCTTTCTCTCCGTAGCCGCTGCACGTTCAAACCAAAAACGCCGCGAAGTTTCATCAAACAACGGATGCTACGACGCGCACTATGGTGCGACACACTATAGTGCACATTCCGCATTGACAGCGGTGCCGCGGACTGTTTGAAACTACCAGCGAATTCATCGTTTCCTGACACAGGAATAGCCATGCCGAGCCGGCCGTTTCGCGACCTCGCACACAACAGTTCCGTGCATTCCTCAGGCGACATTAGCCGACCCGGAAGGGAAGAAAGCCGGGTTCTGGAATTCGTCTGCATCCGATGCGGTGCCTCCTACCCCGCCGATATCACCATCGACTCCAAAGGGTGCGCGCGGTGCCAGGCGACCGCACCCGCAAATCTTCGGCCCGTGTATGCGGATCCTCCCGCTCATCCCGTGGAGGGCGCCACCCCCTCGCGCTCGCTATGGCGTTTTGCGCACATGCTGCCTTGCACAGCCGCGGATGCAGTGAGCCTTGGCGAGGGTTTGACGCCCCTGCTCGCGGCTCCGCGCATCGGCGCGCTTCTCGGCGTGCCCAACCTCGCAATCAAGGACGAAGGCCGGAACCCGACCTGGTCGCATAAGGACCGCTTCTCGACCGTCGCGGTCAGCGTGGCGCGCGCACGTGGCGCGAAGACCGTCGCGACCGCGTCTTCTGGCAACGCCGGCGCCTCGCTGGCGGCCTACGCTTCCAGAGCCGGGCTGAAGTGCGTTGTCACTACTTTCGCCGGGTCGGCCGGCGCGATGCTGGCGCAGATCCGAAAATATGGCGCGACGGTACTGCCTTTGGTCAACAAAATGGACCGATGGTCGCTGCTGGAACAGGCGGCTGCGCGCTATGACTGGTTCATCGCCTCGCCCTATCACGGTCCGGTCGTCGGCAGCCATCCGCTCGGCATTGAGGGCTACAAGACGATCGCCTACGAGATCATCGAGCAATCGGATGGCGCGGCGCCGGACTGGTGCGTCCTGCCGGTCTGCTATGGCGATGCGTTGTCCGGCGTGTGGGCGGGTTTCTGCGAGTTGTACACGCAGGGGACCATCACGCAGCTGCCCCGTCTCGTCGCGGCGGAGGTGCACGGGTCGTTGGCGGACGCCCTTGCCAGCGGCGCCGATGCCTTGAGTGAACGCAAGATGCTCTTCGACAGCCTTGCCGTATCGATCGGCACGCCGCGCAGCACCTTTCAGGCTCTGAAGGCTCTGCGCGAATCGGGCGGGCACGCGGTCCCCGTCGACAATCATGGCCTGATCGCGATGCAGGAACGCCTTGCGCGCGACGAAGGGATCTTTGCGGAACTGGCATCGGTTACGCCGCTGATCGCCATATCGACGTTGAGGGATCGAGGGGTCGTCGCGGCCACAGACCGCGTCGTGGCCGTCGTGACCGCCAGCGGACTCAAGGACCTCGATCGGTCCGCCGGATCGAATGAACACGGCCAGATCTTCCAGACGACGCAAGATGCCTGGCGCTGGCTCGACAAAAGCGGGCTGGATCTCGCCCTCATAGATTCTCCACCGCACCGATAGCCGACGGCACCGCACTTGCTGCCTGGGTTTTGAGCACATCGTCGAGACTGCGCCGCAGCCAAAGAAAGCGCGTCCATTGCGTCTCTGCCGCCGGTGCGATTGTCGTCAGCGTCCTCGGCTCAGACGGTTCCTTGCAGGGCCAGCCAGGCAGGGTCGCAAGCCAGTCGTCATTGTAGACGGTCTCGGCATGGCGATGGCCTTCGTCAGGCATGATGACCGCGACCTGTGCGTCCGGAAGGGTCGTTGCAACCCATCGCGCCACCAACGCGGCGGCGCCGCTGGTCGGCCCCATGAAGATGCCATGCTCGCGCAGCAAACGGTGCGCGCTCAGATACGCCGGATAGGCGCCGACCCAATGAATCTCGTCGACAAGCTCATGCCTGACGTTTTTCGGCAGAACGCTGTTGCCCAGGCCCCGCAGCATGCGTTTGCCGACGGGCTGCCCGAACAGAATGCTGCAATGGGTATCGACGGCAAACACCGTCAGATGGGGAAAGACCGTTCGCAGAAAGGACGCGGTGCCGCATAGCGAGCCGCCAGTCCCGACGCAGCCGACCAGACAATCAACCTTTCCCATTGCCCGGATGAAAAGTTCAGCCAGCCGCGCATAGGCGAGCCAGTTTCCCGGACTGTCGTACTGGCGGGTCCAGAAGCCGTCCGGCTCCTTGGCCAGAATTTCCTGCAGGCGCTCAAGCCGGCCAGGCTGATTGCCGTCACCGCGGGGATCGTCAAGTGCCATGACCGTGGCGCCGATGCGCTCCAGCCGGGCTTTGTATTTGGCGTCGATTAGGGTCGAAGCGGTGACGAGGGTAAGGCGATAGCCACGCGCCGCCGCGAGCAGCGCCACCGCCATGCCGAACGTGCCGGACGTCGTCTCGACGATGTGGGAGCCTGCCTTCAATTCGCCATTCGACGCTGCCCGATCCAGAATGTAGCGGGCCGGCATCAGCTTCATCAACGGAAAAGCCGCCGCCACCAGATTTGGCGCCAGGCGAGCAAGGCGTGGGGTCTCGAGGTCCCTGAAATAGTCGACTGCGAGTGTCACCATGTCCAGCCCTCCGCATTGACCAGATGGACCTCGACGTCCTGGAAGCCGGCGCGTCTTATCTGTTGTGCGCTCAAAGCTGCCCGTCGCTTCAGGTTCGATGCGAAAAGATCGAAAATCAGACCAAACAGCGAGCCGCTATGGGCGACTTGCACCCCGCAGGCCCCGGCTCGCCTGGCGATTTCGGCGATCTCGTCGAACCGTTGTTTCGGCAAGTGCCGTTGACTGATCACGGCGCTGGCCGAGGCGGCGCGTCCGAGTAGATTTGGGTCCTGACGGTAAACCGCGCGCGCCACCAGCGCCCGAAGCACGCCGAATTCCTGGATTTCGGCACTGTCGTAGCGCGCCGGCGGCAGCTGCAACGTGTCGACCGGGACGCCGCCATTCGCCTTGAACCCGACCAGTAGCAGCGGCGGCAGCGAGCCGCCGAAATTCTCGATCACCGTGCCCTCGCGTTGCGCGAACAGGACCGCATGCTCATCGAATGCGATCGCGTCGCTGGCGCGCTCGGCGGCAACGGCGAGACGCCCGATGCTCGAGGGCCGCAACTGGATCTTGAGGGCTGCGGCCACAGCGCGAATGGAAGCGACGACGTCCGCGGTCGATGAGCCGTAGCCGTGCCCCACGGGAATCGAGCTTTGAAGTGTCAGCACGCCACCACCGGTCACATTCAAGAAATCGAGCGTGAGCCGCGCGGCTGCCGAAGCCTTGATCTTATGATCGGGGTGGACAATGACCGCATCGCCGTCGGTTCTGGCAAAGGTCGCCTCGGACCTCAAAGCGGCGATCGGCAGCGTGACCAGCCCGCGATGAAGGCGCCCGCCATCATCCTTGAAGACGCCCTGGATGAGCTCGCCGTGATGCGCGATCGCCGCTCCCGTCCCGATCGCAGAGCGCAGCGTTTCACGGCTCATAAGATCGCCGCCAGCCATTTTCATCTCCCCCGCGCTTTCTCGCAGCGGAGGAAGATGGCGCTGACGGGTCAGGCCCGCTCTCAATGAATTCCGGTATTGACGGCTTGCTATCGAACGAGCCGGCCGGGAGGCGGGTGATCGATGGTCAGGCGGCGGAGCCGAGGTGCCTCAGCGGCCGGCCAACCGAAACCACTTGCGCTGCAGCCATGATACCTTGCGCATCGATCCCGTAATGCCGGTAGAGATCGGCGATCGTACCAGTCTGGCCGAAATGCTCGACGCCCAAAGCACGTGTACGGTGGCCATGGACCGACCCCAGCCAGGCGAGCGTCGCGGGGTGCCCGTCCAACACCGTCACGATGGCGCAGGACGCCGGAAGACCGGCAAAAAGGCGCTCGACATGACTTGAAGCGCGCGGATGGCCGTACTGGCGCGCCCGGGCTGCGGCTGACCAGCCGGCGTTCAGCCGATCGGCCGAGGTCACGGCCAGAAGCCCGACATCGCGCCGATCGCCGGCCATCAATCCCAGCGCCTGTACCGCTTCCGGCCCGACTGCGCCGGAATAAGCTATCACCAGGTCGGCGTTTGGCCCGGGCGGGCGCAGCCAGTAGGCGCCATCGACGATGTCGCGCGCCAGCTTACTTTCCATCGGGCGTGTCGGCTGCTCGATCAAGCGCGTCGAGAGCCTCAAGTAGACCGAACCTCCGGTCTGATCTCGCAGCCAGGTATGGTCGTCAGGCTCGGCTTCGCCGGTACGCTGCATGTAGTCGAATGCCCAACGCAGGATGATTGCCAGTTCGTCGACATAGGCGGGCTCGAACGTCGCCAGACCGTCCTGCGCCATGCCGATCAGCGGCGTGGCGATCGACTGATGCGCTCCGCCTTCTGGAGCCAGCGTCACGCCGGAGGGCGTCGCCGCCAGGATAAAGCGGGCGTCCTGGTAACAGGCATAGTTGAGCGCATCGAGACCGCGCTCGATGAAGGGATCGTAGAGCGTGCCGACGGGAAGCAGGCGCTCGCCGTGAAGCGAGTGCGATAGCCCGAGCGCCGAAAGCATCGTGAAAAGGTTCATCTCCGAAATGCCCAGTTCGATATGCTGTCCCGACGGCGCAAACGTCCAGTTGAAGGTGGAGGGAATGCGCTCCTGGCGGAAAATGTCCGCCTGGTCGCCGCGCGCGAACAGACCCCGCTTGTTTACCCAGGCGCCGAGATTGGTCGAGACGGTGACATCGGGGGATGTCGTGACGACACGGCTTGCAAACTCGCTGTCCGATTTTGCGATCTCGTGCATCAAAAGCCCGAAACCTTGTTGTGTCGACATGGCCGGCTGAGCGCCGAAGCCGATGCGCGCTGGCACCGGAACAGCTGGGGCTTTGTGACGACGCGGGGCTGGCTGCGCAAAAGGCGACGACGCGAGGAAGGATCGTATCGCAGCCTCGTCATAGGCAAGGCCCTCGAAAATGTCCCATTCGCGGCCCTCGCGGACTCCCATGCCTTGCCGCAGCACGTCGACCTGCGTCGGTGTCATCAGTCCGGCGTGATTGTCTTTGTGGCCGGCGAGCGGCAGGCCGAAGCCCTTGATCGTATAGGCGATGAAGCAGGTCGGACGATCATGTCCGCGCGCTTGCTCGAAGGCATCGATGATGCTCGCCAGATCGTGGCCGCCGAGATTTGCCATCAGGGCCGCAAGCTCATCGTCGCTGCGCTTCTCGATCAGACGGCTGACCGGTCCTTGATCGCCCAGATCGTCCAGCAGGCGCCTGCGCCAGGCAGCGCCGCCCTGGAAGGTCAGCGCGGAATAGAGCTGATTGGGGCATGCATCGATCCAGGTCCGCAGCTTTTCGCCGCCCTCTTCCTCGAAGGCGGCCTGTTGCAACGTCCCATGTTTCAGGATCACCACATCCCAGCCGAAGTTGCGAAAGATGGATTCGAAACGCTGCCACAGGCCTTCGCGCACTACCGCGTCGAGGCTCTGCCTGTTGTAATCGACGACCCACCACGTGTTGCGCAGGCCGTGCTTCCAGCCCTCGAGAAGCGCCTCGAAGATATTGCCTTCATCCATTTCGGCGTCGCCGAGCAGGGCCACCATCCGGCCTTCCGGCCGATCGGTCTTCCAGCCTTTTGCCGTGACATAATCCTGGACCAGGGACGAGAACAGGGTCTGCGCCACGCCCAGTCCAACCGACCCGGTCGAGAAATCGACGTCGTCGATATCCTTGGTTCGGGACGGATAAGACTGCGCGCCGCGATAGCCACGAAAATTCTGCAGCTGCTCAACCGTCTGCTTGCCGAACAGATATTGGATGGCATGGAATACCGGGCTGGCATGCGGCTTGACGGCGACGCGGTCCTGCGGCCTCAGGATCTGGAAATAGAGCGCCGTCATCAAGGTCGACGCGGACGCCGACGACGCCTGGTGGCCGCCGACCTTGAGGCCGTCCGTCGACGCCCGAAGATGATTGGCGTGATGGATCATCCAGACGGCCAGCCAGAGGACCTTGCGCTCAAGCTCGGAAAGGATCGTCATCGTCGGCTCCTGTGAAATCGCGGCTCAACGATACCTGCGTCGCTCTTCCAAATGTGACTATTCTTGCTCAAACCGATCGATCATATTGGCTGCTCCAGCCAATAACGACGCCCAAACGAGGGAACGATGCCAAATCCAGCGCTTGACGCAATCGACCTGAAGATCATCGCCGCGCTGCAGAAGAACGCCAAGGCGACTTCGAACGACCTCGCCGAAGCCGTCGGTCTGTCGCCCTCGCCTTGCGCGCGGCGCGTCAGACTCCTGGAGAGCGCCGGCGTCATCAAGGGCTACACCGTGGTCGTCGACCAGAAGAAGCTCGGCCTGCCGATCAGCGCTTTCGCGTCGATTAAGCTTGAACGGCAACGCGAGGACGATCTCGACCGTTTCTCGCAGGCCGTGCTGCGCTGGCCGGAGGTCGTCGACTGCTATCTGATGACCGGCCAGCGCGATTACCTGATGCGCATCGTGGTGCGCGACCTCGAGGCCTATGAGCGGTTCATCAAGGACAAGCTGACGCGGCTGGACAACATCGCTTCGATCGAAAGCAGCTTTGCCCTGGGCCAGGTCAAGCGCTCGGAAGTGCTGCCCATTTGAACGAGCAAGTATTCTGCGACGGCCCTGGCGGCGGCAACTGAAGCGAGGCTGGGCACCCGTCACCTACCCCGATAGTATTTCACCCACAGATGCATTCCCCTCGTGCCACACGCGAGAGCTGCGGCAATCCCTATTTCGGCCTTGCCGACACATGTCAAACAAATTTGCCAAGTGCCGACAGGTACTCCGTTATCCGACGTTCAGCTACGCTGGGCACCATCAAGATTCCGGCTGCCGTGGCTGTAAGGGACGTCGGCCAAGCAGGCTTTATTTCGCTGCTCGATAAGAACGGGAAAGCGCTTCTTCACTTGGACGTAGGCTTCCAATCGACTCACGTTTCCGAAACTCTTCCGATCTGATTCATCGGAGAAGCCGGTGCAAGTGTTGTCCCACAGGGACTGGGATCATGTCCACGCCGCTTTGTTCTCCGCCACCGCGGGTTGTACAGGAATGCAAAGCAATCCAAGCGCTTTCCAAATTGACAAGCGGTCGAATTGCTTTGCTTGCGGGGATGCCGACTGTCAATTTCTGGCGTCGCGATATGCTCATTACGGGCGACATAGGCGGTCAGCGATCATCAAGGGTGGTCTGCGTCCAAGCGGCAAAGACCGCCGCCAGTCACGGAAACCCCTAACCTTCATTGAGCGCTCGGTTGCGCATGCAGAGATAGGCTCAACCTTGCCAGCTTTTCTCCATGCTCGTTGCGGATTTCGATGAACAACTCCTGGCCATTGAGGTCCTTAAGGAATTCTCTCGTCAGGTCTACCAGACCTTCTATGGCCTGACGACGCGCGCTCCCGATCCCATCGCATTCGATGCCTACCTCATCCTTGAGGACAACGTCGCGATCACCGCTATCAAAGAAGTATCTCGCCATCGCACCAGCTCGCCATCAGAATGTTGTTGCGGTCCTTTGATGCAAGTAGGTGGCGTCAAAATCTCCGGCTCGGACGAGCCCGGCCCAATCAACAGCATGAAATCGGGTGCCCTCGGTAAATATAAGCCCGTTGCGTCGCAGCTCCTGAAGCACTCGGTTCACGTGGACAGTTGACAGGCCCAACGCGTCGGCAAGGGCTGCCTGCGTGACCGGGAGATTGGCTACATGATCTTTGATAACCCCCATCGAGTGAAGGCGGACGATCAGTTCGCACAATATGTGAGCCATACGGGTATAGGCGTCGCGCCTTCCAACGTTGGTAACCCATTCTCGGTATATCGCTGCGTCGATCAGCGTCGAGCGCCAAAATATAGCGGCTATGGAGGCATGTCGGTCGCAGATGGCTCGCATAGCATCATGCCGCATGAAGCCCAGACTGGCGCGCGCGAGCGATGAGAAGGTGCAGTCCAGAACCGAGAGATGCATACCGTGCAGATCGGGAATATCTCCCGGAACAAAGAAGGACGTGATCTGCCGTTTGCCGTCGCCGGTAAGCTTGGTGGATCCCACCAAGCCCTCCAAGACCACAAATGAATGAGTAGGTCGATCGCCCTCGCGTACAATATCCTCGTTTGCATGATAGTCCCTCTTTGAAAGCGGAATGCCTTCTAAAATAGCTATATCTGACTGGGTCAGATCGGAGATGTTCTGAAGCTTACGGATCAAAACGTTCGGGGAAAGGACATGTGCCAAGTTGGGTGACCGGGTTGAGTTGCGTACCGAACCTGGATTAGGCGGTAATGTTCCATTTGGCGGGCGGCTTTGCTGCCAAGCGCGAGCTTGGAAATGTCTTACGAGCGCAGTCCCGGCCTCGGTTTTTTGGTGATGGCTTTGGCCTCTCGGACGAGCGAAGACCAATTCGTGCCGAGTAGAGAGACCAACTCTCGCGCTTGTGCCTCGGTAATGATTTCTTCCAGAAGCCTCTGCACGAGGTCGCGGCCCGAGGTAATCGGCATAAGCGTGGTTCCAAAGAGGTATGATTCGCAACGCCCGGTAACGACGCCGTTCGATGTCGTTCCGCTCATCCGTTGATTTCTAAGCGGCGTTCGCGCTTGCACCGCCCCCCGGCGGTTGCCAATCCATGTAGGCGGGTGCCGGAGCGCACAGACGCGATCCTTGACGTCCTGATCTTCTTTGATTGTGCGGGTGGGATCGGGCTGTTGCGTTGGCGTGACTGGCGGGCATTCGTGATCTGACGATGAACGGACGGAGGGAAATTCAGTAAATCCCTAGGACAATGACGAGTATGATTCCGATCGCCGCTAAGGTCATGACCGCGACCATGGCGGCCTCAAACGGACCGACGCCATTTCTCACGAAATTCATGGTGCCTCCCCGCATGCCACTGTGCCTTTCCTGAACCTTCAAGCTAGGCCGTGACCTGTTCCCGCGGAATAACACATGTTATCGGGGCATGAAGAAACCGTTCTAAGCTTGCGCACCACTGAAATTGCTGAAGTCGAGTCTTGGCGAGAGCTGCGTCACCTCCCTGCTCAAGGGAGTTTTCGTGAGCTCTAGAAGGCATCATCGTCTCGTCACCGATAGTTTGTGCACCCGGAACCTTTGCATCGCGGTTTGCGTGCATGGACAGAATTGATCCTGCTCCAACGGCCTCTCGCCCGGAACAGGAGTCTTGGCGGCATTAGATCGGAAAAAAAGAATGAGACTATCATAGGTAATCGCGAGCCGTACCTGACGTCGCGTAAACGCTGGATCAACGGGCTTTTCGGGAGCGGACGTCATGCTGTATCCAGGTCGGTTTTTGGACGCGAGCGAAATCGAGATGCTAGCTCGGGTTCTTCGGGCGATCTGCGCTGAGCGCGGCATTTTATCCGCTTCGGAACAAGGGGAACGCTTAGCGTCCCATTTGCTCAAGCTTTTTATGAACGGCTTGACTGGGGAGCACGAGTTGCTTGACGCCGAGAGGAACCTGGCTCGACGGTATGGCCAGTTGCTCCAGCGGCTTTCTGGCGGTCACGCGTGGACGAGGGAGGCCGCGTGAATTCGACGTGGATCATTCAACTCGCTGAAGATATGAAATTTTGGCGCAACGCTGGAATCAGGCCCAATACGCCACGAGATCGATGCCGCAATCGCTAGAGCGGCTGAGCGCAACAAAAGCATGCTCTCGGGTCCAGATTTGGAGCGGTTCCGATAGGCGGCAGAAGGGCCAAATATCGCCACTCGTTCGGATTACGCGGCATGCGATTACTAGCGCCCAAGTTTGGCAGGGAGCGCGATCATACAGTTCAGTTTGCTCGGGTCCGGGGGGACAGAAGCGCAGTGGCCTTCAAGAAATACAGCGGCGTATACGCGCCTTGCGATCTCGACATCCTTCAGAGGGTATTCGACCAACTGTGCAGAGAGCGACGTCTGGCCCTCAAAGACGAGGAGCAGAGGGAATGCCTTGCGTGCGAAGTTATCGCAGCCTTCGATAAGGGAATCACTGACGAGACGGAATTGTGGAAATTGCTTTCAAAGCTCCGAATTGCCAAGAAGGCCTAGTCCAGGCACCTGCCAATATTTGGCCTCCTAGGTATGGCCATTAGCGTCCGAGCGGTAGCTTCCGACGCCAGTTCTTCCTCGTCTCTAATGCCTGCCTGATAGCTTGCTATAACGCGAGACGCGAGCGCTTCACGTCGCTGAAGCGATTGACCATCGGTTTCAATCTTCGAGCACGCGTGCCAACAAGGCGATCTCGGCCGAACTGAACACGCCAGCTTGGTTAGCTCCTTGAGGAATCGGTATGCAGAGCTCCCTGAGCGGAATACATGAGAAACTAATCTCATTTGATGTTTTGACGCAAAGCAAAAAACCGCTGCGGAAACCTAAGGCGCGGCTACGCGCCATCTCAGAACACGAACGACCGAGGGACTCTCGAACGCGAGACACCAAGATCCAAGAGTTGATCTCGCGCAGAGCACGGTGCGCCGGTCAGGCTTCCAGCCGGATGCCCACGTCCTTGGCTGCAGCCCAGGTTCTTGGAACACACCACGCCTGGAAATGAAATCTTCAGGATAGTTTGACACGCTTGGGCTGTACGGAACTCCGGGTGGGGTCCGAATGGGTGATCAGGAGAAAGCGTAAGGCCTCTCGACTGTGTCAGATCTTACGCACATCGACGTGCAGGATGATCCTGCCTTAATTGCTGAAGTCGACCGGCTTCTGGCGCGCCGAACGCGCGACATCCGCCTCAAAGGTGAGGTCAGGCGTCTGTTTCGGGCACGGGTCTGGCCGCAAACGGCGAAGATCATCCGTGCCTGGATGATCTGGGTGGCCGTGCTGGATGTGCTAACGCTAGCGCTCAACATGCTGGTGCTCCCAACCGCAACCGCGCAATCTATGCTCCTGCCCGGAGCCATTATCCCCCCTGCCGTCATCGCAGTGGTGCTCGTATGGCGGAAGCCGCGCCCTTCCTGGCTCGAAGGGGGTTCGCTGATTACAGGTATGTTCCTGATTTTGCTGTCGGTAGCCTTGGTCGGCGTAGCCGCTGGCGGCGAGTTCTATGAACGGCAATTGAACGTCATGCTGTTCGTAGCCATTACAGCCATCATCATCTTCGGCATCCCGCTGGCCTGGACGGTCGCGATCGCGGCGCTGGCGCTCGGACTGTATCTCGTGTTTCAGGTGGAGAATCCGGCCATTGAGCATGGCAGCGCGATCGATGGAACGCTGTTCTTCGCCAGCGGTTTGTTCGCGACGGTTGCAGCCCGTCGCATCATGACAATTCTCGCTCAAAAGACTTTCCTGTTTGAGTTGCGCGACCGGCGCAGGGTCGCCGAATTGGCTAAGGCGAACGATCGGCTGGAACTGCTGGCGAAGACTGATCCGCTCACGGGCATCGCCAACCGGCGCTGGATGACGGAAACGCTCGACCATCTGTGGGGAACCGACCAACGCTGCCTCGACGGGGCCGCGATGCTGATGTGCGACATTGATCACTTCAAGAAGCTGAACGATCACCTCGGCCATGCCGAGGGCGATCGCTGTCTGGTGGAGGTCGCCAACATTATCCAGGAAAACGTCAGGCGCGATCGAGATCATGTTGCCCGCTACGGTGGGGAAGAGTTCCTCGTGCTGCTGCCCGGGGTGACAGAGGAAGAGGCTGTCTCGGTGGCTGAACGGGTTCGTAAGAGCGTTGAGGCCGCCGCTTTGCCCAACCCAGGATCGCGCGTCTCGCGCAGCGTCACTCTCAGCATTGGAGTTGCAGTTCAGACCGCTGACGAAGCCATTTCACCGGAGCAGCTACAGGGTAAAGCGGACGCCGCACTCTATTTGGCCAAGCAAACCGGCCGAAACCGAGTGCTGCTCCACACACCCGACCCAGCGGGACGTAAACATATTCGCTCGACACGGTGATGCTCTCGAGCGGGTCCGCGGTGGGCCGTTCCGGAATATGTTGGCATTTCAATCTACGTGAGTTGAATGTGCGTATTCATCATGGCTAAGCCAAGCGCCGCTCGACCTGCAACGCGCGGCTCGCAGCATTGGCGAACATGACTCGCCATTCGAAGGTTAGCGATTCCCCTGATCTCCACGCCGTCGGCCGCCGCAGTTTGGGTTCGTCAGGCCCGCAATCTCACCAACCCTCCCCGCCATGCCGCCAAGCCAACATCGGAGGACAACGGCTTGGCAGCGGTAGTACGACGAGGACATTAAAACTCCGAGTATATTGTTAACCGCTGAGAAACCATATCTTGCGGCTCATGCTTCTGCGCGGAAACCCTCCGTACCTCGGGGCGTACTAATTTGAGTAACGGCAAATGGCTTGTTGCAGGTGCTCAAAGCAACGACAGGAGAATGTTATGGCCAGCGTCTTCGGAAAACTTGCTAAAACTTTCGCGGGTGGTGCTGTCATCGCGATTATGTGCGTGTCCGCAAATGCAGCCGGAATTGGCGTCAGCGCATCAGTCGGCGGCAGTGGAGGTGTTAATGCCGGGGCTGGGGCCTCCTTGGGCGGCTCCAACGGGGTGAACGCCGGGTTCGGTGCCTCCATTGGCGGATCAAATGGCGTCAACGCCGGGGCTGGAGCTTCTTTGGGCGGCTCCAATGGGGTGAACGCCGGGCTCGGTGCCTCCATTGGCGGATCAAGTGGTGCCAATGCCGGAGCTGGTGCTTCCCTAGGCGGCTCTAACGGGGTGAACGCAGGCGCTGGGGTGACAGTGGGCGGTGCGAGCGGCGTCACGGCTGGCTTAGGCGCTACGGTAGGCGGCACCAGTGGGACGGGCATCGGAGTTGGTGTTGGGGTCGGCAACGGCGTTACTGCCGGGGTCGGGGTAGGAACCAATCCGAGCGGCCTGACAAGCCCGGTTAACCCGACGAGTCCCAAGGTGGCCAGCGCTGTCTCTGGCTTGTCTGGCACTCAATTGGCTCGGATGAAAAATCGTTGTGTCGATGTGCTGGGCAGTCAGGACAGCTACGATCGGGACCTGCGCCAACTGTGCCTGATGATTTCGCGCCGATAGTCTGGCCTGCAGGACGGAAGTGTGAACAGGCAGGAGGCCCGTTGTGACACTCTCCGGCCTCCAGCCGGTTGGAAGTCCGCTGCGACAACGCGGCGGGCTTTTCGCCGTCCGCGGTTCGTTCGTGATAAGAAGGGGCGGCTTCGGGGTCGATCGGCGCTGATTATGCCCGGAGGAATCCACGTTGTCGGAAAAGGACCACCGTCGCGAACATCGGAAGCGTGTTCTCAAGGGCGCGACGATCATCACCAGCATTACTAACTCGGAAACCACGTGCACGATCCGCAATCAACACGCGGCTGGAGCAGAATTGAAAGTGCCGGCCGACACTAGGGTCCCGGCAGAATTTCTACTCTATGTCCCGGTCGATGGGATCGCTTACCGGTGCGTGATACGCTGGCGGAAGAACGACAGGATCGGCGTTCAATTTACCGGCACCGAAAGCAAGCCGAAGCTTCACTATGGCTGACGGATCGATAATGTTCGGCGTGGCCTTCAACGGATATCGGAATGAACAAAGCCATCCTATGGGTATGTGGGATCGGAATGGTCCTGATCCTTCCGTATGTCCTCCAGCACAATGGGCTGATCAGATTCTAAGCCTCTACGTGACCGGCGGACTGGTGGTCAGGAAAAATATTTCGGTTCCTAGCGCGTCAATTCTCGACAGGCGGCCCGTCCTGGGCGACCTCGGCCCTTGCCGCAGCGCGAATGAGCTTCGCCTCTCGCACGAGCGAGTTCCAATTCATACCAATTAGGAGGGCAAGCTCGTAGGCCTGCGCCTCAGCAATACCGGTTTCTTGAACGAGCTTTTGGACGATCGGTATCGTCTGGTTTTTGTCTGACATTGGCTGGGAATCTCTTTTCCCCCAGCGGCCGCAACTTTCAAACTCGGATTTGGTTCCCAAGGCATCGAACAAAAAAGTGTCCCATCATAGAACGCATTCACGATTTGATGATTTAAGCGAAGCAGTCGATCCGCCGAGGTGTAGCTGCTCTTTCGTCCCGGAAAGCCCGTCGCTTACGCTCATTAGCTGCGACGGGCTTTTCTTTCGATCGAAACCATCCCTTCCTAGCGCGCCGCAGCCTCGAATGCGACGCGGACGTCATCGACAGGACCCTGCCGTGCTCTTTCTTACAGTCGAGCCGCCGTTTGAGCAGCGGCTCTAAACGGATGGCTCATGGTGAAAACGTCCGGCCTAATGCCGACTTCAACCTGCTTCCATGTAACTGGATGCGCAATCGGAAAGCCGGGCCGCGATCGAGGTGAGAACGCACCAACTGCGGTATTGCCTCGGCCGTTGCGAAGGTAATCTAGAAAAATGTGGCCTCTCCGTGCTGCCGGGTCGGCTGACAACAGGTACCGGTCAGGATCGGCATCAACGAGACATTGGGCCAGCGATTTGGCCAGTTGCCGCGCCCTGTCATGAGTCATCTTCGCGGCGAGCGGTGCCATTAAGTGAATACCTTTGCCGCCGGTGAGCTTCGGCCAGCTGTCCAAGCCAGTTGCTTCCAAGATCGCGCGTAGCGACAGCGCGGCTTCGATCACCGCATCCCAGGAGACGCCCTCGCCAGGGTCGAGGTCCAGGACAAGCCGGTCGGCATGTTCAATGTCGTCAATCGTGGCATTCCAAGGATGAAGCTCGATGACATCCATTTCGATCAAGCCGAGCAGTCCGTCAAGGTCATCCACCCAAACCCGGACACCTTCGCCACCTTCGCGTTTTTGCACCCGCAGCTGGTGCACCGACGCAGGGATCGGCGGCAGCGGCCCCTTGTGATAGAAGGTGGCCCCGTACGCATGGCGAACCAGCTTCAATGGTCTTCGGCCCAGATGAATCAACGCTCGGTCGGCCACCCGCCGCCAGTAGCCCAAAAGCTCTTCCCTGGAAGGTGCAACCGCATCGGGTAGCAGCTGGAGAATGTTCTCGCCAGGAACGCCATGTTGGCTCTCCAACCTGCGCTTGGAGAGCGACGGCGGCTTCGCTGGGATCACAGCGAGATCCTCGCGCAATCCCTTGAACACCGCCTCGCGCAAGATACCCCGGTCGGTCACGCCACTGAATTGCACCTCAGCCGGCACCTCCGGCCGCACCCAAGTTGCTTTAGGCTTTTTGATGGGTTCCGAAAGAGGCGATTTGCTGATGATGAGCGGATCGAGCCGCTCGCGAACTCGCCGGGCTGCCTCCAGCGTATAGCCGCTTTGCGCTTTTCCAGCATAAAGCAGCCGCTCGCCCTCCCATCTGCCGATATACAGGGAAGCAACGCGGCGCGGCTGCGCGCCAAGCTTTTCGACGAAAGCCACAATCGGGAACGTGTCGCTCTTGACGCACTTCACCTTGAGCCAGCTCGTTTGGACACCGGAACGGTAGGGAGAGTCAGCCCGCTTTGAGACCACCCCCTCCAGGCCCATGCGGCAGGCATGGTCGAACACGTCCTTGCCGCTAATGTCCAGGTGTTCGACAAAGGTCAGCGTTGGAGCCGTTTCCTGCAGGAGCCTGTGCAGAGCAGCTTTGCGCTCAATCAGCGGCTGCTGTCGAATGTCTCGGCCGTTGAGGTACAAAAGATCGAACGCAAAGAACATGAGCTTCGGCGAGCTCGGGTTTGCCAGCTCCCGCTCGAGAGCCTGGAAATCCGGCAAGCCAGTCTTGCCGAGGACGACCGCTTCGCCGTCGAGGATTGCGGATTTGACCGATAGGTTCGCCGCCGCCTGGACGATCCGTTTGTACCGATGCGACCAGTCATAGCCCCGACGGGTGAAGGCACGTGCCGCGCCACCTTCAACGATAAGCTCGGTCCGGTAGCCATCGTATTTGATTTCGTGCAGCCAGTCCGTATCGGCAGGAGCGCTCTCGACCAGCGTCGGTGATTGGAACTCGATGAAGGCGAGGTGACCGGTCAATTTACGCATGCACTCGAACTCCTGAACCGGGATTCAAACCGGGCCGGAGCAATCGGTTCCGAAGATTTTAGCAAAATTGAATATGATCCCCGCCGCCGGCGCGGTTCGCTGCTACCTCTGGAAGTTCTTAGAAACCTTGTAGGCGATGATCGTGCGCCGAGCCTTATCCGCTCAACGGCCAATCCAGCGGTGAGCCGCCTCTCGCTGCCTCGCGTCGGCAATATTTTGTACATATCTTGTATATCTATATTGACGCATTGGCGACCCTCAACGTAGCGTTGAAGGGCTGGGGCCGAACCCCCTGCGCGCAACTCAATCTCACGGGAGGACTGCACGATGAAATTTCGAGCCAGATCGGCCGCCATTGGCCTGGCCTGCATCGCCTATGCCGCGATTGTTGGATCTGTGCTGCCGGCCACGGCGGAAACGACAAAGGAACGCGTCTTGAGAGGGGGCAGGATCGTGATCGGCATCCACAACCGCGCGCCATGGGGCTACAAGAAGGAAGAAACCGGCGAGTTGCTCGGCTGGCATCCGGAGCTGCTCAGAGCAGCGTTCGCCGACCTCGGCGTCAAGCAGATCGACTTCCAGGTCACCGAGTTCGGCGCGTTGATTCCTGGCTTGATGGCCGGGCGTTTCGATGCCGTGGCGTCCGGCTTGTCGATAACGCCGCCGCGGTGCCAGCAGGTCGCCTTCGGCGCTCCCGACCTGAGGCAGAACGACGCGGCGATCGTACTCGCCGGCAATCCCAAGGCGATCCATAGCTATGCGGATCTTGCCAAAAAATCCGATACCATCATGGGCGGCGGCCGCGGCAGCAACGTCATCCAGAACGCCATCGCCGAGGGCGTCCCTGCCGATCGCATCCTGCAGTTTCCCGACATCGAGACCAACATCGCGGCACTGCGCGCCGGCCGCATCGACGCCGCGGTGTTTTCTTCCCCGACGGTCATCGGGCTGCTGGCCGGCAAAAAGAACCCCGATCTGGAGCGCGCCAACCCATTCACGACCGACGAGAAGTCGATCAGCTACGTCGCGATCGCGTTCAGGAAGGATGATGGTGACCTGCGCGACCTTTACAATCAGGGGCTGGCCAAGGTCATGTCGAACGGCACGATTGCCACCATCATGGCGAAGTACGGATTCGGCCCCACGGAAAACGTGCCGCCAGGATTGACAACATCGCAGTTGTGCGGAGCCGCCAACTGATCGGGTCAGCAACGGGAAGCCGTCTAGCAATCAACAGGACCTAACGGCGCTGCGCCAGCCCGGGCGGCGCCTCCGCCCGCAGGCCCCCACATCACTATCGCCCAGGATCGCTGGATGGTTCGATGTCTTCGGGGATTTCTTGCCGCAAGCTCGGTCCCTTGGCCAGCCGCCTGCCAAGCGCGGAGACGAAGGCGTCATAACGCTCGCTTGCCTTGGCGCGCGCCGCCTGGGCCAGCGGTTCAGGCAAGGCCGGAGTGGTGGCAAGCCAGAAGCGGATGAAGACCGCGTGAGTCTCAACCGAAATGCCGACGTCGCGCTCTAGCCGCGCGATCCGGCGATCGATCCGGTCGAGACGTTTGGAGATCGCCGCCTCCCGTTGCGCGTCGGCATCCGGAGAGAGGAACGAGGCGATCGCCGCTTCAGCGATGAGCGACTGCGAGCGATCGCGCCGGGCGGCATAGTCGACCAGCGAGGCCATCACGGCAGGGTCGAGATAGACGGAAATTTGGACCTTCTTCTTTCTTGCTGTCACGACCTTCACAGCTCCATGCCGTCGTCCGGATCGAGCGCGATCTGACGCGCCACGCCCCGAGCAAGGCGAGCCATCCGGCTGCTGCTCGATGCGAGATCATCCGTCTCGTCAGGCGCTTCGATCTCGAATTCGTTGACGGGCGGCAGCTCCGCCGCAGCCGGGAGAAGTCGATCGAGCTCGGGCTGACGTCGCAATTCGGACTCGGTCGATTCCTCCTGAACTTTCGCCACGGCAGTTGCGGCTGCCGTACCAGATGGCGGGAGCGGCAACGGAAGCGCCGTCCAATCGTCAGGCTCCGGCTCGGCTCGAGGTGTGACAGCCGGTGGCGGCAGAATGCGCTCCCGCAACCGCGGGTCTTCGAAATAGCGCGCCTTCTTCGCCCGGATCGGCGGCGTGCCGGCCAACATGACGATCTCGTCGCCTGCCGGCAATTGCATGATCTCGCCGGGCGTCAGCAAAGGTCGCGCCGTCTCCGAGCGCGACACCATGAGATGACCGAGCCAGGGCGAGAGCCGGTGACCGGCATAGTTCTTCATCGCCTTCAGCTCGGTTGCCGTGCCCAAGGCATCGGAAACACGCTTGGCGGTCCGCTCGTCGTTGGTCGCAAAGCTGACGCGCGCATGACAGTTGTCCAGAATTGAATTGTTCGGCCCGTAGGCCTTCTCGATCTGGTTGAGGGACTGCGCGATCAGGAAGCTTTTCAACCCATAGCCGGCCATGAAAGCGAGCGCGGATTCGAAGAAGTCGAGCCGCCCGAGCGCCGGGAACTCGTCCAGCATCAGAAGCAATCGATGGCGATCCGTCCTGGCCTGCAGATCCTCGGTCAGACGGCGGCCGATCTGGTTGAGAATGAGACGGATCAGCGGCTTGGTACGGCTGATGTCGGAGGGTGGAACAACGAGATAGAGCGTCGCCGGACGAGGATCGGCGACCAGGTCGGCGATGCGCCAGCCGCATGCGCGCGTCACCTCCGCCACCACCGGATCGCGATAGAGCCCAAGGAAGGACATCGCGGTCGAGAGCACGCCGGAGCGTTCGTTGTCGGACTTGTTCAACAACTCACGGGCAGCGCTGGCGATGACCGGGTGCGGACCGCCCTCCCCCAGATGCGGCGTCGTCATCATCGCGGCCAAGGTCGATTCGATCGGCCGCTTGGGATCGGACAGGAAGGCGGCTACGCCGGCAAGCGTCTTGTCCGGTCCGGCATAGAGCACATGCAGGATCGCGCCGACCAGGAGCGCGTGGCTCGTCTTTTCCCAATGGTTGCGCCGTTCAAGCGAGCCTTCCGGATCGACAAGGATGTCGGCGATGTTTTGCACGTCACGGACTTCCCATTCACCGCGGCGAACCTCGAGCAAAGGGTTGTATGCATCCGACCTTGCATTGGTCGGATCAAACAGCAGCACCCGGCCGTGGCGGGCACGGAAGCCGGCGGTCAGACCCCAATTCTCGCCCTTGATGTCATGGACGATCGCCGAGCCAGGCCAGGTCAGCAGCGAAGGCACAACAAGCCCGACACCCTTTCCCGAACGCGTCGGCGCAAAGCAAAGCACATGCTCAGGCCCGTCGTGGCGCAGATAGTGAGTTCCATAGCGCCCCAGCACCACGCCGTCGGGGGCAAGCAGGCCTGCCGCCTGCACCTCGCTCCTTTCGGCCCAGCGCGCGGAGCCATAGGTCGCGACCTTCGTCGCCTCGCGAGCACGCCCCAGCGACATGCCGATCGCTACGGCGATCGCGATGAAGCCGCCCGAGGCGGCAATCAGACCGCCGCGCGCGAAGATGGCCGGTGCGTAGGCGTCGTAGAAATACCACCACCAGAAGATGGCGGGCGGATAATAGACTGGCATGCCGTCAATGACGAACCAAGGCGTTCCCAACCGTTCCTGGTAGCCCAGCTGCCAGGCCGACCATTGCGTCGAGGCCCAGATCGTGAGGAGCACGATCAGGAAGACCACGACAATCGGTCCCCAAAGGACTTTCGTTCCCGACATTCGCTTCTCCTTGTGCCGAGAGGTCAGCAAGGTTGGCGCGAGATTCAACAGCGGGCTCACGCCGATCGCGTCGTGTCGTACTGTCGGCAAGGAAGACAGGGAATCGGGAAGCCCAAGAGCCCGGGGCGCGAGCGAGGGCGCCGTCCTCTTGGACTGCGCATTTGATTAGCAGACGCCATACGCGAACGCGTATATATGATTTATATACGCATTTGCGTATACGGCACATCTATACGCGATCAGGTATATTGCATAACCATACGCGATCGCGTATATATAAGCTCCAGGAGACCGTCATGACCGACCAGATCGCTCGCAACGAAAAGCAACTCGGCGCCATTCTGCGTCGCGCCCGCAGGCAAGCCGATCTCACGCAAGAGATGCTTGGCAGCCAAATCCATCTGCGTCAGGCCACCGTGTCTCGCCTTGAAGCCGGCGAGCCGGCAGTGCAGCTCAGTACGTTGATGGCTGCGCTCTCCGCCCTCGACCTTGAACTCGTCGTTCGCCCGCGCAGCAAAAGCAGCGCGACCGAGATCGCGGACCTGTTCTGATGGCGCGGCGGCCGGCTCACACGCCGCTAAATGTCTTCGTGAACGGTCGGCTGGTGGGCGTGCTGCGCAGGCAATCCACCGGCGCCGTGGACTTTCAATATGCCCGCGAATGGCTGGACTGGCACGGTACCTTCCCTGTCTCGCTTTCGCTTCCCTTGCGGGAGGACCGCTATATCGGCGCGCCTGTAGTCAACGTCTTCGACAACCTGCTTCCCGACAATGACGCCATCCGCAAGCGGATTGCCGAACGTGTCGGCGCAGATGGCACCGACGCCTACAGCATGCTTGCCGCCCTCGGCCATGACTGCGTCGGCGCATTGCAATTCCTGCCTGATGGCGTCGATCCCGGCAGCCCTGGTAGCAGCGAAGGCAAGCCGGTCAGCAAAAAGGAGATTGCCGGGATAATCGCAAACCTCGCTGTCGCCCCGCTTGGCCTCGGCGAGGATGAGGATTTCCGCATCTCGATCGCCGGCGCCCAGGAAAAGACGGCGCTGCTACGCAAGGACGGACGCTGGTACAAGCCGGTCGGCACGGCGGCGACCACCCACATCCTGAAACCGCAGATCGGCAGGTTGCCGAATGGCATCGATCTCTCCAACAGCGTTGAGAACGAATATCTGTGCCTTAAGCTGATCGACGCGTTCGGCGTTCCCGCCGCCAGAACTGAGATCGCCGACTTCGGGGAGCGCCGTACGCTGATCGTCGAGCGGTTCGACCGGTTGTGGGCCAGGGATGGCCGTCTCATGCGCCTACCACAGGAGGATATGTGTCAAGCACTGTCGGTCCCGCCAACACGCAAGTACCAGTCAGAGGGCGGTCCCGGCATGCCGTCGATTATCGAGCTTCTTAAGGGCAGTGACAGGCCCGAAGACGACATCTCGCTGTTTTTGCGTGCTTGCATAATATTCTGGCTCATTGGCGCGACCGACGGTCACGCGAAGAACTTCAGCATTTTTCTCGGGCCCGGCGGGCGGTTTCGGATGACGCCGCTCTACGACGTGCTGACCGCGCAGCCCAGCCTTGATGCTGGACAGATCCCCCGCAAGAAATTCAAGCTGGCGATGTCTGCGGGCAACAGCCGGCATTATTCCATGCATGAAATTGTGCCCCGCCATTTCATGCAGACCGCAGACATTTCCGGCGTGGGGGCGCCCCTGATGCGCAAGATTTTCGAAGACATCGCCGCAAATGCCGAGAGGCGGATCGAGGCCGTGATTTCGTCGTTGCCACGTCACTTTCCCGCGCAGCTCGTCGAGTCGGTCAGGTCGGCGATAGTCAGGCGCGGGGCAATCCTCGTCGAGACACGCTGATCAAGCCGAGAGGGCGGCCCGACAAGAACTCAGGGCCACCCAACCGGACATTCGATAGCGACATACCCTGCGGCGCAGCTAAGACTGCCTGTTCTCGGTACACCGGATCGTATCTTCCCAAATCTCTTGGCGCAGCTTCGCCCCTTTCGCCAGACCGTCTCGCGCCGTGACGAAGGCCTCATAGCGTTCGCCCGCCTCCTGCACGCGCGCAGGCGCACAAGTTGACGGGCAAGCCGGCGCGACCGACAGTGCGGCCCGAGGTGCCGCCGAACGCCAAGTCTCCATGCCGCGATTGTGTCGCCGTCCAAGTCGTCAGCACCACGCTCAGGAAAACCGTGAGTATCTGCTCCCAAAGGATTTTCGCGACGGACATGGCAGGAGCCATCCTTTCAGCTGCTAGAGGCCTAGCCCGCGCTTGCGGGCAAAGCTCCAATCGACACCGCCGTCGCCGCGAACAACACCGGAGACGTGATTGCCGAGATGGCGTTCCAACGAAGGCGTCCAGGGCACGAGCTGGAACCCGAGGCCATCATCGATCATCGCGAAGCGGCCGGACGCAAGCGCAAAGCGCTGGCTGTAGGTACCGGACACGGACTCGCCAGGTGCGGCACGGTTGAACGAACGGCCGGTCTGGGCCGCGATCCTGCCGCCCAGCGCCTCGAGCTCCCTTCGGCGCAGGGTGTCGATCAAGTTGCGGGCAAAGACGGTCCCGCCCGGCCGCCGCTCCGCCAGCCCCAGTCCGACCAGGTGCTCGGCGCGCCGGTCAAGCGCCTGGCGCACCTCGGCGCCGAAGCCGCCGTCGGAAAGAGCCGCCGCGGGACGGGCAAGCGCCTGCCGGTCGAGCCAGGTCGCCCCCTCAGCAACCACCTGTCTGTCGATATCGAGGTCGGAGCGCACGGCAAGCGCCAGCCGCCGCCGACCCTGAGCGTCCTCGAATTTGCGCAGTTCGACGATCGCGCCCGGCGCAGCATCGCCCGCCGCCTCGAGATCGGCGAGCCGCACGTGATGGCAACGCCCGTCGATGCCATCGATGATTGCATAGGCACTGCCGCTCAGTTCGTCATCCAGTCCGCGCTCGATCAGACGGCCGCTAATCGTCTCGCCGATGTTCTCTGCGGCCAGCACGTAGCTGGCCCTCGCGCGTTCGATGTCGCGGGCCGAGAATGCGCGATGCAGGCGTTTGATGATATCGGCGCGCTCACCCATCTGGCGTAGCGTCGCCTCGGCTCTCTTGCTGACGATCCATTGGCCAGGACCGAGCTGTTCGGCGAGGCCGAGCATTTCCAGCCTGCGCAGCCGCCCGATCTTCGGCGCAATGAATTCATCAGGCTGGCGATCAGCATGTGGCGCGAGATCGATGACACCGCTTTCGCCTGTGTCGCGGAGCAACTGGCGGTCGAGCCCGGTCCACCGCTCGGCCTCGACCTGCCGCTCGACGTGCCGGCGGATCTCAAGATCCGACCGGGGGCCGAGCTCCTGCGTGACGAGGTCACTGGCGCGATCGCGCATGCCACGGCTGATGTAGTCGCGCGAGATGACCAGGTCCTGGCCGTCGTCGGCCCGGCCGCGCAGGATGACGTGGACATGGGGATTGTCGGTGTTCCAATGATCGACGGCGATCCAGTCGAGCGTCGTGCCGAGATCCTTCTGCACGCGACCCATGAGATCACGGGTGAAGGATTTCAGGTCGGCCATTTCGACGGCATCCTCGGGCGAGACGATGAAGCGGAAATGATGTCGATCGTCCTTGCAGCGATCGACGAAGTCCGTGGTCGACGCATCGTCGCCCTCCGGTCCGAACATGCGGGCTCTCGCGTCGTCGCGTGTGACCCCTTCGCGGCGCAGATAGTTGAGGTGGGTTGCCAGCGGCGCGCCGCGTTTCGAATGGCGAACCACGCGGGTCTTGATCGTGGCTAGGCGGGAGCGGCCGGTGAGGAAGCGATTGGCCTGAAGGCTCGCTGCCCTGCCGCGTCCGAACCGCGAACTGTTGCCTGTCCCGATCCGGCCTGAGCGCGACACGCCGCCGCCGGCCTTTTGCGCCGCCGCGAGCGCCTGTGCGATGAAGGGGCGCGACGATTGGGTTCGCGTCGAGCGAATGCGGCCCGGACGGATACGGAACTCGTGCTCATCGGGCACGGCACCTACCCTCACCTTGCCATAAGTACAGCAAATACAATGATTTGCCTGTTCCCAGCACATTGCGCTGAGGCGCCGCAGTGTGCGGGAAACGGCAAAATACCCAGCAAATACAACCAACCGACCGCAGCACAATGTGCGCCCTTTTATCTTGCCATCCTTCGGTTGTTGCCCCGTAGCCTATGCGCCTCAAAGCCTGCGACGTCCAAAGAGGCGCCGGCGCACGAGCTGACGGACACTTCGTCATCGCTGCGATGTCCGCAGGTCGGACCCGGTGAACAGTTGCCGCGGCAGCGAACCGGCCGCGAAAAGTTCGCGCGCCAACGGTGACGACGAGACCTCGACGGCAGCGTGTTCTCCGGACGAAAGACCGGACTCGGCTAGCTGACCGGACCGTCCTGTGAACAGCGGCGCGGCTTTCCATCTAGCGGCCTTGCTATTGCTGGCGGTGAGCGCGCCGGTCGCATCACCGCCGCCCGACAAAGGGCGAAGCTTCGCGACATAGGCGCGGGTTTCGGCCGGCAGCGGGCGGCCCTTTAAGGAAGCTTCGTAGCGCGCCGGCCCCGCATTGTAGGCAGCGAGAAACCCCGGTGAACCGTATCGATCATACAGCTCGCGAAGATAGGCGGTGCCGGCAAGGATGTTGTCGTGCGGATCGTAGGGATCGCGGCCGAGTTGGTGACGAAGACGCAGCTCGGCCCAGGTTTCAGGCATGATCTGCATCAGACCCACTGCACCCTTTCGCGATACGGCGCGTGGGTCGCGGGCGCTCTCGATGTGCATGACTGCCCGTATCCAGAGCTGAGGAATACGGAAGCGATGCGACGCCTCGGCGATATGCGCGGCATATGGATCGTCCGCGGGCATACGTGGCCCCGGGGCGCTCTGTGCGACGGCCTCCGTCATCGCGTGACAGAAAATCAGCATGCCAGCGATAAGCCAACGTGCTTGCCTCCGATCAGGCAACCAGCTGACGGGGCGGCTTTCGTTCGCATATTTCGGCGCCGATGGCGCACTCATCGAGCACGCTCCGGCCGCGATTTCGGCCGGATCCAGCGCAGCGACCAGGAACCGTCATCGGAGCGGAAGAGACCGGCGCGAAAGCGTCGGCCAAACAGCGGATCTTCCAATCGGCAGGACAGATAGTCGCCAGCCGTCTGCCCGGTTTCCTTCCAGGCCGCGCCGACCTCGGGGCCGCTGCCATCGCCGATATGGATGCGAAAATCCGGCGCATTGCCGTTGGACGTCCTGATCGGGACAAGCACCAGCGCGACGTCCACGAGCAGTGTTCGAATGCGTCCGGAGTAACCGGATTCCGTTTCATGGAAGACGCCGATCTCGGCCATGGACTATCTCCTTCGTTTTGTTGGCGGTGCTGAATTTCAGCTCGCGGGAGCAAGCCAGGTGAAGTGGCCATCGCCCCTCTCGTCGGTCCAAAGGGGCATCGCGCGTCCAACGATCGAGTCCATCGGGAACGGGCCGAAATAGCGGCCGTCGAGACTGTCCTGGACATTCCGGTTCATGACGAAGATTTCGGCGGCGACAATGGTGCGGCAGCCCTGCCAGTCGGGCAGCGCGCGCCCCTTGCTGTCGCGTTCCAGCGCGACGCCAACGGCAAGCCCGTTCACCGTGATAACGCCAGCAACGCAACAAACTTCCTGTCCAGGAAGCGCTTCGATGTGCTTCAGCATTGGCACGCCGAGCGGAAGGTAACCGCGTTCGGCGGCGAACCGAGCAACGGTCTCCGGCGGTTCGATGACGGCGAGCGCGCCGGCCGTTGGAACGGCCATTCTCCGGATCGCATAGAGCCCGAGGGGTGCGCTGGCCGATGCGTTCCATACCAGCAGCGGCGGCATTTCCACAGCAGCTGGAGCGACGATCGCGGCAACGGCCGCAAGCGTCACGGCCATGCAAGCGGCGCGGCTCATGATGTCGCTCGCTTGCGCAACAGAAAGGCCCGGTGCTGCTCGAGCGAATAGGCGCGCGGCGTTCCGCCGGCAACCAGCCGGTTGTGGGTCTGACGCCAATAGTCAGGGGCGGCATCGACCGGATCAAGGCCGATCGCCTCGATCGCATCGATCAGTTGAAGAACCCGCTCAACCTTGTCCCAGCCTGCGATCTTGAGCAGGATCTCGGCGCCTGGCCGGATGTAAGGCAGCGTCTGATAGGGTTCAGCGGGCAAGACGGCGCGCACGATGTCGATGCGCGAAACGACGGTGCCAAAGTCGTTCGCCGCCCAGCGGACGAACGCAAAGACACTGCCCGGCGCGAATTCCACGACGCGGCGCCGCTTGTCGATGATCGTCTGATCGGCAGGGCGTCCGAAGCGGATCCGGTGCTCGATCCGTTTCTCGATCCAGATCAGCTCCACAGTCGTGAGGCCGGCGCGCGGCGTCGATTGAGGAGACCGCGTCATGCGTCGCCTCCACCGCGGCGGCCGACAAATCGCGGCTTCTGCTCCCCGCCATCGATGCGCGGCTGCTCCGCAAGAAAGTTAGATTGAGAGTTAGACTCCAAGTTAAGAGCGCGATTTTTCGTTTCGGGTCCGTTCCTTAAGGCCGATCGCGGTTCCCGAAAGCACGAGGAAGCGGTTCCCGATGGCACGATAGCTCGGGTTCCCGATGGCACGATCCTGTCAACAGGCGTCGGCGCCGGTTCGAAAGCCAACAACACACGGCCGCTGGCTTCGACCTCCGTGAACAGCAGATATCCCGGCAAAGGCTGGCGACGCACGATGTCACGCAGCTCGAAGGCGAAGCGCTTGAGCGGCGAGAGACTGCCGGATTTCCGATGCAGGTGGCTGATGTCGAAACGCCAGCCGGCGCGCTGGCGCCCGCCATGCTTTCGCACCAGGCGATAGAGCCAACGCTCCAGGCCGCCGGTCAGCCCGAAATAGGCCCGGTCTATCGTCAGGATCAGCGCGTCGTCCATGACAGCGCGATAGAACCAATCGGGCAGGATCATTTCGACGCCAAGCGGGCGGCCGTCTCGGCCGGAGCGCTCCTGCCATTCATTGATCCACGAGAAGCGATGGCGCCGGCCCTCGGGGTTGGCGGATGGAGGTGACGACGCTTGTCGACTGCAGGCGATCGAGCGCTGCCTTGAGGCGCAGATAGTCTCGCTTGGAGACGCCGCGGCCGATGAAGGTAAGCATCTCGTATGGCGTCGCAGCCATCAGGCGCGATGTGCGCAACCCGGCGTCCCGCGCGCTGACGATCTGGCTCGCGGCCCAGATCAGGATATCGGCATCCCAGATCGTCGCCATGCCGTGATCGGGCATCGCTTCGACACGGATCGCCACCTCGCCGGCGCGAAAGTCGATCGGCGCGATGCGCCTGGTCTTGGCGAGAGAGAAGAAGGGATAGGCCATGAGGTCCTGCGCATCGCGTGGCGCGACCACGCCCGGCAGCGCCTGGAACAGGTCGAGCTGTTCGCGCTCCAACGGTTGACGTGGTCGTGCCGACAAGGGGGAAATCAGCGGGCTCAGCGCCTTTCGCGCCCGGCATAGGGGATCAGGCGGGCGGCCTGAGGCTTGGCGGGCAGCACCGAGCCATGCGGATCGGATGTCGATGTCATCGCGCCGCGCTGAACCCAGAGCTGGAGGTCGTCGACTGCGTAGACGACGCGGCCGCCGAGTTTGCGATAGGCAGGCCCGGTGCCGTAGGTGCGATGTTTCTCAAGCGTGCGCGCCGAGAGACTGAGGAAATGCGCGGCTTCAGAAGTGCGCAGGTAGCGCGGCGGCAGTGGCGCGGCGTCGGCGTTCATGAGGTTTCTCCTTCCGGCCGTTGCGGTTGAACGGCGATCGATGGCCAGGATGGAGGAGCAAGGGCACGATGATCAGGTGCGCAATTGAGGGGCGCTATTTCGCACCGCTGAGAGACCTTAGGCGGTGGCTCGGGCGCGTGCGTCGATCGGAGGTATCGCGCATCAAGCCGCGCACCCGGTAACCGGAACCTCGGTCAGATACCGGCGCCGCGGAACGTTTCCGCGCCATCAGGAGACGCCCCGCCCGGTGCCGGGCGGGGCGTCTTCCAGGTCACTCGCTATTGCGGCGGTTGGGTCGGGACCAGATGAGGCTGTGGCCCTCGCCTTCCTCGTCGGCGAAGAGGTTGGCGTAGATGGGAGCGGTGAAGCTCGGATCGTCTAGCTTGAGCCCGAGATAATCGCGGCCCTCGTTGGAGCGCTTGGACCAGGCGGCGCCGATCTCGGCCTTGCCGACCACCACGCGGTGGCTTGGAGCGTTCTCGCCGCTGGCCCGGGTGTCGGGGACGATGCGCACGCCCTTGGCCTGGACGCTGAGGGTGACGATCTCGCCGGTGAACTCGTTCGCATTGGTCTTCTTGAAGCTGCCGATGGTAGCCATTTTCAGTCTCCGTTCTTGTTTCCGAGCCCGCACCATGCGGCCTCGATGGCGATCGTGAGGCCGGAGGCGACCGCTGCCGCATCGCTTGCGACCGCAGCAAAGCGCAGGATGGCGCAGGCGCGCGTTTCTTGGTTGCGAGGAATGGGCTTCGCCCAGGGGAAGAAACGCGCGTCGCGCCATTGCGGCATAGGCGATCAAGGCTTCCGCCGTCCTTCGGCCAGATCAGCCCGTCCGAGAGGTCGTTTGGTGCCCGCCGTGAAATGGAAGACGGGACGATGCGATCATCTGCGGGTAAATGACCTGATGTGGACCATTTCGCCGGTGCTGATGTCACCAGGGCCTGACATGTGCTGCATCAGAGCCTGATCCATCTGGCGATCGCGCATGGGATCGGCCTCGGCTTCGCGTGATGACTGGTAATGCCGTTGCTGGATGCTATCGAAGCTGGTCCAGACACGCGCTCCAAGTACCGGCTTTTGCTATTGAGCGGCCGTATATTGCGGACGTCTCGTTGCGGCCGATAACGGAACGTCCTCTTCGGACAATTAGGCTAGGTCCCCGGCATCGACGGCAGTTGTAATCCTGTTTGCAGGTCGGGTCATTTGACTCGTTGGTGGCGGGGGGCGGTAAACCCGTGCAGGTTCTGCATGAGCCTTCAGTCCGGCGCCCGTTGCGACCATTGGCCTCCTCCCGGAACGCAAGGCAGTTCCTTCCGTTGGATGAATTGGCGTTGGCAGCTGCCGACGTCAATCGACCAGGCAACAGGAGGAATTTCACAATGATCCGCAAGATACTAGCTGCGGCCGCGACGGCAGCTCTCATGTCGACGGCGCTCTGCACGGCGGGTGCTCACGCCGCAAATCCCAGCAACCCCGCTACCCAGACGGAGGTTGTTGCCGCGGTCACCGATGGCAAGCTCGTCTCCAAGATCATGGGAGCCGCGGTCTATGACAGTACCGCCGACGACGCGACGAAGATAGGCGATGTCAATGACATCGTCCTGGACAAGGACGGGAACGCCAAGCTCGTCGTCATTGGCGTCGGCGGATTCCTTGGCGTGGGGGAAAAGAACGTAGCCTATGATTTCAGCAAGCTTCAATGGGTCAACAAGAAGGGCGATCGCTGGTTAGTCGCAAAGACGACGAAGGATGAGCTCAAAGCTCAACCCAATTTTGATACGAAGGCTTATGATACCGCGGCAGCACCCACGGCGCAGACGACTAACGGCCAAGCGGCTAACGGCAAAACCGATACGACTTCGACAGCCTCGATCGACAAGTCGTCCCTGACCGAAATGCCGTCAGACAAAATCAGTGCGGCAAATCTGATCGGAACCAACGTCTATGGCGCAGATGATGCGAAGGTCGGCGAGATCGGCGACGTCATCCTGACTGGTGACAAGAAGGTCGACGCAATAATCGTTGATGTAGGCGGCTTTCTGGGCATTGGCGAAAAGAAGGTCGCGGTCGCTATGGAGAACCTCAAGTTCATGACCGACAAGAACGGCAACCGTTACCTCTACACGAACTTCACCAAGGACCAGTTGGAGGCGCAGACTGCCTACGACAAGGCCACTTACGCCCAAAACCGGGACAAGCAGCGCATCATCGTCAACAAGTAAAAAATCATCGCGCAGCGCTCGCCCGTGGCGGGCGCTTCGACTGGAAAACGCAGGAGCGGACTTGAAACTAGCCGACGAGGTCCGTCATAGCTCTGAAGATATCAGCGACCTGGTCCTGTCCGATGTCGTGTCTGCACTTCATCGACGAGTTAAGGTCAGCCACGAGTTCGATATTCCCTACATTGCTGGGTACAGCACGGATGCAAGGACGATTTACATCGACCGACATCTGCCGCGCACCATCAGGTGGAGAGGCAAGGACGTGCGGCTCGAACCATTTCTGGTGTGCCACGAAATTGTTGAAAAAGCTCTCTTGGACGAGTTGCGGCTTCATTATCTGCACGCCCACCAAATTGCCTCGCGCATCGAAAGAGATGCGGTGAGAGGGGCTGGCCTGACCTGGCGGCACTACCAAAGCGTCATCAAGGGGCACGAGAAAGCGATCGATGAAGAACAGCTTCAGTGCGTGCCAGGGGAGTTAGATCTCACGCCTTACAAGGACCTGAAGGATTACCCATTGCTCCGACGGCTGGTCGAAGCATCGCAGTAGCTCGTTGCGCGGGATGGTCCAAGGCACACAGACAGCGGAGATTGAAGCAGGCACACTGTCAAATTTTCTCGCCATTGGAACTTCCCGACGCACTGCTGGTTCGCCTGCATAGGGACGACTGAGGCCCATTCCGACCTGTGCATTCTGCAGGCAGAGCGCCTCGCCAACAGGAGACGGCCATGAAACATCAGACACTGGAAGAACTACATGAGGTCGCGGAAGTCGAAGTATCCTTTCCGGCTATGACGCGAGGGCAGCGTTTGGAACATTGGGCCATTCTGCTCGAGCGAAATCCCGAGCGGCGCCTCGCCGCTTTCCCTGGGACGGAATACATGACCTTGGACGTGCGTGACAAGGCGCGGTCCCTGGACTCCGCGCTCAGCGTCGCTTTCGCTGATCCGATATTGCGCGCGCAAGGATTGAAGAACGATACCTATGGCGAAGCGAAACGCTTTTTCGAGCTTACGGATTGGCAGTTGCACGCTATCGTCTGCCATTGCCATGTCGGCGGGACCATGAAAGCCGGATGGGCTGCCGTTCAAGTTCGGTCTGCCATCGGCATGGAAGGGAAGCTTTTCAGCAGACTACGTGAAGCGATTGCTCATTGGCCGGTATTTCGCATTTTGACCCATGCGAGGGAGTAACGTCTCCTCGGAAAGCTGAAAAGGCAGCGTGCGAAAAGTCCAGCAGATGCATTTGGGGCCAACATCGCTAATTATGAGAATACGGGCGAGTGTCGCCCGTATTCTTTTTGCATCCGGTGGCCGCGATCACTCTCCTCAAAGGTAAACCGACCAACGGTGTCCACCGAGGTTCGGCACTAGGTGCGATCAGTCGGCCTGATTTTTCAGCAATTCCTGATTTTCACCAACCTATGTGAAGTTCATAAGAAAGCTCAAGGGGGCCTAACCGGCTCTTCACCATAATGACAACGGCTTCGGAACCTTCATGATCGCAGCGGACTTCTCGGCTTCATCATGAATTCGAATGAAGGGGCCCTTGCATGAAAGTCACCGCAGCAGGAATCGACCGCATCAAGATCGGCAATGCGGACGCAAGCGGCCAGGGCGCGCATTTCGTCGTCTGGCTTTATCTTCAGGTTGATGAAGGCGGCACACAGACCGGCCAGGAACTGGTGGTATCGGTGCCATATGATGCGCGGATGACATTCGATGAACTCGCCACCCAGGCTTTCGAGAAGGCGCACGCCATGCTTCGCGCCTGCTGTGAGATCGATGAGACCATGTGGTGGAAGCAGTTCAACCGCAGCCTGGCGCCGCTGCCCGAATGGACGCCCGGCGCTCAATAGTTGGTCGGCGGCGAACCAGGCGTGGGGACTGACAGGACGCCGAACCCTAGCAATGCGGATGGGGATCCACTTCGCATCGGGTGCTTCAGGCGCATGACGAACCTCCAGCATGTCACCCGGGATGTCCGCGTTTGGGCAGAAGCTAAGTTTATCTCAATGGCCGAGATGAAGGCGCAAAGCTCCCGTTCACTTCAGAATCGTATGCCTGGGCCTGCAGGCAACGCGTGGACCAGGCGGCGCCGGAGCGGTCTCACGAATGAGGCGTCGCGCACGAAGCAATTGGCGATAGCCGCGCTCGACCATCTTCAAGCCGTCGCGCACTAAGCGAAGCGTCTGATACCGAAAAGCCGAGTCGTGCCAGTCGGCGGTGCTGAGCAGTCGCCGACCGAACAAGGCGATCGCGACTTCAAAATGGGATGCATGCTCTTCCCGGCCATCGAGGCATCGCAGCATGTGGCCAAGGCGCCGGCGCTGCGCCGCGGTCAAGCGGGCGTCGGGAAGGTGCTGCCTGTGAGCAATTGTGAATGCGCTCGACAAGGCTGGAATTGAAGTACTGCCCGATAATGGAATTCTGTTGCGAAAGAGCAGTTGATCGCGGCTTCACCGCTGAAACCCGGTATCAGGCGCCGAAGCCGTCCGGCCGAAGCCGAACGGGCTGGCTACCTGTTACTCGCCGTTGCGGCGGTTGGGGCGGGACCAGATGAGGCTGTGGCCCTCGCCTTCCTCGTCGGCGAAGAGGTTGGCGTAGATGGGAGCGGTGAAGCTCGGGTCGTCGAGCTTGAGCCCGAGATAATCGCGGCCCTCGTTGGAGCGCTTGGACCAGGCGGCGCCGATCTCGGCCTTGCCGACCACGACACGGTGGCTTGGAGCGTTCTCGCCGCTGGCCCGGGTGTCGGGGACGATGCGCACGCCCTTGGCCTGGACGCTGAGGGTGACGATCTCGCCGGTGAACTCGTTCGCATTGGTCTTCTTGAAGCTGCCGATGGTAGCCATTTTCAGTCTCCGTTCTCGTTTCCGAGCCCGCACCATGCGGCCTCGATGGCGATCATGAGGCCGGAGGCGACCGCTGCCGCATCGCTTGCGACCGCAGCAAAGCGCAGGACGGCGCAGGCGCGCGTTTCTTGGTTGCGCGAGGAATGGCTTCGCCCAGAGGAAGAAACGCGCGACGCGCCATTGCGGCATAGGCTGTCGAGACTTCAGCCGTCCTTCGGCCAGATCAGTCCGTTCGAGAGGTCGTTGGTGCCCGCCGTGAAATGGAGAGACGGGGACGATTGGATCATCTGCGCCGAAAGGATGATGTGGGACCGTTTCGCCGTGCAGATGTTACCGGGGCCCGACATGTGCAGCATCAGAGCCTGGATCCATCTGGCGCTCGCGGATGGGATCGGCCTCGGCTTCGCGTGATGACCGGTAATGCCGTTGCTGGATGCTATCGAAGCTGGTCCAGACACGCGCTCCAAATACCGGCTTTTGCTATTGAGCGCCCCTGTATAGCGGACATGTCATATGGGGCCGACGCCAGACGGTCTCGCCTTGCTGGTGGCCTTGAGAAAGCGGACCGGCTTATTGCCTGGCTCATGGCTTGCGGCTTCTCCGGCGGAGGAGACGGACGGCTCCAACGTTCTCCAGGTGAAGCCACCGAACATGCTCAATCATTTACTTCGAAAGCCATGTGCAGACCCAAGTTGGCCTTCGACTGCAGTTCCTGGAAGCGACGGCCGGCCAAACGATGTCGGAACTTTCTTGGGGCGAAGTGGTTAGTTTTCTTTGGGGGCAATGGGACGTGCGTTCACTTGAAAATCGAAAACCACGAATCCTCGTGATCGAGGACGACCTCTTCATCGCAATGGATCTCGAGTACATGGTCGGCGAGTGCGGCTGCGTGCCTGTCGGGCCGGTCTCCAACGTCGAGGCAGGGCTGTTGGCAGTGCGGCAGAACAACCTTGACGGCGCGGTCCTCGACGTGAACCTCGGCGATGAGCGCGTCTGGCCGGTCGCCGATCTGCTTCACGAGCATGGCGTTCCTTTCATCCTCGCGACCGGTTATTCCAGGGTGGAAGTGCCCGAGCGCTTCAAAGAGTGCCAGGTTCTGCACAAACCGCTGACGGAGGCCGCTCTCTTTGCTGCGCTCGACGCGCTCGGTCTCGCGCGGCGATGAGAGGGCCTCAGCGATTTTTATCGCGATCCATCAACATGGCCTTCGCAGGCGCGACTATAACGCAGCGGTAGCCAGCGGAGGGAAACTCATGCTGGCAGGTGCCACGAAGTTCGTGCTGGGTAGACCGCGAGACGAAGTTGAGGCCGAAACCATTGCTCTTCGGCGGCGCAACGGGCGGCCCGCCACTTTCCGCCCATTCGATCCTCAGCTCGTCGCCGTCGGTCGTGACCCGAGTCCAGTTCAGCGAAACGCGTCCCGCCCCGGTGGACCACGCGCCGTACTTCGACGCGTTCGTGGCGAGCTCATGCAGGATCACCCCGAGCCCGACCACGACCTGAGGCTTCAGGTGGACCTCGGGTCCTTGGAGGCTCAGCCCGTCGAGCCCCTCGCCCACGAAGGGGGACAGGACGGCGCCGACAAGGTCATGCAGCCTGGCGCCCTTCCAGTCGCCGCGCGAGAGGATGTCGTGCGACGCGGCCATCGCGTGTAGCTGGCCTGTGAGCACCTTGTATATCTCATCCTTCGTCTCTGTGTGTTGGGCCGCCTGACGGATCATGGACTGCACACTGGCCAGATTGTTCTTCACCCGATGGTTCAGCTCGGACACCATGTCCGAGAGCCGCTCTTCAGACCGCTTGCGCGCGGTGATGTCGATGAATGTGAGAACAGCACCCTGAATCACGTCGTTCTCGTCGCGATAGGGCAGCATGCGCATGATGAGCGTCTGGGGCTCGCCGTTTTGCGCCTCGACCTCCTTCTCAATCTGCTCCCCACTGCGGATGACTTCCGCCACCTGCTCCTTCAGGGATCCGAGCTCGACGCGGCCGGCGAGTTCGTCCAGCGGCCGCCCCATGTCGTGGTCGCGCAGCCGGAAGAGCGGCTTGGCGGGCGGGGTGAAGTTGCGGATGCGAAACTCCGCATCGAGAAAGAGCATCGCTATACGGGTGTTGGAGAAAAGGTTTTTCAGGTCGCTGTTGGCGCGGCTCTGCTCCTCGACCCGCGTCGAAAGTTCATTGTTGACCGTGCGAAGCTCCTCATTGATCGATTGCAGTTCCTCCTTTGAGGTTTCCAGTTCCTCGTTCGAGGACTGCAGTTCTTCGTTTACCGACGAGAGTTCTTCGTTAGAGGCGCGAAGTTCCTCGTTCGAGGTTTCCAACTCCTCCAGCGTGCTCTGCAGCCGTTCCTTCGTCGTCTGAAGCTCCAGCTCCAGTGCACGCACGAGTTCCTCGTCGCCTCCTCGCTGCCTTGCCCGCTCGGTGGTCTGCGCCATCGCGGCGGCTCCCGCCTGAAAGACGACGAGACAACGGCGTTCGCTCGCGTCGGCCCCGGTCAGCGGCTCCACGATCAGCGTGAGGTAACGGCGCTCGTCGTCATGGCCCACGATTAGATCGTCGCGCACGAACCGCTCGCCCGAGGTCAGCACCTTCGCGACGGCCGCCTTGATGTCCACGGCCAGTTCGGTGCGCGCCATCGCGGCCAGGTTCGCCTTCGGCCGGCCGCGCGGCAGCTCGAGGAAACCGCCGGTGCCCGTCGAAGCATCGAGGATCTCGAAATCGCCATCGACGATAACATAGGCTGGCGTATAGCGCTCAAGCAGTTTTTGCGCAGTGCGGAATGCCGGATCGGTTACGGCAGGTTTCGTGGCCGCATCCTGCCGTTGCATCTCCTGACGATTCTTGCCGTCACCGCCGGCGATAGGAAATTCGGGCAGCCGCGCGGTCTCGCCCATCCGGCGGAAGATACGGTGCTTCCGGTCGAATTCACCGAAGAGCTTGTCATGCCCCGCGTTCTCGGCAGGGCCGAGGAACAGGAAGCCACCGGGCCGGAGCGCGTAATGGAACACCGGCATCAGCCGCTCCTGCAATCCCGGGTTCATGTAGATCAGCACATTCCGGCATGAGAGCAGGTCGATGCGCGAGAACGGTGGATCGCGCAGCAGGTTGTGCTGGGCGAACAGGCACATCTCGCGCAATAGCGGACGGATGGTGTAGTGGCCATCCTCCTTCTCGAAGAACCGCTCCAGCCGCTCCTCGTTGACATCGGCGGCGATGCTGTGCGGATAGCGGCCGATACGGGCGAAATGCAGGGCGGCCTCGTCGATATCGCTGCCGAAGATTTTCACCTCCGGCGGGCTCTCCATCCGCGCCCGGGCCTCCTGAAACAGGATCGCCAAGCTGTAGGCCTCCTCGCCTGTGGCGCAACCCGCAACCCAGACGCGCACCTCGTCGTCCTCGGTCTTTTTCTCCATGATCGGGCCGAGTACCTTCGCGGCCAGCGCCGCGAACAAGTCGGTATCGCGGAAAAACTGGGTGACCCCGATCAGCAGATCGCGGAACAGGCGCTCGGGCTCCCGGCGGTCGTTGCGCATCAGGTCGACGTAAGCGGACAGCGTGTCGATGCCCTGCATCTGCATTCGCCGGCGGATGCGCCGGTCGATCGTGCTCGACTTGTAGTCGGTGAAATCATGACCGGTGGCGCGGCGAAGCACATCACAGATCTCGCGCCTTTCGCCATCTTCGACCTCGACATCGCGCGTGATGGGCTTGCGCCGTACGAGGAAGTCGGCGAAGAGCCCGGGCATGTCGGCGACGTCGGCCTCGCGATCGACGAGGCCAGTGCGCGTGGCGCTCAGCAGCATGCTGTCGTATTCGGCCGTCTGAAGTGTCTGGGTCAGCGTCAGCCCGCCCGCCTCCTTCACCGCCTTGAGGCCGAGAGTCCCGTCTGTGCCCGCCCCTGACAGAAGCGCGCAGCCGCTATGCTCCCCCTGGTCCTCAGCGAGCGAGACAAGGAAGGCGTCGATGCTGGTGCGCCGCGCGAGCGGGTCGCCGTCCTGCGCTGGCCGCAGCACGCCCTCTCGGATCGTCATCACTTGCCCCGGCGCGATCAGATAGATCCTGTCAGCTTCGATGCGCGTGTCGTGCGTAACCTCCTCCACTGGTAAGTCTGCCTTGCGCGCAAGAATGCTCGCGAGTTCGCTCGGCCGATCCGGCGCCATGTGCTGGATAAGCACCCAGGCGATGCCGCTGTCCGCCGGTATGTTGCTGACAAGGTTCTGCAGAGCGGCCACGCCTCCGGCCGATGATCCGATCCCCACGATGGGGGGCGTGTTGTTCGTCGCTTTCCCTTCAGCGTTATCGTCGGCAGGCCTGTCGCCGTCCTTGAGGAGTGCCCCTGCCATGTTCTTGCCGTCCTTGTTGGCGTCGTTTCTAGCCTATAGATGTTTCCCTTCGGCTGCGACCCCCCGGCCCGACAGCGGCTGTCGGCCAGCACCTCGTGCACGGACGGGGTTTCCGCGGCGAAGGCTGTCTCCCGGACCGGGAAACAGTCGCCCCGCGGGCGGCCTGGCCAAACTCCTGGCAATAAGTGGACAAGGCGGCGGGGGGAAGCCTCAGGAGCGGCGCCGTCGCGCGCGAAGCAATTGGCGATGGCCGCGCTCGACCATCTTCAGGCCGTCGCGCACGAGACGATGCGTCTGATATCGAAAAGCCGAGTCGTGCCAGTCGGCGGTGCGCCGCAGTCAACCGCGCGTCGGGAACGTGTTGCCTGTGGATCGAGCCGATGAACCGCTCGATGACCTGCAGCCGGTCGTGTGCCACCGTCGAACGGAATGATGGCGGTAAGCGGTTCGCTTGGCTTGGCTTCGCCAAAAAGCGCCAGTTGCATGCCGCCCGACCGCATATGAAGGCCGACCTAGTGACGCCGGCTTAGGTCCAGCGGTATGTCGAAGGCGCTGTCCTCCCGCGTTCTCTCGCTACAATCAAGCGATCCTAGGCGAGCTTGCGCAATCACCGGCAGGAGACGCCTCACCCGGTACCGGGCGAGGCGTCTACCGATTCACTCGCCGTTGCGGCGGTTGGGGCGGGACCAGATGAGGCTATGGCCCTCGCCTTCCTCGTCGGCGAAGAGGTTGGCGTAGATGGGAGCGGTGAAGCTCGGGTCGTCGAGCTTGAGCCCGAGATAATCGCGGCCCTCGTTGGAGCGCTTGGACCAGGCGGCGCCGATCTCGGCCTTGCCGACCACGACACGGTGGCTTGGAGCGTTCTCGCCGCTGGCCCGGGTGTCGGGGACGATGCGCACGCCCTTGGCCTGGACGCTGAGGGTGACGATCTCGCCGGTGAACTCGTTCGCATTGGTCTTCTTGAAGCTGCCGATGGTAGCCATTTTCAGTCTCCGTTCTCGTTTCCGAGCCCGCACCATGCGGCCTCGATGGCGATCGTGAGCCCGGAGGCGACCGCTGCCGCATCGCTTGCGACCGCAGCACAGCGCAGGACGGCGCAGGCGCGCGTTTCTTGGTTTCGCGAGGAATGGGCTTCGCCCAGGGGAAGAAACCCGCGTCGCGCCATTGCGGCATAGGCGGTCGAGGCTTCAGCCGTCCTTCGGCCAGATCAGCCCGTTCGAGAGGTCGTCGGTGCGCACTGAAAAATGCATCACGGAGACGATAGCGTCATCTGCGACGAAAAGAGATGATGTGGACCGTCTCGCCGGTGCTGATGTTGCCGCGGCCTGACATGTGCTGCATCAGAGCCTGGATCCATCTGGCGATCGCGGACGGGATCGGGATTCGCCTTCGCGTGCACGACCGGATAATGCTGACTGCTCTCGAAGCTGGTCCAGACACGCGCTCCAATGGCGGCCTTTGCGCTGGAGCGGCCGTATGCTGCGGACGTCTCACTTGGGCCGACAGCGGACCGGCAGTCTGCAGAGGGACAGTGAGGATCAGTCATGGATGAGCGGGCTTGCTATCTCGAAAGCACTTACAACCAGCTTGGGCGAGCCTTGCTGCGCTCCAGATTGTCACTCGTAAACGCCACTCGCCGCAATGAGGCGCACCAGCTCCGCCTGCCGCCGCGTCTCCGTCTTTTCGAACACGTGCTGCAGGTGGGTGCGCACCGTGGTCAGGCTGATGCCGAGCTCGTCTGCGGCCGCCTGAAGTCCTTCGCCGCGGGCGACTGCAATGGCCACGGCGGCCTCGGCCGGGGTCAGCCGATAGAGATTGCGCACCTGGGCCTGCATGGTCCGCGGCGCGCTGTCCGGATCGGCCACGAACACGATTGCGGCGGGGCGGCCGGTCACGAACCAAGTCGACTCGATCTTCAGCGGCGCCACCAACACGCTCAGCGGTCGCCGCGGCGCCGGCCGCGCCAGCGCCATCACGCCGCCCGCGGTGTCCGACCGCTCCGCAGCCGCGACGATCAACCGTTGAAATTGCGCGGCATCCGAGCGCCTGGTTGCGCGCAGCGCCGATTTCTCTGTCTTGATTCCATCGGCTTCACTGAGCAGCGCTTCGGCCGTTCGGTTGGCGAACAGGATCTCGCCGCTTGCCGCCACGATCAGCACGCCTTGGGCGATGCGGTCGAGCGCCTCGACATTGGCACTCCTGGCGATCTCCGAACGCGAGAGGCGCAATCCCACGCTCGCCGCGCGAACCAGATGCGGCCCGACGCGGCGCAGCCGCTCGAGATGCTCGGGCTCGAACTCGCCGGCTGTCCTGGCGCGTCCGCAGGTGAACACGACGCGCATGTCCGGTTCGTTGGCCAGCACGACCCCGATCGGGTGGCACATGTCGCCGGGTCGGCAGAAGTCGTTATAGAACTCGGAGCGCTGGTAGACTTCGCGCGGCACGAGGTCCCACACCGGAATCAACGCGCCGGCGCGCAGCTTGGCGATACGCGGCAGGAACACATTGGTCTTGTGGTAATACTGTGCGTAGGTGAGGTCCGCCTCGGGCGGCATGCGCACCGAACTCGCTTCGCTGCGCAACGTCCTTGCGTTCTGGAACGTCAGCTTGGTGGCAGCGCCTTCGAGGAAATCCGACAGCGTCTCGAGAACCTGCGGCCAGCGGCCGGGTTCGACCGCCGCATCGTAGATCTGCCCGACCATGCCGTCGAAGTCGTGCATGCGTGCCGGATTCACCGCTCCCTCACCTGAAGGGATCTGCAGTTTGCCGGAAGCCGGCTTCACTGACAACCATTCCCCGGCGCATCTCGTATGTTCATACGAGGCGACCGCCTGAGGCCAGCGTGTAGCTATCGTGACGCCATCAAGCTTCACTCCAACCCCATGTGGCGAAGATGCAAATGCGGGCAGCACCTGGCACTCAGACCGATTGGAACGGTACGCACTACGAAACGCTTCTGACGGCGCGCGAGACCGGCGGCAAGCTCGGGGCATTTGCATCCGATGCTGGTCCGGGCGACGGACCGCCACGCCATCGCCATCTCGAGGCCGACGAAATATTCGTCATTCTCCAAGGGCGGCTGCGCTTCTGGCGCGCCGGGGAAATTTCCGAGCGTACCACCGGGGCAGTGTTCTACATTCCCGCTGGCGTCGAGCACACATTCGTCGTCGTTGAGCGTGCGCGATGGATCGCCATCCTGTCCCCGGGTGGTCTCGAGAGCTTTTTCCCGGCGGTTGCCGCGCAGGGACTGGAAATTCCGCGCGACCTTGTGGCAATCAAGGCCGTCGCGGCCCAGTTCGATATGGAGATTACCGGGCCACCCCTCACGATCGCTGGGCCATAACCGCACTGGGCGTGTCACCGCATTTGGCTTCATCGGATCGCGAGGCAGCACCGGTCGAGATTATTGCCCGAAGACGGTGATGCCTGAGTTCGATCGTTGGCTCACGCTGCTTCGGGTCAGACTTGCAACGAACGAGCCCTGCCCTGGCGCTCTCCGCTTAGCTGAGCAGCAGAGCTGACCTCAACGGCCGCAAGGCAGCGCAAAAACGCTATTCAGTTCAGGATGGTAACCCTGGACTTGCACACACCGCATTAAGTGAACCTGGCGTCAGGCCCCCTTCAGGAATGACGCCGTCGCGCACGTAGCAGTTGGCGATAGCCGCGCTCGACCATCTTCAGGCCGTCGCGAACTAAGCGATACGTCTGGTACCGAAAAGCCGAGTCGTGCCAGTCGGCGGCGCTGACCAGCCGTCGGCCGAACAAAGCGGTCGCAACTTCAAAATGGGATGCCTGCTCTTCCCGCCCATCGAGGCATCGCAGCATGTGGACAAGGCGCCGGCGCCGGCCCGCGGTCAAGCGGGCGTCGGGAAGGTGCTGCCTGTGGATCGAGCGGATGAACCGCTCGATGGCTTGCAGCCGGTCGTGCGCCATTTCGTCCAGCGGTATGATGGCGGCGAGCGGTTCGTCTGGCTTCGTGTCGCCAAGAAGTGCCAGTTGCATACCCCCCGGCGACGAACGCACGTGAAGGCCGACCTCGTCATGCCGGCCCGCCGCGGCCAGCTGGACGTCGGAGGCGCTGCCTTGACCCGTGCGCAGGCCCCGCGGAAGCGCGACAAGGTTGACGACCCCAGGGTTGATCTGAGGCGCCCAATAGACGGGTTGCTCCACCGCGGACTGGTCAGGCCGGGCGGCGAAACTGCAAACCCCAGCGTTTGCGTAATGCGCGCATCGCCTGAGCCGAGCGTGAGGTCGCGAAGTCCTGCTGATATTGCGGATTGCGTCGCAGGAATTCCCAGGCAATCTCATCGGCGGTTGCGCCTTTGACGAATGCATATGCCTGTGGGTCACGCCACTGCGATGTATCCGGCTTCATCCGCATCCTTCCCTTCTCGAGAATTTGATAGGGGGACGCGGCGTTAAGCGAAATCCTTGGATTCCGTCATTGACGAATGGACGAGGAGGGAACCCGGCGACGAGCGATCAGGCCCGGGGGCCTAGCGAGGCCTATTGGCTTGCGCCGCCCTGCAGTATTTTGAATGTGTTCGTCCAGCTGCGATAGGCCTCGTCATCGCCTTGGCTCCACGCACCGAATGCGCGCCAGGCCGCGAAGGATGATGCGGACAGCTCGAACAGCGAGCCGATCGATTGGTCGCCGGCGGGCCAGCCGGCCGGCTGGTCGCTTGTCGCTTCATGCGTGAGCCGCCGCAAATCGGCCAAGGCCGAGCGGATCTGCGGCAGCGGAAATTCGAAGATGTCGGTGTTGTCAGTCGCCTCTCGAAGGATGACCGCGAGCTTGGCGATCACGCCTGTCAACGATTGAGCAGGCGTCGAAGCAAGCTCAGCCAGCAAGGCGTCGGCCCTTCTCGGCATCATGCTGTTCCCGGGGATCGAGACCGTCGCAGTCGCCGCTAGCCCCATCCCCGCGCCCAATAACTGCGCCGGTGGGCAAGAGCGCGCCGCGCTCCAGGACTCTCTCCTCCTCCTGCTGCTGCCGGACGCAGGAAGCCAGCATCGCAACATGGGCGTCGATCCAGGCAAGGGACAGGAGAAGTGCGGGATCGGGTGACAACGGGGCTTCGGCTGAAGGGACGGTACGGTCGTTGGTCAACGGAGACCGCGTCTCCCGTCCAAGCGTGACGGAAGGCAAAGTCGTGGTATTGTCGGAATCAGCCATGATCCGAGCTCCCACACAGCTTGGCTTTGGTCAGGTCGAAAAGGGTGTTCGCGCACCCTCTTCGACCGCTAGTTCGGTCAGGGATAATATACAAATTGATTGACGTCAATCATAATGTTGGCAACAGGGCTGCGAATTTCAGCCCCGAACAGTGTCGCGGCGCGCGTGCAATGTTGGGATGGAGCCAAGATGATTTGGCCCGTGCGGCAAACGTCGCACGGCAGACAATCGCTGATTTCGAACGCCGGGCGCGGATTCCGATCGCAAACAATATATTAGCGATTGTGAATGCGCTCGAGAAGGCTGGAATTGAAGTACTGCCCGACAATGGAATTCTGTTGCGAAAGAGCAGTTGATCGCGGCTTCACCGCTGAAACCCGGTATCAGGCGCCGAAGCCGTCCGGCCGAAGCCGAACGGGCTGGCTACCTGTTACTCGCCGTTGCGGCGGTTGGGGCGGGACCAGATGAGGCTGTGGCCCTCGCCTTCCTCGTCGGCGAAGAGGTTGGCGTAGATGGGAGCGGTGAAGCTCGGGTCGTCGAGCTTGAGCCCGAGATAATCGCGGCCCTCGTTGGAGCGCTTGGACCAGGCGGCGCCGATCTCGGCCTTGCCGACCACGACACGGTGGCTTGGAGCGTTCTCGCCGCTGGCCCGGGTGTCGGGGACGATGCGCACGCCCTTGGCCTGGACGCTGAGGGTGACGATCTCGCCGGTGAACTCGTTCGCATTGGTCTTCTTGAAGCTGCCGATGGTAGCCATTTTCAGTCTCCGTTCTCGTTTCCGAGCCCGCACCATGCGGCCTTGTGGTGCTGACGCGGCAGGCGTGATGGCTGCCGCAAGCTACGAGGCTCGCGCCTTCGGCGGTCGCTCCGCGATGCCTTTCATCACGGCAATGGCCGGGGCCGGACGATCGCGCTTTGGGTCAAATTTGCCGATTGCCACCAGACCACGCGCAGTCGCACCGTTTCGGTGCCAATCGAGTTCTCTGATTCAAATGTTTCGCAGCCGATCTCCTGGGGTCGGTGTTTTCCGGTACAGAAGGCAATCCGGCTCTTGGGTGTCAGGCTTTCGTCGCTAGTCGATGTGTTGCCGCCGGAACAACGGCAACTTCGGTTCGAACTTTAGGATGGCCGCGAGAAGGAAATCGGCCGCCCGGATCTGTCGATCAGCCAGAGCGGGAATCGGTTTCGCGATTGTCTGGGAAGCATCTCCGGCTTAGCCATCGGCCGGCACGGCCGAGCGAAACAGAGGGGAGGCACATGACCTCCCCTTCCAAAGTTGATGCGTGAAACATTAGGCAGCATTGCGTTCTTCTGCGGTCTCCAGCTGAAGTCCATGCAGGAAACCGACGGCGCGCTGCGCATGGGCTGTGGCCGAGAAGATCGCGCGCTTGTCGTCGGCGAGGATTTTCAACCACGAGCCGAGGTAGCTCGCATGGTCCGGCCGGGGCTCGAGTTCGGGCGCGATACCAAGATCGGCGCAGAGGAAGCAGCTTCCGAGCTCGGCAATCAGTTCCTCGCGCGCTCGCTCGCTGCGATCCTTGGCATAGCGGCTAAGGTCGCGGTTCACGCGATGCGGCGCCGAAGTCCAATGGATGACCTCGTGACTGAGTGTGGCAACGTATGACGCGGCGTCCCGGAACGTCTGGAAAGGCGGCATCTGGATGTGGTCCGTCACCGGGGCGAAGTAGGCGCGATCCCCGCCGTGCTGGATTAGCGCCCCAGTATTGGCGAAGAACTGGTCGGCATGCCCGATCCGGGCGATCGGATTGCGCACCGGCTCCGCCTGCCGTCGATAAAACTGGTCCGGCAGGCCATCGATTTGCGCAATGTTGAAAACAGAATACGCCTTGAGGAACGGGATCTCGCGGTCGATTTCCTCGCCCCTGGTGTTCGTCTCCGTCCTGGTGAAGCGGCTGGCGAAGACCACTGTAGAGCCGGTCTCGCCCTTGCGAACCCCGCCGCCAAGGTCGAGCGCCTGCTTGAATGTCATCCACATCGGGCTGGAAAAGCCGCGTGCGACAGCCTCCGACCAAAGCAGCAGCACATTAATGCCGTTATAGGGCAGACCATTGTGTCTGAGCGGCCGGGTGACGCGGCCGGAGGCATTGCTCGGTTGCCACGGCTGCATCCAAGGACGGATACCCTTCTCCAGCTCGGCTACGATGCGGTCCGTGATCTGCGCATAGACGTCCATGCGCTCTGCATTTTCTTTCCTGGTCATTTTCATGAACTCCGGTTGTAGGCCGCGCCGATCGCGGCCCCGTCACGGGGGTCCGCTTGGGCGGAGCAGGAAGGCGGGCCGCGCACCCTACCGGGTCCCATCGTGCTTGCACGATGGGGTGGGCCGCAGCGACAGCGGAGGACGGCGAAGCCGTTGCGCTGACTGCCTGGCTCCGCCAGGACCTCGGGAAGGACGGGGGCGCGAGCGGCCGTCAGAAAATAGGAAAGCGGCGCTGGGCGCCGCCTGAATGCCGTCGAGAGAATGTCGGTTCAATGAACCGACCGGCCACCGCCATATGGATCGTATTCGAAGAGGATTTCGACATCGGCGTCGTCGAGTTCATCGGCGGGCATGACACCAAATTTGTTGTCGACCTGGAAGAGGATAACCGGGACCATGAGAGTGCGGGCGAGAGACCATGCGGCCTTTTGGGCGAGTATGAGATCGTGGGACATCTGAGGGCTCCATCTTGGAGCGGGCCAATTCCCGCTCGATGGCTCCGTCAGTGTGCGGAGGCGGGCGCGATCACCCGAAGGCGCCAGCCGAGCGGCCGCAGCATGCTAGCGGACCCCTTGCGGGTTGATCGGGGAAGATCCGCAGCCGCACCAGGAAAGCCATCACCAGAGAGCCGGAGTTGGGCCGTGAAGGAGCCCAGCAATGCCGATCGGGCCGAGGCTGGCGAACGAGCTGGCGTCGGCGGCCGTCCCCGGAACGTCGTGCACCGGAAGCGACATCCGAACCTGGGTGCAAAGTCGCACACATGAAATCGCTGGAACAAGAACTTGCCGTCGACGTGGTCGCCACGGGCGGGAAATTGGGAGACGATGCGGCCCTATTTGCTCCGGCGCACTGCATGGCAGCAGGTTGTCTCTCTTCGTCCGCCAGGAGACGGCGCTCGCAACGAAAGGTTCACTTAGCCACGATCGAAAGCGGCATGTTCGGCATATGAAAATCGGCTGGGCCCCGTGCAGTCGATGCGACGGACGGATGAGCCGGACGTGCTCAACATGGAAGGAGGGCGGGACCGGAGCCCCGCCCTCGACGTTCATCCGAGGGCCGCCATCTGCAATTCGGCCGCCTTGCGGTCGACGGATTGGCCGGGGTTTTCGACTGGACGCTCGAAGGGCTTCCAGACCTCGCCTACGACCTGCTCGTAGGCCGCGATAGCCCCCTCGGCGGCCATGCGCAGCGCATGGGCCTGTAGTGCCATATCGGCGGCGAACTCACGCTTGCGCTGGGCAGCGCTGTCGAAGCCGACCGGACCTGCGACGTCTTCGTTCCGATCGTCGCAGGCCGACTTGGCCGTCGCGTCCCGAGCTTCGGATACCGACCGGCTGTAGAACTGGCCGGCCCCGTAGGCGGACCCGACAAAGGCACCGGCGACGCGTTGCAGGTGTATCTGCATGGCGCGTTCCCCAAGCCCCTCGTCGAGCGCTGCGGCCGTGTCCACGACGAGCTTTTCGTGCAAGTCGCGAATGCCGTCGCTGTCGAGCACCGGGAGGCCAAAGCTCTCCGAGACGAGCGCGCACTGTGCGGCGTCGGGACACACGAGACGGACCATTTGGAAGGTAGTGCCCTTGCGCAGCGGAGCGACGCGGGCGGTTGCGCGGGGATTGGCGGCTTTCCTGGTCATTGGCATATCCTTTCTTCTGGTTCTCGAGGCCAGGACCGGCTCCGTGCCGGCCCTCCCTCGGGCGCGGACCAAAAAGAACCGGCGGAATGACGGGCGCTTCAGGGCCCGGGCGGACCGAGACGAGCATGGAAGGTTTGCGGCCAAGCAGGGCTTTCTTCAGCCCTCGCGCGGGGCGCGGGCCTGCCATGCCGAGACCGGACCGATCCGGCCGCCTCGCGGCGCGGAACGCGGCCTTGAAGCGGACGGCCGCAGGTTCAGGACCGCATGAAGCCCGAGTGAGGACCGGCACGGGCCTCGACTTCGACATTGGAACCGAAGGACGGGTGATCATGGCCACCTGCCTATTCATCGACCGAAGGTGTCTCGGCACGCACAACAGGGTCACACCATCATGGCCGTGGGCCTACGCCGGAGTTCCATTGTATCGCCAGCGCTCCCTGCCGCGGCCGTGCACCTGCAGCCGCCAAGCGAACCTGGCGGCGGCAGAGCGATCAAAAGGACGCGAGGTCTATTCGGCGGCCTCGCGATAGCCTTCCCCGAGCTCGCCTTTCTCGGAATGTTGGTCCTCTCCACTCAGACCGTCGACCTCAGGCCCAACGTCGTCCTCGGCCTCGGGGACGGTGCTCTTGGACAGCCACTCGGTCAGGCTTGCCGCATCGGCAGCGAACAGCGCAGCCGGGTGTACGAAGTGCCCCTCCTTGAAGTGCTCGACGAGCGCGGCCCGCGTGTCCTTTACGCGCGCCCGCGGCAGAACCGGCGTACCGACGCAGGAGCCCTCGAGCGCTGGACGCGACAGACAGGACAGGAAGTCCTCGGTGCCCATATTGGCGAGGAAGCTGTCTGCCCCGATCGCGCCCGCTGCGACGAGCGCCACCACGCCCGACTTGCTCATGCCCTCGCGGCAGGAGAGCGCATCGATGAGGACGCCCCGGGCCGCGATACGCAAAGTCTCGGCGTCGAAAGCGAACTTGCCCTCGGCATCGAAGAGGGTGGCGGCGTGCCGAGGCATGCGGCGACCGAACCCATGGTCGCCGCCGGCACCGGAATCAACGCGCACGTTCTGGCCAGCGAAGGCGAGAACGAGCAACGCCAACAACGTGTCGTCCTCGATCGGCGCCCGTGACAGCGCCTCATGGAGAGCATCGGTGCGCAGGTCGCCGATCATCTCGATGCCCTTACGGGTCACATCGGGACGCGATTTCGGCATGACGACCGCCTCGGCGGCTTCCGTCGCGTTGGCCTTCTTCTTGGCCTCGGGCAGACGGAAGTGAACGGTCTTCACCTTTCCCTCGCGGTCGAGATACATCGCGGCGTGATCCGACTTCTTCGGCGTGCCATAAACGCGTTCCGCCTTTGGCGGCAGCTTCACCTCTCCATACGTGTTCGGTTCGGTGATGATGCCTTTCTTGGGCAGGTTCTGAGTCATCCATTCCTGCTGGGCGCCGAGGAAGGCGTCGATGTCGGTGGTGTACCGGCTGTCCTGGTCGGCCGGTGCGAACAGATCCTCCACCCAGGCGATGCCATAGGCCTCGCGCAGCTCGTCGCCAAAGCTTGCGTCGCGCGCGTACATCCGGCGCTTGGTGAGACCGTTGGCGATGCTCCACCACGGCACCTGCGGATCGCCCTTATTCGGCTTTTTGGCCTTCCAGACCTCCTTCTGCTCCTCAAGCGAAGCGGCCGCGATAGTGCGGAGCTGCTGCTCGTTCGGCATATCGCCCTTGGCCATGGCGTCGAGCATCGCCGGCAGTACATTGGCGAGCAGGCGCAGCTTCTTGACCTGGCGCACCGACTGCGCGAGGGCGATCGCAATGGCCTCTTCGGTCCAGTTCAGCGCAACGAGACGCTCGATCGCACGCCACAGATCGACCGGGTTAAGCTGCTCGTGCGTGATCGAGGTGGCCAGCGAGCGCATCGCGCCGCCGTCCTCGGCTCGAGGCACGACCAGAACGGCGATCTCTTCGAGACCTGCAGCGATCGCCTGCTTCGCCCGGCGATGACCCTGATCGATGACGAAGCCATTTCCGCCATCGGCCTCAGCGAAGACGATCAGCGGCTCGACAACGCCGATGGCCTTGATCGTTGCCAGCAGCAAGGCGTCGGCCTGAGGGCTGGACTTGGAGCGCCGCGCCTTGTCGGGATTGTCCTTGAGCGAGCGCGGATCGACAAATTTCAGTTCCATTGGAATGCTCCTTGGTGGGTTATGGCCAGGCCCCGTCGCCGGGCCTTTTTTCGTCTTCTTTCCGAAGACATCCCCCGGCCCGCGGAGCGGGCGGGACGGGGCAATTGCGTTGGAGCATCCCTGCCCGGCTGGCCAAGCGGGGCTTCTTCAGCCCTGCGCAGGATGACGGGCCGGGATGGCGACGGCGCGATTGAGCGTCAGCGTCGGCGGGCCGCCCGATCTGCGAGCAGTCCTCCTTGCCTTTTCGCTTCCCTACTTCGTTCGGGAAGGCCCCTCCACCGGGCCGGCGACGGCTGCTCAGAACGTGGGGGCGGGTTACGCCGCCTGCACCTCAGCGGGGCGTACACCATCGATCTCCTGCGACAGCGATCTTTCGATTTCGGAGAGCTGGCGGCGCTTGTCGGCCAGTTCGTCCGAGAAGGCGAAGGTACTGCCCGCGCGTGAGCGATAGGACGCGAGCCGCCGCTCGGCCTCCGCGAGCCTGTGGCGTGCGCGCTCCTGCTCCTCCTCAAGATTGCCAAGCATATGTTCGAGCTTTGCAATCGCGCGAAGCGGCGTGGTGGTCACAGGTAACTCGACTTCCGTCGCCGCGCCGGCGCGCAGCAACGTGGTGATGTAGCCATAGCTGTCCTGGCCAAAGCGCTCGCCGCAATATTGGAGTTCGAACCCCCCGATCGCGGCGATGGTGCGGGTACCGGCATGCTGGAGCTGGATCAAAGTCAGGATCTCGGTCATCAGGGCGCGGCCGGCGAGCTTGCGCTCCACATATGTCCTGTTGCCCACGCTCATGCGGAATGCCTCGCCCGTCGTCGGGACCAGCCGCGCGAGGTCCTGGCCGATTTCGCCAATGCGACGTGTCGAGTGTTCGATGTCGCGCTCGGCATCGCGGATCTGTCGGCGGATGGCGAACTGATCGTCCTGATGCGCCGCTCTCAGGCGTTCGAGCCGGGCGATGTCGGCCTCGAGCCCGGCCTTCTGCATCAGGCGCGGGTCGCCCGAGGCAATCGCCTTGGCCATGGCGAACTGGTTGGCCTGCCCTTCGCCGAGGTCGTCGAGGCGGCGCACCGAGGTGTCGCCCGAGAGTGCAGCGGCGATGAAGCGAGCCTTGCGCTCGTTGTTCTGCCACATCTGGGCGTCCATCGAGCCTTCGGTGGCATAGGCGAAGATGTCGACGATGTGGTGCTGGTTGCCCTGCCGCAAGATGCGTCCCTCGCGCTGCTCGATTTGCGAGGGGAGCCATGGCACGTCGAGATGATGCAGCGCCTTGAGCCGGAGCTGGGCATTGACGCCGGTGCCCATGGTGTCGGACGAGCCGATGAGAAACCGGACTTTGCCCGCGCGGACGTCGCCGAACAGCCGCTGCTTGGCCTCCGACTTCTTGAAGTCCTGCATGAAGGCGATTTCGGCCGCCGGCACGCCCATGCGCACCAGCTCGTCGCGGATCCAACGATAGGCCGAGAAGCCCCGCGTCCGCTCAACATTGAGCGTGCCGAGATCGGAAAAGATCATCTGCGCGGCGCCAGTCAGTTCGAAAGGCGTGCCGTCCGGCCGGACGTAGGCTGCGTCTGCGGTGTCGCGCCAGATGCGGTAAGCATTGGCGATCAGGTCGTTGAGCTTATTGCCCGGCTCATTGTCATTGTCCGGATCGACGAGGCGGAGGTCGATCGCGGCATGGCGGCCATCGGTGATGACCGAGAGCAGGATATCGTCGCCGGGCTCGGGTGGCGCTTCGCGCCCTTCGATCGCCTTGATCCGGGCGTCGAGGAGAGCCTGGTAGCGCTTGAACGCGACAGATGGTTTGCAGGTCCTGATCTGCCGCGTGCCGGTCGAGAGCGCCGGCACCTTGACGTAGTCGCGCAGATCCTCGGGCGTGATCACATCCGCAAAGGTGCGGAACATGGCGATCAGCTCAGGGACATTGACGAAGGTGGCGAAGCGGGTGACCGGTTTGTATTTGCCGTTGGGCTGCAGCTCGAGTTCGGTAGTGACGTCGCCAAAGGTCGAAGCCCAGGCATCGAACTCGTGGAGGCCACGCTCGGACAAAGCCGCGTAGCCGAGGTAGCGCTGCACCGAGAACATCTCGCCCAACGTATTGGTGATCGGTGTACCGGAGGCGAGGACGAGCGCCCTGCCCGGGTTCCTGGTCTCGACGAAGCGGGATTTTACATAGAGGTCCCAGGCGCGCTGCGAGCCGTTCGGATCGATCCCCTTCAAGCTCGACATGTTGGTCGCGAAGCTGAGCTTCCTGAACTCCTGCGCCTCGTCCACGATGATCTGGTCGACGCCGATCTCGGAGATGGTGAGCAGGTCGTCCTTGCGGGTTGCGAGGGCCTCCAGACGTTCCTTGAGGCCTTCCTTCAGCCGCTCGAGGCGCTTGCGCGACACGCGATCGCCGCTTTCGACCTTGGTGAGCAGGAACTCATAGAGCGCGAGCTCGTCCTGAATCATCTGCTGTTCGAACGAGGACGCAACGCCGATGAAGCGGAAGGCCGAATGAGTGATGATGATGGCGTCCCAATTCGCCATGGCCGCGCGGCTGAGGAAGCGGCGCCGCTTGTCCTTGCTGAAATTGGTCTCGTCGGCGACGAGGATGCGGGCCATCGGATAGAGCGCCAGGAACTCGCGCGCGGCCTGCGCCAAGCAATGTCCTGGGACGATCACCATGGCCTTGGCGATGAGACCGAGCCGTTTCTGCTCCATGACGGCGGCCGCCATGGTCATGGTCTTGCCGGCGCCTACGGCGTGCGCGAGATATGTCGAACCGGCCGAGATGATGCGCCAAATGCCGCGCTTCTGGTGTCCATAAAGAGAAACCGCGCCTGAGGCGCCCGCAAGTTGCAGATGGTCCCCGTTGAACCTTCGCGGGGCGATGTTGTTGAACCGGTCATTATAGACCCGCGCCAGCCGGTCGGTGCGGTCGGGATCGGACCAGATCCAGTTTTGGAAGGCCGTTTTGATCTTGGTGAGTTTCTCCTTGGCCGCCTCGGTGTCGACGACATTGAGCACGCGCCGCTCGCTGTCGCCATCCTTGATGGTGTCAAAGATCTGCGGCATGCGGCTGTTGAGCGCGTCGGTGACGAGCTCGCCGGCATGCCGGCGCTCGGTGCCCCATTCGGACGTGCCGGACGCCATGTAACCGAGCTGGCGGGCATCAACCGTCCAAGAACCGAGCTCGGGCATGTGGTGAATGCGGATCTCGGCGCCCATCGTCTCCTTGACGAAGGCGACCACATCGGCGGCCGGAATCCAGGGTGCGCCGAGACGCGCGGTGATGTCGGATGGGCCGAGATCGGCGGGCTGGACAGCTACGAGGGCGCGGACGTTGCGCTCGAAGGCGGGATCGAGAGCCGCGGCGGCTTCAGCGGCCTTGAGCTTGCCGCGGACCTGGCCGGAGAGATAGTCGTCGGCGGTCCGCCAGGCGCCGCTCTCCGGATCGCGGTAGATGGCGTCGCCCAGATCGGCGATGACCAGGTCGGGATCGACATGCGACAGCTCGGCGATCTGATCGATATCGACTAGGCCGCGCTCGTTCAGCACGACCGCGAGGGCGTCTGCTGGCGAATTGATGATCGGGGCCGCGGGCGGTGCGATCACCCGCTCGGTGAAGATCGGACCAGGCCGGGCGGTGTCCGTCTCGAGGTCGTAGTCCTCGATCGAAGCCACGAGCCAGCAATCAGGATCATCGAGGAACGGGGCGAGGTTCGGGCGGCGATGCGTCTCGCGCACCTCGCCGGTCTCCGGGTCCTCGCTGGTCGACACGACGGTGGTGTTGATCGGACCGAAGGCACGGACGAAGTTTGACCAGGCGATGCGCAGCTTGACCTGCGCCGCCTTCCACGGCCGATCCAGCTCCTGCGCCTTGAGGACCTCGCGCACCGCGTCGCGGATCGGGATCAGCTTGCGGATAATGCGGGCGTTCTTGTCAGGCATCCCATCGCTCGACCGGCCCTTGCGAACGGTGAGGGTCACTGGCGCGCCGTCGACCATCTGCATCAGCGCGGTGTTCGAGGCGACGAAGAAGCTGCCCTCGCGGATCGAGGGGCCTACGGGGCGGTCTTCACCGAGGTGCTCGGTGTGCCCGCCTTTGACATCGATCCTCTCGGGCTCGCCGTCATAGGTGGCTTGCGGAAGAAGGGTGATCGCATCCGACAGGGCCGGTTCAAGATCGATGCCGGGACACGGGAGGCAGGTATACGTCTCGCCGAACCGTCCCGACGTGGTCGCGTGCGTGCCGAGCACGAAATCCGGCTGCCGGGCAAGCCAGCGGTTGATGCGGATCGCGCCATCGCCGCCATCGGCAGGACGGACCTCGTCGGTATCGAGCCACGACAGATCGCCTTCGACCTCGCCGTGCCCTCGCTTGCGGAAGAAGAGGACGTCCACCACCACATCGGTGCCGGCGTCGGCCCGGAAGCTGCCCTCCGGAAGGCGGATGGCGGCGACGAGATCGGCGGTCTTGCCGATGTGCTTGCGCACCGAACAATCCGTCTTGTCCATGGTGCCCGAGCTGGTGACGAACGCGGCGAGACCGCCGGGCTTCAAAAGGTCGATCGAGCGGGCGATGAAGTAATCATGCAGGCGCAGCCCCATCGACCGATAGAAGCGATCCGAGCGGACGATACGGTCCGAGAAGGGTGGGTTGCCGATGGCGAGATCGAAGTCAGCCGGCAAGTCGGTGCGGGCTAAGTCGGCGTTTACAATGCGTGCCCGAGGCTGGAGTAGCCTGGCAATCCGCGCGGTCACCGGATCGAGCTCGACGCCGGTGACGTGCACCTCGTCGCGCAGTTTTGCCGGCATCAGTGCCACAAACAATCCCGTGCCGATACCGGGCTCGAGCACCCTGCCCCCACGCCAGCCGAGACGCACGAGGCCTGCCCACATCGCGCGACCGATGAACTCTGGCGTGAAGTGCGCATATTGCGTGCAGCGCGCGAGCGAGGCGTAGTCGGTGCTCGACACCATCTCCTCGAGCTCGGCGCCCATCGCGGCCCAGCCGGCGCGGAAAGCACGGTCGCCGGGACGGCGAAACACCGCATTGGCGAGCTCGGACGCACCGAAACCGGTGAAGCGGATCAGCCGCGCCTGTTCTTCGCGCGTCGCCGGCCGATCGGCGCGCTCGATTTCGGCGGCGAGTCGGATTGCATCGAGATTATCGCGGGCTCGCTGCTTCCAGCTCCGGGCAAGACCGCGATCGGTCTCGAGGAAGAAGTTGTTGCCATCCAGGCCGGCCTCGGCCGCGCGGCACAGCGAGTGGACGGTTTGGAAGGCCGGCTGCGACTCCGGCACGGCGGGCGTCGTAATCTCTTTAGGTTTGGGCTCGCCAGCGCCGAAGTCGTTGCCGAAGGCGGTGACGCCGAGACCGAGGCCCGACGAGAGCGTGGTGGTGTTGAACAGATCGAGCGTGAATGGATCGTCGTTGGACATCTGGAGAATCCTCGTCTTGAAGGCGCGCGCGAGCCCCCGGCCGAGCGGGTCGGCCAGGCGATCGATGTCGCGGCTTGGGAAGTCAGCGGGTGATCAGCGAGAGCGCGATTTCGGTCTCGGTGAGTTCGACATTGAGGTGAGTAGCCCGCAGGTTGCGGTCGAACAGCGGAAGCAGACGCTCGGCCTCGATGAACTCGAGGCCGTCATCGGCGCCGAAGTGGCGGCGCTTGTAGTCCCACCAGTCAACGTCGCCCCTGGGGTGGCATTGCTCGGAATAGACGACGAGCGCGCGTGTCCCTTCGACGAGCCTGCCGTTGGACATGATGTAGACGCCCTCGTCGCCGACCAGCCACAGACCCGGACTCTCGCCTTCGCCGGGGCGGGTGCCGTAGTAGGGATTGCGGAAACCGTCATTGGCCGCGGCATCCTCGATGCCGCGCTCTATGACCTTGCGGACCGCTACGATCGGAAAGGTAAACATCGCCGCCTCCCTCACGCCGCTGCGCGGACGGGAAGGTTCCTGAGATGCACCGGCAGCTTGGCCGCGATCTCGTCGTCGGTCAGGTCGTCGAGCAACTTCTGCTCGGGCGTCCCCAGGCCATAGACGAGGATGGTGCGTTTGCCGCGATGCTCGGCTCCGAAGCGCTCCCCGGCGTAGCCGCGGTACTCGTCATGGGTTGCGCTCCAGACATGCTCGAGGCGCTCCGCACGCGTCATCGCCTTCACTGGCCAGGATTCGCGTTCGACGATGGCGTCGCGCATCTCGACCGGCGAGCGGAGCCGCGCGAGGTCGCAATAGGCATGGAAGTAGCGCGTCCTGCCGTTGATGCGCAGTGTGTAGAAGACGCTGGTCAGGCTCTCGGTGAGGGACTCGCGAAGGGCGAACATCTCGCCGCGCATCCAGAGCGGCGGCAGCAGGTCGAGCATGTAATCGTGCTCGGCTCGCGCGATCTCGAACCACTCGCCGGCGAACAGGCCGCTGTCGTCATTCTCCCAGCGATCGGGCCGCTGGGCGTGGCGGTCGAAGAGGCGGAACATCTGCCGGCGATCGGCGACGCCGAAGTAGACCTTGCGGATGAAGGATTGGGTCATGGGAGGCTCCTGGCCTTGTGCGGAGCCGGAGCGCGGTTCATCCCCTATGGATCACCATCCCCTTCGGCTCTTCCGGACCCTCCCCCCGCGGCCGCCTCTCCGCCCGGGCGGGTCAAGGGCCGGCGCGAGCCGGGCGAAGCTTCACCCTTGACGCGACCGGCGGGCATGCGGCAGCTTCCTCCTTCCTCCGCTCCTGCTTCCGCTTTCATTCTCAGATCGGCGTTCCAATCATCCGCTATAGGTCGAAGGCGATCACCGCCGCACTGAGCTTCCTCCCCCAGTCCGAGCAGGCGGTCGGCATAGATGTCGCCCTGCTTGTTGTTGTCGGTAGCCGCGACGAGCTCAATACCCGGCTTGGCGGCAAGCGCGCGGAGCGCCGCATCGGTTGCCGGCGACCAGCCGCCACCGGTGCTGAGATAGAGCGTGTCGGCGCGGAAGCCCTCAAGCGCGGCAAGGCTCATAGCGTCGATCGCGGCTTCGGTCACGCAAAGGCGCAACGCATCGGGACTGCCGAGGCGGAACAGCACCTTGGCGCCGCCCGTGGCAAAGCCGCGCCAGTCCGGTCCGCGTTCTTCCCAGCCCGTAACGGTGCCGTTGGTGTCAATATGGGCAGCCCACATCGAGCCGTGCGGGCCTTCGCGCAGGACGCCGGCGCTGATTGCGGCGCGGACGATGCGGTCGGGAAGATGGCGGGCCTTGGTGAGATAGCGCCAGGTCGCCGATCCGCACCACGGCCTGCGCCGTGCGTGCCAGCGCTCCGGTATCGACAGGTCAGGCTCCCGCTGGCGGGACACCCGCTGCCAGACCGGCTCGGACGGCACGAACCCGACAAGGTTGGCGACGTCGTTCATGGCTTCGACGAACGGCACCTTCTCAAGATGTTCGACCAGGCGAAAGACATCGCCCTTGTCGTCGCCAAGCGGGTCGAACCAGCCCTTGCCGTCATGGATGACGATGATGATCGACGCCTCACGGCGATACTTCATCGCCTTGCGCGTGCTCTGCTTGACGTCGAGGGCGAACCCCGCGCGCTCCAGCACCGCAGCGCAGGGTACCTTGTCCTTCAGCCCTTCAATTTCTGCTTTTTCCATTTCCGCCCGCGCACCTTCGCAGCGCCTCCCTTCTATCCGGTCCTCGCCCAAACAATCAGGCAGGAACAGGAGGCCGCGAAGCGCAAGGCGGGCAAGGGCGCGGCATGCAACGCGATGATAGTGACGGGTTGCGCCGCGGCGCAGCTTCCCTTGCCGGCCTTGGCGCGCAAGCGGCACGGTGCGCCGCCGTCAGTTTCGGTGATGCTCTTCCTCCGCGACCACTGCACGCACCGCGTCGATGTCCATTTCCGCAAACTGAGCGATTCGGGCGACTTCGCAGCCCATCTTGACCCAATGGTAGTCGGCACGGGCAGCCTGGCGCTGCGCGCGGTCTTGTCTGAAACTTGTAGCATTCTACGGACTGCGAACCTTGCTGACGCTCGCCCGCGACTATGTAAACACGACCGCCATGATTTTCGGCGCGGCACCGAGCTTTGATGATGTTCTGGCCTCGGCCCGGCAGAATCGAGAAAGCCCTGAACGCCGGAAGCCAGATGCGGCGGCCCCGATGCCAAATCAATCGCCTCCTTGCTCGACAGGCTGGCGGCGCAGGTTCTGCCTTGCCGGGCCGAAGCGATGTAATGTCTTTAGAGCTATGATTTTTCGCGCCGAGAGATCGCCACGCCATACGCCTCCTGAGCGCGAGACCCGATAGGTTAACCACCCTTTGAGTTGGAAATCCGCTTTCCGCGACGGCACCCCGCGATAAGCACGTTGGTTTCGCTGTAGGTGCGATCCGTACTGGCATTCTTCGGCAGGAGAGCAAGGCCTTTGCTCCTCGCTTTCTGTTATCAACCCGTCGCTAAAAATCCAGCCCTTCTAGGCCTCTCCGTCGGGAGAGCCCACTGCTCTCCTGACCAATGTGAAAAGGGCGTACAAGGTGAAGGCACCGAAATGTCCGTAAGCGCAAACAAGTCAGTTCGGTGCTGGAGCAGGTTCGTGGCCATGAGACCGGTTCAACAGGGCGGCCGAAGGAGCATCAGCATAGCGCCGCCGTCAAGGCGGGATGCGGGACCGACAGCCCCCGGCGAAGGGCACCATATGAAACGACCAGTCCCGGTTCCAGCAATCCTGGTTTCGATGTCACCGATACCCAAATGAAATCGGGTGAGAAATGCCGCGGAGTCGTGCGTCGCCAAGGCAATTTCTGGATGCTGATGGCATCCAAAGCCAAATACGCCACCGCCATATAGCCGCGTAAAACTCTCCTATGACTGACGCCATGCCGCTCAGCGGAACATCGAGCCGCCATCCACGTCGAGCGCCGCGCCGTAGACGAACCTCGCGGCGTCGGAGCACAGGAACAGGATCGCGGCAGCCATATCCTCGGGCCGGCCCATGCGGCGTATCGGCAGGTTGGCCGCGATGCGGTCCTTGAGGGCCGGGTCGATATGGGAGTGCATCGGTGAGTCGGTCGGCCCCGGATTGAGGGCGTTGATGCGCACCTTCTTTCCAGCCAGTTCGCGCGCAACCGACCAATTGGTAAATCAGCCATTCAGCTCACGACGCCTTGCTGTCATTGGAATCGGACACGATAAACGGCTCGATCCAGCCCTTTGCCGCATGTGGGCAGACCCCACCATTCAGACAGGTTCTGCCGGCGAAGCGGAAGATTCGCGACACCGGCAAAGTGTTCCGCCGCCTGACCCGAAGTGCCGGAGCCCCAGCATTCCTGCCGTCATGCGGCAAGAGCCATGGCATCAGCGCCTGCGGCCTGGCGCAACGGACAGTCCGGCTTGGTCACTGCCCGCCAAATGGCCGCAATCACGTCCGCCGGCTCGGTGGTCTTCGTGGTCGCCGCCGCCGCGTGAGCGGCAAAGACCTGCTTGGCAATGGGGCCATAGGCTTCGGGAATGCCCCCCGCTTCTGCCATCTTGCCGCGTGCGTTTGCCCCGAAACGGGTCCCTGGAGCTTGGCCGGGCAGGACCAGCCGCGTGCGGATGCCGAAGGGCTCGAGCTCCAGCGCGAGACATTCGGTAAAGGCATTCACCGCAGCCTTGCTGGCCGTGTAGATCGGTAGCAGCGGCAGCGCCTTCAGCGTTGTACTGGAGGAAACATTGACGATCGTCCCCGCTCCGCGTTGCCGGAACTGCGGCAGCACGGCGCGGACCATCTCGATCGTGCCGAAAGTGTTGGTCTCAAAAATTTCGCGGATTATCTCTTCCGGCGTGCCCTCCAGCGGTCCCATCCAGCCGATGCCCGCATTGTTTACGAGCGCATCGATCGGACCTGCTGCCTCGACCGCGCGGCCGATCGCATCGCGCTCGGTCACGTCGAGTTGCAGGATGCGCAGTCGATCGGAGGCGGGCAAGACATCCTCGCGCGGGCTGCGCATCGTGGCGACGACCGACCAGCCCTTGTCGATGAAGTGGCGCGCGGTCTCCAGCCCGAAGCCAGAGGAGCATCCGGTGATCATCACGGTATTCATGGGGTGTCTCCGTTGTTGGATGCTTTGGATATCGACCTTGCGGAGCGAACTTTCTATAATCGCATGTCCGTGATTGTTTATCGAAAGTCCGAAATGTCAGATCCGCTTTCAGAAGTGATCGCCCTTTTGCGTCCGCGCGCGCCCTTTTCGAAGCTGGTGGACGCTTCCGGCCCCTGGCGCGTACGGCGGACCGAGGTTGGACAGGTCTACTATTGTCTGCTCCTTGCCGGTCAGGCGCGTCTCGAGGTGGACGGCAAGCCGCCGATGAACCTTTGCCAAGGCGATTTCGTGCTGGTGCCGGCGGTGCAGAGCTTTTCCATGTCGAGCGCCGATCCCGAACCGCCGCCTGGGCTGGAAAGCCGCCCTTTGATCCGTCCGGACGGATCAGTGCGGATCGGGCCAGAGGATGCCCCTGTCGAGGTGCAGCAGCTCATCGGGTATTGCAGCTTCGGCGCCCCGGATGCGGAGCTGCTGGTGTCGCTGCTTCCCGATATGGCCATGGTGCGGGGCGAGCAGCGTCTTGGCGACCTGGCGCGACTGGTGCGGGACGAGGCGAGAGCGGATCGCCCGGCACGCGACGTGGTTCTGGAACATCTGCTGCAGGTGCTACTGATCGAAGCTCTGCGTTCTGCGACCGAGACGAGTGCCACGCCAGGCCTGCTGCGCGGGCTGGCGGACGACCGGTTGACCGGCCCGCTGCGCGCCATCCACGCGGCGCCAGATCGCGCATGGAGCGTCGCCGAGATGGCACGTGAGGCGGGGCTGTCCCGCTCGGCCTTCTTCACGCGATTCAACCGAGTGGTGGGCATGGCGCCGATGGAATACCTGCAAAGCTGGAGGATGACGCTGGCCAAGCACATGCTTAGAGCGCGGCAGCACAGCATCGCGCAGATTGCGGCGAAGACCGGATATGGCTCGACGAGTGCCTTCAGCTCAGCCTTCTCGCGGTGCGTGGGGGCGCCGCCAGCGCAATACGCCCGCGGTGCTTGAAGCGGCGAAATCAGGTATTCATAGCTGTGCCAGTGGGGGCCGACAGCGGGCCGGCAGCTTTAGGTTACAAATAGCTAGAAGCGGACATTGCTGCACTCCGCTTGCTTCGTCGAGAAGCTGGCCTGGGCGACACTCGGATCTCCAGACTGAAAAGTCGGAATGCGCCCTGACCCGGATATTGTCTTGGTTGCCGGTTCGGACATTCCGTCGCCGCGAGCTTCCTTCTGCAAATCGCCGGCCACAGCGTCGCAGTGCAGGGGAACGAATGGGTTTGGAGTATCTGGGCCGGATACGGCTTAGATCTTCAGATGCTGAAGAACTCGGCTCGCCGTTCCCTCGGTTACATCCCCAGCATCGTCGATATGGCCAAGTTTTAGCACCGCCCAGTTGTCGGCGATGCCAAGCGCGAAGGGCAGGTTCTGCTCGACGATCAGGATCGTCGTGCCGTTGGCCCGGCGTTCTTCCTTGAGAGCTGTGGCGATGCGTTCGACGACGGAGGGCTGCAGGCCTTCGGAAATCTCGTCGATCAAAAGCAGCTTCGGCTGCAGCATCAGCGCACGGCCGAGGATGAGCATCTTCTGCTCGCCGCCGGACAGCGTTCCGGCGCGTTGCGACAGGCGCTCGCGCAGGAACGGAAAATGCCCGTAGACCCGCTCTACCGCTTGCGCAAAGCCGCGATCCGAACGCAGGGCGAGCCGCAAATTGTCGCGCACGCTGAGATCCTGGAACAGGGCCTGCTCCTGTGGCGCATAGCCGACGCCCGATGCGATCAGCGAGGCCTGGGAAACGCCTGAAATCGACGCCCCATCAAGGCTGATGTCGCCCGAACGCAGCGCCACGAAGCCTAAAATGGTTTTGAGCACCGTGGTCTTGCCCATGCCGTTCTTGCCCATCAGCGCAAAAATCTGCCCAGGCGCGATGGAAAGCGACAGCGCCTCGATGACGGCAACCGGCCCATAGCCGCTCGAAACGTTCGACAGCGAGAGTTTCGGCAAGGTGGTTCTGGCCTCTCTGGTCTCAAGCATGGGCGGCTCCCGAATAGATCGTCCTGACCGTTTCGGAATTGACGACGTCGGCGACGCTGCCGTCAAGGACAAGCTTGCCCTGGTGGAGAACGACGATCCTGGTCGAGATGTCGCGGACGAAATCGAGATCGTGCTCGACCAGGATGGCGGCAAAGCCAAGCTCCCCCGTCAGCTTCTGCAGCGTGGCACCAATGGTGGTACGCTCGACGTTGGTCAGTCCGGCCGTCGGTTCATCGAGCAGGATGAGTTTTGGCTCGAGCGCAACCACCATGGCGAGCTCAAGGCTCTGTTTCTGCCCATGCGACAAGAGCGACACCGGCTGGCCGAGCATACGGTCGAGCCCGGTGGAGCGCAAAATATCGGCGGCGGCTGCCGGCAGTCCAAGCGTGGCGGAGCGGCGCAGCAGGCTCGGCGCCTGGCGCTAGGCGCGTGCCGTGCGCAGGCAGTCGGCGACGGTCAGGCTGTCGAAGACGCTCGCCACCTGGAATTTTCGGCCGACGCCGAGCGTCACGATTTTGTCCGGGGTCATGCCATCGATGTTCTGGCCGGCGATGCTGACGCTTCCGGTGGTGGCCTCGGTGCCGTCGCTGAGGCAGCGCATCAGCGTCGTCTTGCCGGCGCCATTGGGGCCGACGAGGCTGACCAGTTCGCCGGGGCTCACGTCGAGGTCGATGTCTTGCAGAACCTGCAGGCTGCCGAAGGATTTGCCGAGGCCGCTGACGGAGAGCACGCGGTTGTCGCCGGTGCTGCCGTTCCCGGCCGGCGCGACGGTGATGGCCGGGCTGCCGGCGGCGTTGGCCTGCTGCCGATTGCGGCGCGGCAGGGCCATTCTGGCCAGTTGCGCCAACCCGTTCGGCAACAGGATGATCATGACCACGAACAGGGTTCCGACGACCAGGTTCCACAGGAAGGGCAGATCGCCGGACAGCTGGGCGCTGAGATAATCGATGCCGATCGCACCCATGACCGGCCCGATAATGGTGCCGCGGCCGCCAAGGGCGGTCCAGATGACGATCTCGGTGCCGAAGACGAAGCCGGTGTTTTCCGGCGCCACCACGCCGGAGGCATTGGCATAGAGGAAGCCAGCAATGCCGGCGACGCCGGCCAGCAGCGCCGTCAGCACGATCTTGAGGCGCTGCGGGTCGAGGCCGAGATAGGCGCAGCGCGCTTCATTGTCGCGAATGGCGACAAGCAGCTTGCCCGCATCGGAGCGGGTGAAGACCTGGGCGACGACTGTAGTGACGATCAGGCAGATGCCGGTGAGCCGGAAATAACCCGGCAGGCCGAGCGGCAGGCCGGAATAGCCGACCAGTCCGCTGCTCGATCCGGTCCACACTCCGCCCGAAAACACCAGCTGCATCACCACGATCGGCACCACCAACGAGATCACCGTGGCATAGAGCGGTGTCGAGCCATGGCCGAACGACAGCCAGCCGACGAAACCGCCGAGCAGCACAGGGACGATGACTGCCAGGGCAAGCGCCAGCGCCAGAAGGGCGGGCGTCGAGCCGAGATGGCTCAGCACCATGGCACTGGCATAGGCGCCGGTGCCGAAGAACGCCGCCTGGCCGAAGGTCAGGATGCCGGTGTAGCCCCACAGAATGTCGACGGTCACCGCCAGCATGGCGTAGATCATCGAGCGGGTCAGCACGTTGAGCGTAAAGCGATCGAACAGCGCAGGTCCGATGACGACGACGACCGCGGTCGCAAGCGCAAGGGCTGCAAACAGCCAGACCCTCGGTGGGATGGAACGGTTTTCAGGCACGGGCAAATCCCTTTGGGCTGATGCGCAACACCAGGGCGCACAGGACCGCCACCGTGATGCCGCCGAGAATGGGGCTGACGAAGGTGCTGACCAGAACCTGGGCGCCACCGAAGACAATGCAGGCGATGGCCAGCGTCGAGAAGGACGATCCGGCGACCATGACCAGCATGAACGAGCCGATCAGCCAGGCGACGCCCATATTCGGATCGACGCTGGTCAGCGGCGTCAGCAGCACGCCGGCAAGTGCCGCCAGTCCGGTGCCGACCATGAAGGTGGCCAGCCGCACGCGGGCGGTGTCGATGCCGAGCGCGCGGGCCAGCATCTCGTTCATGATCACCGCTTGCGCCGACAGGCCGAGCCGCGTGCCTTCGAGAAGAAGGGTGAAGGCAAGCCCGATCACCAGCGCGGCGGCCACCGCGAACAGCCGGTAGAGCGAATAGCCGACACCGAAGACATCGACCGTGCCCGAGAGGAGATTGGAGGTGAATTGCACGTCGCGCCCGAACCACAGCGTGATCAGCTGGCCGATGACGATGCCCAGCCCCCAGGTCGCCAGAATGGCGTCTAGCGGCCGGCGATAGAGCGGCCGCACGATCACCAGTTCCGTGATGCCGCCAAAGATTGCGCCGACGGCAAAGGCGATCGGCAGCGCTGCCCAGGGATTGAGCCCGAGGCCGGCCGTCGCCACCGCGCAATAGGCACCGATCGTCAGCCAGGCGCCGTGGGCGAAATTGATGATCTTCAGCACGCCGAAGATTGCAAGCAGGCCGGCGGCAACGATGAACAGGATCGCCGCCGTCGTCACCATGTCCAGGAGAAGCGTCATGGCAGGTCCTCGATGATGTGGAACGGGGCGGCTCAGGGCCGCCCCGTTGCGAACAGAGGCGCGACTACAGGTTCGGGCACTGTTGCCCGGGGTCGACGCCTTCGAATTTGTCGACGACGGTCACCGAGCCATCCGCCTTTACCTGGCCGAGATACATGGTCAGCGGAGCGTGGTGCTGCTTGCTCATCGACACCGTGCCGCGGGGGCCGACGAAGGATACCTCGGCAAGCGCTGCGAGCACAGCGGCTGTATCGGTCGACCCGGCTTTCTCGACCGCGGCCTTGTAGAGGTAGATGCCTTCATATTCAGGCACTGAGAGGTCGTTGGGGGTGCGCAGGTCGGCGCCGAACTTCTTCTCGATGGCGGCAAGGAAGGCCTTGTTGGCGTCGCTGCCGATGCTGGTCACATAGGAAGCGGAAATGAAGATGCCGGCAGCATCCGCACCCATGCTCCTGGCGGTCCCTTCGTCGACGGCGAGGTTGCCATAGGGGATGGTAACACCAGCGCCGCGCAACTGCTTGGTCAAGGTGACGTTCGGCGCGCCGCCGGCGGTCGAGGTGATCACCGCGTCGGCGCCGGAACTCTTCAGGTTGGAGATGATGGCCGTCCAGTCGCTGCCTTCCATCGGCAGATACTCCTCGCCGACCACACTGGCGCCTGACTTCTCGATATAAGCCCTGGCGAATTCCAGCATGCCGCGGCCGAACGCGTAATCCGAGCCGATCAGGAAGAATTTTTTGGCGCCTTGCGTCTTCATGAAATTGTCGACGATCGGCGGCACCTGCTGCTCCGGCACCCAGGCATTGACGAACAGGTTGGCCTTGCAGGATTTGCCCTCGTAGAACGAGGTGTAGATGTAGGGTATGTCGCCCTTCGAGATGATCGGCAGGCCGGCATTGCGGGCAGCACTCGTCTCCATGGTGATGACGGCGTTGACCTCCTTCTGGAAGACCAGCGAATCGAAAGCCTTCTGCGCCCCCGCCGCACCCGAGGCATCGTCGGCGATCTCCAGCGCAAGCTGGCGCCCGAGCACGCCGCCGGCAGCGTTGATTTCGGCAACGGCCAGTTCCGCCGATTGGACGACCGAAGGCGCGACGACGCTGTTGGCGCCAGAGAGACCGACCGGGATGCCGATCTTTATCGGTCCGTCCGCGGCGAAGGCGGCGCTGGTCAGGGCGGCGCTGGCGAATGCAAGGATCACTGCTCTGTTCTTCATGGTATTCCCCTTTCTCTGGTTGATCTTACCGGGTGGTGCCGGCTTCTTCTTGGTTATCCGTAGACGTCACTGCGGCGGTCGCCGATGGCGTCGTTGCGCTCACTCAGCGCGCGCGCCTTGGCGACCTCGCCGAGGTTGATCGCGGCGATGAGGATTTCCTCGTCGGCTTCGCTGGCCGGCCCAGCAATCGGCCAGCCGGTCGGGCCGACGATCAGGCTCCTGCCGACAAAGGGCTGGCCGCGCTCGATGCCGACACGATCGGCGCAGGCGATGTAGATGCCGTTGCTGTGGGCGGCGGCCTTGTGCAGGATGTTGGCCATCGGCTCCGGGTGGTTGCCCTGGGCCGGCATCGGCACCCAGTTGGTCGGCACGCAGACCAGCTCGGCGCCCTTCAGCGCCAGCTGCCGATAGGTCTCCGGGAACCAGCCGTCATAGCAGATCGCCACGCCGATCCGGCCTATCGCGGTGTCGAACACCGGCAGGCCGAGATTGCCCGGCTGGAAGTAGAGTTTTTCGCGGTTCCACAAATGCAGCTTGCGGTAGGTGCCGATGGGACCCGATGGCCCGCACAGCATGGCTGCATTGAAGAAGCGGTCGCCGTCCCGCTCGGCAAGACCGCTGACGATATGGAGGTCAAGCTCGTTGGCCAGCGAACAGAGCAGCGTGGCGCTGCGCCCATCCGGAATGGGCGCTGCGAGCTCGGCAAGCTCTTCGTGGCTGTCGAAGACATAGCCGCTGTCGGCCAGCTCCGGCAGCACCACCACAGATGCGCCGAGACCGGCGGCCTGGCGGATCAATCGGTCCATCGATTTGAGATTTTTGTCCAGCCGGCCGATCGCCGGCTGGAACTGGATGCAGGCCAGACGTAGGTCCGCCGTCGCTTTCGCATGTGTCGTCAAGGCCTGTCTCCAAACGCAAAAAACCCCTGGGCGCGGAAGTCATCCGCGAGCCAAGGGCTACATAGCCATCAATGTGAAACGGCATTCCTGCCGATGAGCAAACCCGCTCGTGCTTTAAGAAGTTGCACGGACGGCAGATCGCGTCAAGGGCCAAAGATTCTGGCCAAAACCGCTGGTGTAAACTTCGATTTGTCGAAGCAAAATCAGCTGGTTATACCAGCTTTTTGCCGCAGCATACCGCTAGCGGCCTATCGATCGTTCGGCTGTTTCTGATTGCCTTGCGTGGCAATTCCGAAGCCGAAAGCCCGCATCGCTTCCTGGGCCGCGAGGATGCCGTCGGCGACAGAAACCAGCGCCACCCGCTTCGATGTCGCCTGATCGCGGATGAGCTTGTAGGCAGTCTCCTCGTCGACGCCGTTCATCTCGACCAGCACCCTGACCGCCTTCTCGATCGTGCGGCGACCTTTCAGCGTATCCTCCAGTTTGCGCACCTTGTTGGCCAGCCGCCCCTCGTAGCCGTAGCGATAGCGGGCCAGCGCAAATTGCGTTAGCACGCCCAGTTGTCGCAGCGGTTTGGTGATGACACCATGGGCGTTGAGGTCAATGATCGCCTTGATCGAAGTCGGGCTTTCGTAGGTGACGATGGCGACAACTGCTGCATTCACGCCTTCTATGAGTGATACCATCGCATCGGTCGGCGCTTCGCCCACCTGCACGAACACCGTGTCGATATCGCCCGGGATCGACGCCGGCGGCGGCCACGCCGCCCGGACCTCGCAACCCAACCGCCTGAGGTGATCGACCAGGGCAGCGCCATCCTCGTCCTTGGGGTGGATGACCAAGATCTTCGCTTGCCGCAGATCGTTGAGGATGCGTTTGAGCGTCGCCGTCATTACAGCCACGGCTCCTCGAAATGGGTGGCGGCGAGATAAGGGTCTGGCCGGATCGGCGCCTGCGACTGCCATGCGATGTCGAACTGGCCAGCAGCGTTGGCGATGCCGATGCGCGGTGTCGACCAGACGTGGCGGTTTTCCTGGTCGAACATCATCCTTCCCTCAGGCGACGCATAGTCGATTTCGAGCGCCGCCTGGCTGAGGCGGAATGTGTCGAGGGTTCCCGCCTTCTCCAGCGCGCGAGCGAACAGATGCACCTGCGTGTAGGCCGTTTGCGACCACATGGTCGCGGTTGTCCTGTCGCCAAAGCGGCGGGCGAGGTCACCGACAAAGCGCTGGTTCTCGTCGCTGTCGACACTCGCCAGATAAGGCGCGGCCAGCACATGGCCGGTGCAATGTTCGGCCCCGATCACCCGGATCTCGCCTTCCGCGAGCGTCAGGCTGGCGATCGGCCGCTTTGTCCGGTCGATGCCGGCTTCGGCATAGAGCCTGTAAAGGATCTGCGCGCTACGCCCGATCACCGTCGAGAAGACGGCGTCCGGCCCGGCCTTTTCGATGTCGGCCATCAGCCGTCGCATCCGGGGTTCGTCGGCATCGAGCGGCACATATTGTTCCTCGACGATGGTGCCGCCCCTGCATTCCAGCAGGTCGCGCATCACCCGGTTGGATTCATGCGGGTAGATGTAGTCGGACCCGGCCATGAACACGCGCGGCCCGTAGCGTTGCAGGATGAAGTCGGCAAGCGCGAAGGTGTTTTGGTTGAGCGTGGCGCCGGTGTAGAGGACGTTTTCGGAATATTCAAAACCCTCGTAGATCGAGGGGTACCAGAGCAGGCCATTGTAGCGCTCGACGATCGGCAGCACGGCCTTGCGGCTGCCCGACATCGAACAGCCGAAGATGACGTTAACATCGTCCTCGGTCAAAAGCTTGCGGGCGAGCGACCGAAACCTCTCGGGGTCGCTGCCCGGGTCGTAGGCAATCGGCTCGATCTGCCGCCCCAGTACGCCACCGCCGGCATTGATCTCTTCGATTGCAAGCGCTGTGCCGTAGAAATGCTCGCTTTCGGTGACCGAGGTGATGCCGCTGCGCGAAAAAAGGATGCCGACACGCCATGTCTGGGCTGTTCCTGGCACGGCAATCCTCCCCTGCTTTTTCCGGCAAAGGCCTATTGCACATGAGGCGTTGTGGCAATCGTCATTGGATAGTTGCTCTAGTTGCGTACAGATGACGTGCCGTTTGGTCAGTAGTTAATGCAAAGCGAGGCGCACGTCTCGTTTGAGCGAATGTCAAGAATGCCACCAAGCAGCCGCCATTGTAGCGGCCACTTTGAACGAGCAATGTTGGCGCAAACTCGCCCAAATCCAAAGCACCAGCGATGTCCGCTTTTGGCGGGCGAACGGCACTACTAGAATGACCGAAATCAGGCGCAAAGCTGCCGTTCACGTCTCGATAGCTTTCGGCTCAGACTCTCCCGTTCCTTACCGGTCTTTGCGGCACCGAGACAGGCCCATCACGCCCGACACTGTAAGAAGTATCGCACGCTCTCCGAGTGGGGGGAAAGGCGGTAGCCCTCTCCGCTGCCACTTCAAACCCTCACATATCCTGAATGGGCGCTGGATTAAGAGCTAACCTCTTTCCTTCCGAATAAGTGCTCGATGCGGGAAGGAGCGCGAGGGCGGGGCTTCGGGGCACCCTCGCTGCCCAAAAAGCAAGCCCGGATCGATTTCGGTCCGGGCTTGCCGTGAATGTGCCGAGGTTATTCGGCGGCCATGGCCAAGCTATCTGGCGCTTCGGTTACTGCCGAACGCAGAATACCCGGCAACCATCCCTTGCCTGCCAGTTCCTCTCGGCCAACCGCCTCGCCCTTGGGCGAGCGTTCCACCGCCTTGGCGACGGCTTCACTGCAACCGGCCGCGCGGAGCACGTCGGCGATGCGATAACCTCGTCCATTGGATGCATCGCTACGTGGTGGGTGTTCTCGACCAGCGAGATTCGTGTCGCTCCCCTCCCGCTTCTCCATCACCCGCATTGCGGGAGCGATGGTTTCGTCTTGTGCCTCGACGACGTACCAGTTTCGCCTTGAGCGCCACTTCGCCGTGCTGATCTTGTCGCCGAGCACCTTTCTGCCAACGGACCTGGGTCGCCTATCCTCCTCGCCGCGCAAGTGCTTCACACGGCGATGACCACCTCACGCCCTTCGGCGCTGGGCCGGCATGCTCTTGAAACGATTCCATAGGCGCTCCCGGATGGCCCGCTTGAACTGATGAAGGCCGAGCCGACATATTGCCCCCTCGTCCGGTCGGCCGTCAGCGCGAAAGCCGGCTTTCCGGGCTCCCGTTCGACCCCAAGCAACTCCTATTCCTCGACCGTGGAGCCTTCACTTTCACCACTCATTGGAAAAGCAGGCCGCCAAAGGCCAACACCAATCTAGGGACGTTCTCAAAAACCGGAGGGAAGCGGCTCATGTCTAACATCTCTGTCGGCCAGGAACACAATGATCTCGTGGTCGATCGCTTCCATATTGGCTTCGCGAAAGTTTTCGTGCGCGCCTGGCAAGACAACGGTTTTTATCCTGGTTTCTTCAGACGCCCAGCCCTTGTATTGCTCGACGGTTGCGGCGCCCCATTCTGAACTGGCAAGAACCAGGATGTCACAAGGATAGGATGAGGGCGAGAAGCCGGCAGCGGCGTGGATGAGCATACTTTTGAACGCCTTCTGGCGCGTATGGCGCCCAATCCATGTCTGCCCCATCCCGACTGCCTTCAAACCGTCGCGAAGCGTGCGCCAGTAGACGACCTTGCGCGTGATCTGACGCCGCCTCTGAGCGGTCATGCGATTGTCGGCCATCGGTTTCAGCCAAGCCGAACCGAGCGGCGGTGGATCTATGAGCAGTAGCGCCGGTCGCTCGCCGGTTGCATCATAGGTGAGGCGTCCAACCTCGATGGCCAGCAGACCGCCAAAACATATGCCGCCGACCACATGCGGATGTCGGCCGGTGGCCGAGGTCAGACCGTCGAAATAATTGGCGCTTATCTCGGCGACGCTAGAGTATGGCGTCTCTCCGGGTTCGAGCCCCATGCCACGCACCGCCATCACCGCGTATTTTTCCTTGAGGCGCTTGCCAAAACGGTTGGCAAACAGGGCGGATCCCGAAATGCCGTGTATCATGGCGATCGGCTCATGGCCGGCGCTGCCGGACACGCGCACGATGAGCTGAAGGGCCGGATGAACCTGATTCAAGGACGCGACCAGGCTACCGAATTCGCGCGGCGTCGGCGCCGCGAGCAAGACCGAGGTCTGGAGCTTGATGCCGAAGCGGCTCTGAACGGCAAGAACGACAGTTTCCGCGGTCAGTGAATCGCCACCCAGATCGAAGAAATTATCGTCGATGTCTGCACTCGGAATTTGCAGTTCCGCAGCAAAGATGCCTGCGATCAGATGCGCCGGCCCAATGCTTGGCGCTGCCTGAGCAGCGCGGATAATTTTCTGCACGTTCATCGGCAAGCCCCTGAACCGATTGATTTTCCGCCGATTGCAAGCAGGGCGGTACATCGAATGCCTTTGCTTTTAACGTACAGCCTGTGCGACTAACAGGGATTCTTACCCAGGGAGACCAAACACCCTGAGCCGGTCTGAATTGTCATTCGCATTCAGCGAATGACAGTCCTGGCAAAAAGCCCTTTCCAGATCTTGATCAGTTTTGCAGACGGCGCGTTCTCTTTCTTGTCGGACGATTGCACGGTCTGGCCATCCCCAACGGGGCCGCCACGTGCCTGAAGAAACTGCTGGAGAAGTGGCTTGTCTATCTTGCCTGTCGGCGTCAAAGGCAATGACTCGACCGCTTGGATTCGGCCTGGAATTTTCCATTGAGGGAGGATCGACCTCAACCCGGCTCTTAAGGCGCCAGTCTCAAACAACGCTCCCTGCCTCATCACGACGAAGGCAGCAAGGGAGTGCGCATCCTGCCGAAGCTCGGTGACGACCGCTGCTTCGTTCACGGTTGGAAGCAGCATGAAAGCCTGCTCGATTTCCCGCGTTTCGACGCGATACCCGCGAATCTTGACCTGTTCGTCGCGCCGCCCGAGGAATTCAAGACTGTCGTCGCTCGATAGCCGCCCGATGTCGCCGGTATGGAACAGAAGCTGGCCGGGAAAATTGGAGTCGGTGCCGAAATGCCTTGCCGTTTCGGAGGACTGCCGCCAATAACCATCTGCCAGGAAAGCGCTGCGGATGACGAGTTCGCCCACACCTCCCGGTTCGACTGGCTGGCCATCTTCATCGATGACCAGAAGAGATTTGTCGGTGACCGGGCGCGGCGCCGGTACCGTACCTGCCGCAGGTGTCTCGCCTGGGGCCACCGATGCCACCGCGATGTGACCAGCTTCGGTGGAAGAGAAACGGTGGCGCAAGGCACAGGACGTGGTGAAGCGAAGGCGCCATTGCTCAACGTCCGAGGCAATGACCGTTTGGCCCGCAAGCGCCACGAGGCGTACCGACGGATGCAGGCCCGAGCCCTCGAGCATCGACAGATACTTGCGAAACAGCATGACGGGCGGATGCAGCAGGGTGATGCGGCGCTCGTCGATCCACGCCTTCAGATCGGCGAGACCACGCGATGCCGCGTCATAGAGTTCCAGCGTGGCGCCGTTCAGAAGCGCGCCGAAGACGTCCGCTTCCGATGAGGCGAAACTGCAATATGTCAGAAGAGACTGACGGTCCGAGAAGGTTACCCCGTCATATCGGGCACAAAGCCAGGCCCGATGCAGTACGGTGCGATGGCTTTTCACCACGCCCTTCGGCCGCCCGGTGCTCCCGGAGGTATAGAAGATTGCGGCCGGGTCGCCTGGGTTGACCGGGACATGCAGCGCATCCGCGGAATATCGCGCGTCGATGTCCTCGATCAGGCGAACCCGCCTATGGTCATCGACAAGGCTAAGCGCGGTCATTGCGTGAGACGCGCCGGCGAGCAGCAGATCCGGCGCAGCATCGCTGATGATGTCGCGCTGCGCTGCAAGCGGCATTCCAGGATGAACGCAAAGGAAGGCCTTTGCCGCCTTGAGCGTCGCCAGCGCACAGATCACCATGTCCGGCGAATGGTCGACAAGATAGGCGACGCATCCTTGCCCTGGCTGCGTGCGCTCAAGGATTGCGCGAGCCAGTTGATTGGAACGCCGGTCGACCTCGCCGTAAGTCCATTGTTGCCGCTCGCCGCCGATCGCCACGTGTGAGGCATGACTGCGGACAACTCTGTCGAAACGCGCCGGGATGGTCTCCTCCAGCTCGGCCCGGTCGAACGTCATCATGTGATCGTTCTGATTTGGCGCAAGATCGTGCAACTGATCAGCCATGACCCTCTGCAAGCCGGATTTCGGTCACGACATCCAGTTCAGCTTCGAGCTTTGCCTTGCGTCCATAGGCGATGAGCGCACTATAGGTGGATGAGCGCAACCACACACCTTCCTTCAGGCTCTGCCGGCGGGCGCGCAATTCCATTTCACCGGGGATCAGGATTTCGTTGGCGCCTTCGGCGCGTTCCCCGTTCCTGGTCTGCTCGATCAGGCGATCGACGCGCTCGATAAAGTCCCCAACCGGCATGAACCGCTCGGGGTCAAGTGCCATGAAGAAGTGGCCGTAGTCCGGTGCGTGGCGGCTGTCGTGCAGCGTGTCTCGCTGATGATCACGGCCGAAACCCGCGCCGCTGAGCACGCCCGCAAGCACTTCCATCACCAGTGCCAGCCCATAGCCCTTGTATCCGCCGATCGGCACGCCAAGTCCTGCGGCGAGATCGCCCAGATCGGTAGAAGGACGCCCCGACTGGTCAAGAATCCACCCAGCTGGCAACGGACTGCCTTCCGCCACGGACAAGCCGATCTTGCCGCGCGGGGCGACGCTCATGGCGATGTCGAGAAGGATGGGGAAATGCCGTCCTGCCGGAATGCCTACACCAAGCGGATTGTTGCCAAATGTTGGCGTGACGCCGCCTGTCGGCGCCAGGATCAGCGGTCCGTTGGTTGTGCAGAGTCCGATGAAACCGTGCTTCGTTGCTTGCCATGCATAATGGCCGGCGGCGCCGAAATGGTTGGAGCGGCGGACGCCGACGATTCCGACGCCGTGCCTGCTCGCCTTTTCAATGGCAAGGTCCATTGCCACCATGCTCACCCACTGGCCCGGTCCGTTGTCGCCGTCAATCCGCGCGATGGTGGCGCTCTCGTGTTCGACCCGGATTTGCGGACGAGCTTTGATCTTGCCCGAAGCAATCCTTGAGGCATAACGCGGAATGCTGACCATGTCATGTGTCGGCTGTCCGCGCAGGCTTGCCTCAAGCTGCACTTCGGTGACAATCGCCGCACCCTCGGAGCTCAGTCCGGCCCGTGTCAGCGCATCGCGGCCATAGGCGCGAAGGCTCTCGATCGTCACCAAAACTTTCGTGCCATTTTCGCTCGATACCGGTGCGGCGGCCACGATTGGCCCGATATCGTGCCGTGCCACGGCAACAGCGCGCGCCAGATCGGCGATCGTCTGGTGCCGGTAAAGCTGACGCAAATCGAGGATCAGGCCGGCCTTGCCGGCTTCGACAACGATATTGATGCTCAGGATGGAATTGCCACCCAGGTCGAAGAAGTTGTCGTGGAGCCCGATCTCATCGAGCCGCAACACCCTTTTCCAGATCTCCACCAAGATCGTCTCGACGTCGGTAGGTGCGACCCCGTGCGGATCGACCCGGATCGAGGGATGCGCGACAGCATTGGAACGAACCGACGGCTGCGGCTCCCTGGTGAGCAGAGCCCCCCGGTCGATCTTGCCGTTCGGGGTGCGGGGCAGGCGCTGCAGAATCACGATGCGTTGCGGCAGCATGTATTCCGGAAGCTGCCGCTTCAGAAGCTCGCGCAACCGTAGCGACAGGGCAACCGTATCCGCATCACGCGGCTCGTTGGCCGCAACGAAGGCGACCAGGCGTTTTCGATCGCCGAGATCATCGTCCTCGCCAGCATCCTCCACAACACCGACGACACATTCGCGTACTTCAGGGTAAGCAAAGATCGCAGCCTCGATCTCGCCCGGTTCGATGCGGAAGCCACGAATTTTGACCTGTTCGTCGGCGCGGCCGAGAATTTCGAGCGTCCCGTCGGGCCGGTAGCGGGCGAGGTCGCCGGTTCGATGCAGCTCGCCCTTATGCGGGCTGAACGGATTGGGCCCGAAGTTGCAGACGGTCTGCTCCGAACGATCGAGGTAACCGAGTCCGATTCCTGCCCCGCCAATGTACAAGTGGCCTCCGATGCCGATCGGAACCGGATGGCCGGACGTGTCCAGCACGTACGCCTGCGTGTTGGCGATCGGCCGCCCGATTGGGACGATCCCCGCCACGCCGCCCTCCGCCGGAATGGGGTAGACCGTCACGATCCCCGTCGTTTCGGTCAGGCCGAACATGTTGATGAATTCTGTCGCGGGTTTGCAGAGCCGCCGCCATTTTTCGACCAAGGCGCTGGGCAAGGGCTCGCTGGCGGAAAGCACGAGCCGCACATGACTGTCGAGCAAGCTTATCCGCACGGATTGGTCGAGCGACGTCAGAACCTGCAGGCAGCTGGCCGAGAAGGATGGAACGAGGTCCAGCACCGAGACGCGCTGACGGCGCACCGTCTCGAACAGCAGATACGGATCGCGCAACTCCTCGGCCGATGCTATTGCCACGGCAGCGCCGCAGGAAAGCGGGACGGCAAACTGCCGTATCGAGGAGGAGAACGAGAATGAAGCGGTGTGCAGATAGATGTCGTCCGGACGGATAGCGAGTGCGCGGATCATCGCCTGCGCATAGTGGCCGACATTGGCCTGCGTGATCATAGCGCCCTTGGGTTTGCCGGTGGAGCCCGACGTGTAGATCACATAGGCAAGTGCATCGGGTGCGCAGAGGCCTATGGGATTGCGCGGATCCTCTTGCGCCACGGAAGCCCTGCAGGCGTCCAGGCAGATCGTCCGGCCGGACTCCGCAAGATCGCCCGCAATCTGGAACGCGGCCGGGAACTTTGCCAGCAGCGACGTTTCTGTGACGAGCAGGCTCACGCCGGCATCATGCAGCATGAGGGCGATGCGCTCGGACGGATGATCGGAGTCGACCGGCAGGAATGCGCCGCCGGCCTTCCACACTCCCAGCAGCACCGCCAGCATCTCGCCTGATCTTGGCAGGCAGATCGCGGTCAATGTCTCGCGGGCAACCCCGCGGCTGCGAAAGTACCGCGCGAACCGGTTGGCCCATTCATTGAGCTCGCGGTAGGTGAACTGCCGGTCCTTGCCCAACACGGCGGCGGCCTCGGGTGTTCGTTCCACCTGCGCCTCGAACAGCTGGACACAATCCTGACCAAGCAATTCTCCGACTTCGGTGCGGTTCCAGTCGACTTCGATCTGGCGGCGGTCGGCGTCGGGCAACAGGGGCAATTCCGACAGTCTTTGCCCGGGATCGGTTGCTATGCCTTCGAGCAAGGTCTGGAAATGCCGGGCCAGCCGGTCGATGGTGGCCGGCTCGTACAGATCGGCGTTAAATTGCCAGGTTGCGGACATCCCTTCCGGGCTTTCCGACAGGTACAAAGCGAGGTCGAACTTCGCCGTCGCCTTGTCGATGCTCAAAGGCTGTGCCGCGAGGCCCGGCGCGAGATTGAAGCAAGGTCCTGTCGCGTGGCCGGTCGCCGATCGTGCAGGCAAGCCTGGCAATTCCGGGACGTTCTGAAACGCGAACATCACCTGAAACAACGGCGTGTGGCCGGGATCGCGCCGAATCTTCAGCTGTTCCACGATGCGTTCGAGCGCAACATCCTGGTGTGCATAGGCATCGAGCGCCGTCGACCGGATGCGGCCGAGCAACGCCAGCAAGGGCGGGTCGCCGGCAAGCGATGTCCGCAGGACCAGCGTGTTGGCGAAAAACCCGATCAGCGGCTCCAGCTCCTTCCTCGGGCGGTTTGCGATCGGCACGCCGACGACGCAATCGTCCTGCCCGTTGTAGCGGAAGAGCAACGTCTTGAAGGCCGCCAGGAAGATCATGAACAGGGTCGCGTCCTGGCTTCGGCCGAGGACCTTCAAGCGATCCGTGGTTTGACGGTCGATCACGGCCTGCAGAGTTCCGCCGCGATAGGATTGAATGGCGGGGCGCGGGCGGTCAGTCGGAAGCGTGAAGGCTTGCGACAGTCCTTCGAGCCGGCGGACCCAGTAACCGGTCTGGCGCTCGAGTTCCCCGGCCTCGACGCCGCGCCACTGCCAGTCCGCGAAATCGCCATACTGGAGCGGCAAGTCTTCGAGCGGCGACGTCGTGTCGTGATGAAAGGCGTCGTAGAGTTGCTTCAGTTCGGCATGGAGGACAGCGACCGACCAGCCGTCGGAAACGATATGGTGCATCGTCAGCAGCAGGAAGTGCTCGTCGAATGCCAGCCGGATCAGCCTGGCGCGAAAAAGCGGGCCCTGTGCCAGATCGAACGGTTCCGCGACATCCTGGCTGGCAAGGCGCATTGCCTCGGCGGCGCGCACCTGCGCATTGTGGCCGGTCAGATCGATCACCATCAGACTGGTTTCCTGAAATTCGGAAACCACCTGCACCGGTTCGCCGTCGCGCATGTGAAAGGTCGTGCGCAGGATGTCGTGACGCCGACGAATCTCATCGAGGGCCGCTGCCAGTGCGCGCTCGTCGAGCGAGCCTGTCAACCGCAGCGAGGCCGACATGTTGTAAGCGCCGCCGGCGCCCATTCCGTCGAGAAAATAGACGCGCTGCTGGGCGGACGAGAGTGGTGCGGGCGTCGCCACTTGCCGCCGCGGGATGCGTGTCGTGCCGGGCTCAGATACCGGTCCATGCTCCAGCCGCACCGTGCCCTCGGCCACGAGATTGGCCATATGCTCGCCGATGCGTTCCGAAAGTCGCGCAACGGTGGGGCGTTCAAACATGCTGTCGATCGGCAATCCGACCTGAAATATGTCCTGCAGCCTGGCGAGAAGCTGCATGGCGATCAGCGAATGACCGCCGAGATCGAAGAAGTCGTCATGAATGCCGGGCGGTTCGGTCCCCAGCACTTCGGCAAACACCGCCGCCACCCGGCGCTCGGTGGCGGTTCGGGCAACCACCTTGCCGGTCCGTGGCGCATCGACTTGCGCGAGCTGTCGTTGCGGATCGAGCGTCAGGGCCAGATGTCTGCGATTGACCTTTCCGCCGGAATCGACAGGGATTGCCTCCACCACAATGATCTTCTGCGGTACCTTCGAGCGCGCCAGCCGTTCGGCCACGAAGCCGCGTATCTGCTGATCCGACACCAATTGCTCGTACCCTGGCTTGAGCACGACCGATGCGGCGACCGCCTCGCCGAGCACCGGATGTGGAACGCCGAAGGCAGCCGCCTGCGCGATCGCGGGGTGTTGGAGCAGGACCTGCTCGACCAACAGCGGCGATATCTTTTCGCCGCCGCGATTGATGATGTCATTCAGGCGCCCGGTGACGAACAGATAGCCGTCGGCGTCGATATGGCCCATGTCACCCGTCCGCAGCCAGCCATCGATGAATGCGGCTTGGTTGGCGGCGGGGTCACCGTCGTAGCCCTGCATGACATTGGCGCCGCGAATGACCACCTCGCCATTTGCGCCGGGCGGCAGGAGACGCCCGGTTTCGTCCATGATGGCGATTTCCGGCCCCGCGGCTTTGCCCACGGAGCCTAGCTTGCGTTCGAACGGCGGAAGCCGGTTGCTCGCAATCTGCGGCGCTGCCTCGGTCATTCCGTAGGCCTCGACAAACGGCACGCCGAATATTCTTTCAGTATCCGCGATCAGCTGAGGCGGCATTGGTGCCGAAGCCGAGCGAATGAAGCGCAGTCCACTCTGGCGAGGGTCATCCGGGCAGAGACGGATCTGATCGAGAATGGTGCGATGTATGGCGGGCGACGCCGAAAACCAGGTCGGCCTGAACTCGCTGAGACAGCTGAAGAAGCTGTCGGCGGAAAAACCCTCCATACTGATGTAGGAGCCCCCAGATACCACCGACGATAGAAGGCTGCTTATGCCGTGAATATGAAACAGTGGCATCACGCCCAGACACCGGTCGGTATGCCGGAGATCCAGCGCCGAGCAGATGTTGTGCGCCGCAACGCAAAGGTTTCGATGTGTCAGCGAGACTAGCTTCGGCCGCGCCGACGTGCCCGACGTGAAAAGTAGCAGCGCGGCATCGTCTGGCGTGGCCCTGGGCTGGTCATCGCGACGTGCCCCGCTGGCGCCGGCTAACAAGAATTGCTCGAGAGCCGCGTCGCGCGCCACATGCAGTCGCAGGATGCGTATGTTCAACGAAATCGCCACGGCGAGCACTGGCGATTGCCAGCCATCCGACACGATCAGCGCCTTGGGCTGCACCGCGCTTAGTTGCGATTCAAGCTCGTCGGCGGGCCATGCGGGATTTAGGGGAGCGCAAGCCGCGTTGGCTGCGACCGCCACGATCACAGCAGCAGCTTCCGTGCACTCGGGCAGAAGAAGCGCTACGCGGTCGGCTGGTCCGATGCCTTCCAGCGCCAGCCATTCACCGATGCGGCGAATCTTGAGCGCCAACCCTTGATAGGTAAGAGGCGCGCGTCCCGCAGCCAGAAGGGCCACCGTTCGCGAATTCTGTCCCGCATGCCGATCCACATGGCCACGTATCGTGTCCATCAGATCATGCTCCAAGATCGGACGTTATTCAGCAACAGCACCGTTCAATCCAATGGAGCACCAGGCTCGGATCACTGAGTGCTTGCTGGCCGCGTGGCTGTCAAGGCGCGGAGAGAGCAAAACACGAGAACAACGTGCCATGGCTGCTGCCGAACCGGCCGTCGAAAGTATCGGCCGCTACAAAGCGGCTTGACGAAACGATCACGGCTTTCGCTGCGTGTCTCTCCACGTCAAGTTCCACGCGAACATCCCGAAACGCCAAAAAGCGCCGGTTGAGCGGGAAATGCATTTTGTAGAAAGCTTCCTTTATGACGAACAGAAGCTTTGGAAGATCGTAGCCCAGCCGCGCTTCGATCACGTCCCGCTCGTTCAGTTCCGAAGTGTGCGTCACCAGTTTCGCCAGTTCGCCGGAAAGCGAAGAATTTTCTTCGATGTCGATGCCGATGCCAAGATAATCGGCGGACAATCCGACTGCGACAGCGCACAGGCTTCTGGTGTGAGAGATTGAACCGACGGCACCTGTCGGCCAGATCGGCGCTCGATCGGGCCCTATCGGAATCACGGTTTCAGGAATGCCTAGGCCCCGGAGGGCCTTCCTTGCATAAAGGCGTCCAGCCCGAAACTCACGCCGTCGCGCCGGTACAACATTGCCCAGATGTGCTTCCTCTTTGAGCGGCAGGTCCCGATCGGCTGGTTTGAAATCACCACCCTCGATGCCGATATCATCGGCCACCAACTCCCGAAAAGATGCCACGAACTGGGCGGCCGAACAGTCGCTGCGGATGTCCGACCCAACAGGCAATACCATTTCTTTGCCGGCCCCAACCGCAGTCCTTTATGCTGTCTAGCCTTATACCAGAACGTCGACGCAAAGTCGCCAACGACATTCATTTAGCAGAGGTCACCCGGCCGTTCGCTGGGCCATGGTGGGTCGGGACGAGAGCTCGGCTGGCGCGGCGACGTTAAGAATCTGGCGCGGAGCCGAATGGATAGCCAGTCGCAGCGGACGGCAATAGTTGCCGGGTAGTGCGTAATGAACCGGCCTTCAAACCGGAAGCAGCTTTATATCGACACATCCACCTCCCGTCCGCTTGCGGCTGACTTTGTGCGATCGACCCGGCAGGGACAGCTTCTGGCGCAAACTCGCCTGTTTGCCCCGAGACCAGCAATGGCTTCGCCGCTTGACGCGACGAGCCATCGGCGTAAGCTTAGTGCGTAACTAAACTATATATTCCATAAAAATGGAACCTGGAGGAGAACGAATGAAGCGCGTACTGCAAGTCGTCGCGTCGTTCGCCGCATTGCTGCCGGCGCTGGCATGGGCTGAACCGCAGAAGGGGGGAGTGATCGACGTCGCCACCGTCGGCGAGCCTCCGACATTGGATCCAATGGCATCGACCGCCGATCTGGTCGGCATCATCACCCAGCACATTTACGAGACGCTTTATACGTTCGACAACAAGTGGGGCATCACGCCGCTCCTGGCCGCCGACATGCCCACGATATCGCCGGACGGCCTGACTTACACGATCCCGCTAAGGACGGGCGTCAAGTTCCACGACGGTTCGGATATGAGATCGGCCGATGTCATGGCCTCGCTGAAACGCTGGATGAAGGTGGCGACGCGCGGCAAGCAGGCGGCGGACGTCATAAGCTCACTCGACGCCCTCGACGAGAAGACGGTCAAGATTACACTGAAGAAACCCTACGCGCCGCTGCTGTCGCTGCTGTCGTTGAACAATGCGGCGGCCATCATCATCCCCTCTGAGAATGCCGACGAAGATCCGCTGACAAAGTTCATCGGAACCGGGCCTTACATGCTCAAGGACCGTAAGCCGGATCAGTTCATCCAACTCGCCCGCTTCGATGGCTACAGGTCCCGCGACGGAGAGCCGGATGGCTATGGTGGGGCGAGGAAACAATATCTGGACGAAATTCGCTTCGTGCCGGTTCCGGATCCCAATACGCGCGTCGAGGGCGCCGTCGCCGGCCAGTTCGCCTATGCCGATTCTCTTCCTGTCGAATCCTACGACAAGATTTCCGGCGGCAAGACAAAGCCGCTTATCCTGAAGCCGTTCGGCTGGCCCGTGTTCGTGATGAACACCAAACAGGGGCTGAATTCCGACATCCGTATCCGCAAGGCCATCCAGGCGGCGCTGGCGCCTGAGGATATGCTGCTCGCCGCCTTCGGGTCCAAGGATTTCTATGCGGTCGATGGTGCCATGTATCCGGAAGGCTTCGCCTGGCATTCGAACACAGGTACCGAGGCCTACAAGCCCCAGGGCGACACCGAGAAAGCCGCCGCACTGCTCAAGGACGCCGGCTATGACGGCAAGCCGCTGCGCATCCTGACCAGCCGCCAGTACGAGTTCCACTACAAGATGGCACAAGTGGCTCAGGCCTATCTGGAGCAGGCCGGCTTCAAGGTCGAGCTCGATGTCGTCGAATGGGCGACACTGACCAAGAACCGCACCGATCCGGCGCTGTGGGACATCTACATCACCCACAGTCCGTTTCTCGCCGAACCGTCGCTCAACGGCTTCATGTCCGACAACACGCCTGGCTGGTGGTCGAGCGATGCGAAGCACAAGGTGCTCGATGCCTTCAACTCCGAGACCGACCCGGCCAAGCGCGCCAAGCTCTACGAAGACGTGCAGAAGGTGATCTACGACGAAGCGGCGGTTTACAAGGTCGGCGATTTCAACGCGCTCGCTGCCGAGGCGCCGAACCTCAAGGGCGTCACGCCGGCGCCCTGGCCCTATTTCTGGAACGCTTACCTGGAAGGCAAATAGCCAATCCCCTGCCTTCCCGCTCCGTCGCGGGAAGGCAGCCTGGCATGATCCGGGAGGCGCCGCGGTCCGGCGGCCATTCCCGCAAAACCGGCCCCGGAGATATCAACGCGGATGCTGCGCTCGGTTCTCAACAGGCTCCTCGGCATGATCGTGGTGATGGCGCTGGTTGCCACCATCGTCTTCGTGATCGTGCGGGTGACGCCGGGCGACCCGGCCGCGGTCATGCTCGGTCCCGACGCTACGGCCGCCGACATCGCTACCCTTCGCACCAAACTGGGACTTGATGGTTCAATCCCGCAACAGTTCTTGCACTACCTCGCCGGGGTTATGCAGGGAGATTTCGGCCAGTCAATCTTCCTCAAAGAGCCGGTCACCACGGCACTCCTCCAGCGCGCCGAACCAACTTTCTTTCTGACCGTGTTCTCGCTCATGATCGCGACTGTGATCGCCCTGCCCGTCGGCATCCTATCCGCCTACAGGCGCGGCTCGCTTTTCGACCAGGCGGCCACCACGATCGCCATGTTCGCGGCCAGCGTGCCGAGCTTCTGGCTCGGCCTGCTGTTCATCCAGGTCTTTGCCGTCAGGCTCGGCTGGTTCGACACGTCGGGATATGGCGGACCCGGCGCCTCGTTCGGCGATCGCATCGCTCATCTCATGCTGCCGGCGCTGGCGCTCGGCCTTGTCAGTTCGGCCCTGATCACGCGCTTCACGCGCGCCTCGATGCTGGACGTTCTCAACGACGATTACGTCCGCACCGCGCGCTCCAAGGGCATGAGCGAGTGGCGCGTGGTGCTCAAACACGCGCTGAAGAATGCGCTTATCCCTATCCTCACCGTGATCGGCCTGACGGCGGCGCTGCTAATTTCGGGAGCCGTCGTCACCGAGACCGTGTTCGGCCTGCCGGGGGTCGGCAGCCTCGTCGTCTCGGCGGTGCTGCGGCGCGACTATCCGGTCATCCAGGGCGCGCTGCTGGTCATCGCTGGCCTTTACGTGCTGGTCAATTTCGTCATCGACATGCTCTACATCCTCATCGATCCGCGGGTGCGCTACTGATGGCCGCGATCGCAACCCCGCTGCAGCAGGAGCCCAACCTTCTGTCACGGCTGCTCGGCCGCCCGACGGCGGCGGTGGGGCTGGCCCTGCTCGTCGTCATCGCACTGGCGGCGATCCTGGCGCCGATCATCGCGCCCTATGCGCCGACCAAGCTTTCGATCGCCAGCCGGCTGCATCCGCCAAGCCTCGAGCATCTGTTCGGCACCGACGATCTCGGCCGCGACGTGTTCACGCGCATGCTCTATGCCGCGCGCACCTCCCTCTCCGTCGGCTTCTCAGTCGTCGTCTTTTCATCGGCGATCGGCATCGTCCTTGGTCTGATGGCCGGCTTCTTCAGGAAGCTCGACACCCCGCTTTCGCGGCTGATCGACGCCATGATGGCGTTTCCCGATATTCTGCTTGCCATCGCCCTGGTGGCGGCACTCGGCGCCACGGCAGTCAACGTAGTTGTCGCGCTCGGCATCGTCTACGCGCCGAGGCTGGCGCGGGTCGTGCGCGCCTCAACGCTGGTGATCCGCGAATTGCCCTATGTCGAAGCGGCGCGCGCGCTCGGCGTGCCGACGCCGGTCATCCTGGTGCGTCACGTGCTGCGCAACGTCGCCTCGCCGATCCTGGTGCAGGGAACCTTCATCTTCGCCAACGCCATCCTGGCCGAAGCCGGGCTATCGTTTCTCGGTGTCGGCATCTCTCCCGACATCCCGACCTGGGGCACGATGATTGCGGTCGGCCGTCAGTACATGGACCAGGCCGGCTGGATCATGATGTTCCCCGGCGCTGCCATCGTCATCACCGTGCTGGCCCTGCAACTGGTTGGCGACGGCCTGCGCGACCTTCTCGATCCCCGTCTGGCAAAGGACATCTGATGTTCGGCAATCGTTTTCTCGAAATGAAGCAGCCGCTGCTGATTAGGGGCGCCAGGCCCGTGGCGTTCGGCGATCGTTTCGGTCCCGCCATCGACGTGCTCGTCGACAAGGACGGGCGCATCGCGGAGATCGGCTCGATGATTGGCGCCGGCGACGACGTCAAGGTGGTGGAGGCGAACGGCGCCTTCCTGTCGCCCGGCTGGACCGATCTGCATGTCCATGTTTGGTATGGCGGCACTGATATCTCCATTCGGCCCCAGCAATGTGGTGCCGCGAGCGGCGTCACCACCATGGTTGACGCAGGCTCTGCCGGCGAGGCGAATTTCCACGGCTTTCGCGAATTCATCGTCGAGCCGGCACAGGAGAACATCTACGCATTCTTGAACATCGGCTCGATCGGGCTTGTCGCCTGCAACCGGGTGAGCGAACTGATCGACATGCGCTCGATCGACATCGACCGAACCATCGCCACCATCGAAGCCAACCGCGACGTCATCGTCGGGTTGAAGGTGCGGGCAAGCCACGTCATCACCGGCGGCTGGGATCTGACGCCGGTCAGGCTGGCCAAGAAGCTCGGCCGCATCGTCAAGCTGCCGGTGATGGTGCATGTTGGCGAGCCGCCGCCGCTCTATGACGACATTCTCGGCCTGCTGACCGAAGGCGACATCGTCACCCATTGCTTCAATGGCAAGGCCGGCGGCTCGATCCTCGAGGATGACGATCTCTACCGTCTGGCCGAGGACGCGGCGTCGCGCGGCATCGTGCTTGATGTCGGCCATGGCGGGGCATCCTTCTCGTTTGATGTCGCCAAGGCCGCTCTGGAACGCGGCCTGCCGCCGAAGACGATCTCGACCGATCTGCACAACCGCTCGCTCGACGGTTCCGTGTGGGACATGGCGACGACCATGTCGAAGCTTCTGCCGCTGGGCATGGCGTTCGAGGACGTAGTGACAGCGTCGACTGTGGCACCACGCCGGGCCATCCGACTGCCAGCCGACAGCTTGCTGGAAAAGGGCAAGCCGGCGGAATTCACATTGTTCGAACTGGCCGATGCCGAACTGACGGTGAAAGACTCCCAGGGTGCGACGAGCGTGCTGCACCAGCTGTTCGAACCGCGCTACGCAATATTGGGCGCGAACGCGATACCTGCCCACCGGCATGTGCCCGCCACGGATGCCGGTGACGGCGCTTGTCCTCATTGCGGATGGAAAGCTTGAGCGAGGCGCTGGCCCAGAACACGATCCTTTCGGTCCAGGACCTCAAGGCCTGGTTCGTGACCCGGCGCGTCACCGCCAAGGCGGTCGACGGCGTCACCTTCGAGCTAAAGCGAGGCGAGACGCTGGCCGTGGTCGGCGAATCCGGTTCGGGAAAATCGGTCACCAGCTTGTCGATCATGGGGCTGCTGTCGAAGCCGGGCCGTATTGCCGGCGGCAAAATCCTGTTTCGCAACCGGGCCGGCAAAGTCGACGATCTCGCAGGCTTCACGGCGAAGGATTTCCGCCGCATCCGCGGCAAGGAGGTCGCGATGATCTTCCAGGAGCCGATGACCAGCCTCAACCCGCTCTATAGCGTCGGCGACCAGATCGGCGAGATGATCGCGCTGCATGAACCGGTCGGCCGGCAGGAAGCGCGCAAGCGGGCGCTGGAGATGCTGCGGCATGTGGAAATTCCCGATGCCGCATCGCGTCTCGATGATTATCCGCATCAGATGTCAGGAGGCATGCGCCAGCGCGTGATGATTGCGATGGCGCTTGCCTGCAATCCTTCGCTGCTGATTGCCGATGAGCCGACGACGGCGCTCGACGTGACGATCCAGGCTCAAATTCTTGATCTCTTGCGACGGCTGCAGCAGCAGTTCGGCATGTCGATCCTGTTCATCACTCACAATCTCGGTGTCGTCGCCGAGATCGCGCACAACGTCGTGGTCATGTATGCCGGCCGCGTCGTCGAGCAGGCGCCCGTCAACGATCTGTTCGCGCATCAGCGCCATCCCTATACGCGCGGCCTGCTCGCCTGCACTCCCAATGCGGCGCGCGACGTCGATGCGGCCGGCGAGCGCAAAATACTCTATTCCATTCCCGGCAGCGTGCCGGCGATCACCGCCCTGCCGCCCGGCTGCGCCTTCGAGCCGCGCTGCGATTACGCAATCGCCCCGTGCCGGGCCGCCCCGCCACCGTTGATGCCGGCGGGCTCGGCAGGGTTCTCCCGCTGCATCCGGAGCGCCGAACTATGATTGCCGACGCTGAAACCAACGACACGACACAAGCAGCCCCCCTGCTCAGCGTCCAGGCACTGACAAAGCGGTTTCCCGCGCGCAACGGCCGTGTCGTGCACGCCGTGGAGGACGTCAGTTTCGAGGTCAAGCGCGGCTCGACGGTCGGTCTGGTCGGTGAATCCGGATCCGGCAAGACCACCGCCGGTCGCGCCATTTTGCGTCTGATCGAGCCGACCAGCGGCAAAGCCCTGTTCAATGGCGTCGATCTCTTCTCGCTGTCGGCGCGCGAGATGCGCGCTTATCGGCAAAAGCTGCAGATCGTCTTTCAGGACCCTTTCTCCAGCCTCAATCCGCGCCTGCGTGTCAGCGCGATACTCGGCGAAGCTCTCGACGCGCGCGGCTATTTGCGTGGCAAGGCGCGGCAGGACCGCATTGCCGAGCTTCTTGCGCTTGTCGGCCTCTCACCCGATCATGCCTCTCGCTACCCGCATGAATTTTCAGGTGGCCAGCGCCAACGGATCGGCATTGCCCGGGCACTTGCGGTGGAACCAGAATTCATTGTTGCCGACGAGCCGGTTTCGGCGCTCGACGTCTCGGTGCAGGCCCAAGTGCTCAACCTGATTGGCGATCTGCAAAAGCAGCTTGGCCTGACGCTGCTGTTCATCGCGCATGACCTGTCGGTGGTTGAATATTTGTGCGACGAAGTCGTCGTCATGTATCTCGGCCGGGTGATGGAGCGTGGTCCAAGCAGGCTGGTCTATGCGGCGCCACGGCATCCCTACACCAGGGCGTTACTGGCAACCGCACCGGTGCCGGATCCAACGCGCATGCGCGTTCGGGTCCCGCTCCTGGGCGATATTCCCAGCCCGATTGATCCGCCATCGGGCTGTGTCTTTCGCACTCGCTGTCCGGAAGCGATCGAAGCCTGCGCCGCGGCAATCCCGCCGGTCTCGCCCATCGGCGGCGGACATCATGTGGCCTGCATTCGCCACGACCAAAGAAATGACTGACTGGAGTTCGCTTACATGACTTTTTCCGAGCCGATGAAGCGATCGGAAAGCTCGCCCAATGACCGCCTGAAGGCGCTGGGCATCACCCTGCCCCAGGCACCACCTCCAATCGCCAATTTTGTCACCCACGTTCAGGAAGGCAAGCTTCTGTTCCTGTCCGGTCAGGGGCCGACCGAGGCTGACGGCATGCAGTACACCGGCAAGGTCGGCGGCAACGTGACGGTGGAGCAGGCCTATGCACATGCACGGCTGACCGGTATCAACCTGCTTGCCGTGATACGATCCGCGCTCCACGACTTGAGCCGTGTGCGGCGTGTGGTGAAACTGCTCGGCATGGTCAATGCCGTGCCCGATTTCGCCGACCATCCTGCCGTCATCAATGGCTGCTCGGATCTGTTCATCGACGTCTTCGGTCCGGCCGGAATTCACGCGCGATCGGCCGTCGGGCACGGTTCGCTGCCTGGCCAAATCACCGTCGAGATCGAAGCCATCATCGCCATCGATTGAATTCCCACTAAGGAGAGCACCGCCATGCCGATTGAGGACATTCGTCGCCGCCTTGGCTTGAGACCGGTCATCAATGTTTCCGGCACGATGACTGGGCTCGGCGCCTCCATCGTGGTGCCGGATGCCGTCGAAGCAGTGGCGGCGATCCTGAGCGAATTCGTCGAAATGAGTGACTTACAACGTCGCGCCAGCGCCGTGATCGCCGACCTGACCGGCGCCGAAGCCGGCTTTGTCACGGCGTCCTGCTCGGCGGCGATCAGCCTGGCGGTGGCAGCCTGCATGACCGGACCTGATCTGGTCGCGATCGAACGCCTGCCCGACGCGGCCGGGCTGAAGGACGAGGTGGTCATCCAGTCCGGCCATATGGTGAGCTACGGCGCGCCTATCGAGCAGGCGATCCGCATTGCCGGAGCCAAGGTCGTGCCGGTCGGCCAGGCGACAAGTGCCGCGGCCTATCAACTCGCCGGCGCCCTTACCGAAAACACCGCGGCCGCCGTCTACGTCGTGTCACACCACGTGGTGGGCTACGCGCAAATCCCCTTGAACATTTTCGCCGAAGTGGCCCACGCGCGCAACGTACCGGTGATCGTCGATGCGGCGTCGGAATACGACCTGAAGGGCTTCCTGGCCGATGGAGCCGACCTGGTTCTTTATTCCGGTCACAAGTTTCTCGGCGGCCCAACCTCGGGCATCGTTGCCGGATCCAAGGCAAGGGTGCGCGACGTCTATCTGCAAAATCGCGGCATTGGCCGCGGCATGAAGGTGGGCAAGGAAGGCATCGTCGGCGCTGTGGCGGCACTTCAGGCATGGAAAACACGTGACCATGACGGCATCCGCGCCCGCGAACGCAAGGCGCTCGACTGCTGGGTCGAGGCGCTCGATGGCCGACCGGGTATAATCGCCGAAATCGCCCCGGATCCGACCAAAAATCCGCTCGATCGCCTGAAAGTTTCCGTCAACCCTGCTGAAGCCCGCATTGCCGCCTGGGATCTGGCCGACCGCCTGGCTGCCGGCGACCCTCCGGTCGTCGTGCGCGACCATGAGGTCGAGCACGGCTATTTCTTCCTCGACCCCTGCAATCTGCATCCGGGTGAGGAGCTTGTCGTGGCAAAGCGGCTGGCCGTGGAACTGGATCAGGCGCGCAAGTCGAACGTGATGGCCGCCATGTCCTTTGAGGAGCGCCTGCGCGCACGGGAAGCGGCGATCCTGAAATGGCCGGATTGATGTATCAGGTATCGCAAACAGCCATCCCGTTCTACACTCGCCTTGAGAAAGATGTCCGAACCAATGACCAGGATAGTGGCCCAAATCGAAGCGGCGCCAATTGCGGCGCCTGAGCCGCGCCGCTCGCGCACCAGCGGCATCGACCGGGCGCTGCAGATCCTCGATTATCTGCAGAAGGTGGAGCGACCGGCGACCGCCTACGAGATCGCCCGCGACATAGGCGCGCCGCTGTCGACCATCTATGTGATCGTTGACGACCTGGTGGAGAAGGAGTTGCTTGACCGGCAGGACAACGGGCTCCTGTGGCTCGGGCCTCGCCTCTACCACTATGGTTTGACCTATGCCCGCACCCTTGATCTTCTCAACGTCGCGATCCAGGAGATGCACGAGCTCGCCCAGAACTCGGGCGAGACCATCCAGATTTGCGGGCGCGATGGCGATCACATGGTGGTGCTCGCCATGAAGGAGGGCAAGGACCACTTCCAGGTGACCTCGCGCGTAGGCACTCGCAGCCCCCTCAACTGGACCGCCTCCGGCCGCATGCTGGTCGGCCACTTGCCGGAAGAGGAACGCCGCGCCATTTTTGCGCGCTCCGCAACGGCTTCCCCGACCGGCCGAGCCGAAACGGATGAGAAGGTGCTGGCGAGCACGGCCGCCGCGGCGCTCGAACAACGCCTCTCGATCCAGGCCGGTGAATCCGACTTCTCTGTGGCCTGCATCGCCGCCCCCATATGCGACGGCGAGGGGGCTTGCAGGGCGACGATCTCTATCGTGGTTCCCGATATCAAGCTGAAACAGAAGAACCCGGATCTGATCCATCTGGTCAAAGCTAGCGCCTCGCGCATCGAATCACGGTTGGGCTGGCGCAGTGTAAGGTGACCAACAACGGCGACCGATCGGCATCGCACGCGCGTCCGTCATTGCTGGCAACCGCGCCTCGACCTGGACTAGACGCCAAGACAGCGCTGCAGCAGGTCCAGTTGACTCCTGAGCTCGGCGGCCGGCACTTCGTGGGCGATATGGCCGCTGCTTTTAATATAGACGCGGCTCGCGAGCGCGAGCGTCGCGGCTAGGTCCTGCTCCACCACACGATCGTCTGCCCTGCCAGCGCCGGTTTGAGGCCGAGCGCACCCTGTCCCTGGTGCCACTTCCGGTTCACCGAGCCGCCTTGGTTCAACGCGCCGCGAGCATTTTCACGCCGCTCTTGCGGAACGCTTACCCTTTGCCCTTGTGAGCAAAGAGATACTCCCCGCTCAACAGGTGTGCGCGATGGCGCGTACTCTCCTGGACGCTAGGGCAATCCGCTACATATTTAAAGATCGGGCAGCTGTCGGAGGAGACCGCGTCGATACACGATTGTTGACCAAGGCATGACCCGCTGATTTCGGGATGGAGGAAGGCCGTGGAAGATCCCGCAGGCTCTGCGCCCAATATAGCTGAGTTCGTCATTCACAAGGTTCTGGACACGTTCGAATACTCCGACCGCGGCGCGGTGGTCACGATGGTTGATCCGCAGGGTGCATGCATCCGTCTCCACGTCACCATCGTCACCGGAGACCTGCTTTGCGAACACATTGCCGAAGCCCTGGAGCAGCGATACGGGAAATAGAAACGTCTACTTCAACAGTGCCACCGTCCTGTCGACCGCGCTGGGGAAGCCGTTCAGCGAGAGCGCCAGATTGGTCTCCTTGCCGCCGTCGGCGACCACCTTGACTTTGAGGCTTTTGCCTTCACGAAGGGTCGCCAACGTATCGGTATCAAAATTCAGATCCACCAGGCAGCCGCCGGGAAGGCAGGTGCGGAAGCGCAGCGGCGGCAGGGTCGGGCCGTCATCGATCTGCAGCGTCACGCCCTGGTCGAGCGCCAGGCCGAACGGCAGCACCAGCGTTCCCTGGACGGCCTCTGCGGCCGGGCGCAACTCCATCGCCACCACGCGCTGACGCGACTGACTGTCGGTCTGCTCCTGCGACAGCGCGCAGACTTTCACGTTGGTGCCGTTCTGGGCGGCAAGATTGCAAGAGACGGCCCAGTCGCCATGCCCTTCCCTGAGTGAGGTCGCCCCTCCGGGCAGAGCCGCGGTTTCTTGCGCGAATGCGGCTGCCATTGAGAGCAGGCTTGCCGCTACCAGAGTGACACGTCCAATTCGTCTGTTTCGTTTCATCTCGTTTCCATCTCTCAAAAAGTCGGACCGCCGGGAATGCGAACTACAGAGAATGCGCACAACAGCGCGCATTGTATTGCTTAACCAAGCTATGCCGGTGCCTCGTCGATGCCGCTACCAGCGCACGCTGAAGCCGAGCTTGCCGCTGATGACATTGCTCTCGCCAAAGCTCGCCAGGCTGGTCCTGGCCAGCGCCTCGCCATAGACCGAGTATTTGCCGTCGCCGAAGTCGAGCGAGCCGCCGAGACCGACGCCGCCCCAGAATTTCTGGTTCTGGCTGGAAAGCTTGACGCCCGAGACATCGACATCGGTTCCGCCGAGGAAGTCGTAATAGAGGTTGGCGATGCCGTAGACATGCGCCCGGCTCACCTGGCCGGCGCTGTCGGCCCACTGGTCCTCATAGTCGGCCGAGATGCCGAGGCGGCCGATCAGGCTGTCGCCGCTGCCGGGCGACACGATCGTGCCGAACGGATCGGT
>NZ_JAIUHH010000008.1:0-197668 GCF_020165015.1 Mesorhizobium sp. CA7
GTGTAGGCGTCTGACCGGTCGAAGGCGAGCGTGCCGTTGTTGGTTACATTGCCGGCGATCGAGCCCGACGCGCCGCCGTTGCCGAGCTGCAGGGTGCCCGCCGAAATCGTCGTGCCGCCCGTGTAGGTGTTGTCCGCCGTCAGGATGGTGATGCCGGAGCCGATCTGGGCGACCGCACCGCTGCCCGAGATCAGCCCGGCGAAGGTGTAGGCGTCTGACCGGTCGAAGGCGAGCGTGCCGTTGTTGGTTACATTGCCGGCGATCGAGCCCGACGCGCCGCCATTGCCGAGCTGCAGGGTGCCCGCCAAGATCGTCGTGCCGCCACTCGATACCGCGGCGGCGCTGTTGAGGACCAGCTTGCCGCCGTTGACGGCAAGTGTGTTGGTGGCCAGGCTGCCATCGATTTCGGCCGAACCCGAATTCATGGCGACGCTGTTCATGCCGACGATCGCGTAGGCGGCGCCGTAGGTAAAGCTGTTGCCGGCGCCGAGATCGAAGCTCAAGGCGCTGCTGCCGCCGCCGCTGACGTTGCCGTTGATGACGCCGCCGGTGATGTCCAACACATTGTTGGCAGAGCTCAGGTTGATGTTGCCGTTCACGGTACCAGCCGTGGTGATCGTGGCCGCACCGCCGGTCTGGTTAAGCGCGATGCCCGAGGCTCCGGCATTGACGATGGCGCCAGAGCCGATAGCGATCGTGCCGCCCGCGGCGGCATCGCCATGAATCGCAGCGCCCGTGCCCGAACCGCCGGTCACCGTGCCGCCGGTGACGCTGATATTGTACGTTCCGGTACCCTTGTTGCTGGCGAGGAGGCCGTCGCCGCTGCCGTTCTTCGTGACCGTGCCGCCACCCATGGCGATGCTGGCGGTGGCCGTGGAGGCGGCGTTGTTGACGACGGCGCTGAGGGCCGGGTTGGTACCGCCCTGGACCGTGACCGTACCGCCCGCCATGGTGATGCCGGCGCTGCCCAGTTCCGACTGGCTGAGGATACCCGTACCCGAAGTCGTCGTGACCGTGCCGCCACTGACGGCGACGCTGGCGGCGCCGGACGAGGCGGCGTTGGCGATAATGGCGCGCAGGCCGCCGCCCGTGGCGGAACTGACCGAACCGCCGGTCATGGTGATGGCAGCATTGCCGGTGCCCGCATTCCGGGCAGTCGCGCCATCGCCTGCACCCGTGTTGCTGACCTGTCCGCCATTGAGCGTAACCAGGGCATCGCCGGTGCCGGCGCTATTGGCGATGTTCGCAAAGATCGTGCCTAGGGTGGAGGCGGACGCCGATGTCGCAGACCCGGTATCCATCCGGATGATGGCATTGCCGGCAGTGCCCTGATTCGCGACGTTGATGGCGGCCGCCAAAGGTTGGGTTGTCTGGAGCGATTGGAAACTCAACGCGTTGACGACAAGGTCGTTGACGTTGATTGCACCGCCGAGGAGGTAGACGGCGCCCCCGCCGGTGGTGGTCTTCTGGGCAACCAGACTGGGATTGTTGAGGATTATGGTCAGACCGTTCACGTTGTAGCTGATACCTGGCGAGGGGTAACTGCTCAACGAGCAGGTGACCACGCCGCCGGCTGGCGCGCCGCATTCGTTAGCCGCAGAAGCGCTGCGCGGTACGGACGCCAACATCGCCGTCAGGGCGATCACTGAAGCGGAAGAAAGCGCGGCCCGCGAATTGCAGTTCGGACGGTTCTGCCTCTCCATGCGGACGACGGCGATCCTCGTTGGCAACATGATAGGTCCCTGGATTTTGCTGTGAATTGCGTTTGGTGCCGTGGTCTGGCGAGGAGTCGGCACGACAAGACCTTCATCCGTACAGCTGAGGCGCCATTGTCCTGTCGAGCGCACTTGAAAACCTTCAGCGGCAGGTCAGATTCGGCTCGCTGCCGGCGTCAGCATGGCTTTCAGGGTCGCAGCGGTAGCTGAGAAAAGATTCGCAAAGTGCGCGTAGCTTGCCGCCGCGCCGTTCCATTTCGTCGTGCGCCCGCCGCGCGGACGCCGCCAGCAGTTGCGCCCTCCGCCTGGTCGTGGATCGCCTCGCCGCAGTCCAATCCAGCCATGTGCCCTCAAAAATTTAGGAAGTCATAATGCATCGTGTTCTGATGAATCAGGACCCGATGCGAGAGGAATGCACGGGACGGAGGCGGCGTATTCCAGAAAATTGCGGCGTTTTGCACAAACGTAGGATCGCCTGCCCTTTGGCTTTGCTCTGATCGCCACAACGTTACTCGCAAGCAACAGTTTCTATTTGGTAATCCTAATGCAAGGTTAAGTGCTAAGGACGAAACCTTACATCTTGGGTCCAAGGCGCAACGATCTCGCCACCAGGCGGCAAGGTTAGAGCCTGCGACACGGGCTGGCAGGCGGATGACCGCAAGGGGGCAGACGCGCGGAAGAAATATGCAAGGCTGATTTCGGCGATCGAGAGGGCGGTTGCCAGATGCCTGCCCTCTTGAAGGAATGGCACGGGCAGCAGGGCTCGAACCTACGACCTGCGGTTTTGGAGACCGCCGCTCTACCAACTGAGCTATGCCCGTGCATGCGCTTGTTCGGCGCAGGCGCTTCCTAAAAGCTTCCGTGCGCTCTGTAAAGAGCACTCTGCAGTGGTTTTGAAACGCTTTGCCGGAAATCTGGATTCCATTACCGCCGGCGACCGATCGCGCTCGCCAAACAACCCCCGCGCCTACGACTTGCCGGCCGGCGGCTTGTAAGGCCCGCCCGGCACGCCCCAGCCCCAGGCGGGCATCGGCTCGGTCTCGGGATCGCAGGTCTCGCCCAGATTCGAGTTCATCTTCGCCAGCCGCGATCCCCACTCGACATAACCCATGAAGGCTGAGCGGAACTCGGGGTCATCGGGCAGGCCGACCTCATCCGCCGCGTCGGCAAGGAGACTGATCCAGCGGCGGCGCTGCTCCTCGGTCAGATGCTTGCCGAGATGATGCATCACCATCTCGCGATGGCCGCCATGCTTCTCGCTGTAGGTTTTCGGGCCGCCGAAGACCTCGCCGATGAAGGCGGCGACATGCGGCGGGTGATCCGGCGACATCATCCTGAACACCGGACCGACGACCGGATCCGCCGCCACCTTGTCATAAAAGGTTCGTGTCAGCCGGTTCAGCGCCTCGCTGCCGCCGGCCCATTCGTACAAAGTCGGGATGTCCTCGCTCATCGCCGCTGCTCCCTGTGCATACAGCAAGATAGCGGCAGCGCCCTGCCCCGCTCAACCTGCCTCGATGGCCAGTGCGCAGCTAGAGCATGATCCCGAACCGAAGGTCAGCGAATGCAAAAAGTGGAAACCGGTTTTCGGAGGAGATCATGCTCCAACAAAGAGTTAGATCAGGATGGCGATTCACCGAAACGTCATCCTGATCTACAGCTTCGCCGGCGCCTTCGCCTCGGCATCGGCGGACGGAAGAGCCCGGCAATTGTCCGGCCTGGGTGCGGATCTGCAAATGGTGGCGCCCGTCAGCGCGTCCACCGATTGCGGTCCGGTCGTCAGCCCGAATGTCTTCAGTTCGTCCCGGCTGAGTTCCCTGTGCTTTGCATATTCGGCCGACTGCATGGCGGCGAAAAAGCCCGAGCCGACCGCCATCTCGTCGAGATAGGCCCTGACCTTGTCTTCCATGCCCATGGAATGCACGAGGAAGCGCGCACCGGCGCCAACGAGGCGCCGGACGCCGCCGGCGACCATCACCGCGCAGGCGGCGTCGCATTCGGCGCCGGCATCTATGGTGAGCCCGGCATGGAGACCGTCGGCCGCGACGCACCCCACGGCGCCCGAATCGCAATCGAGAAAATCCGTTCGGGCGACCGCGATATCCAAGCCGTGCTCGCGGATCAGCCTGCCCGCGGCGAGCGCAGCCTGCACATCTCCACCCGGCGAGTTAATTACGACCGGCAACCGGCGCTCACGGATCGTGTCGAGCAGCTGGCGCAGCTTTTCGGCCGTATCTGCGGCGATCGTGCCTTCCGCCGAAATCCATTCCGGACAATCGGGATTGCAGAGCGGGTTGCTGCCGCGAACAAGAACGAAACGCATCTGCTGTTCGTGGGCTTGCGGTGTCGGCGGCGGCGCCGGCGCTGTATAAGAAGGTTCGGCCTCTACTGCCGCGACCGCGACGGGCGCGCCGTTCGCGGGAATCGCGCGACAATTCGCCGGTGCCGGATGGCGCTGGCAAATGGTTCTCTCGGTCAGCAGATCGAGCGAATCGAGGCTGGTCACGAGCTTCATCTCCAGCATGTCATCGGGCTCGATCTGCCTGATGTCGCTGGCAGGTGTGGCCTTCATCACGCCCAGCACGCCCTGCTCGACGCCCATCTCCTTCAAATAGGCCGACAGCCGCTTCTCGATCGCCTTGCTCATCTCATAGGTCTTGTAGCTGCCGGCATTCTTGCGGCTGACGATCTTGGTGCCGATGATCTTCTTCTTGCCGTTCACAACCCGGTAGGTGGTGCGGTAGAGCAGTTTTTCGCGCTGGTAGGTGGTGGTGATCTGATGGACGCCGAGATAGGCCCATTCGCCGACGACGCGGTGGATGCCGCCGGCAAACATCAGCGGACAGGCCGAATTGCACATCGCACCGCTGTCGTAAGCGACGCCGGAATAGGGCTGACCCTTGCCGTCATTGTCCCGGCAATTTTTCGTCCCCGGCGAGCAGCCGGAAAATTCCGTGATGCCGACCGCGATATCGAGCTTGTTCTTGCGGACCATGCGGCCAAGCTGCAGCGCGGCATCGACATTGCCGCCGGGAGAATTGACGACGATGGGCAATTGCCGCCCGCCGAGCGTCTTCAGCAGGCGTTTGAGCAGCAGCGGCGTGCCGGCCTCGATCGTGCCTTCGGCAGAAATCCATTCCGGGCAGTTCGGCTCGCAGCCCGGCGCGCTGCTGCGCACCACGACGAAGCGCATGGTCGGACCGTAGTCCGGCGGCTCTTCCTTTGCGCCGGCGCCGAAGGCGGCCAGCCCCATCGCGGCGGCCAATCCCAGCCGAAGCAGCCCGCGCCAACACCGCATGGTCTTTGAATGGAATGTGGAAACCACGTCTGGCAAGCCCCTCGGTGCAACCATACTAGTTGCGGCGCCGGTGGTTGCAACAGAATTGAAAAGGGCCTGGCAGCACTGCTTCAAACAAAAGGGCGGCCCGAAGACCGCCCTTTCCTTGTCGAACCGGCAGTGGCCGGATCGATTACTCTTTGATGGTGACGACGATGCCGGCACCGACGGTGCGGCCGCCTTCACGGATGGCGAAGCGCAGCTTCTCTTCCATCGCGATCGGCACGATCAGCTCGACGTCGACGGTGATGTTGTCGCCGGGCATCACCATCTCGGTGCCGGCCGGCAGCGTCACGATGCCCGTCACGTCCGTCGTGCGGAAGTAGAACTGCGGACGGTAGTTGGTGAAGAACGGCGTGTGACGGCCGCCCTCGTCCTTGGTCAGGATGTAGGCTTCGGCCACGAACTTCTTGTGCGGCTTGACCGTGCCGGGCTTGGCCAGAACCTGGCCGCGCTCCACACCTTCACGGTCGACGCCGCGCAGCAGCGCGCCGATGTTGTCGCCGGCCTGGCCCTGGTCGAGCAGCTTGCGGAACATCTCAACGCCCGTGCAGGTCGTCTTGGTGGTCGGACGGATGCCGACGATCTCCAGCTCCTCGCCGACCTTGACCACGCCGCGCTCGACGCGGCCGGTCACAACCGTGCCGCGGCCCGAGATCGAGAACACGTCCTCGATCGGCATCAGGAACGGCTTGTCCAGCGGACGAACCGGCGTCGGGATATAGGCGTCGACCTGCGCCATCAGCTCGCGGATGGCGTCCTCGCCGATGGTCTTGTTGGAATCTTCCAACGCAGCCAGCGCCGAACCCTTGACGATCGGAATGTCGTCGCCGGGGAACTCGTTCTTCGACAGAAGCTCGCGAACCTCGAGCTCGACCAGCTCCAGCAACTCGGCGTCGTCGACCTGGTCGACCTTGTTCAGGAACACCACGATCGAGGGAACGCCGACCTGGCGGGCAAGCAGGATGTGCTCGCGGGTCTGCGGCATCGGGCCGTCGGCGGCCGAAACCACCAGGATCGCGCCGTCCATCTGCGCCGCACCCGTGATCATGTTCTTCACATAGTCGGCGTGGCCGGGGCAGTCGACATGGGCATAGTGACGGTTGGCCGTCTCATACTCGACATGCGCCGTCGAGATCGTGATGCCGCGCGCCTTCTCTTCAGGTGCCGCGTCAATCTGGTCATAGCGCTTGTATTCGCCAAAATACTTCGTGATCGCCGCCGTCAGCGACGTCTTGCCATGATCGACGTGACCGATCGTGCCAATGTTCACATGCGGCTTGGTGCGCTCGAATTTACCTTTTGCCATAGTCTCTTTCCTTGGACGGCCTTGACCTTCAGTTCAGTCGAATGCGGGGCGATTAGCGACAACGGCTGAAAAACACAAGTACCTTGTGGCTGAGCGGATTCTTGCTCGACCCGAACCAATGGTCGATTTCGGTGGGATATGGCGCGGATATAGGGCTGCCGCGTGTAAAATCAAAGGCTCCGGGCTGGCCCATTGCCGCCACGACGCCGCTCTGATCTTGTTCGCCGGATGCAGTTCATTCCATCCAATATCCGCGGCCCGCTGTTCATGATCGTCTCGACGGGGTCCTACCTCGTCAACGACACGATGATGAAGCTCGCCACCGTCGGATTGCCGCCCTATGAAGTTCTCCTGCTGCGGGGTGCTGCCGCCACGCTGTGGGGCGTGCCGCTGCTTCTGATGCTGGGCTATGCCAGGCAGATCCCCCTGCTCTTCGAACGCAAGGTGCTGCGCCGCAACTTGTTCGAGCTGCTGGCGATCCTGTGTTACGTCGTCGCTTTAGCCAACATGCAGATCGCGGATTCCACCGCGCTCGGGCAAGTCACGCCGCTCATCGTGCTGGTCGGCTCCTCGATGCTGTTCGGCGAAAAGATCGGCGCCACGCGCATGGCGCTGATCGGCCTTGGCTTTGTCGGGGCGCTCATGGTGGCGCGGCCGACCATGCAGGGCATTTCGGTTTATGCGCTGCTGGCGCTCGGCAACGCCGCCTTCGCGGCGGTGCGCGACCTTGCCGGGCGCAAGGTGGGCGCCGAAGTGCCGGGCATGATCGTCGCCATCTCCGCGGTCGTGGTGGTGCTGGCCGGCTCAGGCGCGGCGCATCTCGTCTCCGAACAATGGGTAATGCCCGAAGGACATCATCTGCTCCTGATCGCCGGAGCCGGCCTGTTCCTGATCTTCGGCCATTTCTTCATCTTCATGGCCTACCGGGTCGGGCCGACAAGCGCGGTCGCGCCCTTTTATTACTGCTTCACCGCCTGGGCGGTGATCTCGGGTCTGCTGGTGTTCGGACAATTTCCTAACGCGCTCGCGGTCTGCGGCATCCTGCTGGTGCTAGCCAGCGGTCTCGCCATCGTCTCGCTCGACGAAAGAAAACGGCGGCTGGCCATGGTCGCCTGACGGCGCGCCTCCAGCCTGGGTCGACCCGGTCGGGCCGACCTTCAACAGCCTACTGGCTGTTCCCTGGCCTTCTACAGCGTGCGCTTGCCCGAAAACTGGTGATAGGCCCAGAGCACGACGACCGAGCCGATGACGGCCACGATCAGGCTCCAGATGTTGAGACCGGTGACACCCGCCGAGCCGAAGGCGCTGAAGATCAGCCCGCCAACGATGGCGCCGACAATGCCGAGCACGATATCCATGATCATGCCCTGGCCTGTCTTGTTGACGATCTTGCTGCCGATGAACCCGGCGATAAGGCCGAGAATGATCCAGCTGATGATGCCCATAATTCCCTCCAAAATTCCCCCGCCGCGCCATCATGGTCACATGATTGTCAAAAGCTCAAGTCAGCTTGAAATTCCGCCCGTTTGCGCCATTCTGGGGCCGGGCGGACTTGGCTGGACAAGGAGATCCGTTATGGGCCTTTTCGACAATGCCGTTCCGGGCGGCAACATCACCAAACCCCTGATGATCGCGCTCGGCGCGCTTCTGGTCGGCAAGATGCTGAGCGGCAGAAGCGAAGAGGCGGCCGCGCCGCAGGCGCCGACGCCAACGCCCGCGGGAACCGACGCGTCCGCCGATGGTGGCCTGCTCGGCGGTCTCGGCGGCCTGCTCGACAAGCTCAAGAACGCCGGCCACGGCAATGTCGCCGACTCCTGGGTCGGCACCGGCCAGAACCAACCGATCAACCCGGGTGATCTCGGCTCGGCGCTCGGGCCCTCGGTGATCCGCGAGATCGCGCAGCGCACCGGGATGAACGAGCAGGAATTGCTGCAGCAGCTCTCCACGGCGCTGCCCGGGATCGTCGACAAGCTGACGCCGAACGGCCAGATCCCGCAGCACCATCAGGTCGCTTCGGCCTTCAACAGCTAGGGAAATGGCCTGCTAGCACGCCGCGTGCCACGGCGCGCGGCGTTTCATTTGAGGATTCGCGGGAAGCAATCTGGAGCGGGTAGCGGGAATCGAACCCGCATATTCAGCTTGGAAGGCTGCTGCTCTACCACTGAGCTATACCCGCGCCTTGCACTGAGGTACCGGATTCCCCCGAAAAGCGCCATGCAATTTTCGGTCCGAGACTTTTCGTTTCAGGGCTTCCGGGCCGGCAGTGGTGGAGAGGGTTGGATTCGAACCAACGTAGGCTAAGCCAACGGATTTACAGTCCGTCCCCTTTAACCACTCGGGCACCTCTCCAGTCTGCCGCCGGAGCCATGCAACGAGGCATTTCCGCCGATCCGGAGCCCGAGTAAGATCTTCTCCGAAATCAGCGAAGCGCCTTATGGCGGCAAGGCCGGTGGGTGTCAACCGGCGCCGCAAGGGTTTTTCGAGGATGTTCGGCATTCATTTGGCCAGCCCATATCCTTAGCCGGACGGGACGGCTATAGAGGCCGGCATGAGCGACGATAAAAGCAACAAGTCCGGCACGCGCAAGGACACCCACTACGCCAAGCTGAGGCGCGCGCATCGCGACCAGAAGGCGGGCGGCGCGCCGGCATTCCGGCCGCGTCAGCCGGTGCCACCGGGCGAGGCTGCCGCCGACGGGCTGGTGCGGCTTTACGGCCTGCATACCGTGCGGGCCGCGCTCGACAATCCGCGGCGCAAGATCAGGACGATGCTGGTGACGCGCAACGCCGCCGAGCGGCTTTCGATCGGCGAACTTGCCGCCCTGCCCTTCAAGTCCGAGCTTGTCGAGCCGAAGGACATCGACAGGATCACCGGGTCCGATGCCGTGCATCAAGGCGTGCTGATCGAGGCCGAGCCGCTCAAGCCGAAGCGTCTCGACGCGCTTGGCGACACAACGCTGGTGCTGGTGCTCGACCAAGTGACCGACCCGCACAATGTCGGCGCGATCCTGCGCTCCGCGGTTGCCTTCGGCGCCGGCGCGCTGATCACGACTGCCCGTCACAGCCCGCAGGAATCGGGCGTGCTGGCGAAATCCGCTTCCGGCGCGCTCGAGCATATCGACCAGATCGAGGTGAAGAACCTCGCCGATGCGCTGGGACAGCTGCACGAGGCCGGTTTCCAGACCATCGGGCTCGATTCCGAAGGGCCGGCCGAACTGGAGAAAACCTTCGCCGGCGAGAGGATCGCGCTGGTGCTGGGCGCGGAAGGCAAGGGCCTGCGCCAGAAAACGCGCGAGACGGTGACGGCATTGGCCCGCCTCGACATGCCCGGCGCCATCCACTCGCTCAACGTTTCGAACGCGGCGGCGGTGAGCCTTTATGCGGCGAGGAAGTTCCTAGCGAGTAGCGAGTAGTGAGTAGTGAGTAGTGAGTAGTGAGTAGTGAGTAGTGAGTAGGCTTGGACACGAATTCCCTACTGACTACTCACTAATTCCTACTCACTCCTATCCTACCTCATGCCCCGCCATCCGCTCCAGCGCCCTGACCAGCGCGGAGTGATCCTCCTTGGCGCCGCCATTGGCGGCGCAGGAATTGAAGAGCTGCTGCGTGGTCGAGGTGTTGGGCAGCGACACGCCGAGCGCCTTGGCGCCTTCCAGCGCCAGGTTGAGGTCCTTCTGGTGCAGTTCGATGCGGAAACCGGGCGCGAAGGTGCGCTTGATCATGCGCTCGCCATGCACTTCGAGGATGCGCGAGGCGGCGAGCCCGCCCATCAGCGCCTGCCTGACCTTGGCCGGATCGGCGCCCGCCTTCGAGGCGAAGACCAGCGCTTCGCCGACGGCTTCGATGGTCAGCGCCACGACGATCTGGTTGGCGACCTTGGTGGTCTGGCCGACCCCGTTCGGGCCGACCAGCGTGATGTTCTTGCCGATCTTCTCGAACACCGGCCTGGCGCGTTCGAACGACTTCTCCTCACCGCCGACCATGATGGTGAGCGAGGCCGCCTTGGCACCAACCTCGCCGCCCGACACCGGCGCGTCAAGATAGTCGCAGCCGAGATCGTTGATCTTCTTGGCGAATTCCTTGGTGGCGATCGGCGAGATCGAGCTCATGTCGATGACGAGCTTGCCCTCGGTCAAGCCGGAGGCGACGCCGTTTTCGCCGAAGAGAACGTCGGCGACCTGCGGCGTGTCGGGCACCATGGTGATGATGATGTCGGCAGCCCCGGCAACAGCGTCGTGGCCGGAAACGGTCTTCAGGCCCCTAGCGAGGAGGTCGGCGGGCGGCTTGGAGCGATGGTCGCTGGCGACGACCTTGTAGCCGGCATCGAGCAGATGCCCCGCCATCGGCGCGCCCATGATGCCGAGGCCGATGAAACCGATGGTGTCCATGTTATTCTCCGTCGTAGTTGTCGAGGTCGCGTTCCTTCGCGCCCCCCTCTGGCCTGCCGGCCATCTCCCCCACAGGTGGGGAGATTGGCAGCTTCGCCGCAGGCTCTTAAGCCGCCGCGCTCCCCTGCCCGGCGAACTCGCGGAACCAGCCGAGCCCGGCTTCGGTGCCTGCTTTCGGCTTGTATTCGGCGCCGATCCAGCCGGAATAGCCGAGGCGGTCGATATGGTCATAGAGGAAGGGATAGTTGATCTCGCCCGTCCCCGGCTCGTGACGGCCGGGATTGTCCGCAAGCTGGATATGCGCGATGCGGCCGAGGTTGGCCTCGATGGTACGGGCGAGATCCCCCTCCATGATCTGCATGTGATAGATGTCGTATTGCAGGAACAGGTTCTTCGAGCCGACGCGGTCGATCAGCGCCAGCGCCTGGTTGGAATAGTTCAGGAAGAAGCCGGGGATATCACGGGTGTTGATGGGCTCGATCAAGAGCCTGATGCCGGCCTGCTCCAGCTTCTCGGCCGCGAAGGCGAGGTTTTCGGCAAAGACGTTCTCCAGCACCGTACGGTCGGCGCCCTGCGGCGCGATGCCGGCAAGACAGTTGACCTGCTCGCAGCCCAGCGCATGGGCGTAGGTGATCGCCTTGGCGACGCCCTGGCGGAATTCCGGCACGCGGTCCGGCAGCACGGCAATCCCGCGTTCACCCTTCGCCCAGTCGCCGGCCGGCAGATTGAACAGAACCTGTGTCAGGCCGTTCTTCTTCAGCCGCGCCGCCACGACATCCGGGGCATGCTCATACGGGCCGATATATTCGACGCCCTTGAAGCCCGCGCGGGCAGCGGCATCGAAACGGTCAAGGAACTCGTGCTCGCCGAAGAGCATCGAAAGATTGGCTGAAAAACGCGGCATTCTTTTTCTCCTTCGTCCGCCTGAACTCAATCCAACATCATGATGGCCGTCGGCGCATCCTCATTGCGCTCGGCAAGCTCCTCGAATTCGGTGACCTTGTCGATTTCCGTGCCCATGGAAATGTTGGTGACGCGCTCGAGGATGAATTCCAGCACCACTGGGACCTGGTGCTCCTTCATCAGCCGCTGCGCCTCCTTGAAGGCGCCGGCGAATTCCTCAGGCTTCTTCACGCGGACCGCCTTGCAGCCCATCGCCTCCGCCACCGCGACATGATCGACGCCGTAGCCCGCCTCCGGATCGCCTGCACGGTTGACGTTCTCGAAGGCGAGGCTCACCTCATAATCCATCGAGAAGCCGCGCTGCGCCTGGCGTATCAGGCCGAGATAGGCGTTGTTCACGACGACGTGGATGTAAGGCAGCTTGTGCTGGGCGCCGACGGCCAGCTCCTCGATCATGAACTGGAAATCATAGTCGCCGGAAAGCGCGACGATGTCGCGATCCGGGTCGGCGGCGCGCACGCCGAGTGCTGCCGGCAGCGTCCAGCCGAGCGGGCCGGCCTGGCCGCAGTTGATCCAGTTGCGCGGCTTGTAGACATGCAGGAACTGCGCGCCGGCGATCTGCGACAGGCCGATCGTGGTGACATAGGTGGTGTCGCGGGCAAACGCCTTGTTCATCTCCTCATAGACGCGTTGCGGCTTCAGCGGCACCTGCTCGAAATGCGTCTTGCGCTTCATGGTCTTCTTGCGCTGCTGGCACTCCTTCGCCCAGCCCGACCAGTCGCGCAGCTTGCCGGCCGTGCGCCATTCGGTGGCGACGTCGAGCAGGATCTTCAGCGCGGCACCCGCGTCCGAGACGAGGCCTAGATCCGGCGCGAAGACGCGGCCGATCTGCGTCGGCTCGATGTCGACATGGATAAATTTTTTCCCCTTGGTGTAGACGTCGACCGAGCCGGTGTGGCGGTTGGCCCAGCGGTTGCCGATGCCGAAGACGAAGTCCGCCTCAAGCATCGTCGCATTGCCGTAGCGGTGCGAGGTCTGCAGGCCGCACATGCCGGCCATCAGCCGGTGGTCGTCGGGGATCGCGCCCCAGCCCATCAGCGTCGGGATGACCGGCACGCCGGTGACTTCCGCGAACTCGATCAAAAGATCGGAAGCGTCGGCGTTGATGATGCCGCCGCCGGCGACGATCAGCGGCTTTTCAGCCTCGTTGAGCATCGCCAGCGCCTTCTCGGCCTGGGCACGCGTTATCGCCGGCTTGAAGGCAGCGAGCGGCTCATAGGCGTCGATGTCGAATTCGATCTCGGCAAGCTGCACGTCGACCGGCAGGTCGACCAGAACCGGCCCGGGCCGCGAGGAGCGCATCAGATGGAAGGCCTTCTGCAGCGTCATCGGCACCAGATAGGGCTCCATGACAGTGACGGCCCATTTGGCGACCGGTGCTGCGATCGAGGCGATGTCGACGGCCTGGAAATCCTCCTTGTTGAGGCGCGCGCGTGGAGCTTGACCAGTTATGCATAAGATCGGAATCGAATCCGCCGAGGCCGAATAGAGGCCGGTGATCATGTCGGTGCCGGCCGGACCTGACGTGCCGATGCAGAGCCCAATATTGCCGGCCTTGGCCCGCGTATAACCTTCTGCCATGTGCGAGGCGCCTTCGACATGGCGCGCCAGCACATGGCGGATGGTGCCGCGCGCCTTCAGCGCCGAATAGAGCGGGTTGATCGCCGCGCCCGGCACGCCGAAGGCATTGGTGATGCCTTCCTTTTCGAGAACGAGAACCGCAGCGTCGACAGCGCGCATCCTGGCCATGGCAAGCCTCCATTTCGTTGGTTGGCTTGAGAATGCCAGTGTGCGTTCGATTTTTCAATTTTTTCAGAATATTTTTTCATTTCCAGAAAACCGCTGTTATTGGCTGATTTCACTTCACTTTTCCTTTTCCAAAAAATCGCTCCAGGCCACTACTGAAAAACTTTTTCATTGCATGCGTCGTCAAATCGGCGAGAATGGCCGGTATGGAAACGACGGAAAAACGCCAGCGCGGCCGGCCCCGCGCCTTCAACGGCCCGTCCGAAGCGGCCTCGGTGCAGTCGCTCGACCGGGCGCTGCGGATCCTGGCCATCGTCGCCGAGGCTAGCGGGCTGTCGCTCAGCGAGATCGCGGCGCAAAGCGGCATTGCCGCCTCGACAGCCTATCGCATGCTGACGACGCTGGAAAACCACGGCATGGTCGAGTTCGATACGACCGACCAGCTCTGGTCGGTCGGCGTGGAGACCTACCGCATGGGCGCTGCCTTCCTGCGTCGCCGCAAGCTCGTCGACCGTGCCCGCATCGTCATGCAGGAATTGATGGAAAAGACCGGCGAGACCGCCAATCTCGGCGTCGCCGAGGACGATTGCGTCGTCTTCGTCAGCCAGGTCGAGACGCACCAGGCGATCCGCGCCTTTTTCCGGCCGGGCACGCGCAGCCCGTTCCATGCTTCCGGCATCGGCAAGGCGGTGCTGGCGCATCTCGAGCCCGAACGGGTCGCCGCCATCTTGCGCAAGGCGGGCCTGCAGCGCTACACGGACAAGACGCTTTCCGACATCTCGGCGCTTGCCCATGATCTGGCCGTTATCAAGCATCGCGGCTGGTCGGTCGACGACGAGGAGCGCCACCCCGGCATGCGCTGCGTGGCCGCCGCCATCTTCAACGAGTTCGGCGAGCCGCTCGGCGGCGTTTCGGTGTCCGGACCGACGGTGCGGGTGACGCCCGAGCGGCTAGCCGAGATCGGTCCGCTGGTGCGCGACGCCGCGGTCGAGGTGACGAAGATGATCGGCGGCGTGAAAGCCTACTAGAGCGTTTCACCGTTTCATGGAAACGGCGAACCGCTTTAGCTCTTTGTTTTTACGCAATTCCGAACGGAAAAGCGCACACACTTTTCCTGGAATTGCTCCAACTAAGACGCGCCTGGCAATGCGCTCTTTGCCGATATGTCGAAGAAATCGAGCAGGATCGCCAGCGCGACGCCACAGGCCGCGAAAATGAGGCCGGCGAGGAATATCCGACTGGCGCGGTCATGAATGCTTCGCTGCAAGGATTTGATGTCGAGCAGAATGGCCAGCGCCCGGATCTGCAGCGCAATGCCGACCAGGATCGGCAGGACGGCAATCAGATGGTAGGTCTGCCATGGGATGGGGTTGGCCGCCCAATGGGTGATGAAGCCTAGCGAGAACGCCAGCAGGATGCCGACGATTGTGATGGTGCCGTTGCGGAAAACCGGTTCGACCCGTTCTTCCTTGGGATCCTGATTGTCCAAGCGACCCTCCCCTCGATTGCCGTCAAAGCCAGACTAAACGCTTGCAAAATCGCTGTACATCTTTGGTTGCGCAGCAGGAACCGACCGGACGCCGGACTCGACCGTCTTGCCGCGGCGTCAGGATGCATGCCAAAGGGCACGGATGCGGAAAACAGCTTATCTTCTATGCGCCGCTTCGCTTTGCGGATGCGTGGCGGCGAAACCGCCGCCGGGCGAGGCCATCGGCAACCCACTGGTCGATCCCATTCCGATCTCGCTCGCTCTGGAGGAGATCATTACCGCCGGCGTCCGCCAACATCTGAAGAACCCCATCGCTGCCAGATTCGGAACGATGCTCGCCGGAGAACGCACGTTGAACGGCCGCCACGAAGTGGTGGCGTGCGGCTATGTCGACGACAAGGGCTCTCCCGGCGGCAGCGAGCCATTCATCGGCAAGATCTATCCCGATGCCGGAAACAGCTTTGAACTGGTTGCGAAAAATGACGTTTCGGTCATCGGCGCCTGCAAGGCGGCGGGATTGGCAATGCCGGAGCTGAAGCCCAATTCCTGACTTTGCTGGAGGCGGAAACGGAGTCCGCTCCAAATCAAGCCAATCAGGCGGATGCTCAACGCAAGAAAAGGGGCTGCGCGCAGCCCCTCTTTCCAGCCGTTTGTTCAGCTCCCGCCTAGAGCCTGCAATAACGCGGGCCGTCGTAGCTCATATAGGTGTCGGTGCGCTCGTCGTAGCTGGCGTAGCGCGCGTAGCAGCGGCGGACGTGGATCGAGTCGTAGCCGTCATCTTCGACATAGACGCTGCGGGGCTGCTGCTGGGCAAGCAGGCTGCCGAGAACGAAACCGCCGACGCCGGCGGCGATGCCGATGCCGAGCTCGCGGCGGTGATGATGGTCGTGGGCGGCCGAAGGCTGGACGGTGCCGACGAGCGAGCCGGCGGCGACGGTGGTGGCGATGAGGCCGGAAACGATGGTGCGCTTGAACATGACGATCTCCTGTTTCGGTGGAGAGGCGAACCATCCGCCTCTTGATCGTCTGTCGCTGCGGCCCGGAAAAAGGTTCGAAAAATTTTCGCGATTTTTTTCGCCCGGATTGAGCGAACAGGGAACAGCGAATAGCGAGTAGGGAAAGCGGGGATTTGCTGAATGCAAATCCCCTATTCGCTACTCACTATTCGCTACTCGCTCTCTTTCACCCCATCCCCGTGACATGCCTCAGCCAGAAGGCCAGCACGATGAAGCCGATGAAGGTGGCGACGCCGGTCCAGTCGATGTTGGCCTTCTTCAGATCGCTGATGACCTTCACCAGCAGAAGCCAGGTCACGACGATGAGCGGCAGGATGATGACGAATCTGATCATGCGGCACCCGTTCGATGCGATTGCACCCGACAAAGATGTAGGAAGCGGCGCAGCGCTTTTCAGCATGCCGACCAAGCCACGCGGTCCATGGGGAACCCGAAACGGAGTTTTGTCTTTACTGGCGCACGAAATGTGCTACCGGAGCGCCGTGCCCTTGTAGCTCAGCTGGTAGAGCAGCGGTTTTGTAAACCGAAGGTCGCGGGTTCGATCCCTGCCGGGGGCACCACTAGCACCAATACTTTAGCTAAAATCAGCATCTTGCCAGTTTGGTGACACTGTGAAGAAATGTGATTCGCGCCGAGCGCGCTCATAGACAGGTGTCCGGCGCCAATTGCGGTACCAATTCTTTCCTGCGATTGTCTATCCACGGATTTTGCCTTAGGGATGAAGAGTAGGGATGGACGCGACTGCCGCAGACTTGCTCAATCTTGGAGTCGCTACTGTTGCGCTGATCGTTTCAGCGGTGGCCTTCGGCTTCTCGATCTTTTTTTGGTATCGTCAATTCCGCCCGATTGTAACAGCGATGGTTAAAACCCATTCCGGGGGCAACATGGGTATCGCTTACGACCTTGTCGTCCTCAATTCAGGTTCGATACCGGCTCGTGATGTTTGGCTAGAGGTAGCCGACAGTGGGGCTCTCGACGCAGCATTCGGATCAGGCGCTGACGACGACAACAAGAAGGACTGGCTTTTATGCTTCAATGCAAAGGACATGATCCCAGTCTTGCACAACGGCGCGCAGGTCTCGTGTTCGTTCGGGCATACAAAATCAGCAGATCGAGGCTTCTGGAAGGCTGGAGCCGAGTTTCCCATTCGAATTCACTACCGAGGATGGTTTGGGAAAAGTTATTTCGGTGAGCCCCACATGTTGCGGATCGTCGACACCGACTCGTTCACGGGGTTCATGTGGGGATGAAAAGACCTATCGTCCTAAAAAATGCTGTTGTCGAATTGGCATCCGTTGGCATTTTCGGAGCGATGGTTGGCGCCGCTATCATGCTCTTTTTGGCAGACAAGGTAGTGTCCGTCAGCGAATCCGCGACGCTTGCAAGTGGCTTCGGTGGGGCGGTCCTCGGATCTGGCATAAGCGCCTTTGTGTCGTTTGTGCTTGCACGACAAACATCGCGCGAGGCCCTGGAAAGAAATGAAAGCGCTCGACTAGCTGAGCAGGAGGCAAGCGCCCTGCGGTTAATGGTGAAAGCTTCATTAGTCCTTAGCGACATAACCGCCATTCAAAAGGTCATCGATCAATCACTATCCGAGGCGAACGATCGCGGATTGACCTCAGAACCTTTTTGGAAGCGAGTTCTGCCAATCGTTGGCAGTTACCAAATTTACGACGTGGATGCTGCTGAACTCACGCCTTTGATCGCCGCCAAGAACAATGAACTGATGCACAACGCGGTAACGCTGTTCATGCAACACCGAAACTTGGTTGAGTCAGTGAAAGTGTACTCTGAGAAGCGAGAATTGGTTAAAAGCATCGTCACTAGACATAAGGTCGAAGAAGGCGGCGTTATCACTTCTGGCGTTACAGAAGAAGAACTGTCGCGGTTAACCCCATTGGCAGTTGAACTTGAGAGTTTAATCATAGGTATCCGAGAAATGTTGCCCGACCTGACCCAAATAGCCGAGGCGGTAACGTTTGGGACAGGCCCAGCCATGCGCAAGTTTTTCGGTAACGGTCAGTTTCCGATCTTTGCGCCACGGGACGTCCGCCCGGCGACAACCCCAGCCGCCTAGTAGCCGAGCCATTTTCAACCTGCTGCTGGTGCTAACCATACACTCCGCGTACAGGCTACGCGGATGATCACTGAGAACGTGCAAAGCAGTCCTTTCTCCTGATCTTGCGTCTCACACCCCGATCGCCGCCACCAGCACCCTGTTCTGCCGCCGTATCGCCGCGCGCAATTCCGGTATCTTCGCCTCATCGCGCTTCACGAACTCGATGAACATCATGTTCATGTTGTTGAAGATCAGCTCGCCCACCGCCAGGCCGTCGATGTCCGGGCGCACCAGGCCAAGTTCCTGCAGGCGGACTATCAGCGCGCTGATCTGCCTGGTCAGTTCCCGGTCGAGGGCGGTGTATGCCTGGCCGAAGCGGCTGTCGGGCAGTTGCGTCGAGATCGCCATCGCCTGGCGCCACATCTCTTTGCTCAGATAATTCAGTGAGTGCTCGATATAGATGCCGATCAGCGTGTCGAGCGCGTCGCCGACATTGGCGGGCGGGCTGGCGACAACCCCTCGCCCGGCATTCAGCACCTCGTTGACCTCCATGGAAACGATGGCGCCGAGGATATCGCCCTTGTTCTGGTAGTAGTTGTAGATCGTGCCGATCGAGACCTCGGCCTGCGCTGCGATCGCCTCGATCTTGGCGCCTTCATAGCCGGCCTCGCGGAAAAGCTCCGTCGCCGCATCGATGATGCGCCTGTGCCGGTCCGCCTTCTGCCGTTCGCGCAATCCGCTCATGTCGGCCTCTCTTCCACAAAATCATAATTGACTCAATTTTAGAATTGGTTCAACTTTTCTTCCAACAAGCCAGCAAGGCAGGGAGAACACTCGATGACTGTCAACATTCGGAATCCGCATTTCACCTTGAAGTCTCATCTCGCAGCCGCCTGCGCGACAGCCGCGTTGGTGCTCGCGGCCAGTGCCGCCCAGGCCGCCGATCTCAACGCTCTGATCTGGTGCGATCATTCCGATCCGGCGCTGCTGCAGCCCTTCGAGGAAGCCAACAACGTCAAGGTCAACGTCAAGGAATTCGAAGGCACCGGCGCGGGGCTGGCCATCGTCGACCAGTCGCAGCCCGGCGACTGGGACGTGATGGTGATCGATAGCATCGACGTGCCGCGCGGCGTCGAGAAAGGCCTGTTCGAGCCGCTGCCCGAGAACAAGCTGCCCTTCGCCGACCTCTTCCCCGAAGTGAAGATGGACAAGTCCACCATCGTCGACGGCAAGCGCTACGGCATCACCGAAAAGTTCGGCTATAACACGATCGGCTTCAACAAGACCAAGGTCGATCCGGCCGACATGCAGTCGCTGGCCTCGCTCACCAGCGACAAATACAAGGGCAAGATCGCGATCTACGACTATTACCTGCCCGTGATCGGCATGGCTGCTCTGGCCATCGGCAAGAAGACGGCCGACCTCACCGAGGCCGATCTGCCTGCCCTCAAGGCCGAACTGCTCAAGATGAAGGCCAACGCCAAGCTGGTCGGCGAGGTCACGGCCAGCCAGACCGCTCTCGCCACCGGCGAGGTCGACATATTGGTCGGCGGCGGCGAATGGGTGACGGCCGGCCTTGCCAAGGAAAACCCGGCGCTCGATTTCTCGATCCCGAAGGAAGGTGCTGTGCTCTGGTCGCAGTCGCTCGCCATGTTCAAGGATTCCAAGAACAAGGACATGGCGCTGAAATTCATCCAATACATCCTGAGCCCCGAGGGCCAGGCGCGGCTTGCCACCTCTTCCTGCTACTGGGGCATGCCTTCGAACAAGAAGGCGGCGCTGACTGATGATCAGAAGAAGATCCTGCGCTTCGACGAGCAGCCCGGCTTCCTTGCCCGCGCCCAGGCCTATCCGGCGCCGAACGCCGATCTCGATAAGAAGATGCAGGATATGTGGACCGAGATGCTGCAGGCGCAGTAAACCGGCCGATGACATCAGCGGGAAACAAGTCGCGTGCCCTGCCCTGGGCGCTGGTCACGCCGGCGCTGGCATGGACATGTGCTTTCTTCGTGCTGCCCTTCATCGCCATGGGGTTTTCCAGCCTGACGGCGCATGAAGGCGGCGGCTTCACTCTGGCCAATTACAGCCAGTTCTTCACCGATCCGTCCTACTGGCGGGCGATGGTGAACTCGCTGGAGGTAACGGCGATCGTCACCGTCATCTCGATCTTGCTTGCCTATCCCTTTGCCTGGATTCTTGCCGAGATGGTGCCGGAACGCTGGCAGCGGCTGGCGCTGATGCTGGCGGTGCTGCCGTTCTGGACCTCCTATGTCGTGCGCTCCTATTCCTGGCTGCTGGTGCTGGCGCAGAATGGCGTCATCAACCGGGCGCTTACCGGCATCGGCCTGATCGGCGAGCCGCTCCAGCTTGCCAACACGCGTTTCGCGACCGTCACCGGCTTCGTGCATTTCTTCGTCATGTTGTTGACGCTGACGATCTTCGCCAATCTGAAACAGCTCAGCCCGAGCTACCGCAAGGCTGCGGCCGATCTCGGCGCGGGGCCGGTGCGCACCTTCCTGCATGTCGTGCTGCCGCTGACCTTGCCCGGCATCATGGTGGGCGCCTTCCTCACCTTCGTGCTCTGCATCGGCGACTACATCACGCCGCAGATCCTCGGCGGCAACAACGAGCTGGTCATGCCGCAGCTCGTCATGATGCAGATCGGCCGCCGCGGCGACTTCCCGTTGGCTTCCGCGCTGTCGATCATCCTGATGGCTGTGGTGACCATCGCCTATCTTGCCTGCGCCCGCTGGCTGAAGATCGAGCGGGCCTGACCATGCGCGCCGCCATCCGCCTCGCCGCCTGGGTCTACGCCATCGCGATATACGGCTTCATCTTCCTGCCGGTGATCGTGCTGGTGCTTTTCTCGCTGCAGGCGACCTCCTTCCCGATCCCGCCCTTCACCGGCCCGTCGCTGCGCTGGTACCAGGCGGTGCTGTCGGATGCGCGGCTCACCTCGGCGCTCCTCAATTCGCTGCTGGTGGCGGTGCTCTCCTCGCTCGCTTCGGTCACGCTCGGCTTTCTTTCCGCCTGGGGGTTCGCGCGCTTCATGCTGCCAGGTTCGGCCATCCTGCGCGGACTGATCACACTGCCGCTGACCGTCAGCTACCTCATCATCGGCATGGGCCTGCTGGTGCTGTTCAATTGGGCCGGCGTGCCGAAGTCGCTCTTGGCCGCCGGCATCGGTCATGTCGTGATCAACCTGCCGCTCTGCTTTGCCATCATCTACAGCCAGATGGGCGACCACCAGATCAACATCGAGCGCGCCGCGCGCGACCTCGGCGCCGCCGAATGGAGGGTGCTGCTCATGATCACCGTGCCGGTCATGGCGCCGGCGATCTTCGCCGGCTTCTTTCTGTCGATGACCTTCTCCTGGGATGAGTTCGTCATCTCTTTCCTGCTCACCCGCTTCGAGACGACGCTGCCCGTGGAGATCTGGAACCTGCTGCGCTCCGGCCTCAATCCCAAGACCAATGCCGTCGGCTCGCTGGTCTTCGCCGTCTCCATCGTCCTGGTGGTGCTTTTCGAGTTGACGCTGTTGCGGAGAAAGCCGGCATGAGCGCGCCCCTCGTCGACATTCGCAACGTCTCGCATCGCTTCGGCCAGCTATCGGTGCTGAAGAATGTCTCGCTGGCGATCGAGCCCGGCAGCTACACGATCCTGCTCGGGCCGTCCGGCTCCGGCAAGACGACGCTCCTTTCGATCCTTGGCGGCTTCGTCACGCCCAGCGAGGGCAAAGTGTTCATCCGCGGCGCGGATTGCACCGTCGTGCCGCCCGCCAGGCGGCCGACGACAACCGTCTTCCAGGATTACGCGCTGTTTCCGCATATGAGCGTCGGCGGCAATGTCAGCTTCGGGCTGCGCATGCAAGGCGTCGACGGCGCGACCCGGGCGGCGAAGGCGCGCGATGCGCTCGCCCTCGTCGGGCTGGCGGCCGCCTTCGACAAGAAGCCGCATCAGCTTTCCGGCGGGCAGCGCCAGCGCGTGGCACTCGCCCGCGCGCTGGTTATCGAGCCGGCGGTGCTTTTGCTCGACGAACCGCTCGGCGCGCTGGACCTGAAACTGCGCCGGCAGATGCAGGATGAGTTGAAGGCGATCCAGAAGCGCGTGGGCACCGCCTTTATCCATGTCACGCACGACCAGGAGGAAGCGATGGCGCTTGCCGATCATTGCGTGGTGATGAATGACGGCCGCATTGAGGACGAAGGATCGCCCGAGCGGGTCTATGCGCGGCCGGCGACGCGCTTTTCCGCCACTTTCATGGGCGAGAGCACGATTCTTGCCGGCAGCGTGACCGAGGCGAGGAACGGGATCGTCACGGCCTCGACGGCGGTGGGGCCGATTTCACTGCCAGGTGCATCGCATGCCGGCGCCAAGGTCACGCTCGCCATCCGGCCCGAGCACCTGGTTCTTGGTGAAGCGAAGAGCGATGTCACGCTGGGCATGGCCAAGGTCGGCGATGTCGTCTTCCAGGGCAGTTTCAAGCGCGTTCTTGCCACCTCGGCGCTGGATCCTGCACTGCAATTTATCGCGAAGGCGCCCGCTTTCGCCGCTATTCAGTCAGGCGACACGATCCCGGTTTCGTGCCAGGCTCAAGACATCATCTTATTGGCGGACTGATCCATGGGCATGCATCCGGTCATCGACGCTCCGGACTGGTACGAGACCATCCGCATGAGCGACGACATCACGCTCATTCATGAGCCGTGGATAAAACCGTTCTTCCGTTGCAACATCTGGCATGCGCGCGGGCGCGACCGCGACCTGTTGTTCGATACCGGCCTCGGCCATTTCAGCCTGAAACACCATGTGCCCCTGGTGAGCGAGCGCAAGCTGACTTGCGTCGCCAGCCACACGCATTTCGACCATATCGGCTGCCATCACGAATTCCCGGACCGCTGCGTGCACTCCGCCGAAGCGGAAATCCTTGCCGATCCACGCAACGAATGGACGGTGGCGGACCGCTACGCCAATGAGGAGATGTTCGACGGCGCGCCGGTGGGCTGGGATACGGCGCGCTACCGCATCCTGCCCGCGCCGGCGGGCCGGCTGCTCGAGCATGGCGACGTCATCGATCTCGGCGACCGCGCCTTCGAGGTCATCCACACACCTGGACATTCGCCCGGCGGGATCGCGCTTTATGAGAGAAAGACCGGCATCCTGCTGTCCGGAGACATCATTTATGACGGGCCGCTGATCGACGACGTCTATCACTCCGACATCGACGACTATGTCGAGACGCTGCTTGCGATGCGCGACCTCGACGTCTCGGTCGTGCATGGCGGCCATTTCCCGAGCTTCGGCAAGGTGCGCTACCGGCAACTCATCGATGAGTATGTCGCCGGCAAACGCAAGGCCGGGTGCCACTTGCAGAGCGGCTGAGCGATCAGGGAAGCGAAGCCTACAGCGCCCTTTGCGGGCAAAGCGTTCCTGTGGCGTCGCCGCAGCGGGAAGCTGTCGGCTGCGGCCGCTGGCTCATCTCTTCGGAATGACGCACCAGCTCGGCGAACATCAGCGCGAAACTTCCCATCATCAGGAAGACTATGATCAGACGCGTTACCGGCAATAGACAGGTCTCTCGACTGGCTAGCCCCCGCCAACCCATCCACTGTCGGCTAACATGATCGATCCGGCTTTACGAGTGTTTAAGCTTCGCCTTAACCATAGCAGCCATCACATTCATGTCGCGGCTGTCACGAAGCGCGATTGTCGGGTGTGACCGCCAGCTGGCGCAGCGCCCTTCACAGATGTGGGCGTCGCATGCTACGCCGTCGCCGGCGCGGCCCCGCAGACGGTCGCCCTCCGGGAGCCATGAGCAAAGCCGCCAGCCGTTTCGCCTTCGTTTCTTCCGAGACCGACGACGCCCGCGCGGCGTTGGAAAGCCTGTCCGCGCGCTATGGACAGGTGCCTGTCGCGGATGCCGAGATCATCATCGCGCTCGGCGGCGACGGCTTTCTTCTGCAGACGCTGCGCGAGACGATGAGCACGGGCAAGAAGGTCTACGGCATGAACCGTGGCACCATCGGCTTCCTGATGAACGAATATCGCGCCGGCGGCCTCGAGGAACGCATCGCCAACGCCGTCTCCGAGACGATCCGGCCACTGGAAATGGTCGCCGTGACGCATGACGGCGAAACGATTTCGGCGCCGGCCATCAACGAGGTGGCGCTGTGGCGCCAATCCTACCAGACGGCGAAGATCCGCATCACCGTCGACGGCCAGGTGCGGCTGGAGGAGCTGAACTGCGACGGCGTGATGATCGCGACGCCCGCCGGTTCCACCGCCTACAATCTGTCGGCGCATGGGCCGATCCTGCCGCTCGATGCGCCGCTTCTGGCGCTGACGCCGGTCAGTCCTTTCCGGCCGCGCCGCTGGCGCGGCGCGCTGCTGTCCAACAAGGCGACGGTGCACTTCGACATCCTGGAAGCCGAAAAGCGCCCGGTGAATGCCGCGGCCGATCATACCGAGGTCAAGGCAGTGGCCTCCGTCACCGTGCGGGAATCGCCGACGGCGACGGCAACTTTGCTGTTCGATCCGAACCATTCCTGGAACGAGCGTATCCTTGCCGAGCAGTTCCGCTACTGAGCCGGCGCAAGGATATTGTTTCGATCAATGCATATCGCCCAAAAGCGCGCAGCGGTTTTGGGCGATACGGCGTGATCAAGCAAAGACATAAAGCGCGGAGCCTCAAACCGTTTCAGCGCGACGCGCTTTAAGCATCGCGATTAAGGTTACGTCTTCACAATCGCTGTATTTCGGTCCGTTTCTGTTGACAAATCGAGGGCTTGCGCCTAACTGCAACACCGATCTTGCAGGCGCGCGGCGCCTGCCGCGGCTACTGTGTCGCGATTTTCCCAACCAACAAAGACAACAAACACTTGTCCTCAGACACCACGATCGCTCAAGAAGCGTTGACATTCTCAGACCTCGGCTTGTCGCCGAAGGTTCTCTCCGCCGTCACCGATGCCGGCTACACCACGCCGACGCCGATCCAGGCCGGCGCCATCCCGCATGCGCTGCTCGGCAAGGACGTGCTGGGTATCGCCCAGACCGGCACCGGCAAGACCGCTTCCTTCGTGCTGCCGATGCTGACGCGCCTGGAAAAGGGCCGGGCGCGAGCCCGCATGCCGCGCACGCTGATCCTCGAACCGACCCGTGAGCTCGCCGCGCAGGTCGAGGAAAACTTCATCAAATACGGCAAGAACCACAAGCTCAATATCGCGCTGCTGATCGGAGGCGTCTCCTTCGACGAACAGGACAAGAAGCTCGAGCGCGGCGCCGACGTGCTGATCGCGACGCCCGGCCGCCTGCTCGACCACCGCGAGCGCGGCAAGCTTTTGCTCAACGGCGTCGAGATCCTCGTCATCGACGAGGCCGACCGCATGCTCGACATGGGCTTCATTCCCGATATCGAGCGCATCTGCGAGATGATACCGTTTACGCGCCAGACGCTGTTCTTCTCGGCGACGATGCCGCCGGAGATCACCAAGCTCACCGAGAAGTTCCTGCACGCGCCGGTGCGCGTCGAGGTTTCGAAGGCCGCCTCCACGGCGACCAGCATCACGCAGCGGCTGGTCAAGTCCGGCTCGAAACCCTGGGAAAAGCGCGAGACGCTGCGCGATCTGATCAAGGCCGAAGACGCCGATCTGAAGAACGCCATCATCTTCTGCAACCGCAAGGTCGAGGTGTCGGAGCTGTTCCGCTCGCTGTTGAAGCATGATTTCGATGCCGGCGCGCTGCATGGCGACATGGACCAGCGCGCCCGCATGCAGATGCTCGCCAATTTCCGCGACGGCAAGCTGCGCTACCTCGTTGCCTCGGACGTCGCAGCGCGCGGTCTCGACATTCCCGATGTCAGCCATGTCTTCAATTATGACGTGCCCATCCACGCCGAGGATTACGTCCACCGCATCGGCCGCACCGGCCGCGCCGGACGCGCAGGCAAGTCCTTCACCATCGCTACCCGCTCCGACACCAAATATGTCGACGCCATCGAGAGGCTGATCGGCACCAAGATCGAGTGGCATGACGGCGACCTGTCGACCGTGACCGAGAGCGAGGGCGAGGAGCAGCCGCGCCGCGGCCGCGGCGCCCCGCGTCGCGCCGGCCGCAAGGACGAGGACCGCAAGGACCGGGGCGAGCGCAAGAAGGACCGTCACGCCAAGCGCGACGAGACGCCCGATGCCGCGCGTGAGGAACAGCCTGTCGCCGAAGTGGCCGACATCGCCGAACGCCGCGCCCGCAAGGACGCGATCCGTTCCGAGAACGAGCGCAAGGGCCCTGGCAGCCGTCACGAGCAGCGCGGCGACGCCCGTCCGCAGCGCGACCGCCCCGGCCGCCATCGTCAGGAAGAAGACGACGCAACCGTCGGCTTCGGCGACGACGTGCCGGCCTTCATGCGGATCGTCGCGAAGGTCTGAAGCCGATATCAGCGTGGCCTGAATTGAAAACGGCCCCACACGGGGCCGTTTCGTTTTTGGCTTCGCCTGGAACAATTCAGCCAAAGGCGATGCCTACATCGGACCCGGCATCATCTTGGTCGGCTTCTCAAGCATCGGGAACTCGGCCTTGCTGCATTTCACGTTCGGGTTCGTCGGGCTGAACATGCCGTTCGGATTGTCCCTGAACAGCCATGCATGCAGGTCGTAATGGACGAACTCCCTCGGAATGAGCGGGTAGTGGCCTTCCATCGGCCCCATGAATTTCTGCCCGAACAGCGTCGGCACCTCCTTGGTGTCCGGCGTCAGCGGCACCAGCCATTCCACCCCGACCAGCTTCAAGCCTTTCTTGGTCGGCTCGTAGATCAGGACGTTGGGCTTCATCGGGTCGAGCGGCTTGCCGACGCTCGGAACGTTGACGAAATGGATGCCCATCGCGCCCTTCTGATAGTACATAGCGCCGTCTATCTTCTCGCCGGCATAGTGGATGCAGCCGACGGTCGACAAATAGAGGTCGCGAACAGCGGCGGTGTAATCTTCATACTTGGCCAGCGATTTCTTCAAGGCTTCGATGTCGGCCTTGTTCGCGTCCTCGGCTCGGGCCGAAGCGAGCCCGAACGATGTGCCGATAAGACATGTCAAAACGAGGACGCCGCAGCGCCCCAAGCGAGCTGTTCTTGTCATGCATTCCTCCCAGATTCTCTTGATCTGGCCGTGCAAGACCGGGGCGGTAGATGTTGATTGCGCGGCCGATTGACCGCCCCATCCCCTCTGGAACAGCAGAATGTTAGTCCTTTCCCCGGTTCTGGAAAAGCATTAATTAGAACAAACTAATGTCCAGGGCCTTCGACCCATCTTTGGACCATTTCAAACAAAAACGGCCCCCTTCGGAGCCGTTGTCTTGATGTAATTGCGCCTCTGCGCGCCGTTTTCTCAGGTGAGCGGCGACAGCTGGATTTCGACGCGGCGGTTCTGCTCGCGGCCGGCGGCGGTCGCATTGGATGCGATCGGGCGGGTCTTGCCGAAGCCGGTGACGGCGAAGCGGCGCTGATCGACGCCCTGGCCGGACAGGTAGTTGGCGACGGCAAGCGCGCGACGCTGCGACAGGTCGAAATTGTGCTCGTCGCCGCCGGTCGAATCGGTGTGGCCGAACACGTCCACAGTGGTCTGGCGGAATTTCTTCAGCACCAGCGCGACCGAATTCAGCACCGGATAGAAGCCCGGCTTCACCGCGTCCTGGTCGACATTGAAGGTGATGTCGGACGGCATGTTGAGGATGATCTGGTCGCCGCTGCGGGTAACGCTGACGCCGGTGCCCTGCAATTGGCGGCGAAGCTCGGCCTCGTTCTGGTCCATCGTCGCGCCGATCGCGCCGCCGGCGAGCGCGCCGATGCCGGCGCCGATCAACGCGTTGCGGCGGTCATTGCCACCGGCCAGCAGGCCAAGGCTGGCACCTGCCAGGGCGCCGAGGCCGGCACCGGCCGCCGTGTTGGAGATCTTCTGGTCGCCGGTATACGGATCGGTGGTGGTGCAGGCGCTCACCAATAGAGCCGTCGCCACGGCGACGAGCACAGTCTTCTTCATGAGATTGGTCCCTCTCCAATTCGCGGCCTTTGCGACCGCGCCAAATCAGCCCTTCCGCAGCCTTGTAGCATGAAATGCGGCGAAAAACGGAACGGGAATGCCGCCGGTAAAGTCCGGCGGTGGCTCCCGTGTCGGCTCTACCACAAATTCTTGCCGTCGATGACCACCACCTCGACCTTGTCCAGGTCGAAATCATCGAACAGGCGCGAATTGACGCTGATCTTCGGGTTATCGAAATCCGGCTTGCCGGTCGACCAATCAGGCGTCTCGGTGAAGGTGCCGCAGCCGCAAATGGCGCAGAAACCATGCTTCACCGTATTTGAGCCCCAGCGATAGAAGGAGACATTTTCCGGCGGGCTCGTCAGCTTGAATTGCGACGGCACATAGTAGGCCCATAACGAGCCCCGCTTCGAGCAGAACGAGCATGTGCATTGCGTCACCGTCCGCGGCGCCTCGGCAACCTCGAAGGTTGTCGCCTTGCAGTGACAGCTTCCCCTGATGGTCATGGACTCAACCTCTCCGTTGTCCGCCGCGCCCTTAGTTTCACGCAATTCCGGACGGAAAACCGCTACGCACTTTTCCTGGAATTGCTCGGTGCAAGGCAACATAAAGAAACCGTCCTGACAACCGTCTGTCAGCAAGGTCGGCAGCCTTCTCCTGCCGTGGATCGAGCCCCAGCGCCTCGCCTTCCGCGGCAGGTTCAGAGCCCTAGTAAGAGGGAGGCGGCACGAACAGGCAGATGGTCTTGCCGGCGTCGAGCCCGGCCTGGTGCGCGCACCAATGGTACTCGCCGTCGGGCGAATTCTTGACCCGCTTGTCGGCATAAGCCACCACTTCGCCCGTACCCTTTATGACGTAGCCCTCGGGCCGCTCGCTGATCGATGACTGCGGCACCTCCTTGCAATCGTAGTTGGCACAACAGGCAAAGGGGTATTTCCAGCCTTGCGGCATGGCTGCGGTGGGCTGGGCATCGTGCGCAGCAGCCGGCGACGCCAGCGCCGCGATCGCTCCAACGGCGAACAGGGAGAACAAAAGTCGGCCAGCCGGTCGAACGGCTTGGGCCGATCTTGATATGGCAGCAGACATCGAAGCGTTCCTTTCGAGCATCAAGCGTTTTCGCTTGCCCGTTCCCGGAACGTGTCTTCCCAGTGGCCGGATCGTCGGTCGCAGATATGCCGCATCCGGCCATAAATGCTTTTTACCCAGCCCGAAGGCTGGTCTGATTCCCTGGCTGGCGCAAGCATCCGCTTGCAACGGCAATGCCGCGCTTCACGCCAACCTCTGCCATCCAGAATCGTGCGTCGGCTTGGTTAATGAGCGGTTAGCCGCGCGGATCTGGTGCCCGACAACGAGATTCGGCTCAAGCTGGTTCCAGACGTTCAGTCGGGAACATGCTCATCATACTGCGGCAGGTCGTCGGCGATTGTGAACCACTTCGCCTTGGACCCGACAAAAATGTGCGCGCTCGGCCGTATCGTCGGCTCGTCGACCAGCGTGCCCATGGCGACATGCACGTAGGCGCCGTCGCGGACCAACGAATAGATGAGCGAGCCGCATCGCCCGCAATGCGCGTCGTGGCCGCTCTCGTCGCCGACGATCAGCAGCCCGCCCTCGCCCGCGATGAGACGGAACTTGTCGCGCTCGATGCCGGCGAACGGCTTGAACGCGGAGCCCGTCGTGCGCCGGCAGTTCGAGCAATGGCAGTTCGCCGCGTAAACGAATTCGTCCGCAACCTCATAGTGGACAGCGCCGCAGAAGCATTTTCCCGCAAGTACCGTAGACACCGGCTTCCTCCGCTCCTGCAACGGGTGCGTACTAGTCGAGGTCCGCCACCGCTTCGCCTGCGCCGCCCTCGATGCGATGCGAGAGCGAGGCTTCCATGAATTCGTCAAGGTCGCCGTCGAGCACGCTCGAAGGCGAGGTGCTTTCGACGCCGGTGCGCAGATCTTTCACAAGCTGATAGGGCTGCAGCACGTAGGAGCGGATCTGGTGGCCCCAGCCGATATCGCTCTTCGACGCCTCGGTGGCGTTGGCGACCGCCTCGCGCTTCTTCAGCTCTTCCTCGTAAAGCCGCGAGCGCAGCATTTCCCAAGCCTTGGCGCGGTTCTTGTGCTGCGAGCGCTCGGCCTGGCAGGCGACTGCTATGCCGGTCGCCAGATGGGTGATGCGCACCGCCGAGTCGGTGGTGTTGACGTGCTGGCCGCCCGAACCCGAGGAACGATAGGTGTCGATGCGCACGTCGGATTCGGAAACATTGATCTCGATCGAGTCGTCGATAACCGGATAGACCCAGACGCTGGCGAAGGAGGTGTGGCGCCGCGCGTTGCTGTCGTAAGGCGAAATGCGCACCAGGCGATGGACACCGGACTCCGTCTTAAGCCAGCCATAGGCGTTGTGGCCCTTGATCATCACGGTGGCGGACTTGATGCCCGCTTCTTCGCCGTCATGGACTTCCAGCACCTCGACCTTAAAGCGGCGGCGCTCGGCCCAGCGCGTGTACATGCGCAGGAGCATCGAGGCCCAGTCCTGGCTCTCGGTGCCGCCGGCGCCGGCATGGATTTCGAGATAGGTGTCGTTGGCGTCGGCCTCGCCCGACAGCAGCGTTTCGACCTGGCGCGCCTTCGCCTCGCCCTGCATCGAACGCAGCGCCGCCTCCGCTTCCGCGATGATGCCGTCGTCGCCCTCTTCCTCGCCGAGCTCAATCAGCCCGATATTGTCTTCCAGCGCCTGCGTCATCCCCTTGACGGCAGCGATGCCGTCCTCGAGCTCCTGGCGCTCCCGCATCAGCTTCTGCGCTTCGATGGGATCATTCCAGAGGCTGGACTCCTCGGCGCGCGAATTCAGGTATTCAAGCCGCTTTACAGCCTGATCCCAGTCAAAGATGCCTCCTCAGCAGGGTTATCGCCTGCCTGATCTCGTCGACGATGTTGAGCGTTTCCGCGCGCATGGCTCTTGGTTCGGTCCTGTTCTTTTCGGTCTTTTTCGGAATAGGCGCGATACATAGGCATGGCATCGCTGCCTGTAAAGCGAAATGGGCCGGCACCACCCTGCCGGCCGATTCGCCAAATCCGGCAATGTCAGTAGAGGCCGCCGCCGCCGTCCTGGATGGCCTGGTTGGCCTGCGGCGACAGCGCTCCGCCCGAACCGTTCGAGCCATCCGCGCCCATGCCGATCACCCAGTAGCTGTCAGCCGGACCGGTGCCAGGCTTGAAAGCCTCGATGATGGTGTTCGGATCGCCTTCGGCGGCGCGCATGCCGGTCTTGCGGTTGATTGCGATCAGCTTCATGCCGTCGGGAACCTGGAAGTCGGTGTTCGGCTTGCCGTCGAGCGCAACGCGCATGAAATCCTTGAAGATCGGGGCCGCCAAGCCGCCGCCGGTGGCGCCGTGGCCAAGGCCGCGCGGCGTGTCGTAGCCCATATAGAGGCCGACAACGAGGTTCGGGGTGAAGCCGATGAACCAGGCGTCCTTCTCGTCATTGGTCGTGCCGGTCTTGCCGGCGATGTGGCGGCCGAGCTCGCCGATGGTGGCGCCGGTGCCGCGCTGCACGACGCCCTCCATCATCGAGGTGATCTGGTATGCCGTCATCGGGTCGAGCACCTGCTCGGAATTGTCGACCAGCTCCGGCTCGGTCTGGTTCTTCCACTCAGTGGCATTGCAGCCTTCGCAGCCGCGCTCGTCCTGCTTGAACACCGTCTTGCCGTAACGGTCCTGGATGCGGTCGATCAGCGAGGGTTTGATCGATTTGCCGCCATTGGCCATGATCGAATAGGCCGACACCATGCGCATGACGGTTGTCTCGCCCGAGCCCAGCGCCATCGGCAGATAGGGCGCCAGATGATCGTAGACGCCGAAGCGCTCGGCATATTCCACGACCAGCTTCATGCCCATGTCGTTGGCCAGTCGCACGGTCATCAGATTGCGCGACTTTTCGATGCCCGAGCGCAAGGTGGCCGGGCCCGCGACCGTGCCGTCATAGTTCTTCGGCGTCCAGGTGGTGTTGCCGCTCTGGATGGTGATCGGGCCGTCCATGATCACCGAAGCCGGCGTGTAGCCATTGTCGAGCGCCGCCGAATAAACGATCGGCTTGAACGAGGAACCGGGCTGGCGCATCGCCTGGGTGGCGCGGTTGAATTCCGACTGCGCGTAGGAGAAGCCGCCGACCATGGCGAGCACGCGGCCGGTATGCGGATCCATGGCGACGAGGCCGCCCTCGACCTCCGGCACCTGGCGCAGCATGTAGGTGTTGTCGGAGCCGTCGTTCTTCTGCACGAAGATCACGTCGCCGGGCTCCAGCACTTCCGCCGGAGACTTCGCCCTGACGGACTTGCCGTTGACGAAGTGGCGCATGGCGAAGCCCATGTCCTCCTTGCTGACGGTGCCCTGGACGCGCTCCTTGACCAGATCGCCGGAAATCTGCCGCGTCGGCTGGATGCCGATGGTCAGCCCGGTTGCCGAACTGTCGAGGACGACGGCCAGCGTCCATTCCGGAACATCCTCGAGACCCTTCACGTTGCCGAGCGGCACGCCCCAGTCGCCGGTGACGTCGATATGCGTCACCGGACCGCGATAGCCGCGCAGCATGTCGTATTTGAGCAGGCCGTTCTGCATCGCTTTGCGGGCGATAAGCTGGACATTCGGATCGAGCGTGGTGCGCACCGACAGGCCGCCCTCGTAAAGCGCATTCTCACCGTAGCGCGCGATGATCTGGCGGCGGACTTCCTCGGTGAAGTACTCGCCGGCAAAGAGGTAGGAACCGTTGCGGCGCGGCGTCACGCCGAGCGGTTCGGCCTTGGCCTTGTCGCCCTCCTCGCGGGTGACGTAGCCATTCTCTACCATCTGGTCGATGACCCAGTTGCGGCGCTCCAGGGCACGGTCGGCGTGCTTGAAGGGGTGATAGTTGTTCGGGCCCTTCGGCAACGAGGCGAGATAAGCGGCTTCCGCGACTGTCAGCTCGTTGACGGACTTGTCGAAATAGGTGAGCGCGGCGCCCGCGACGCCATAAGCGCCGAAGCCGAAGAAGATTTCGTTGAGATAGAGCTCGAGGATGCGGTCCTTCGAATAGGCCTGCTCGATGCGGAAGGCCAGGATCATCTCCTTGATCTTGCGCTCATAGGTCTGATCGGAAGAGAGCAGGAAGTTCTTCGCCACCTGCTGGGTGATCGTCGAGGCGCCGACCTGGCGCCGGCCGGAACCTAAATTCTGCAGGTTGACGACGATGGCGCGGCCAAGGCCGGTGATGTCGATGCCCGGATGGTTGTAGAAGTTCTTGTCCTCGGCCGACATGAAGGCGGCCTTGACGCGGTCCGGGATGGCCTGGATCGGCAGATAGAGACGCCGCTCGCGCGCATATTCAGCCATCAGCGCGCCGTCGGAGGCATGGATGCGCGTCGTCACCGGCGGTTCGTATTTGGCCAGAACCTCGTAGTCGGGCAGGTCCTTGGTCAGATGGCTGATATAGATGGCAAGACCGGCCGCCACCAGCAGCGCCAGCGTCGTGCCGATGCCAAAGAAATAGCCGATGAGACGAATCATGCCCGCTCCAGTCCGAGGTTCGGGAATTTCCTAAACGAAGCCGACAGTCGCGCAAGCTTCCCGGGGCGGTCCCAATCCGCAATCGAAAAACCCATGTAGCGGCCATGTGGACAAAATACGGCAGCGCGAAATTTGAGGACTCGGTTGCCGAATAATAACGCCGGGTGTTGTCGTCATGCAACGCTGCTTGCGGTTGCAGACGTGCGGCGGTTGCGGGCCAGGTCCGGCGGGTCAGCCGCCCGTCGCGGTTCCAGCCTTGGCGGCGGCAAACAGGGCAACCGCGTTGGTTATGCTTTGCGCCGCCTTGCCGCGCCAGTCGGCGTTCAGCAGTTGCGCCTCGTCCTTGTTATTGGAGAGGTAGCCGAGCTCGACCAGGACGGACGGCACGTCCGGGGCCTTGAGCACCCTGAAGCCGGCCGAGCGCTGCGGATTGTTGATCATGCCGACGCTGGTCGACAGCTGACCGACCAGCGTGTGGGCGAAGCTCATCGAGAAACCATGGGTCTCACGGCGGATCAGGTCGATCAGAATGTCAGTGACTTCCTTGTTGTCGTCCTCGATCTTCATTCCGGCAAACTGGTCGGACAGGTTCTCGCGATCGGCGAGCGCTTGGGCCTCCGGGTCGGAAGCCTTGTCCGAAAGCGTGTAGACCGTGGCGCCGCGAAGACCTTTGACGGCGATCGTATCGGCATGGACTGAGATCAAAAGATCGGCCTCGTGCTGGCGCGCGATGCGCACGCGTTCGTCGAGCGCCAGGTACACGTCGTTGTCCCGCGTCATATAGACATCGTATTTGCCGACCGCGGCCAGCTTGTCGCGCAGTTCCTTGGCAAAAGCGAGCGTGACGTCCTTCTCGACCGTGCCGGCGGAGCTTTCGGCGCCGCCATCGACGCCGCCATGACCGGGATCGATAACCACCGTGAAGCGATGGCCGGGCGCCGAGACCGGTCCGGTGCCGACCCGTTCGCCTTTTTCGGTCGAAACCGTCGAACCAGTGGTCAGCGACTGGTTGGCGAGAGCTTCGTCGAACTCCCGCTCGGAGGCAGCCGACATATCGATGGCGATGCGATAGCCGCTGCCGTCGTCATTCTTGAGCACGTCGAGCTTGTCGACGACGAAAGGGCCCTTGCCGGTGAGGATCAGGCGCGAGCCATGTCCCTGATCGCCGTAGCGAACGGCCCGTACAAGACCCCGCGGCTTCACATCCTTGGCGTCGAGCGCGAATCGCGTGCGCGGCAGATCGACGACCAGGCGATTGGGACCGCGCAGCAGGAACCATTTGACGTCCGGCTCGTGGTCAAAATTCACGACGATGCGCATCTTCGCGGCGTCGCCGGCCATCTTGTAGCCGGTCGCGCCAAGCAAGGTTTCGGCGTGCACGGCGGCGAAACAGGACAGGACCGCCAGCAGCAAGCCAGTCCAGGTCACGCGCAGGAGATGCCCGGCGGCCCCACCTCTCTTGTCTGCGGCGCCCGCCGATCCCATCTCTTATCCGTCGCTCCCGGTTTGACGCATTGCGCCCGGTCTTCTCGCAGAATGCCTGTCAGGCCGCCAACTCGATTAACGATTGGTATTCAGAGAAGGTTAACCAAGCCTTTCATAGGGCGGGACGAAGGCGCCTTCCCCAAGGGAAGCGCTTTTTGCCGGCATCCGAAATCGGGGTTGCCTTCCATCCCGCCAAATCATAAAAGCGACATTGGATCACTGCAATCCTGGAACCGCTCGCCTCAGCAGTTTCCTGCCAAAGGCTGGATGCAAAGGCGGCTCCTTTACCCTTCCAGGCTCAGGTGGTCGCGACGATTTTCGCAGGCGTGCCCTCGTGGCGGGGGAATCGCTTGCGTGAGGAAAACGGCCGGGATTGTCCCGCGCCGGCTCTTTATGAGCAAACAAGCTGGTCCGGCTTAGCCCGGGCTTTGGTTCAAAAGGTTCTGCCGGGTGCCGATGGCTTCAAGCGCAATCATGGAAAGGTCCGCATCAAACCGCGCCGTAATGGCTGCGGGCGGCACCGCCATTGCGCTCAAGCGGCGGCCGGCGGACATTCAATTATCCGGCATGCACACAGATACAGGCGCACAGCGGCGGGCATTGCCACGCCAGCTGCGGCCGTCGGCTGCCGGCAGGAAACAAAATAATGCCCAACAAGATGCTGATAGACGCCTCCCACCCGGAGGAAACACGCGTTGTTGTCGTTCGCGGTAACCGCATCGAAGAATTCGACTTTGAATCCCAGGACAAAAAGCAGCTTAAAGGAAACATCTATCTCGCCCGCGTAACCCGCGTCGAACCGTCCCTCCAGGCAGCCTTTGTCGAATATGGCGGCAACCGTCACGGTTTTCTCGCCTTTAGCGAAATTCATCCCGATTATTACCAGATCCCGGTCGCCGACCGTCAGGCTCTGCTGCGCGCCGAGGCGCAGGAGGCCGAGGACGAAGACGACGAGGAGACCGAGAACGGCGAAGAGCAGCATGCCCGCGACCGCGGCGGGCGGCGCAACCGCCGGCGCGGCGGCAAGAACCGCGACCGCGGCGAGCACAAGCACGCTTCATCGGAGAACGAGGAAAGCCCGGCCGAAGCAATAGCCGTTGACGAAACCGCCGCTGCGGTAGCCGAGGGCGAGGAAGCCGCCAGCGAGACCGCCGCTACCCCGGCAGAAAATGCCGGAACAGCCTCCGAGGCCGTCGAGGCCGTATCGGAAGCGGCTGAAGGACCCGCCGCCGAGGCTGGCGGAGATGACGCCACGGACGACGACGATGGCAAGCCTTCCGAAGGCGGCCCTACTTCGATTGCCGCGAGCATCGATGCCGACGTGATTTCCGAGGCGATGCCGCAGGCGGATCAGCAGAGCGGCGAAGCCGCCGCCAGCGACGATGATCGCGGCATGCTGGAGGACGTCTCGGCCTCGCATTCGGACGAGCACGAGGTCGAATCGGTCGGCGCCGAGGACGCGCTCGAGGAAATCCGCAACCGCCGCAAGCCGGTGCGCCGCCAGTACAAGATCCAGGAAGTCATCAAGCGCCGGCAGATCCTTTTGGTGCAGGTGGTCAAGGAAGAGCGCGGCAACAAGGGCGCGGCGCTCACCACCTATCTGTCGCTTGCCGGCCGTTATTCGGTGCTGATGCCGAACACGGCGCGCGGCGGCGGCATCTCGCGCAAGATCACCAACGCCCAGGACCGCAAGCGGCTGAAGGAGGTCGTGGCCGATCTCGACGTGCCGCAGGGCATGGGCGTCATCCTGCGCACCGCCGGCGAGAGCCGCACCAAGGCCGAGATCAAGCGCGACTACGAATATCTGATGCGGCTTTGGGAAAACGTCCGCAACCTGACGCTGCAGTCCTCGGCCCCGGCCCTGGTCTATGAGGAAGGCAGCCTGATCAAGCGTTCGGTGCGCGATCTCTACAACAAGGACATCGACGAGATCCTTGTCTCCGGCGAAGACGGCTACCGCGAGGCCAAGGATTTCATGCGCATGCTGATGCCGAGCCACGCCAAGGTGGTTCAGCCATTCCGCGACACCACGCCGATCTTCGTGCGCAACGGCATCGAAGCGCAGCTCGACCGCATGCTGCAGCCGCAGGTGACGCTGAAAAGCGGCGGCTACATCATCATCAACCAGACCGAGGCGCTGGTTGCGATCGACGTCAATTCCGGCCGCTCCACCAAGGAGCATTCGATCGAGGAGACCGCGCTCCACACCAATCTGGAAGCGGCAGAGGAAGTCGCGCGGCAGTTGCGGTTGCGCGACCTTGCCGGCCTGATCGTCATCGACTTCATCGACATGGAGGAGAACCGCAATAACCGCTCCGTCGAGAAGCGGCTGAAGGATCACCTCAAGAACGACCGCGCCCGTATCCAGGTAGGCCGCATCTCACACTTCGGCCTGATGGAAATGTCGCGCCAGCGCATCCGCGCCAGCGTGCTGGAATCGACCATGAAGCCTTGCCCGCATTGCGGCGGCACGGGCCATGTGCGCTCCGATTCCTCCGTGGCGCTGATGGTCGTGCGGGCGATCGAAGAATTCCTGCTCAAGGATTCGCGCAGCCACATCATCGTGCGCACACCGTCGGCGACCGCGCTCTATGTGCTCAACCACAAGCGCGCCAACCTGGTGGAACTCGAAGCCCGCTTCGGCCTGACCATCACGATCGAGGCTGACGAGACGCTCGGCACCCAGCACTATGCGATCTTCCGCGGCGCCATTGCCGAGAAGCCGGAAGGCTTCGTCGAGGTGCGCAGCCTGCCGGCCTATGTCGAGCCGGAAGAGCCCGAGGACGAGATCGTCGTCGAGGAAGCGGAGGAGGAAGTCTCGGTCCAGCCCGAACAGCCGCGCCACGCGCAGCAGGGCCAGCACCAGCAGCGGTCCGAGGATGGCGAAGGCCGTGACCGCAAACGGCGCAAGCGCCGGCGGCGGCGCGGCGGCAGGGATCGCGACCGCGAGCACAATGGTGACGTCGCGGCGGCGCCGATGGAAGCCGGCGAAACCGATGACGACGACATGACGCAAGAGGCCGCCGACGAGGCAACCGCCGGCGGCGAGGCTGTAGCGGCCACTCCCGACGACGGTTCCGGAAAGAAGCGCCGGCGCGGGAAGCGCGGCGGCAAGCGCAACCGACGTGAGGACGAAGCTTCGGAGGCCGTTGGCAGCGAAACCGTGGGCGACATCGAGGGTGAGCCGGTTGCAGGCCAGGATGCCGTAAGCGAGCCGGCAATGGCCGCTCCTGCCGAGGAACCTGCTGCTCCCGCCGCGGCTAATGACGATGCCGAGGCGGTCGAAAAGCCGAAGAAGCCCCGCCGTTCGAGGGCTAAGAAGGTGGCTGAGGAAGCCGCGGCCGAGACGGTATCGGAGCCTGTGGCCGAGGCTCAGGTCGCGCCCCCGGCTGTCCAGCCGGAGCCGGCCGCTGCCGCTCCCGCGGCCCCCGAGGCGGAGCCTGCCACTAACGCCCATCCGACGCGGCGCAAGCCACAGTCAGTCGACGCGCCGGTTGTTCCCGTCGTGTCTTCGAACGTCTCCGACGAGGCCAAGACCGAAGAGAAGCCGAAGCGCGCCGGCTGGTGGCAGCGCAAGGGTTTTTTCTAAGCTCGTCATATCGTTAGGCTGATCTTTTGAGACAATCCCGCGCCCCATCAGGCGCGGGATTTTTCATTTTCGCTGACTGCCTTTTCAACGCAGCTCCGGGTGGCAAACCGCCAGCGCTTTGCTGTTTTACGGCGCGAAGATCGACCAGTTCATCATCCGGGCGAGCTTCTCCATAGCGATGGAGCCGAGCTTGGAGTTGCCGTTCTCGTTGAGGCCGGGCGACCACACCGCCAGCGAAGCAACCCCTGGCACGATGCCGAGGATGCCGCCGCCGACACCGCTTTTGCCGGGGATGCCGACGCGGAAGGCAAAATCGCCCGAACCGTCATAGTGGCCGCAGGTCAGCATCAGCGCGCCGATGCGGCGTGCCCGTTCGGCCGAGACGACCGAATGCCCGGTCGCCGGGTTCCTGCCGCCATTGGCTAGAAACCGGCCGGCCATGGCGAGCTGACGGCAGCTCATGGCAACCGCGCAATGGTGGAAATAGACACCCAGCGCGAGCTCGGGAGCATGATGGAGATTGCCGAAGGATTTCATGTAGTTGGCCAGGGCAAAGTTGCGATAGCCGGTGGCCCGCTCGGACGCCGCCACCTCGCGGTCGATGATGATCGTCTCGTCCTCGGCGAGGAACTGGATGAAGCGCAGGATTTCGCCGATCGCCTCGCGCGGCTGATGGCCGGCGAGCAGGACGTCGGAGACGACGATGGCGCCGGCATTGATGAAGGGATTGCGTGGGATGCCGTTCTCATGCTCGAGCTGGACGATCGAGTTGAACGGGTTGCCAGATGGCTCGCGGCCGACGCGAAGCCATAACGCATCGCCGACCTTGCCCAGCGCCAGCGTGAGCGTGAAAACTTTCGAGACGCTCTGGATCGAAAAGGGCTGATCGGCATCGCCGGCCAGTATGACGCGGCCGTCATTGGTCACGGCGGCAATGCCGAATTTCTTCGGATCGACCTTGCCCAACTGCGGGATGTAGGTCGCCACCTCGCCGCGATCGGTGCGCGCCGCCATTTCGGCGGCCACTTCCGCCAGTGCTTGCTCGAGTTCCGGCATGGCGGTTATTTCAGCCAGCGTTCGATGCGCGCCAACGCCTCGACCATGTCCTCATGGCTGCCGGCATAGGAAAAGCGCATGGTGCGATGGCCCTGCAGCGGGTCGAAATCGCGGCCGGGCGTTGCCGCGACATGCGCCTCGGCCAGCATCTTGCGCGCAAAGGCCATGCTGTCGTTGGTGTGGCGCGTGACATCGCAGAACGCATAGAAGGCGCCGTCCATCGGCGCGGCGAGCGCAAAGCCGAGTTCCGGCAGGCGCTTCATCAAAAGGTCGCGGTTCCAGGCGTAGCGCGCCTTCACCTTTTCCAGTTCCTGCGTTGCCTTGAATGCCTCGATCGCCGCGACCTGCGACAGTTCAGGCGGCGAGATATAGAGGCTCTGGGCAACACGCTCGACCGGCCGCACAAGCTCTCCCGGCAGCACCATCCAGCCGATCCGCCAGCCGGTCATGCAATAGTATTTCGAGAAGGAATTGATCGCGGTCACGCCGGGGCCGTGCGCCAGGGCGGTGACATCCGGCGCCGCGTAGGCCAGCCTGTGATAGATCTCGTCGGAGATCACGGCGATGCCGAGCTCCTCGGCGGTTTTCACCAGCGCGGCAAGCTCATCGGCCGGAATCACCGCGCCGGTCGGATTGGCGGGACTGGCGAACAGCACGCCCTTCAGCGGCTTCCCGCGATGCGCGGCCTTGAGGTGCTCGGCATGCAGGTAGGCATCCGAGCCGAGCTCTATCTCGACGATCTCGATACCGAGCGCGGCCATGATGTTGCGGTAGGCGGGATAGCCGGGCGCGGCGATGGCGACACGGTCGCCCGGATCGAACATGGCCAGGAAAGCCAGGTTGAAGGCGGCCGACGAGCCGGTCGTGACGGCAATGCGCGATGGCGCGACGTCGATACCGTAGTGCTCGCCGTAATGCCCCGCGATCGCCTTGCGCAGATCGGCCAGACCCAAGGCGTCGGTGTAGCCGATGCGGCCATGCCGCAGAGCCGCGGCCGCCGCCTCGCGGACGCCGACCGGCGCGGGATCCGACGGCTGGCCGACCGCCATTGACACCACGGGCACGCCGGTAGCCTTCAGCCGGTTGGCTTCGGCCAGGATGTCCATGGCGTGGAACGGCTCGACTTCCCCGCGGCGCGAAAGCGAAACGACCATCTGACCTCTTCCAACTGCTCTATTTCGGCGAATTCTGGACGCAAGCCAGAGCAGACTTGCCCTAACTGCCCTAGTTACGGGACAGCGCCGCACAAATGCCCGATTGATGTGGGGATCACAAGCGCGCAGGAAGTTGCCGGCGCCGACTTTTCATCTTTCGCCCGCTCGTCTACCAGTGGACCTATGTTGAGCCGACCCCGACCGTTAATTGGCAAAGCGACCTCACTCAGCCGAACCGCGCGCGGCTTCGCGACGATTCTGCTGGCCGCCACCGTTGCTTTATCGAGCTCGGTCAGCGCCTTCGCGCAGGGCGTGCCGGTGGTGCGCGACGCCGAGATCGAGGCGCTGGTGCGCGATTATGCCCGGCCGATCTTCAAGGCGGCCGGGCTTGCCAATGACGGCATCGACATCGTTCTGGTCAACGACCAGAGTTTCAACGCCTTCGTCACCGGGCGGCGGCTGTTCATCAACACCGGCGCGCTGGTGACCGCCGAAACGCCGAACGAGATCATCGGCGTCATCGCGCACGAGGCCGGCCATATCGCCGGCGGCCACCAGGAGAAATTGCGCGACCAGCTCGACCGCGCCAAGACCATGGCCATCATCGCCACGCTGCTCGGCGCCGGCGCCATGGTGGCCGGCGCCACCACCAACAGCCGCGGTCTTGCCGGCGCCGGCATGGGGATGGCCGCCGGCGGCGGCGAGATGGCGCAGCGCTCGATCCTTGCCTATCAGCGCACCGAAGAGATCACCGCCGACCGTTCGGCGATCACCTATCTGAACGCCACCGGCCAGTCCGGCATGGGCATGCTGAAGACCTTCGCCCGCTTCCAGAGCGCGCTTTCGCTCGCCGGCACTCAGGTCGATCCCTACCGGATCAGCCATCCGATGCCGCAGGAGCGCATCGCCAACCTCGAAGTCCTCGTCAAACAAAGCCCCTTCGTCAACGCTGTCGACCCGCCGGCACTGCAGCAGCGGCACGACATGATGCGCATCAAGATCGCCGCTTATATGCAGGGTCAGGCAGCCGTCGCGCGGCTGATGCGCAAGAACCCGACCAGCCTCGCCTCGCGCTATGGCGACGCGCAGCAGACCTATCTTTACGGCAATCCGGGCGCGGCGCTCGCCAAGACGGCGGCGCTGATCAAGGAACAACCGAAGAACCCCTATTTCCACGAATTGCGCGGCGACATCCTGATGAAGGTCAACAAGCCGAAGGACGCGGCGGACGCCTATGCCAAGGCGGCCAGCCTCGATCCCGCGCGCTCCGGCCTGCTGCTGGTTTCGGTCGGCCAGTCGCTAATGGCGGTCGGCACGCCCGATTCGCTGAAAAAGGCTGTCACGCAGCTCAACAACGGCGTCGCGCGGGACAGGGAGAATTCCGAAGCCTATCGTTTTCTGGCGCAGGCATATGGCGAGCTCGGCGACATACCGGCTGCCGATCTTGCCACCGCCGAGGGTCACTATTATGCGGGCGACTACAAAAACGCTAAGATCTTCGCCATGCGCGCTCAACAGAAATTGAAGCGCGGCGAACCCCGCTGGGTCCGGGCGCAGGATATTATAAACTACACGCCATCGAACAAACTCAAATGAACCTCCCGGGCCCTGGCGGCGACCAAGGCGGACCGGAACCGGCAAAAGGAACGACGATATGAACAAGGCAATCCTGCTTGGCAGCGCCGGCGGTCTGGCGGTGGCGCTCGGCATGCTGGCTTTCGGTTTCATGGCGGGAAACCCGCAGCCCGCGAGGGCCGACACCGTGCAAGTCGCCCAGGTCACGTCTTCCACCGATACCAAGGCCTCCGCCGATACCAAGATCGATCGCAAGGAGGTCGAAGGCATCATCCGCGATTATCTCTTGAAGAATCCGGAAGTTCTACTCGAGGTGCAGGACGCGCTCGAGGCCAAGCAGAAGGAAGAGCAGCGGCTCGCGGCGCTCGGCGTCATCAAGAACTCCAAGGACGAGATCTTCAACTCGACCTTCGACGGCGTCGTCGGCAACCCGAAAGGCAAGGTCACGATCGTCGAGTTCTACGATTACAATTGCGGCTTCTGCAAACGCGCCATCGAGGACATGCAGGCGCTGACCAGGTCCGATCCGGACCTGCGCTTCGTACTCAAGGAGTTCCCGATCCTCAGCCCGGATTCGCAGAAGGCCAGCGTCGTCTCCATGGCGTTCCACCTGATGCATCCGGAGAAGTATCGTGAATTCCACACCGCGCTGCTCGGCGGCCAGGGTCGCGCCACCGAGGCGACCGCGATCAAGGTGGCGCTTTCGCTCGGCGCCGACGAGGCAGCGCTGCGCGAGAAGATGAAGGACCCGCGCATCGCCGAAACGCTCTCGCGCACCTATGATCTTGCGACGAAACTGTCGATCACCGGCACGCCGTCCTATGTCGTCGGCAACGAGGTGATCTTCGGAGCGCTCGGCCAGCAGGTTCTGGCGGAAAAGATCGAAGAGGCAAAAAGCGCGCTCTAGGCGCGCCCGCGGCGTAAAAGCCGGCCGCTGTGGACAGCGAAAGAACGCACTTGCGCTCTTTTCGCGGGCGGCTATGCCCATTATAGAGGCCCAGTGCGCCGGCTTGGGGTCGGCGCAGAACAAGGTCGGCATATTGAAAACGATTTTCGTCCTCAACGGTCCCAATCTCAATGCGCTCGGCAAGCGCGAGCCGGGGATTTATGGCGGCAAGACGCTTGCGGCCATCGCCGAGGACTGCAAGGCGGCCGGCGCCGCGCTCGGGCTCGAGATCGATTTTCGCCAATCCAACCATGAGGGCGATCTGGTCGACTGGATCCAGGAAGCCAGCGAGAAGGCGGCAGGCATCGTCATCAACCCAGGCGCCTACAGCCACACATCGATCGCCATCCATGACGCCATCCGCGCCGCAGCACCGCTGCCCGTCGCGGAAGTCCATCTTTCCAACATCCACGCGCGGGAGCCCTTCCGCCACGTCTCCATGGTCGCGCCGGTCGCTGTCGGCATGATCTGCGGGTTCGGGCCGCTTGGCTACACGCTCGCGTTGCAGGCACTGGCGGCACGCCTGTGACCGACCCCCAAACAGAAGGCTCGAAAATGTCGATAAAAAAGAACGGTGTTGACCAGCAGCTGATCCGCGACCTGGCGGGCATTCTGAACGACACCAATCTGACCGAGATCGAGGTCGAGCTCGGCGACCTCAAGGTGCGCGTCTCGCGCCAGGCGCAGGCCGTCCATGCGGTTGCAGCGGCGCTGCCGGCGCCCGCCGCGGCTCCGGCGACCGCCGCGGCTCAGCCAGCAACGGCAGCCGCGGCCGCCGATATGTCCAAGAACGCAGTGCCCTCGCCGATGGTCGGCACCGCCTATCTGGCACCCTCACCCGACGCCAAGGCGTTCATCGAGGTCGGCCAGAAGGTCAAGGAAGGCCAGACGCTGCTCATCATCGAAGCGATGAAGACGATGAACCAGATCCCCTCGCCGCGTGCCGGCACGGTGACGGCGATCCTCATCGAGGATGCCCAGCCGGTCGAATACGGAATGCCGCTGGTGGTTCTTGAGTAGAGCCGGGAACAATCAGGAGATGTTCCAGAAAATCCTCATCGCCAATCGCGGCGAAATCGCGCTCCGGGTGCTGCGCGCCTGCAAGGAGCTCGGCATCCAGACGGTGGTGGTCCACTCGACCGCGGATTCCGACGCCATGCATGTGCGGCTTGCCGACGAGAGCGTCTGCATCGGCCCACCGCCGTCCCGCGAAAGCTATCTCAACATCCACCAGATCGTCGCCGCCTGCGAGATCACCGGCGCAGATGCCGTGCATCCGGGCTACGGCTTCCTGTCGGAGAACGCCAAGTTCGCCGACATCCTAGCGGCCCACAACATCACCTTCATCGGCCCGTCAGGCGACCATATCCGCGTCATGGGCGACAAGATCGAGGCCAAGCGCACGGCGAAGCGTCTCGGCATCCCCGTCGTGCCTGGATCCGATGGCGCGATCAGCGAAGAGAAGGAAGCCAAGCGCGTCGCCGCCGAGATCGGCTATCCGGTGATCATCAAGGCCTCCGCCGGCGGCGGCGGCCGCGGCATGAAGGTGGCGCACACCGAGGCGGACCTCGAAGTCGCCTTGCAGACGGCCAAGTCGGAAGCGGGGGCGGCCTTCGGCGACGACGCCGTCTATATCGAGAAATATCTGCAGAAGCCTCGCCATATCGAGGTGCAGGTGTTCGGCGACGGCGCCGGCCGAGGCGTGCATTTCGGCGAGCGCGACTGCTCGCTGCAGCGGCGCCACCAGAAGGTCTGGGAGGAAGCCAATTCCCCCGCGCTCAATGCCGAGGAGCGTTCGCACATCGGCGGCATCTGCGCCAGGGCTATCGCCGATCTCGGCTATTCGGGCGCCGGCACGATCGAGTTCCTCTACGAGAATGGCGAGTTCTATTTCATCGAGATGAACACGCGTCTTCAGGTCGAGCATCCGGTGACCGAAGCGATCACCGGCATCGACCTCGTGCATGAGCAGATCCGCGTCGCCTCGGGCGGCGGGCTGTCGGTCAAGCAGGAAGACATCAAGTTCAACGGCCATGCCATCGAGTGCCGTATCAACGCCGAGGATCCGCGCACCTTCACGCCCTCGCCCGGCACGATCACGCATTTCCATACGCCCGGCGGCCTCGGTATCCGTGTCGATTCCGGCGTGTATTCGGGCTACAAAATCCCGCCCTATTACGACAGCCTGATCGGCAAGCTGATCGTGCATGGCCGCAACCGCGTCGAATGCATGATGCGGCTGCGCCGCGCGCTCGACGAATTCGTCGTCGACGGCATCAAGACGACGCTGCCGCTGTTCCGCGACCTGGTCGGCAATCCCGACATCGCCAATGGCGACTACGACATCCACTGGCTGGAAAAATACCTGGCCAAGGGTGAATAGCACGGGGATGCGATGACCCGCCCCTACGCACCAGGCTATCGCATTCCGACCGACCTGCTGCTTCGGGCCTACGCTTCCGGTGTCTTCCCGATGGCCGAGAGCGCCAACGACCCGGAAGTGTTCTGGGTGCGGCCGGAAACGCGCGGCATCATTCCGCTGGACGGATTCCACACACCGCGCAGCCTGAAGAAGACGATCCGCAAGCATCCGTTCGAGATCCGCTACGACTTCGATTTCGAGGCGACGATCGACGGCTGCGCCGAAAAGCGCGAGGAGCGCCGCTCGACCTGGATCAACGCGCCGATCCGCGAAGCCTATGTCGAGCTCTATCGCCTGGGCCACTGCCATTCGGTCGAAGCATGGCGCGAGGAACGGCTGGTCGGCGGCCTCTATGGCGTCTCGCTCGGACGCGTGTTCTTCGGCGAAAGCATGTTCGCCAGGGAGACCGACGCGTCGAAGACCTGTCTCTACCATCTCGTCGAGCGGCTGAAGGCGCGCGGCTTCGCGCTGCTCGACACGCAGTTCACGACCGAGCATTTGAAGCGCTTCGGCGCTGTCGACGTGCCGCGCGGCCAGTATGAGAAGCTGCTCGCCGAGGCGCTGAAGGGCGAGGCCGTCTTCTATCCTTGAGCCCGCGCTGCCGCCTCGATCGGCGTTTGCGAATGGAACATCATCTTCCAGCCATCGGCGCGATGGACATAGCCGGTGCTGACGAGGGCAGCATAGGATTCGCCGTTCTCGCGCGTCGCGCGCGCCTCGTAAGTCAGCATGACGATGTCGCTGCCGGGCTCGACCATGCCCTTCAACTTGATATCGAGGTCGCGCCATCTGTTGGGCTTGGCGGCGGTCTTTGCGAGATCGGCATTGGTCATCGCCTGCGCCATCTGCGGGAACGCCACCAGGCAATCCACATCGGCATTGGCTTCATAGTAAGCGGAATCGCCTGTCCAAAAGCCCTTCTCGATATCGAGAAGCTCCTGCTTGTTGGCCGTGATCGATCTGGTGGTCATCGCAGAATCCTCCTCGCCTGTCGCCGATCTGGAACGGCTCAAAGACGGGCAGGTTCCGAGATCAGTTCGTGTCGGTCGTGTCGTCCGGTGCCGGCGCCGCGTCAGCCGGTTCGGAGGCGGCGTCCGCCGGCTGCGCCGGGGCCCTCGGCTTGGCGGCTTCGGTCTTCGGCTTGCCTGCGTCGGCCTTGGCCGCGGTCGGCGGCGGCACGTCCGACTTCTGCTTGCAGCCCTTGAGCCAGACGTCATAGACGGCGTGCTCGACGGCGTTGAGGCCGGGGCTTTCGGCAAACATCCAGCCGGTGAAGATGCGGCGGATCTTGCGGTCAAGCGTGATCTCGTCGACCTCGACGAAGGAATCGGTCTTCGGCTGCTCCGTGTCCGGCCGCGAATAGCAGACGCGAGGCGTCACCTGCAAAGCGCCGAACTGAACGGTCTCGTCGATATAGACATCGAAGGTGATTATGCGGCCGGTGATCTTGTCGATGCCGGCGAACGCGGCCACCGGATTGGTGATGCGGTCGGAGGCCGCAGGTGCAGCGGCCGGCGCCTGCGCGGCGGCGAACACCGCAGTCGAGGCAAGCAGAACGGATGTCGCCGCGATCAGCGCCTTTGAGATGTTGCCGAAAGAGCTCATGCAAAATACCGGTGGTTGCGCCCGGGTGATTCTCTCAACGCCCAAGGCTAGTCATGGCTGCGCAGTCAGCAAGCAGCTAAACGCCAATTGTGGCGACAAAGGACCGAAGCGGCGTCTTGGATTACAATCCGAGGGATTACGACCCCGGCGTCCAGGCGTCGTAGTCGCCGGTCACCTGCGGGCGATGCTGGTTGGTCAGGATGGAACCCTGCGGACGATAGGCGCCGGGCGTTCCGGTCAGGTTCGGCCGATGCTCCTTCTGCCACTCGCGCGCCTTGTAGTTCTCGCTCGAGGGAGCGGTGTCGACGCGGTGGTGGATCCAGCCATGCCAGCCCGGCGGGATCTTCGAGGCTTCCGAGTAGTCGCGATAGATGACCCACCGGCGCGTGCGGCCTTCCGAATCGATGCCGCCCTCGTAATAGACGTTGCCGGCTTCGTCCTCGCCAACCCGCTTGCCGAAGCGCCAAGTGTACAAGCGGGTGCCGAGCGTCTGGCTGTTCCACCAGGTGAAAAACTGCAGCAGGAAAGTCTTCATCCAAATCCTCGCGGCGGCAGCGGCTGCGCCTTTCCCCTGCTTATGGCGTCACGTCACCGCGAAGGCAAGGGTTTTGCCACACCCCGAATGGAAATGCTCCATGCGTTCATATCTTGATGCATGTCGTCGTCCCAGAACCGCTCCACGATTCTGGGCGACATGCATTAAATCGATGCAGTTGCCCTGCTGGCGGCAGCGCGGCTTGCCAAGCGCCGCCTGTCTTTCTAAAGCTCGGCCCGCCCGTTTCGGGGCACGCCTTGAGGAGGTGACGATTGAGCCGGGATCCGTCCGCCGACAGCCGGATCAGCGCCGAAGACATTCGCCGCCGCAAGGGCGGCGTGCCGATCGTTTGCCTTACCGCCTACACCTATCCTGTCGCCCGCCTGCTCGATCCGCATGTCGACCTGCTGCTGGTCGGCGACAGCGTCGCCATGGTCCTGCACGGCCACGCCACCACGCTCGGCGCCTCGCTGGAGATGATGATCGCGCACGGCCAGGCTGTGATGCGCGGCTCGGCCAAGGCCTGCGTGGTGGTCGACATGCCTGCGGGCAGCTACGAGACGTCGGCCGCCCAGGCCGTCGCTTCGGCGCGGCGCATCGTCGGGGAAACAGGCTGCCAGGCCGTGAAGCTCGAGGGCGGTGTCGACATGGCAGCCCAGATCGCGGCAATCGTTGCGGAAGGAATACCGGTCATGGGTCATATCGGCCTGCAGCCGCAATCGGTGGAGAAGGACGGCGGCTACAAGATCAAGGGCCGGACAGACGACAATATCGCAGCGCTCTTGCGCGATGCAGAGGCGGTGGAAAAAGCCGGCGCCTTCTCGGTGGTCATCGAGGGCACGATGGAGGCCGTGGCTGCGAAGCTTACCCGTCACATTTCCATACCGACCATAGGCATCGGCGCCAGTGCCGACTGCGACGGCCAGATCCTGGTGATCGACGACATGGTCGGCATGACCATCGACCGCGTGCCGAAATTCGTCAAGGAATACGCCGACTTGCGCAGCATGATCGCGAATGCGGCGGCCCGCTACGCCGCCGAGGTGCGCAGCCGTGCCTTTCCTGGCCCCGACCACGTCTTCACGACAGCATCCGGCAAGGACGACACATGAACGCGCCAATCGTCGTCGACTGCGTCGCCGCGCTTCGGACACAGGTCAGGAACTGGCGACAGGCCGGCCTGAAGGTCGCCATGGTGCCGACCATGGGTGCGCTGCATGACGGCCATATCTCACTGGTCAGGATCGCGCTCGAACGGGCCGATCGCTGCGTCGTCTCGATCTTTGTCAACCCGGCCCAGTTCGCGCCGACGGAGGATCTCGACAAATACCCACGCCAGCTGGCGCACGATCTCGACCGGCTGCGGGATGCGGGTGCGCATCTCGCCTTCACGCCGGGCGTAAACGAAATGTACCCCGCCGGTTTCGCCACGAAGATCTCGGTGGGCGGCCCCTCTCGCGGCCTGGAAACCGACTTCAGGCCGAGTTTCTTCGACGGCGTCGCGACCGTGGTAGCAAAACTCTTCCTGCAGGCGGCGCCCGATTGCGCCGTGTTCGGCGAGAAGGACTACCAGCAGCTTTGCGTCGTCAGGCAGCTCTGCCGCGACCTCGACCTGCCGGTCGAGATCGTCGGCGCGCCGACGGTGCGCGACGTCCATGGCCTCGCCATGTCGTCGCGCAATGCCTATCTGGGCGAAGCCGAGCTCGGCATAGCACGCAAGCTCAACGTGATCCTGCGCCGCACCGCGGCGGCGCTTGCGAGCGGCGCGGACGAAGCCGGCGCCACCGACGCCGCCGCGAAGGCCCTCGTCTCCGCGGGCTTCCAGAAGGTCGACTATGTCGCCGCGCGCGAAGCCGCGACGCTCAGCCCCTGGCGGAAAGACCGCGACGGCCGCCTGCTGGCGGCCGCCTGGCTCGGCACGACACGCCTGATCGACAATGTGGAAATTCCCTCCGCCTGATCGGACTTTCGTTCGATCAGGCTCGCCGCCTACTCTTCCGACGGCATATGCAGATACATCGACTGGATGCCGACGCGGCCTGGCCCGGTGAAGCGATTGACGACGAAATTCATGGCGGCGCCGAAGAAGCCGCTGGAAAGCCGGTCGATCCTTGTATCCATCTTTACCGATGCGTCCTTGAACAGCCAGCCGCCCGGCTCGATGTCGATGGTCTCGCCGGGCGCCAGCACCTTCTCGAAGACATTCCCGTAACCGTGCAGCCAGACGATGCCGTCGCCTGTCTCGCCGCGGAAGCGGTCGATGAAGAAGCCGCTCTGGCCAAACAGCATCGTTCCCAGTCCGCGCACGCGCTCGAACGTGTAGTCGACGCTGGCGGTCGCGGCGAGGAACTGGTGCTCGCGCACCTGGATCTCCTCGCCGCGCCGAAGATGGATCGGCACGATATGGCCCGGTCCGTCGCGGCTGAAGGCGATGATGCCCGGCCCCGACGCCTCGGTGACGAATATCTGCATGCCGGCGATCATGCGCTTCAGCGCGCCCTTCAGCGATTTCAGGCCGATGGTGATAGCGGTGTTCTTCCAGAGCAGGATGTGGTGCTCGAAATAGACCGGCATGTTGGTCACATCGACCGACAGCACCGGCACAAGTTCGCCGGCGACGTGATAGGTCACGCCGCCAAAAGTCTCGTCCGACACCTCGGTCGGCATCAGTTCAGGCAAGCTCGGCATGGCAATCCCCCATTTGCCGGCGACGCCTCTGGCTAGTGGGAGAGCGGGACACCGGCGATGCGCAGCCTTGACCACGCGGGTCGGCGCGATCAAATCAAAACCGCGCGATGAATGGGGGCTCGCCGCCGACCTAGCGGAGCCGCTTCTCCATGATGAGGGCGGGCAGTCCCGAATTGCCGCCGCAATCGGCGGTTCTGCCTGCCGGGCGGAACCCATTCGCCTCGTAGAAGGCGATGGCCGCGGCATTTGCTTCTTCGACCTCGAGGCGCAGCGTATGCATCTCCGGAAAGCTGGCTTCAACTTCATCGAGCAGCGACTGGCCAATCCCCTGCCGTTGGCAGGCCGGATGGACGTAAAGCTGGTTCAAAAGGACGATCTTCGGGTCGGTGGTGGCGGCAGCGAACGCCATGCCGCCGAGCCGCTTGCCGTCGTCAGCCACCAGGAACTCGGAATTCGGCCGCGCCAGCCGCGCCTTGAGCGAGGCGATCGAATGCCAGTCATCCGTGATTTCAGTTACCCGCTTGGTGCCATAGACGGCGTCGTAAGTGGCATGCCAAGTCTCGACCAGCAACGCACGGACGGCTGCGAGATCGCGTTCGCTGGCCGTCCGCACGAACATCGCTAGCCCTCGATGCCGAGCTTGGCCTTGACGAGGTCGTTGACCGCCTGCGGGTTGGCCTTGCCGCCGGTCGCCTTCATCACCTGGCCGACGAACCAGCCGGCCATGGTCGGCTTGGCGCGCGCCTGCTCGGCCTTGTCGGGGTTGGCGGCGATCACCTCGTCGACGGCCTTCTCGATGGCGCCGGTGTCGGTGACCTGCTTCATGCCGCGGCTCTCGACGAGCTGGCGCGGATCGCCGCCTTCGTTCCAGACGATCTCGAACAGGTCCTTGGCGATCTTCCCGGAGATGGTGCCTTCCTTGATCAGGTCGATGACGGCGCCTAGCTGCTCTGGCGAAAGCGGAGCATTTTCAATGTCTTTGCCGGCTTTGTTGAGAGCGCCGAGCAGGTCGTTGATGACCCAGTTGGCGGCGAGCTTGCCGTCGCGGCCGGATGCCACCTTCTCGAAATAGTCGGCAATCGGCTTTTCCGACACCAGCACCGAGGCGTCATAGGTCGACAGGCCAAGCGACGAAATCAGCCGCGCCTTCTTGTCGTCGGGCAGTTCCGGCAGGTGTTGCGCCAACGCATCGACATAGGCCTGGTCGAATTCCAGCGGCAGAAGATCGGGATCCGGGAAATAGCGATAGTCATGCGCCTCCTCCTTGGAGCGCAACGAGCGCGTCTCGCCCTTGACCGGGTCGAACAGGCGGGTCTCCTGGTCGATCTTACCGCCATCCTCCAGAATGGCGATCTGCCGGCGCGCCTCGGATTCGATCGCCTGGCCGATGAAGCGGATCGAGTTGACGTTCTTGATTTCGCAGCGTGTGCCGAATGCGCCGCCCGGGCGGCGCACTGAGACGTTGACGTCGGCGCGCAGCGAACCTTCGTCCATGTTGCCGTCGCATGTGCCGAGATAGCGCATGATGGTGCGCAGCTTTGTCACATATGCCTTGGCCTCGTCGGCCGAGCGGATGTCGGGCTTGGAGACGATCTCCATCAGCGCCACGCCGGAGCGGTTGAGGTCGACATAGGACATGGTCGCATGCTGGTCATGCATCGACTTGCCGGCATCCTGTTCCAGATGCAGGCGCTCGATGCCCACCTCGATATCCTCGAACTCGCCCTGGCGGTCGGGCCCGACGGAGACGATCACCTTGCCCTCGCCGACGATCGGCTGCTTGAACTGCGAGATCTGGTAGCCCTGCGGCAGGTCCGGATAGAAATAGTTCTTCCGGTCGAAGACCGATTTATGATTGATCGCGGCCTTCAGGCCGAGCCCTGTGCGGATCGCCTGCTTGACGCATTCCTCGTTGATGACCGGCAGCATGCCCGGCATCGCTGCGTCGACAAGGCTAACATTGGCATTGGGCGCCCCGCCGAACGACGTCGAGGCGCCGGAAAAGAGTTTTGCCTCCGAGATCACTTGCGCATGCACTTCGAGCCCGATGATGATCTCCCAGTCGCCGGTGGCGCCAGGGATCAGGCGTTTTGCGTCGGGGGTGCGGGTGTCGATGATGCTCATGGAGGCCTGCAGACTTTGAATTCTCGGAGTTGCAATTAATGTACTCATTGAGATGCATTAATGCACATTTTGGGTGCGCAACTTCGCTAGTCCAAACCGCCCTGCGAGACAAGCGCAAAGCCCGCACGCTGGCCTTTTCCGCCACGTTCGCTTATAGGATACCCCATTCCAATGGAGAGTGGATGTCCACTTACGCTCAGTCCCGGTGAAGCCCTGACCTCCTAAGCGAGGCAGGGCAGAAAACCTGAAACCCCGTGCCGCGATGTCTCGCAGCGGCGGCTTTTGTTGTTTTTCCCGGGACTTCTCCAATGGACATTTCGCGTAACGAGCAGCGCATCCTGCACCTGCTCGCGCAGGGCGGCGCATCGAAACCGAAAAGAACGAAAGCAGGAAGATCGCCTCGGTCCTGTGCCTGACCCGCGATGGCTGGCGCTATCCGGGCTTCGATTTGGAGCTCTTTCGGAAATTGAGGCGCAAGAAGGCAGTTTCTTCGACCAACGGCGGTCCTTACCGCATCACCCGACGTGGGCTCGCGCTCGTGCGCGCCGAACTCGACAATCGCTAATGTCCAATGCCGCCGGACGAAACGCCGGCGGCACCTTCCGTTTGCTTCAGGCCGTGGCGATATAGGCCCTGATCTCCTCGGCCTCGCGCTCGACATCCTCGATGCGGCGCTTGACCACGTCGCCGATGGAGACGATGCCGTCGAGCAGCCCGTTTTTCTCCACCGGCAGATGGCGGAAGCGGCCTCGCGTCATGATCTCCATCACCTCGTTGACGGTGTGGTTTTCGTTGCAGATCTTGACCTTCGGCGTCATCGCCGAGCGCACGGGGATGTCGAGCGCGGCGGCGCCCTCCTTGGCCACGACCCTAACGATATCGCGCTCAGAGAGAATGCCGACGATCTTTCGGTCGCCATTGGTGATGACGAGCGCGCCGATCCTGTGCTCGGCCAGCATGCGAATGGCCTCGCTGAGTTTTTCATTGGGCCCGAGCGTGAACACGTCATGGCCCTTGCTTTCAAGAATTGCCTTAACCGTCATGGCGTCCTCCACTGCCTTTGACGCCCCCGGCGCCCTTAGGAAGACACTGGGTGCTTGGGCAACATCGTGCGCCGTGATTGGTTGCATTTCAAGTGCGCCTAAGGACTAGATCAGGAAGGCGTATCGTTGAATCGCCATCCTGATCTATCTCTTGTTGGAACATGATCTTCTCCGAAACCGGTTCCAACTTTTCGGGATCATGCCCTAGGCGGCAGCCAGCGGACGGTCGAAGAAACGCAATCCGAAAAAGCCGGCGACGAAGCCGCCAATATGGGCTTCCCAGGCGATCTGGCCGTCGATGCCCGGCGCGAAGCCGAGCAGGCCCGTGGCCAGATTGATCACCATCCAAACGCCAAGAAAGGTCATGACGCCGCGCGAACGCAACACCGATGCGACCGGCAGCGGCTCGCCGGCGAAGGCACCCCGGCCCGACGAACGGTCGACGCGGAAGCCGTAGCGCGCGGCCGCGCCCATCATCCCGGAGATCGCGCCCGATGCGCCGACGAGCGGCATCTCGCCATAGGGATGCAGTGCCCAGAACAGAGCGACCGAGGCCAGTCCGGTCACAGCGTAGAACATTGCGAAACGTAGCGCGCCAAGACGATTGGCGAGCGGCGAGCCGAAGGCTGCAAGCCAGATCATGTTGATGGTGATATGGGCGACGCCCCCATGCATGAACGCATAGGTGAACGGGCGCGTGAACAAGAACCAGTCGAAGCCGTATTGGCCGGTGTACAGCACCGGAATGAAGGCGCCGTCATAGAGCAGCGTCATTTGCTGCGTTTCGTTCAGCACATATTGCTGCAGCAGATAGACGACCGCGCAAATGCCGATCACGGCAAGCACCACCGGCGGCAGGTTGAACACAGGTTCGCGCCGCCGCGGCTCGGAAGCCTCGTCCGGCTGTGGTTCGTTTTCACTGGGGCTTACGGGCTCGCTCATGCACCCTTGCAGGTCCGGGACTCGGCGTTTTCGACGAGCATGTAGATCACGCGCTTTGGAATCACAAACGGCTAATCACCACAGCGCCCGCGCAGAAAAAGGCGAATCAGAGCAAGGGCCGAATCAAAAAGAAGGCCGTTCAGGTGTCCCCCTGAACGGCCGGTCGAGCCCCCTGCTCCCCATAAACTCGTGACTGAAGTGCTGCCGATCGCTGCTGAAACGACCGTTTTGGAGTGGTTTTGATGTGCCACAGGCCTCGGCGGCACACAATGTAAACCGTTTGTTAACCTTAACGACCCCGAGGCGTGAACAAACGTTAACGATACTGGCACGCATCCTGCTCCGCACCGCATGAAGGTCATCGGAGGGCGCCCTGTCTGTTCGCCGATGGGACATCAAAAGACAGGTTGTGCGGAGCAGGATGGACATGAACGAAAAAGGATCGATCGCGCTGTTCCAATATTGGAACCGGCTGCGTGATGGCCGCCTTGCCCCGAAGCGATCGGAGGTGGAGCCGGCAGACATCAAGTCGCTTCTGGCCGACACCTTCATCCTCGAGCGCGATACGCGCGGCGAGGCGGTGTTCCGGCTGGCCGGCACGAGGCTCTGCGCCTATTATGGCCGGGAGCTCAAGGGCTTCTCCTTCCCTTCGCTCTGGCGCGAGAAGGATCAACGGCTGGTGTCGCGGCTCATGCAGGGCGTTTTCGATCAGAAGTCGGTTCTGCTCATGACATATGAGGGATTCAGCCGGAACGGCCGCTCCAACAAATTCGAGCTCCTGGCGCTGCCGTTGGACGGCGGCGCCGAGAACCCGCGCTGCCTGGGCATCATCAGCACCGCCGACAAGCCGTTCTGGCTTGGTGCCGACCCGCTCGCCGACGCGCTCATCGATTCGATTCGGGTGATAGACCCCGAGAAGGAGCCGATGTTCCTGAAGAACCGTCCGGCGATCGACGTCCCCTCGCTCGTTCCGACCGAATTCGATGCTCCGGAGACCATTTCGGCGCTCGGCCGCGTGCGTCGCATCCGCCATCTCGTCGTCCTCGACGGCGGGCGTCACGAGTGAGCCCCGCCGTGTGAGGTTTCCCGTCGCTCTCGCTAGATTTTTCAGCGCTGCGCGTGCCCCAGGCCCAGGCTTTTGCGGCCGACTTTTCCCGTTTGTTAACCTGCTTTGCTGTAGCTTTTCGGGCGAAATTCCTCGCATCGTCGCGCGGAATGCCAACCGGGTGTAGGCAGTCATGAGGTCAGCGGCGGTAGAATATGCGCCGTCACGAGCTGAGCGGCGCAACTTCCAGCGTGTCCGTGTCAAGATCTACGGACGTTTCATGCTGGAAGACCGCACCGAGCATCCTTGCCAGGTGATCGATATGTCGCCCGGCAACGTTGCGTTGCGCACGGACCGGATCGGCATGCCGGGCGAGAAGGTTATCGCCTATATCGACCATATCGGTCGTGTCGAAGGCATCGTGACGCGTACGTCGCAGGACGGGTTCGCCATGACCGTCATCGCCTCGGAGCGCAAGAAGGACAAGCTTGCCGCGCAGCTCACCTGGCTTGCCAACAAGCATGAGCTCGACCTGCCCGAGGACCGCCGCCACGAGCGCGTGGCGCCGCGCAATCCGATGAGCGTCCTCCAGCTCACCGATGGGCGCCAGTATCAGTGCCGCATCATCGACCTGTCGCTCTCCGGTGCCGCCATCGAGATCGATGTCAAGCCGGCAATCGGCGTCCAGGTCACGTTAGGCACGATGCGCGGCCAGATCGTGCGCCATTTCGAGGACGGCGTCGCCATAGAATTCGCCGTCATCCAGCGGCCGGAAACTCTGGATCAGGAATTCAACGCGCCGCGGTCCTGACGCAAACCCGCACCGCAAGCGCGAAGCGAGCCGGCCGGTAGCGGCCGGTTTTTTGTTGCTGGTTTGGCGGGTCGGACGCGGATCGCCAGCGCTATCAAGACCTCACGCGAGCCGGCGAAATCTGAATAATCCGAAATCGCGGTAGTTCAAATTTTATGTTTATTCTACTGGCGTTTTACTCAATGTCTACTTCGGGTTTTTGCGTCAAATAAATCCCAACGTGGCACAGTCTCCGCAAACGGGGAGACTACAACAATGAAAATGACGAGGGGCAAGCTGTTGCTCTTGGCAATGGCGATGCAGCTTTCCGCCTGGGGTACGGCAAGCGCAGGACCGGCTTTCATGCATACGGGTGGCCGCACCACCCAGCCGGTCGGTCACTACGATTTCTGCCAGCGCATTCCGGTCGAATGCAATGAACGGACGCCGAAGGGTTCGCCGGTCGAGCTGACGCGCAAGCTGTGGGCGACGATAGTCAACGTCAACAATACGGTCAACACCCGCGTCAAGCCGCGCACCGACATGGAGATCTACGGTGTCGAGGAATACTGGGCCTATCCCGACAAAGGTTATGGCGACTGCGAGGATTACGCGCTGGAGAAGCGCCGTGAGCTGATGGCCGTGGGCGTGCCAGCCGGCAATCTGCTGATGACGGTGGTGCGCCAGCCGAACGGCGACGGCCATGCGGTGCTGACGGTGCGCACCAGCCTCGGCGAATTCATCCTCGACAATCTCGAGCCGAAAGTGCTCGCCTGGAACGACACGGTCTACACTTACCTCAAGCGTCAATCGACGGAGAATTCGGGCGTTTGGGTGACGATCAACGACGGCCGCGACGACGCGGTCGCCAGCGTCCGCTAAAGCGCCAAAGCGATCGGGTACGTCGCCGTGACGCGGCGGCGCGCCCAGGAAGAAAGCCCGGTCGAGTCCCCACCCTCCCCGTCCCCAACGACCGGGTTTTAGGAGCCGGCCCCTGTCCCCGGGGCCGGCTCCGCCATTTCGGTCGCCGCCCGCCGGCTGCAACCAATCGGCGCGGCGCTGTCGAAGCGCCATGGTCGGCACGCCCTTCCCCGCCGAGGCGGATGGGAGCAGTATGGCTTGTTCGTTGCGGATGAAGGCGATGCTGGAAGTCCCTGAGGATCGCGGCGCAAGACGCCGTCTTTTCAAGGCTATCGACAACGCCTTCAAGGCGGGCGACTTCGAAGGCCTTGGCAAGGCGCTCGGCGGCTCTGCGCGCTGGTTCGACGAGCGGATGCCGTTCGAGCTCGGCCTTGGCCATCCGCTGGAATACGCGATCTACTGGAGCCCGGCCGCGTTCATCACCGCGCTTCTCGATGCCGGCACAAACCCGAATTATGAAGACCCGGCCGGGTTTCCATCGATCATTGCCGCGCTGTCGACGGAACGGCCGGACCGGTTGGACGTCATCCATATCCTGCTCGCGCATGGCGCCGACCCGGATATGCGCGGCGTGAACGACTGGACCGCCCTGCACTACGCGGTGTCCCGGCGCGACGCCGAGGCGATCCGTCTGCTGCTCCTGTCAGGCGCGGACGCTTCGCTGAGGACCCGCATCGACGACTATGAGACGGCCCTGGAAGGCGCCGAGCAGGCCGGCTTCGAAGCGGGCGCCCTGCTGTTGCGTGAAGCGATGAACAGCCGCCGCGGATGAAGACAGGCGGAGTTGCCGCCCGCCGCCTTCACACTGTCTTGAGCTTGGCCTTGAAGCGTTTGGCATTGGCCACATAGTGCGCTGCAGAGACGCGCAGCCGCTCGATCGCCGCCTCGTCCAGCGTCCTTATCACCTTGGCGGGCGAGCCGACGATCAGCGAATTGTCCGGAAAAACCTTGTTTTCGGTCACCAGCGCGCCGGCGCCGACCAGCGAGTTATTGCCGATCCTGGCGCCGTTCAGCACGATGGCGCCCATGCCGATCAGGCTGTTGTCGCCGATCGTGCAGCCATGCAGCAGAGCGCGGTGGCCGATCGTGCAGCCTTTGCCGATGGTCAGCGGAAAGCCGGGATCGGTGTGCATGATCGTGTGTTCCTGCACATTGGTGTCGGCACCGATGATGATCGGTTCACCGTCGCCGCGGATGGCGACGCCGAACCAGAAACCGGCATTGCGGCCGATCCGGATATTGCCGATCAGCGTGGCGTCGGGCGCGATCCAGTTCGTATCGACGTCCTCGAACTCGGGCGCTTTCCCATCGATCGCATAGACCGGCATTGTTCGTCTCCGAATCGTCTCAACCAGCGAATTCGAAAGACCCTAAGTTGGCTGTCGCCCAGGATGCAATGGTGATGACGACGACGCCTAGCGCCAGCGCCCAGGCAATGGCCGTGCAGCCGCAGGACAACAGCGCCATCGTGCCGATGCGGCCCTCGCGCCGGGCGGCCAAGGCCTCGTTGGTGAGCATGAACGGCCCGGCGCAGGCCGTTGCCGCGAGCGAACGCAGGATATGCACGGGCGAAACATAGGGTTCAGCAAAGGCCAGGCGCCGGCCGGCCAGCAATTCCATGGCCGATCCGGCCAGTCCGCAAGCCGTGAGACCAACCGCGAAAGCGTAAAGAACAAGCACAACGGGATCCATGTTTACCAACCGTTTACCATGAAAACGCACAGTCGTGCCACCGCGCTGCAAGAGCCATGCCGCGCAAGCTGTGCCGCCGAAGGACAGGTGGGCGGATCGGGGAAGAGCAAATGAGAGAGGCAAATGTTGCCAAGAGCGCGGACTTCGAGGTCGTCAACTCGACCTTGATGAAGCGGGTCTTCTATATCTTCGCGGCGCTGGCGCTGCTTTCGATTGCCATCAGCGTCGGCGGCAAATGGCTTGGACGGTCGATCGCCATGGCCGGCTATACGGATGACAAGACGGTGCGCCAGATCGTCATGGGCAACAATCTCATCAGCGTGCCGGCGAACTTCATCCGCTTCGACCAGGCCAGGCGCGACGGCATCGCCTCGCGGCTCGATCTCTATCTTCGCTATCCCGAGATGGACGGCTACAGCACGGCCGCGCGCGACGACTTCAACCATGCGACGGCCAGGAAGATCATCTTCCTGTCGTTCGAGCCGCGAATGATGTCGCGCGACATGAGCGGCCGTTTCGCGCCCATCTACAGCGCTCTGATCGAAAAGCCGGGGACGCCCGGCCCGGGCGGCACGACGGTTTACGCCTTCACTGAAAAATCAGGCTATCTCAACGAAGTGCTGGCTGTTGCCGAGCGTCCCGGCAAGGATCCGTTCGTCGCCCGCTGCCTGAGCGGCCCGAGTGCCGAGGAATCGCTGGCGCCCTGCGAGCGCGACATCCAGGTCGGCGACGATCTCAGCCTTACCTATCGCTTTCCCCGCGAGCTGCTCGCGAACTGGCCGGCGCTCGACGCAGCGATTGCAGCCAAGGTCGCGAGCATCCTCAAGACAGGCCATTGACGCTGGCGGCTAGCCGAATATCCAACGACATCATTTCGGTGCATGGCCAGCGCTTCAAACCCGCAATCTGGCTCAACGGTTCGATTTCACGGGCGCCAAAATACGGTCTGGCATCGGGCTGACAAGGCGCGCTAATGGTCGGGCATGACCGATTTAATGCCTTCCTATCTCGAGTTTGATCTCGCCAGCCGCCGCCTGAATCTCGATCCGCACGAACCAGCCTTCGTGCAGAACCCTTATGAGGCCTACGCCTTCCTACACGGCACTGCCAACGCGTTTTTCTGGGAAGACTACGGGTTCTGGTGCTTTGGCGGCTTCGATGACGTCAACCATCTGCTGCGCGACCGCCGTTTCGGCCGCCAGAATCCGGCGGGGATTCCCGACAGCCGGGGCGTCGGCGACGACCGCTCGCATCTCGTCGCCTTCGACGCGATCGAGGCCAATTCCCTGCTGGAGCTCGAGCCGCCGGTGCATACGCGGCTCAGAACGCTGGTCAATCGCGCCTTCGTCTCACGTCAGGTCGAGCGGCTCAGGCCACGCATCGAGGTTTTGGCCAACGAGCTGGTCGACCGCTTCGAGCCAAACGGCATCGACCTTCTGCCCGCCTACGCCTCGCCTTTGCCGATCACCATCATTGCGGAAATGCTCGGCGTACCGGTGGAGATGGGGCCGCAACTGCTCGACTGGTCGCATCGGATGGTCGCCATGTACATGCATGGCCGCACGCGCGAGACCGAGGAGACGGCGAACCGCGCCGCGCGCGATTTTTCCGACTTCCTGCGGGGCTATATTGCGGAGCGGCGCAAGAAACCCGGCGACGACCTGCTGTCGCTGCTCATCGAAGCCCAGGACAACGGTCAGAAGCTTTCGGAAGACGAGCTGGTTTCCTCAGCGATCCTGCTTCTCAATGCCGGCCATGAGGCGACCGTGCACCAGACCGGCAATGCGGTGCGCTCGATCCTGGCGCAAGGCGGCGATCCGCGCCGCTTCTTTGCGACACCGGAGGCGAATGTCGCGACGGTCGAGGAATGCCTGCGCTACGACCCGCCGCTGCATATGTTTCTGCGCTATGCCTATGAGGAGATGGAAGTTTCGCCAGGCATCCTGGTCAAACCCGGGGAGATGGTCGCTCTGCTGCTCGGCATGGCCAACCATGATCCGTTGACTTTTGCCGGACCTGACACCTTCAATCCGGCCCGCACGGACCAGAAGAATGTCTCCTTCGGCGCCGGCATCCATTTCTGCATCGGCGCACCGCTGGCCAGGCTGGAGTTGCAAGTATCGCTGAAGACGCTGTTCGATCGGCTTCCGGAGTTGCGCCTGGCGGAGACACCGCGCTTCCGCGACACTTACCATTTTCACGGGCTGGAACAGGTTGCCGTTATCTTTTGACCGGCGAAGGATCCGCCTCGAACAGCTGAAATTGTCATTCGGAATTCAGAAATGAGATTCGCCTTCCTGCAAGAGCCGCCCTTCTGCTTCACCGATGCCGCGGGCAAGCTCGGCGGTTGCGACGCGGTGCTCGCCGAGAAAGTTTGCCAGATGCTCGACCTGGAGAACTTCTCGCCGATCGAGGCGGAATTCGCCGAACTGCTCCCCGGTTTGGTGGACGGCCGCTGGGACATGACGACCGGCCTGTTCATCTCCGAGGAGCGCAGCAAGCTCGTGGACTTCACGCGGCCGATCTGGTCACTGCCGGACGGGTTGATGGTCGCCAAAGGCAATCCGCTGGAGCTGAACGGCTATCGCTCCGTCGCCCAACATCCTTCCGCCGTGCTCGCAGTCATATCGGGCCAGATCCAGCACCAGACCGCGCTGCAGAACGGCGTTCCGCCCCAGCGGATCAGGATATTCGCCACGCAGGCCGAAGCAGCCGAAGCCGTTGCGGCAGGCCATGCCGACGCGTATGCCAGCGTCGCCATGGCGCATCGCGGCTATGTCAACAGACGGACCGGCGCACCGCTTGCCGTCATCGACGTCCCGGCCTTTGAAAAGCAGCCTGCGGCAGGCGCTTTCGCCCTCGCCAAGGGCAACGACGCGCTGCGCCGGCGCGTCGATCAATGTCTCGGCGATCTGCTCGGAAGTGCATGGCACCGGGAGATCATGAGCAAATACGGCTTTTCCGACGGCGATGTCGATCGGCTGCTTTGATTGCTGGAAGCATTCAAAGCCGGATCACATATTCTTTGCGCGTCTTCTCGAGCACTTCCCATGTGCCCTTGAACCCGGGCCTCAGCACGAAACTGTCGCCGGCCCGCACGGTGCGCGCCTCGCCGCCATCCTCGGCGATCACCGAGACACCGGACAGGATGTGGCAGAACTCCCATTCGTCATAGGCGATGCGCCATTTGCCCGGCGTCGCTTCCCAGACGCCAGCATAGAGGCCGCCGTCGCGCTCCTCGACATTCCAGGTGCGGAATTTGGGATGGCCCGAAATCACCCGATCCGAGGCCGGCGCGCCGGCCTCAGATTCGACCGCATCGATGTTGAGCGCAAGAAAGGCCGACATATCAGACCTTGCCGAGCGCCTGCTCGAGGTCGGCAACGATGTCGTTGACGTCCTCGATGCCGATCGAAAGGCGGACGGTGTCAGGTCCGGCGCCGGCCTTGACCTTCTGCTCGTCGGAAAGCTGGCGGTGCGTGGTCGAGGCCGGATGAATGACCAGCGATTTGGTGTCGCCGACATTGGCGAGGTGCGAGAACAGTTCGAGCGCCTCGACGAATTTGATGCCGGCCTCGTAGCCACCCTTGAGGCCGAAGGTGAACACCGCGCCTGCGCCCTGCGGCGAATATTTCTTCTGCAGCGCGTTGTTCTTGTCACCTGGAAGGCCGGGATAGTTCACCCAGGCTACCTTCGGATGGTTCGACAGCCAGCCGGCAACGCTCGCGGCATTGTCGCAATGACGCTGCATGCGCAGCGGCAGCGTTTCCAGGCCGGTCAGGATCAGGAAGGCGTTGAAGGGCGAGATCGCCGGGCCGATGTCGCGCAAACCAAGCACGCGGGCGGCAATCGCGAAGGCGAAGTTGCCGAAAGTCTCGTGCAGGACGAGGCCGCCATATTCAGGGCGCGGCTCCGACAGCATCGGGTATTTGCCGGACTTCGACCAGTCGAAGGTGCCGCCATCGACGATGACGCCGCCGATCGAATTGCCGTGGCCGCCGATGAACTTGGTCAGCGAGTGCACGACGATGTCGGCGCCGTGCTCGATCGGCCGGACCAGATACGGCGAGGCCAGCGTGTTGTCGACGATCAGCGGCAGGCCGTGCTTGCGGGCAATATCGCCGATCTTCTCGATGTCGACGAAGACACCGCCGGGGTTGGCAAGGCTCTCGATGAAGATCGCCTTGGTCCTGTCATCGATCTGGCTCTCGAAGGTCGCCGGATCGTTTGCCTCTGCCCAGCGAACTTCCCAGCCGAAGTTCTTGAAGGCATGGCCGAACTGGTTGATCGAGCCGCCATAAAGCTTGTTGGCGGCGACGAAGTTGTCGCCAGGCTGCATCAGATTGTGGAAGACGATGACCTGCGCGGCGTGGCCCGAGGCGACGGCAAGTGCCGCGGTGCCGCCTTCGAGCGCCGCGACGCGCTCCTCGAGAACCGCTTGCGTCGGATTCATGATGCGCGTGTAGATGTTGCCGAAGGCCTTCAGCCCGAACAGCGAGGCGGCATGGTCGGCATCGTCGAAGACAAAGGAGGTGGTCTGGTAGATCGGCGTGGCGCGGGCGCCGGTCGCCGGATCGGGCTTTGCGCCTGCATGAACGGCTAAAGTGCTGAAACCAGGCGTACGGGTCATCGAAATCCCTCTCCTAACGTTCGAAAATTGCCGGGCATTCTTGGCGAAGCGCGGCCGGGAATGCAAAGAAGAAAATACCGTTCGGGGCGCGACCTGCGACGAACGCCCGGGAAAATCCATTTCGTCCCGGAATAATTTTGCGCGAACTACCGCGTGCTTATTTCTGTCTTACGCCGAAGCTCTGAAATCCCTGGCGCATCACAGGTTTTTTCGACGACAGCACGCCGGAGTTGACGCCGGTCCAGCCGATCTCGCCGGATAGCTTGCCGTATTCGATCTTCGGGCAGCGGTTCATCACCACCTTGATGCCGACAGCTTCGGCGCGGGCAGCCGCCTCATCGTTGCGCACGCCAAGCTGCATCCAGACGACCTTGGGCAGCGGGTCGAGCTGCAGCACCTGGTCGACGACGCCGGGCACCGCCGCCGAGCCTCGAAAAATGTCGACCATGTCGACCGGCTGCGGCAGGTCGGCGAGGCTGGCGTAGACAGTACGGCCAAGGATTTCCTTGCCGGCATGGCCGGGATTGATCGGGAACACCGAAAAGCCCTTGGCTAAAAGATATTTCAGCACGAAGTAGCTTGGCCGCACATCGTTGGGCGAAGCGCCGACCATGGCGATCGTCTTCACCGAATTCAGGATGCCGGCGATGTAGCTGTTGTCGTAGGTATCGTGGTTCATGCTGCGACGGTCTTCCTGCGGTAATGATAACGATAGAGCTCGCGATTGAAGCCGAGCGAGGCGTAGAGCGCGCGTGCGGGCGTGTTGTCGGCGACCACTTGCAGGCAGCCGGCCTTGGCGCCCGTCCGCCTGGCCCAGCCGATCAACCCGCCGACTGTCCTGCGGCCGAACCCCTGCTGCCTGAATCTGGCGTCGGTTTCAACTGCCTCGACGACAAGCAGCCCGTTGCGGATGACGCCGAAGGCAAAAGCTGCGATTTGGCCATCACGCTCACACGACACGAACGCTCTGTCACCCACGATCAAGCTCGTCATATGGCGAAAGATGCGGCGCTCCGCCTCGTCGTAGCCGCCAGTACGGAAGCGCGCCTCGAACCAGTTCTCCGTCGGCGCCGCTGAGAACGTGATATCGCCATCATTGTTTCCCTCAAGCACGTCGATCTGGGCATGGAGGTGTATCGTATCACCTTCCCTGTCGTAGCCGCGACGGTCGAGTTCGGGTTCCAGTTCGGCGGCGATATCCGGGATGCGGAACAATGGTGTCTGACCATGGCCGGCATAGAACGCTTCCGCGGCATCGATTACTCGCTCAGGCGCGCCGCGCAGGCCACGCATGGGATTAGCGGAATTCGGCCGCCTGATCCGCCCGCCTGAACGGCGAAAGATCCATCCGAGAGCGACGGTCTCACGCGCAGGAGGCCACGCCTCGCGGCAGGCGTCTTCCACTTCCCAATTGAGATCTTCCCGGTTCACGCGCCCACCGCTAATCATCGCCTTCCCGCAGCGCCTCCTCCATAAACATCCCAGGATCGCTGCAGAAGTCGCGCATCATGCGAAAATGATCGGTGTCCTGAAAATCGATCAGGTCGAGGCCGAAGCGGCCGATGCGGAAGAGCCGTGCGTTCGGGCAAGCCATCAGCAGCGGCGAATGCGTTGCCATGATCACCTGCGCGGTGCCGGACTGCTCCATGCGTTGAAGCAGTTTCAGCAGCTCGATCTGGCGCGTCGGCGACAGCGCGCTTTCCGGCTCGTCGAGGATGTAGATGCCTTGCCGGCGGCAGCGCTCCTCGAAGAAGCGGATAAAGCCCTCACCATGCGACCATGACAGGAAATCGGGCGGCGTTCCGCCAGATTCCCTCGCCGCTTCATCGAGGTAGCGGGCAACGGAATAGAAAGACTCGGCGCGAAAAAACCAACCAGCGGTCACCTTCGGCAACCAGTGACACCGAAAGCTATCCGCCAGCCCTGCGCCGCTCTTGTCGATGGCAATGGAATGGTCGACCGGACGGTAGCCTTTGCCGCCGCCGGCCTCGTCATAGCCGGCCAGCGCGCCGATGGCTTCGAGCAGCGTCGATTTGCCGGTGCCGTTCTCGCCGACAATGATGGTGATGGCGCTCGTGAATTCAAATTCGAATTCGCGGCCGTGGAAGATCGGCAGGCTCCACGGATATTGCTCCCAATCCGCGACGCGCGACGGCTCAAGCAGGATGCGCTTGAGATAGGGCGCTTTCAGCCGCGTCAGTTGCTTGCGGGCAGCCACGTCGAACCTTCAGCGATGGAATGGCTCGGTTCCATTCAAGCCGGCTACTCGTCGGTCCATTCGGGCTTGCGCTTGCCGATAAAGGCACCGATGCCTTCCTCGGCGTCGCGCGCCAGCATGTTTTCCACCATCACGCGGCCGGTATGGGCATATGCATCGGCCAACCCCATTTCGGCCTGAGCATAGAAAGCCTCCTTGCCGGTCTTGACGGCCAAAGACGATTTGGATGCAATGGTTTGCGCGTATTTGTTGACAACCTGAATCAGATATTCGCGCGGCACGATACGGTTGATCAGCCCGAACTCCTTGGCGGTCGCCGCATCGATCGTCTCGCCGGTGAGCAGCATTTCCATCGCCTGCTTGCGCGAGACGTTGCGCGACAGCGCCACCATCGGCGTCGAGCAGAACAGGCCGATATTGACGCCAGGCGTGCAGAAACTCGCCTCATGCGAAGCGATGGCAAGGTCGCAGCTGGCGACCAGTTGCAGGCCGGCGGCGGTGGCGAGGCCGTCGACCTCAGCGATCACCGGTTTCGGGTGGCGCACGATCGTCTGCATCAGGTTCGCGCAAGCCGCGAAGGTCTTTTCGAAAAAGGCCTTGCCCCGATCCGGCTCGGCGCGATGTGCCGTCATCTCCTTGAGGTCATGGCCGGCACAGAACACTTTTCCCGACGCCGCCAGGATGATGACGCGCACGGATCTGTCGGTCTTAACGCGATCGAATTCGGCCTGCAGCGCCGCCATGGTCGCCAGCGACAACGCATTGGCCGGCGGGCTGGCGAGCGTGAGGCGCAGGATGCCCTTGTCCTGGCTGACAAGAACAGGACCGTCGGCGATGGCGGGCTTGATGGCGACGACTTCGGCCACTTTCAAAAACCTCATGCTTATGGAGCAACAGAACTAGCACGCTGCCGGTTGAAGAACAGCCGCGAGACGTGTTTTCTCCGTCGCACCGTTTGGTCCAGGCGCACCGCCCGGAGCTGCTCATTCATATAGGACGTCGCCATGCCCGCCCAAAGCGATCTGAAGCCAATGCTCAACGCGGCGGAAGTCAATGCACTAATGGCAAGCGTCTATCCGCAGCTCAACGACAATTTCACCTCCTATGAGGCGATCGACGTTTTTCCGGGCGGCTGCACAGTGCGGCTGAATGCCGACGAGCGGCATCTGCGCCCCGGCGGCACGGTATCCGGTCCGGCGCTGTTCACGCTGGCCGACATCGGCGGCTATGTCTGCGTGCTCAGCCATGCCGGCCCGGACGCGCTTTCGGTGACGGTCAACCTCGACATCAATTTCATGCGCAAGGCCGAAGCCGGTCCGATCGACGGCCATTGCCGGATCCTGAAGCTTGGCAAAAGCCTGATGGTGTTCGATATCGATATTGTCGCCGGCTCGGACGGACACACTGTCGCGCACGCCACCGGCACCTATTCGATCCCGAGGAAGCGAATAAGCGACAAGCCGGCCTGACGTCTTGCCGGAACTCCCAGTCGATAGGTTCGTTCTGCGGCATGCCCGATGTTACGACCTACCTTGCCTTCGTCGGCGCCGTGCTCGCCTATCAGCTTTCTGGTGTCGGTCCGGACATGATGCTGGTGATCAGCCGCGGCGTCGGGCAAGGCTGGCGCCATGCCCTGGCGACTGCAGCGGGCTGCGTATCGGCCGGCGTCGTCCAGATTCCATTACTGGTAATGGGGCTTGCCTCGCTGATCACATCCTCCCCATCTCTTTACAGCTTCCTTCAGATCGTCGGCGCCATCTATCTGATCGCCATCGGGATCAAATTCCTGTTGGCCCGTCGGTCGGGCAAAGGTGGCGGCGCGTCTACCTTTGCCGAGACGAGCAGTATCCCAGCCGCTTTCCGGCAAGGCGTGATCTGCAATCTCACCAATCCGACGACGCTCGCTTTCATGCTGGCGGTGCTGCCGCAATTCGTTCATCCCTGGGTCGGTTCGCCTGCACTGCAGTTCATCATTCTCGGTACGACCATGAAGATGATGGGACTGGTTGTCCTCAGCGCCGTCGCGTTGACCTCCGGCGCGGTTGGCGGCTGGCTGGGGCACCGAGGCACGTTCGTCGTTTGGCAAGAAAGGCTGGCAGGAGCCTTGATGATCGCGATCGGCGTCAAGCTTCTCCTTGCCGCCGTGACCGGGCGGCGGTGAACGAAAGAGAGCTATTTTGACAAATAGGTGTGAGGTAAAATAATACCTTCTACCTTAGCTATTGAATTTAAAAGGCTTTTCGCGACCATAAACCGTAACCGACGCTTGACGCGCCAAACACCCTCGCCTATAAGCCGACCCGAAGCAGCGGCCCGCAAAGGCCGCCGTTTTGTTATTGGCGGAGCGGCTCCGGTCATCCCGTCGATCCAAGCAACAAGAAACGCCTTCTCTGTCCCTCCTGGACGGGAAAGGTCAAACCTGAGAGCAAAACATGGCTACCTTTTCGCAGAAGCCTGCGGATGTGGTGAAGAAGTGGGTGCTGATCGACGCCGAAGGTCTCGTCGTCGGTCGTCTGGCCACTGTCATCGCCAACCATCTGCGCGGCAAGCACAAGCCCACCTTCACCCCGCATGTCGATGACGGCGACAATGTCATCGTCATCAATGCCGACAAGGTGGTGTTCACCGGCAAGAAATACACCGACAAGGTCTATTACTGGCACACCGGCCACCCCGGCGGCATCAAGGAGCGCACCGCGCGCCAGCTGCTCGAGGGCCGTTTCCCCGAGCGTGTCGTCGAGAAGGCCGTCGAGCGCATGATCCCGCGCGGCCCGCTTGGCCGCCGCCAGATGAAGAATCTCCGCGTCTATGCCGGCGCCGAGCATCCGCACACCGCCCAGCAGCCCGTCACGCTCGACGTGGCCAAGCTGAACTCCAAGAACAAGAGGGCCTCGTAATGGCTGAGCTTTCCTCGCTCGCAGAACTCGGCACAGTCGCCGCGCAGCCGGCCGCGCCCGTGCATGTCCAGAAGCTCGACAAGTCGGGCCGCGCCTATGCCACCGGCAAGCGCAAGAACGCCATCGCGCGCGTCTGGGTGAAGCCGGGCTCCGGCAAGATCACCGTCAACGACAAGGAATTCGCGAGCTATTTCGCGCGTCCGGTGCTGCAGATGATCCTCAACCAGCCGATCGTCGCGGCCAACCGCGCCGGCCAGTACGACATCGTCGCCACCGTCATCGGCGGCGGCCTCTCCGGCCAGGCGGGTGCGGTGCGTCACGGCATCTCCAAGGCGCTGACCTACTATGAGCCGGGCCTGCGCTCGGTGCTGAAGAAGGGCGGCTTCCTGACCCGCGACAGCCGCGTGGTCGAGCGCAAGAAGTACGGCAAAGCCAAGGCCCGCCGCAGCTTCCAGTTCTCGAAGCGCTAAGCGATACGATATCCAAGTTTACGAAAGGCCGCCTCCGGGCGGCCTTTTTTGTTCTACTTACCAGTGCCCGGCCGGCGTCCTGATGTAGTCGATGAAGGCGCGCAGCGGCGCCGGCACCAAGCGGCGCCCGGGATAATAGAGAAACGGCCCGGAGAATTCCTGCCACCACGGTTCCAGCACAGGTTCCAGCGCGCCGCTCTCGAAATGCGGGCGTACCCAGTCCTCGAAGAGCCAGAGAATACCGACGCCGGCGATCGCCGCATCGATAGCGAGATCGACGCCGCCGCCGATGCTGACGACCAATGGCCCCGTGGTATCGACCCGCACCACTTCACCATCCCGTTCGAACTCCCAGGGCGTCATGACCCCACTCGGGAAGCGGCCGCGCACGCACGCATGGCCAAGCAGGTCACGCGGATGCTGCGGCCGACCGTGCCGATCAAGGTAGGCTGGCGCGGCCGAGGTGGTGAAACGCTGCGTGCGCGGCCCGATCGGCACGGCGATCATGTCCTGCTCCAGCCGCTCGTCATAGCGGATGCCCGCATCGCAGCCGGCCACCAGCAGGTCGACAAAGTTCTCCTCCGCGATCACCTCCAGCCGGATGGCCGGATATGCAGCGAGAAATCCCGGAACAATCTTCGGCAGCACCAGCCGCGACGCACTTATCGGCACGTTGAGGCGCAAGGTGCCGGCAGGTCGGTCACGAAAACCGTTCACGACGTCGAGCGCGGCCTGCACCTCACCCAGCGCGGGGCCAAGACGCGCCAGCAGGCTGGCGCCTGCCTCGGTCAGTGCAACACTGCGCGTGGTGCGATTGAAGAGCCGCACACCAAGCTGGGTTTCCAGACGGCGGACGGCTTCGCTGAGCACTGAGGCGCTGCCTGCAGTCACGCGGGCCGCTTCGCGAAAGCCGCCGGCGCGAGCGACGGCCATGAATGCTTGGAGATCGTTGAGATCAGCCGCCATTGTTCTTATTTCCGCACAGGTCGTGCCGGTTATACCCGGTTATCAGGACAGCAGCCATCCCTTATCTCCCTCGACGACAGCGAAGGAGAGCAACAATGTCCAGTGTAGACAAATCCGGTACTTATAAACTCGGCGACCGCTCGGTGCATCGCCTCGGCTATGGCGCCATGCAGCTTGCGGGCAAAGGCGTGTTCGGCCCGCCGAAAGACCATGACGCGGCGATTGCCGTGCTGCGCGAAGCGGTGTCGCAAGGTGTGAACCATATCGACACCAGCGACTACTACGGGCCTTATGTCACCAACAAGCTGATCCGCGAGGCGTTGGCGCCCTACCCCGACAACCTCACCATCGTCACCAAGATCGGCGCCCGTCGTGGGGAAGACGCCTCCTGGCTGCCGGCTTTTACAGCTGATGAGCTCGAACAGGCCGTGCACGATAATCTTCGCAACCTTGGCCTCGAGGTGATGGACGTCGTCAATCTGCGCATCATGTTCGGTGTGCACGGTCCAGCGGAGGGCTCCATCGAAGCGCAGGTCACCAAGCTTGCCGAGCTTCAGCGCAAGGGCCTCGTGCGCCATATCGGCTTGAGCAACGTCACCCGCGCGCAGATCGCGGAAGGCCGCAAGATCTGCGACATCGTCTGCGTGCAGAACCAGTACAATCTCGCGCACAGGGACGACGACGCGCTGATCGATGAGCTCGCGCGCGACGGTATCGCCTATGTGCCGTTCTTCCCGCTCGGCGGCTTCAGCCCGCTGCAGTCGTCGACGCTCTCGGACGTCGCGGAACGGCTCGGTGCGACGCCGATGCAGGTTGCGCTGGCATGGCTGCTGCAGCGCTCGCCCAACATCCTGCTTATCCCGGGCACGTCGTCGGTCGAGCATCTGCGCGAGAATCTGGCGGCGGCAGAGCTCGAGCTGTCGGGGGCGGTGCTGCGGGAGCTGGAGAGCGTGGCGAAAGCGGCGTGATGGACGATTAGCTGATCTCCCCCCTTGTGGGGGAGATGGCCGGCAGGCCAGAGGGGGGCGTGAAGGAACGCGGCGCTGCAGGATCAAGGTTCCTCGCCCCACGAATGTGGGGAGAGGTGGCTCGGCGAAGCCGAGACGGAGAGGGGAGCGCCCTACGAAGGCCCCCTCTCCGTCCGCTTCGCGGACACCTCTCCCCCACCTTTGGCGGGGGCGAGGAACCCAAGCACCGTTACGCCGGCGGGACAGCGCCCCCTCTGCCCTGCCGGGCATCTCCCCCACGAGGGGGGAGATTGGCAGCTCCAGCGCCAACGCCAGCTAATTGATGCTCGCCGTATGCGCCGGCTCAGCAGTCCTGCCGTCCGTCGTGTAAGGCACGCGATAACCATTGGCCGTCAGCCACGCGATTGCCGCCTTCGGCTCGTCGGTCTGAATGATGGTGGCGCCGCGGTCGACCCAGAAACCCCAGGCTTCGCGCGGCAGGCTGGCGGCGACGGCAAGCTCGTCGCCGCGCCCCCCGGCGAGGAAGCCGCCCGGCTTGTTGACGACGGCGTAGGTGTCGGCCCAGAGGTGCCAGTCGCCCCGCGCCGCTTCCGCCCGCATGCGGGTGCTGAACAGCGGCCCGCCGGTCGATGTCAGCGTCTCGGCGCCGTTGCGCCAAGTGATCAATTCGACGGCGCGCGGCGCGAAGGCCTTGTCGACCTCGCTGGCGAAAACTGCATCATGCACGGCGTCGTCGGCAAGGATCGGCATGAACTGGAAGCCGCCGCCGGCCTGGGTAAGTGCCGCGCTCGCGGCATCGATGCGCTGCCGGTTCCAGAGGTTCTCCTTGACGATCACCTGATCGGCCATGCCGAGATCGCGCGCCTCCGCGACCATGCCAGGCAGGTCGGTCACCTCCAGCTTGTTGTCGAGGTTGATCAGGATCCTGTCCCTGGTCGTCAGCAGCATCTCGCGCAGGGTCGACACGGTCTCGTCGGTGACGGCGCCCGTGCCCTCGATGACCAGCCGGCATTTCTTAAGCTCGGCCAGCGTGTATTTCACCACCTCGCCCTTGCACGTGGTCGTGCGGTCGAGCCAGCTGTCATGCATGATGACGAATTCGCCGTCTTTCGCGCGCCGGACGTCGACCTCGACGATCTCGCGATCGAGCCCTCGACCGCGGCCAGCGAATTCTCGGCGTAAAGCGTCTTGCCGGCCTGCATGCTGCCGGCGCGATGCGCGGCGATCATCACGTGGTCACGCCACTGGTTGGCATGCTCGAAGCGGTCGAGAATCTGGCTGGCGCGGCTTTCACCGGCTAAGCTTTGCCCCGCAACGGTGGCAAGGGCGGCGGAAAAGGCAAGGCTCAGCCAGAGTGTTCGCATCGGGGAATCGCACCGTTCCGGGTTGGGACCCGGTTAGGCGATGCCCATGACAGCGCGGTGAACGAAGCCGGCTAGTTTTTGGATCAGATCCGCTTGGAAATGCGGCGGAACCAGGCCAGTGCCGGCATTTCGACGAAGCTCCATGTGAACCACGACGCGGCAATGACGGCGATCAACATCGCGGCCAAAGCCGCGAAGCCGATCCAGGGCGAGCCGGGGCCGAAGCCGGTCGCATGGTCACCGCGCAGCATCAGGTCGCCGACTATGCCGAGCCCGAGCTTGCGTTCGATCAGGCCGCCGACATTGATCATGCGGGTCTGGACGAAGATGTGGACCATGTAGATCGAATAGGAGAGCGAGCCGAGCAGCAGCATCGGTCGGCTGCGCAAGGCCAAGCTGACCCACCCGCCCTCATGGGCAAAGAGATAAAGCGCCAGCGCGAACACGACCGGCGCGGCAATGCCGGCGTCATTCGTTCCCGCCACCGAAACGAACAGCGCGATCACGACGATCATCGCCAGCTCCGCCAGCGTCCAGGCGAGGCGCCCTGCCCCGCCGCTCAGCGCCTGTCGCGCCTCTGCAATGGAATCGTGCTGAAACCAGGCAAGCAGCGCGCCGAGCGAGAAGCCGTAAAGACAGCGGAGGAAGCCGAAATCGAAGGACACGTCCATATGACGCGTCGAGACCGCGAGCAGGAAAAGCGGCGCCGTCGCGGCTGCGGCAACGAGCCATATCCAGGCGCGCTGGCCGGCGGTGAACACGACGGCGGCGAAAAGCAGATAGGTGAAGAACTCGGCCGAAATGCTCCAGCTCGGCGCATTCCAGCTCAGATGATCCTCAACGCCCATGCCCTGCAGAAGGAAAAGGTTGGCGACCAGGCTCTTCAGGTCGAAGCCTGCGGTGAAGGGCGCCGGGCCCGTTCCGTGAAGCGCCGGCAGCACGAGCCGCAGCGCCTCGAAGCCGGCGAAGGCTGCGAGCATCAGGAAATGCAACGGATAGATGCGGCCGAAACGCACGAGCGCGAACCGTGCAAGGTCGTCCTGCCCGGCGAGCCGCCCGCCATAGGCGCTGGCAATGACGAAGCCGGAGAGCACGAAGAAGAAATCGACGAACAGATAGGAGCCGCCGACAAAGGCGCTCTGCGACACTATCGAGGTGGTCGGGAAGTGGAACAGCGCCACCAGCAGCGCGCAGATACCGCGCCAGGAATCCAGCACCAGGAAACGCTCTCCGGCCGTCGTGCCGACACGGGTCGCGGCGGGCGCGGATGCAAGATTGAGCAAGGCAGTCTCAGCCATAATGATACAGATCCTGTGTTGCCGTGGCACTCGCCGAGCGCCGCTTCGTTTCCGCAAGCTGTGACTGGCATGTTGCGTGCCGGTTCTGTAGTTGTGGCTGCCCCGACGAAACCGAGGATTCCTAATGGCGAACAATGAGATCGACCACGCCTTCACCGCCCGCTCCAAGACGGGCGCGTCGTTCGAGCCGACCTATGCCGGCGCGCTGTCGTTCATGCGGCGCAAATATACGAAGGACGTGAAGGGCGCGGACGCGGTCGTGTGGGGCATTCCCTTCGACGCCGCCGTCACCAACCGGCCCGGCGCCCGCTTCGGACCGCAGGCGATCCGCCGCGCCTCGGCGATCCTCGACAACGATCCGCAATATCCATTCTCGCGCGACCTCTTCGAGCATCTCTCAGTGGTGGACTATGGCGATTGCCTGCTCGACAGCGGCAATCACCAGAAAACTCCCGGCACGATCGAGCGCGAGGCGGCCAAGATCCTGAAATCAGGCGCGTTCCTTTTGACGCTGGGCGGCGACCATTTCATCACCTGGCCGCTGCTCAAGGCGCATGCCGCGATCCACGGGCCGCTGGCGCTCGTGCAGTTCGACGCGCACCAGGACACCTGGCCCGACGACGGCAAGCGCATCGATCACGGCTCCTTCGTCGCCCGCGCGGTGAAGGAGGGGATCATCGACCCCGATCGCTCGATCCAGGTCGGCATCCGCACGCATGCACCCGACACGTTCGGCATCAAGATCCTCTACGGCCATGAGGTCGAGGAGATGCGCGCCTCCGACATCGCCTACGCGATCGTCGAGCGCACCGGTGGCAAGAAGACCTATCTCACCTTTGACATCGACTGTCTCGACCCGGCCTTCGCGCCGGGCACCGGCACGCCGGTGGCAGGCGGCCCCTCCTCGGCCAAGATGCTGTCAACACTGCGCCAACTCGGCCAGATCGACATCGTCGGCGCCGACATCGTGGAGGTTGCGCCGGCCTACGATCATGCCGATATAACGGCGATCGCCGGATCGATCATCGCCATGCATTATCTCGGTCTGCTGGCAGAGCGAAAGGCGCGGCTCGACGAACTGAGCAACGGCAATCATGCCGCGGCAAATCACGCCTACGGCATATGACATTGGAATCGCGAGGAATTTGGCAAGCGATGAAACCGAAAATCTTCATTGACGGCGAGCACGGCACGACAGGCCTGCAGATCAGGGCGCTGCTGGCCGACCGTGACGACCTGGAGATCATCTCCATCCCGACGGAACGCCGCAAGGAGACTGCCGCCCGCGCCGAGATGCTCAACGCGGCCGATGTCGCGATCCTTTGCCTGCCGGATGCGGCGGCCAAGGAAAGCGTGTCGCTGATTACGAACGATACGACCAAGGTGATCGACGCCTCGACCGCGCATCGCGTGGCCGAGGGGTGGGAATATGGCTTCGCCGAAATGGACAAGGACCAGGCGAAGAGGATCGGCAGCGCGAAACGCATCGCCAATCCGGGCTGCTGGCCGCAGGGGCCGATCGCGACGCTGCGGCCACTGGTTGCGGCGGGCCTGCTGCCTGCCGACTTCCCGGTCACCGTCAACGGCATTTCCGGCTATTCCGGCGGCGGCCGGCCTATGATCGAGGACTATGTCGGCAAGGGCGAGGACGCGCCCGAGTTCCTGCCCTACGGGCTGACGCTGCAGCACAAGCATGTGCCGGAGCTCCGCACCTATGCAAAGCTGTCGCATGACCCGATCATGCAGCCGGCGGTGGGCAATTTCGCGCAGGGCATGATCACCGTGGTGCCGCTGCAACTCGGCGGTCTCGACCGCGTTCCGACCGGCGCCGAGCTTCACGCGGCGATTGCCGACCATTATGCGTCGATCGATGGCGGCGTGGTCGAGGTCGCGCCCTACACCCTCATAGAGCGCATGCCGGAGATCGATCCGGAGATTTATAACGGCACCAACCGGATGAAGGTCTACGTGTTCGCCAATGACGAGAGGGCGCAAGCACTGCTGATGGCCGTCTACGACAATCTCGGCAAGGGCGCGTCGGGCGCCGCGGTGCAGAACCTCGACCTGATGCTCGGCATCAAGCACTGAGCGGTCGTGAACCTGGAGCTTGCTACCGCCGAGGCGATCCGCAAGGTTCGCCTCAGCCTCTGACGCGTATATCGGTCGGCAGCGGATAGGCGCCCTTGGTGCCGCGCCAATGCGCGGCAGCGAAGCCAAGCAACACAAGCGCGATCGTCTGATGCGTCAATGCCATGTGCAGCGGCACCTGCATCACTAGCGTGCCGATGCCGATCGAGGCCTGGACGACCACCAGCGCGAACAGAAGCGTGGCCCGGCGGGCATGGGTGGTGCCAGGCTGGCGCCGCCACGTCGCGACCATATGCCAGAGTGCCACGACAAAGATCGTATAAGCGCCCAGTCGGTGGACGAACTGCACCGTCTTCGGGTTTTCAAAGAAGTTCAGCCAGGCGGGCTTCAGCAGAAGCAGATCGGAGGGGATCACCTTTCCATCCATCAGCGGCCATGTGTTGTAGGAAAGGCCCGCGTGCAGCCCGGCGACCAACCCGCCGAGATAGATCTGGATCAGCGCCAAAAGCACGATGACGCCGGCGAGCCGCTGCGTCGACCGGTCGGCGGCGGGCTCGGAATGCGGCGCCAAGCCTCGCGCCACCACCATTGTCGCCGTGAAGATCAGCGCGGCAAGCGTCAGATGCGTCGCCAGCCTGTATTGGCTGACCGAGACGCGGTCAACCAGGCCCGAAGCCACCATCCACCAGCCGATGGCGCCTTGCAGTACACCAAGCAGAAGGATGCCGACCAGCTTCAACCCAAGGCCTCGTTCGATGCGGCGCGTCGCCCAGAAGAACAGCAGCGGCAAGGCAAAGACCGCCCCGACGCCGCGCGCCAGGATGCGGTGCGCCCACTCCCACCAGAAGATCGATTTGAAATCCTCGACGCTCATGCCCTTGTTGATCTCGGCATATTGCGGGATCTGCTGGTAGCGCTGGAACTCTTCCTGCCATTCGGCGTCGTTGAGCGGCGGGATGACGCCGTGTATCGGCTGCCACTCAGTGATCGACAGACCCGAGCCGGTGAGACGAGTGGAACCGCCGACCAGCACCAGCGCGACCAGCACGAGCAGCACGACGTAGAGCCAGCCGCGCACCAAAGCGCGGTTGTGCAGGTCGCGGTCGCGTGTGGCATAGGGGGCTGTGGCGGTGATGGCAGCCATTTCGCATTCCCGGCGGTTGAAACGCGAGATTGGTGGACCAAGGCCGCTCAACTGGCAAGACTGGACAGCGCGGCACGCCGTCGCGCCGGGTCGCGACGGTTGCGCGCTCTTGTCATTCGGCCTAAGCGGGGCGGGTCAACGGAACCGCGACATGCCCATTCGCCTGAAAAAGCTGATCGGAACCATATTGCTTGTGGCGCTGGTCGTCATCTACGCGCTGATCGCCTCCGCCGTCGCGGTCACCAGGCTCGCCGAATACGGGCCCACAGCGCATCTCCTGTTCTTCCTGCTCAGCGGCTTTCTCTGGGTTCTGCCGGCCATGGCCATCATCAAATGGCTGATCATCGAGCCGCGCCCGAAGGGCTGATCCTCACCTGGGCCAGGCAAGCGCGAGGCAGGCCTAGACCGTAACGATCATCTTGCCCGCATTGGCCAGCGGCGTCGTGATGCCGGACAGCATCGTGCGGATATGCGCAAGGCTTTGATAGCGGCCATTGACAGAGATGCGCGGCAGCGCGTGCAGGAAGCCGGCATGCTCGGCGCGCAGCACACCATGCCGCGTGGTCACCGCCGAGGCATAGCCTGCGTCGCGGGCAAAGCCCACCTCGCGGCAGCCGACCGCGCTGGCATAGCCATAAGGGTAAGCCAGATGACGCGGCTCCTCGCCGAGTTTTTCCGCGAGGACGCGGCGGACGTCGCCGATCTCATGGCGCGCATCGGCCTCGGACAGCCGCTTCAAGTTCCGATGATTGACGGTGTGCGCGCCGATGGTCACCAACGGGTGCGCGGCCATGATGCGAAGCTCATCCCAGTTCATCAACGTGCATGGGCGGCCCGAGCCGATTTTGAACCCAGTCGAACGGGCGAGCTCGCGCAGCGCTGCGCCTTGCTCTTCCTCGGGGACTTCCAAGGTCAGCCAGGCGTTCAGCCGCGCGACGGCCTGGATCTTTCGGCCTTGTGTCGAGCAATCGATCGCCGTCGACTTGCCCCCCATCGTCAGCGTCAGGCGCGAGCTGGTGTCGACGATGTCCTCGATCACGTCCCACCAGAGATCGACGGCGCCATCGATCAGGCCGGGGGCGACGTAGATGGCGATCGGCGCGCCGTGTTTTTCCAGGATCGGAAGCGCCTCGGTCATGTTGTCGCGATAGGCGTCGTCGGCCGTGATCGTGGCGAACTGGCCGCCTTTCCCGCCCGTCTTGATGCGTTCGATCGCTTCATCAAGGGAAACAAAGGCATAACCCTGCCCCTTCATGTCCGAGATCAGCTTGTCGAGGAAAGTGGGAGCGATGTTCAGATGCCGATTGACGCTGTTCGGCTTCTCCGGTGTCGCGGTGACGCGGTGCAGCATCAGGATAGCGCCGATGCCGCCGACAAACGGCCGCGCCAGAGGCGCAAGGCCGGAGTAGCGGGCAAGGTTCAGCGCCAGCTTCCGGATTGCATCGCCCCCGTCGATCATTCCTTCACCTTTTGCGCCTAGGCTTATTCAAGCAAGACATTCGCCTATGCGAACCCCAGGTTGCAACCAATACGTCTTAAGGATTGAGGGATGGTTGACGCCACCGCGTCATTTGATGGCAATCGGGTCGCGGCCGACGAGATTTCCGCGCGCCCGATGCGAGCCGATCAGGGTCGGTGGACTGTCATCGTAAGCGACGACACCGGTGTTGCCGACTATGTTCAATTCTGCGCCTCGGCGCTGTTCGCGCCGGCGCAAAGCGCATTTTGGGTGAGCAACTGGGTGGCCGCGACCGGCGCCGACATGGTTGTCGCGACGCTGGACTGCGATGCTCGCCCGGCGCTATCTTTGGCGCTGGAAGTTGTGCGACGCGGCCCATTCAAGGTTGCCCGTTTCGCCGGCGGTCGGCATGCTAACGGCAATTTCGCCGCCGCCGACCCGCGTTTCCTGCCTGCTATCGACGGCCAGGCGATCCGCGCGATGTTCAAGGCAATCGCCCGAACGCGGTCGGACATCGACCTGATCTCGCTGGAAAGGCTGTTGCCCGACCTTGATGGCGTCGCTAACCCGCTGGCCGCGCTGCGCGGCTTCCCAAGTCCGAACCTTGCGCTTGCGGTCGATCTCGACGGCGGGTTCGACGCGCTGCTGTCGCGCGCGAGCGGCAAGCGCAAGCGCAAGAAGCACCGCTCGCAGACGCGCAAGTTCGAGGCGGTCGGCACCTTCCGCCGCATCGAGGCGCGCACACCCGAGGAGGTCGACAGGCTGCTCGATGCCTTCTTCGAGATGAAGGAAGCGCGTTTCGCCAAGATGGGCATCGCCAATGTCTTCGGCGACAGGCAAGTACGCGACTTTTTCCGGGCGCTGTTCGCCGATGCGCTGGCCGAGGGAAAGCCGCCCTTCCTGCTGCACGGCTTGGATGTGGCGGGCAAACTGCGCGCGGTGACCGGCTCCAGCCGGTCCGGCAAGCGGCTGATCTGCGAGTTCGGCGCCATCGCCGAGGACGATCTCTCGTCCGCCAGCCCGGGCGACTTCCTGTTCTTCGACAACATCCAGGAAGCCTGCGAGCTTGGCTTCGATGTGTATGATTTCTCGGTCGGCGACGAGCCTTACAAGCGGCTCTGGTGCGACATCGAGGTCCAGCATTTCGAGGTGCTTGCGCCGCTGACGCTGAAGGGCCGGGTGCTGGCGGCAGGGCTGCGGCAAGGCGCGCGCGCCAAGGCCTTCATCAAGAACAACCCGACGGTCTGGAAGCTGACCAAGGTGCTGCGTCGCAAGGCTGCCGGACAGGCAGCGCCCGCTCCCGCCGAGGACGATAACTGACCGTCGCCGTCTAACGGCCGGTTTTTTCGGCGCGGCCCGATCCTTCGCGCTATATTCAAGCCGCCGACCGCCTGCCCGGCACCGGTGTTCCCGGAGGTTCGTGGCCGACCGGTGTGACCAGCGTCAGGTTGGGATAGCCGTTCTCGATCAGCTTGACCGCGGCCTGCGTCACCTGGTCGTCGGCTTCCAGCATGGACAGGAAGACTTCGGTGCCGTCACCGACCAGGCGGCCGATGCCTTGCGCGTCGGCCGGGCCGCATTCGACCACGACGAGATCGTAGGCCGTGGTCAGCGACTGCATGATGATCGGCAGCCGATCGGCGGCGCGCATGGCGCGGACCGGATCGGCGGTGCCGACCGGAATGACATGCGCATCCGAATAGAGATCGGGATGGATGACGTCGCTGAACTGCGCTTCGGAAGCGAGCAGATTGGTGATGCCCGGGAACAGGCTCGAGTCCAGCATCGGCCGCGACGCCGCGCCCGATGCCGTGAGGTCAAGCAGCAGCACGCGCAGGCCGGCGTCGGATACTTCACGCGCCACGAGCACGGCGGAGGCGGCCGCCTCGTCGCCTTCCGGCGATACGAAGATCGCGCGCGCCGCGCCGGAAGAGATCAGCTTCTCGGCAGCCCTGTCGACATCTATCTCGCCGAGCCTGGACGGACCCGGCTTGGGTTCCGGCTCGGGCATTGGTTGCTCTGCCGCAACGGTGTCGGCTTCAAATGTCTCATTCTGCGCGATCGGCTGTCTCTCCGGACGTCGCTCGCTGGCCATGGACGTCTCATAGGATGCGAAAGAACTGTGGTCGTCCTCGATTTCGGCTACAACCGGCTCGGTGCGCGCAGCGGGCATCGCCACCTGCTCGATATCGGTGAAACGGGCGCCGGCGGCCGGACGCATGGCACGGCCCGAGAACAGCTCGCCAAGCAGCGTGCCGATCGCCATCAGTAGCAGCGAAGCGGCGGCGGCCGCCCCGGTGATCGGCCCGATCTTCGGAAAATAAGGTTGCGACGGCACCTGGGCCTGCGCGATCAGGCTCGCCGCCACAGGCGAGTATCTGCGATCCTTGCGCGAGGCTACCGCATTGTAACTGGCCATATAGGATTCAAGCTGTTGGCGCTGAACGTTCGCGTCGCGCTGCAAGGCATCCAGCTGCACCTGCTGCTCGCCAGCGCGCGCTGACGCGGCCTTCAAGGTGTTGACGTCCGCGATCAGCTGACCCTCGCGGGCCTTCGCCGTCTGAGCCTGAGCCGACAACCCCCGGATGATCTTTTGCGCCTCGTTGCGAATCTGGCCGTCGAGGTCGGCAAGCTGCGACTTCAGCGCCCGGATGCGCGGATGATTGTCCAGCAGGGTTGTGGAAAGATCGGCGATATTGGCCCTCAGCTCCACCTGGCGCTCGCGCAGGCGCTGGATCAAATCGGAAGACAGGACCTCCGGCACGCTGTCCAGCGAACCGCCATTCTGCAGCGCCCGGCGCACGCTCTCGGCACTCGCCTCGGCGGCGGCGCGGCTGGCGCGCACACGCGACAATTCGCTCGACAGCTCCGAGAGCTGCTGAGTCGGAAGCACCGAATTGTTGCCGCCCATCAGCAGGTCGGACTGGGCGCGGAACGCGGCGACCTTGGCCTCGGCATCCCTCACGCGATTCTGCAGATCGGCGATTTCCGGCGCCAGAAAGTTGGTCGCGGCGGCGTTCGATTCGAGCTTGGCGTCACTCTTCGAGGCGATATAGGCCTCGGCAATGCCATTCGCGACCGCTGCGGCAAGCTTGGGATCCTTCGAGGCGAACTCGATCGCGATCGCGCGCGTCTTTTCAACGGCGTAAACATTGAGCTTGTCGTGCATGGCGTTCAGCACACGCTCGTCCGGCGGGATATCGAAGGGATCGCTTTTCAAGCCGACGAGCACAAGCACACGCCCGAGCGACGACATTTTCAGCGTTTCGTCGAACTCCGGCAACTTGTCCAGGTTGAGCTTGGTCGCCACCTGCTTGAGGATGTCGGGCGAGGAAATGATCTGGACCTGGGTGGCCACGCCCTGCTCGTCGAGAATCGGCTTATCGTCATCGTTGGTGCCCGGCGGCCGGGTGTATTCCGATTCGCGCGAGCCGATCTCCAGCTTGGCTGTCGCCTTATAATAGGGCGTCGCGAGCCAGGCGAAGGCGAAGGCCAGCCCGGTGACCAAAAGCGTGACAAAAACAATGCGCAGCCAGTTCCTCGCCAGGCTGGCGAAAAGCTGTCTCAGATCGACATCGACGTCTGCGGCCGCTGACTGAACGGACATGCATCCTGCTCCGAACTTTGAGTCGAAGCTGGACCGTAAAGAACTATGGTAACTCACCCGTTAAGATCAGAATGAATGCTTATTAGAGGGCGCTCAAAGAAGATTGCTCGAAAGCAATAGAACAATTGGGCTTTTTACCGATCTCCGCTCTCCCGGACCGTGCTCCTTTACCGCCCATTAACCCTAACAGGATGATAACGGTCGCACTTTCCTGGGGTTGTGCCGCGGCTTGCGGCAAGAGCGATGAAGGTTCCTGGCCGGTCATGAAAAGCACTGCTTCCCTCTTTCGCGCTTTGCTTGCCCTGTCGCTGCTCACCGGCTGCTCGAGCTACCGCCCGACACCCGCCGCCTTTCATGAAGTGCTCGATCAGCCCTACCGGCTCGGCGCCGGCGACCGCGTCCGTGTCACGGTGTTCGAGCAGGACGGGTTGACCAACACCTACAGCGTCGACCAGTCCGGCTATCTGTCCTTTCCGCTGGTCGGCGCGGTGCCGGCGCGCGGCCACACCGCGCAGCAGTTGGAAAAGGCGATCGCCGACAAGCTGCGCCAAGGCTATCTGCGCGATCCCGACGTTTCGGTCGAAATCGACCGCTACCGGCCGATCTTCGTCATGGGCGAAGTGGGCGCTGCCGGGCAGTATTCCTACGTGCCGGGACTCACCGTGCAAAAGGCGGTGGCCATTGCCGGCGGCTTCACGCCGCGCGCCAATCAGGAGAGCGTCGACATCACCCGCGATATCAACGGCAAGGTGATGACCGGGCGGGTGCTGACATCCGATCCACTCCTGCCCGGCGACACCGTCTACGTCCGCGAACGGCTGTTCTGAAAAACCCGTCGTGGCGGTGAACCTCAGGATCGTGCACTGCTTTCGCTCACCTGTCGGAGGAATCTTCCGGCACGTGCGCGACCTTACCGAGGCGCAGGTCGCCGCCGGCCATGCGGTGGGAATCGTCTGCGACTCGACCACCGGCGGCGACTATGAGGAGCGCTTGTTCGAGGCGATGAAGGACAGCCTCGCGCTCGGCATCCATCGCACGCCGATGCAGCGTCATGTCGGGCCGGGCGACCTCGCCTCGGCCTGGCGTACCTATCGAATCATCCAGGAATTGCGGCCGGACGTGCTGCACGGGCACGGCGCCAAGGGTGGCGCCTATGCCCGGCTGTTCGGCTCACTGTTGCGGGTATCAAGGTTTCGCGTTGCCCGCCTCTATTCGCCGCATGGCGGCTCCCTCCACTATGACGAAACGACGGCGATGGGGAAGCTGTTCTTCGGCCTGGAGCGCTTCATGGCGCGCTTCACCGATTGCCTGCTGTTCGTTTCCGACTACGAGCGCAACACCTATCGCCGCAAGGTCGGCGAGCCGCCCATACCCAACACGCTTGTCTATAACGGCCTGCGCGCCGCCGAATTCGAACCGGTGACGACGGCAGCGAATGCCGCCGATTTCCTGTACATCGGCATGATGCGTGACCTGAAGGGCCCGGATATCTTCATCGATGCGCTGGCTATGGCCGGCGACGAGCTCGGACGCCCCTTAAGCGCCGTGATGGTCGGCGACGGCGACGACCTGCCGCGCTACCACGCGCAAGTGGAGCGACTCGGCCTGAAAAGCCACGTCCGATTCCTGCCGCCCATGCCGGCGAGACAGGCTTTCGCTCTGGCCGAGTTGATTGTGGTGCCATCCCGCGCGGAGGCGATGCCCTATATCGTGCTCGAAGCCTTAGCCGCTGGCATGCCGATGATCGCGACCGCTGTCGGAGGCATTCCGGAAATTTTCGGCGAAGACTCCCCTGCCCTGATCCGCCCCGACGCATCCCAGCTCGCCGCCAAAATGGGAGCGGCGCTCAGCGACTTTGACGGCTATCGAAAACTGATGCCGCAAGCCGATGAGCTGAAGGCCCGATTCGGTGCGAACGTCATGGCCGCCGACATCGAGAAGGCCTATTTCGCAGCACTGAACAAATAGGCCTCGGGCCGCAACAACTCCAAAACCACCGGTTGTTTCAAGGCTTTCTTAGCTCTCTTTTGCTATGCAGTTGCGCGAAGCTCGCGGACAGTTCCCATGAATGAGATCGACCCCGCGCACCGCTTTTCCATGGATGCGGTGCGCAACTACGATGCTCCCGCCGATGGCGAAAAGCCTGGCGGCATCAACGATGTGGCGCGCCAGGTCGCTTCGCAATACCGGCGTGATACCATGTCGCCGATCATGGTCAGCGGCGTGCTGCGCATGGTCGAGTTCGCGATGCTGTTCCTGTCTGGGCTCGGCGTCTATTTCTACTATGTCGGCTTCTTCAGCTATCTGGCCTGGCAGTATCCGTTGGCGATCGCGGCTACGTCGTTCCTGGCCGTGGTGCTGCTCGACGTGACCGATTGCTACCAGATCGCGGCGCTGATGCGCCCCCTCGCGAATTTCGGCCGCGTGCTGCTGGTCTGGGCCGGTAGCTTCGCGCTGATGGCGCTCACCGCCTTCGCCATCAAGGCGTCGGAAGACTATTCGCGCCTGTTGTTCGGCACCTGGTTCGTGGCCGGCTTCGCGCTGATCTTCGGCCTGAGACTCGTGATGTCCAGCCTCATCCGGCGCTGGGCGCGCGACGGCCGCATGGAGCGCCGCGCACTCATCGTCGGCGGCGGCAAGGCGGCCGAGCAGCTGATCCGCTCGGTCGAGAAGCAGCCCTACAACGACATCCGCATCTGCGGCATCTTCGACGACCGCAACGACAAGCGCTCGCCGCCGATCGTCGCCGGCTACCCGAAGCTCGGCACCATCTCCGAGCTCATCGAATTCGCCCGCATCGCGCGCATCGACATGCTGATCGTGTCGTTGCCACTGACCGCCGAATCGCGCGTCTTGCAGCTTCTGAAGAAACTCTGGGTGCTGCCGGTCGATATCCGGCTTTCGGCACATTCTAACGCGCTGCAGTTCCGGCCGCGCGCCTATTCCTATATCGGCTCGGTGCCGATGCTCGACATCTTCGACAAGCCGATCAACGACTGGGATTCGGTCGCCAAGCGCGCCTTCGACATCGTCTTTTCACTCATCGGGATCATCGTCTTCTCGCCGGTGATGCTCGTCACCGCGATCGCCATCAAGCTCGACAGCAAGGGTCCGGTGCTGTTCAAGCAGAAGCGGCACGGCTTCAACAACGAGATCATCGAAGTCTACAAGTTCCGCTCGATGTTCACCGACCGGTCCGATCCGACCGCCAAGCAGACGGTGACCAAGAACGATCCGCGCGTCACCCGCGTCGGCCGCTTCATCCGCAAGACCTCGATCGACGAGCTGCCGCAGTTCTTCAACTCGTTGTTCGGCTCGCTGTCGCTGGTTGGGCCGCGCCCGCATGCCATCGCCGCGCAGTCGCACAACCTTCTCTACAACGAGGTGGTGGACGGCTACTTCGCCCGCCACAAGGTCAAGCCCGGCGTCACAGGCTGGGCGCAGATCAACGGCTGGCGCGGCGAGATGGACACCAACGAAAAGATCCGCATGCGCACCGAATACGACCTCTATTACATCGAGAACTGGTCGATGCTGTTCGACCTGCGCATCCTGTTCCTGACGCCGATCCGCCTGCTCAACACGGAAAACGCCTATTGAGCGCCATCGCCAGTGAATTGCCGCCACAGGCTGTCAACCAGTTGCAGCCATCGGCAGTCAACCGGTTGCCGCCGCGGGCGGTCAACGCCAAGTTGATCTCGCTGATCGCATCGGCTGCGATCGGCGTCGGCATCCTGCTTTCCGGCTTCGTCATCAGCGAGCCGGCGCCCTATGAAATCTACATGGCCGGGCTGATCGCGGTCTGGGCGTTGTTCGGGCTTCGAATCTCGCGCGCGATCATGCCCCTGCTGGTGCTTCTGGTGGCGATGAACATCGGCGGCATGATCGCGATGACCCAGATGGCCGACCTCGCCAACACCCCGCTCTATCTCGCCGTCTCGCTGTTTTTGGCCTTCAGCGCGGTGTTCTTCGCCTCGGTGACTTCGGTCCAGCCGAGCCTCTACCGACTGATCTTCATCGCCTATGTCGTGTCGGCCGTGGCGACGTCGCTGCTCGGCATCGCCGGTTACTTTCATGCGTTTCCGGGCGCGGAAATGTTCACCAAATACGACCGCGCCGCCGGTGCCTTCCAGGATCCGAACGTGTTCGGGCCGTTCCTGGTGCTGCCCGGCACCTACCTGCTCTATCTGCTCTTGACCGGCCCGGTGTCGCGGATGCCGCTTCTGGCCGTGCCGCTGCTCATCATCACCGCCGGCATCTTCTTCTCGTTCTCGCGCGGCGCCTGGGGCATGTTTGCCGTGTCGGCGGTGCTGCTCACCGCCTGCCTCTTCCTGCAGAGCGCCAGTGGCAAGTTCCGGCTGCGCGTGGTGGTGATGACGATCGCTGCCGCGGCGCTGCTGGTCATCGCCCTCATCGTCATCCTGCAGTTACCCGGCGTGTCGGACATGTTCACACAGCGCGCGCAGCTTGAGCAGAGCTATGATTCGGCGCGGCTCGGCCGCTTCGCCCGCTATTCGATCGGCTTCCAGCTGGCGATGGAGCACCCGTTCGGCATCGGCCCGCTGGTCTTCGGCACGATCTATGGCGAGGACACGCACGACATCTGGCTGAAGGCGCTGATGGATTATGGCTGGCTCGGCTTCGTCTCGTTCCTGACGCTGACGCTATGGACAATCGGCGCCGGCTTCCGCATCCTTCTGCGCGACCGGCCGTGGCAGCCCTATCTGCTCTGCGCCTATGTCGCCTATCTCGGCAATATCGGCCTCGGCACCTTCATCGACATCGACCACTGGCGCCATCTCTATTTGCTGCTCGGCCTGGTCTGGGGCGCGATCGCGCTGGAGTACCGGCACCAGCGGGAATTGCGGCTGGGAAGGCCTGCATCGCTCGTTGCAATTTCACCTGCGCGATAGGCACCGAATTCGGTTGACCCGCACCGCCTTATCACGATACATCGCCACCCGGTCCGGAGTGTAGCGCAGCCCGGTAGCGCACTTGACTGGGGGTCAAGGGGTCGTCGGTTCGAATCCGGCCACTCCGACCATTTGAAAGAGAACTTCCCCCCAAGTTCTTAGGTTGAGCCGAAGGCTTCCGCTCCTTGGGCAACCGTTTGGTCCAAAAACAGCTTCTCGTTGATTTTAGAGTAGTTCCGCGACTTGTCGGCAGAAGCTTGGGGGCTGTCACGCGAGCGGAAGATCTATCTGGCCAGGAGGCCGAAGAACAAGAAGATCGTTGTCCGTCCGCCAGTGGGCATGCGGTGCGCTTCTTCATCGGCGATCAGAATCGTCGACGCAGTCACGTGCCTGGCGCCGAGCAGCGCCTCGGTTCTCCCCCATGGCGCCGGGCGCTGACACCGGCGTGGAGCGTTAACGGATTTGTTAATGCGGCTCGGCGTATAGGATTCCACGCAGTATCGACAGTTCTGAGCACCGCTTCGCGCTTACAGCAACGGCACTCTGTATGAAACCGAAGCCTTCTTCAGCGGGATCGAGCCTCACACAGCTGACCAGCTTGCGATTTTTCGCCGCTCTCTATGTGCTTGCCTTCCACTCGGCAGACATTGACGGAGCGCCGCCCCCGATCGCCAATTTTGTGCAGAACGGCTATCTGGGCGTCTCGTTCTTCTTCCTGCTGTCCGGCTTCATTCTCACCCATTCCTACTTCGACAAGATGTCTGACTGGTACGAGATCCGACAGTTCGCCTTAGCGAGGTTTTCCAGAATTTATCCAATCTATCTCCTTGCCCTTATTGTGGCTTTGCCGCTGACAAGCATGCCCTTGGATCACCCGCTTGCATCACTGGCGACACTTGGCCTTGTTCAGGCATGGGGCGGACCAACGACAATGCTCGGATTCTTCTGGAATCCTCCGGGTTGGACACTCTCGATCGAGTTCTTTTTCTATCTTGTGTTCCCGTTATTGCTTCCCGTCCTTTCAAGGCTTACGGGCGGAGTCCTGTGGATCAGCCTGGCAGCTTTGGTGCTGATTTTCGTAGTTATGTGTCTGCCGGGTCTCGGACCGACCGGCTACCTTGCGTTCGGCTGGATGAAGCTGGTGCCTCTCCCGCTGCTGAGGCTGCCCGAATTCATGACCGGCATCATTTGCGCTCTGCTGTTTAGGGCCGGCGCGTTCGATCGCTTCCGCAGCGACCGGCCAGCCATTCTGGCCATGGCGTTCACGGTTGCCACGCTTGTCGCGACACGCATGGTGACGACAGGGGGTTTCGCGGCGATCGGCTTTGTCGCGCTGATTGCGACATGCGCCGTGAATGACGGCAAGACCCAACGCGTGCTGTCGTACAAGCCGCTCGTGCTGCTGGGCAATGCAAGCTATGCCCTCTACATCCTGCAAATCCCGGTGCGAAAGTGGATTCCGGTGCTGTTCACCGGAGAATGGGAATGGGTCGGAAGTCTTTTGTACCAGCCTTTGCTGGTCGTTATCTCGGTCGTCGTTTTCATTCTGGTGGAGGAACCTGCCCGCAAGCACCTGCGCTCCTCAATTCCGCAGCGAGCGAGCCCTTCCGTCGCATGATTCAAGCGCCATGCGCCGCGAGCATGCGGCGCGCGCTTTCCTCGTCGGTGATCAGGATGGTCGGCGCAATCAGGTTCATGGCGCCGAGCAGCGCCTCGGTCTTTTCCGCGCCGCCGGAGGTGAGGATGCGGATCGGCGCCTTGCGCAGGCGGTCGACATCCACCGACATCACATGGCTGTTGACGGGATGGTCGACCAGATCGCCATTGCGGTCATAGAAATGGAACAGGAGATCGCCGACGGCGCCGCGCGCAAGCAGCGCCTCGCGGTCCGCTTCCTTCAGGAAGCCGCCGCGCGAGAAAGTGGTGGCCGAAGCGATCCCGCCGACGCTGAGCAGCACGGCGTCGAGCGCATCGGCCATCTCAAAAATCTCCTGCAGGCCGCAGCGCTCGACCAGCGCGATTTTTGTCTCGACGCTGTCGACGACCGCAGGCGTCGGCATCAGATAGCCGTCACCCTGGAAGATCTGGGCGAAGCGCCAGGCGAACTCGGCCGGGTTGACCCGGCGCGCGACGCCGACGCCGCCAAGCAGCGAAATCACGCTGAAATCGGTTAGCGATTTGGCGCTGATGAAGGGCAAGGTGTTGAACAGCGTGACTCCCCAGCCGACGCCGACCCGCATGCCGGATTTCATCGCGTCGGACAGGAACATGCCGGTCTTGGCGGCGATTGCCGGGATCGGGTCGGCATTGGGATCGGTGAGCGGCGCCACCAGCGCCTGCTGCAGTCCGAAGGTCTGTTCGAGCGCGCGCTCCAACCGCACGATCTCCAAAAGCTCGCTCTCGATGGTGATCTTCACCTCGTTGCGTGCCCTCGCCTCGGCCAGCATGCGCACGATGGTGACGCGGCCGACGCCGAGCACGTCGGCGATCTCGTTTTGCGTCATCTGCTCGACGAAATACATCCAGGCGGCGCGGATCCTGAGGCGGTCGGTCCGGCTTTCGCTCACGACCTGCTCGGATGCCTCGGCCGCCGCCCTGCCGTTTTCTGGTTCGCCCTGCCGTCGCCTGCCCAATTTCCCCTCCAACCCCGGCGGTGACACCTCGCCGATTCTGCATGCTGGTTAAATATCGCCTATTGATCTACCAAGCGAGACGAACAATCTAGAGAGGGCGGCTGGCGCCCAAAGCCGTGACCGGCTTCAGCATTTCGAGGCAATTGGCGATGCTGCGACAAATTTCCGAAGACGTCCGCGCCAACCTGAAGGACCGGCTTCGGGAACTGCGCGATGCCATCCGCCAGAACCGCCACGACAGCGCTGGCGACCCCTCGCAAGATATCGCCGGCAATTTGCCTCTCTTCCCGGGCCGCAGCCTGCTCGGCCACGCCGCGAGCGCCGTCGACGAGGCGCTGACGATCGCCGAATCCTTCGTACCGCATTCCCGGCCGCTCAAGGTCGACGGCACGACCGTCAAAAGCCTGCGGATCTATTTCCCGCACGGCGATGAAGACCGGCAGATCGGCGGCGAGCGTCAGTTCAGGCGCGACATGTATTATCTGACCCGCGCGGTCCTTGCCGGCTACGGCATCGACAATCCGCGCGTCCACGAGGCGAGCTTTTCCGCCGTGCATGTCGCAATGCGCAAGCGCTACGCGGACCTCCTGGCCGGCGCGACGGCGGATGCGGCATCGACGGACCAGGTCGCGGCGGCCTGTGCGGCTCTGCTCGTCGAATGCCTCAACCACCGTCCGGTTCAGCCTGGCGAGACCGGTCCAGGCCCGGCGATAGCCGGCGACCGGTCTCTCGACATCAGGTGCCTCGCGCCCGTGGCGCTTGCCTGCGGACTGGCGACCAAGGCGGATGGAACGCCCGAGCCCGACATTCTCGAGATCGCGGTGCTGGCTGCCGAAGTGCGGGAAGACCGCATCCGGCAGGCCTGCGCCCAGGCCAATGCCGTCCAGGAACTGACACCGGTTCTCGCCACCCTGCTCGCGCATCTAGCGTAACCGCCGCGAATTATCCGCTACCGTTCGGCCGCCATGGCCGCGATCGTCTTCTTGGCGCGCTGGATCGAGGCCGGGCTCATGCTGAGCTCGGTCAGGCCCATCCCGATGAAGGTGGGGATCAGGTCCGGACGGCCGGCGGCCTCGCCGCACATGCCCACCATGATGCCGGCGGCGACGCCTGCCTTCGCCGTCAGCTCGATCGCCGACATCACAGCCGGACTGGTGACGTCGTTGAGCTTGGCGACCGTCGGATTGAGTCGGTCGGCGGCCATGATGTACTGGGTCAGGTCGTTGGTGCCGATCGAAAAGAACGCCACCTCCTTCGCCAATGCGGGCGCGATCAGCACGGCGGCTGGCGTCTCAATCATCACGCCGAGGTCGAAGCTCGCATGCGGCACGCCTTCGGCCTTCAATTCAGCCGCGCACTCGTCGACCAGCGCACGCGTGCGCGTGACCTCGCCAATCTCCGAGACCATCGGCAGCATCACCTTGATGTTACCGTGGACGGCGGCGCGCAACAGCGCCCGCAGCTGCTTCTTGAAGATATCGGGCCGGTCCAGGCACATGCGGATGCCGCGCCAGCCGAGGAAGGGATTTTCCTCGTCGGGGAATTCGATGCCGGCGATCGGCTTGTCGCCGCCGATGTCGAGCGTGCGCACGATGACCGGATGCGGCGCGAAGGCCTTGGCCAGCGCGCTGTAGGTTTCGGCCTGCATCTCTTCCGACGGCAGATGCATGTGGCGCATGAAGAGCAGTTCGGTTCGGAACAGGCCGACGCCCATGGCACCTGCTTCCTGCGCCGCCTCGATCTCCTCCAACGAGCCGATATTGGCCGCGACCTCGATCACCGTGCCGTCGGCGCGCGTCGGCGTCACGCCTTTGAACACTTTCAGCCCGGCGCGCTCCTGCGCGGCAGCCTCGACGCGCCGGGTGAAGTCAGCCCGCGCGGTCTCGTCAGGGTCGACGATCACATGCCCGGCACTGCCGTCGATCGCCACCTCTTTGGCGGTTCGCAGCTCGTTGACCTTGTCGCCCAGACCGAGCACCGCCGGGATGCCGTGCGAGCGGGCGATGATGGCAATGTGCGAGGTGGCGCCGCCATGGCCGCAGACCACGCCGCCGATGCGCTTCAGCGGCGCGCGCGCCAGATCCCAGGCGCCGATGTCGTCGGCAATCAGGATCGCGCCCTGCGGGATGGTTTCCAGGCTGACTTCGTCCTGGCCGAGCAGCGCCAGGCAGATCTGCCTGCCGACGGCATGGACGTCGTCGGCCCGGGCGTTGAGATAGTGGTCGTCGACCGCGCTGAAATCGGCGGCAATGGTGGCCGCCGCGCCAATGACGGCGGACACCGCGTCATCGCCTTCCTTGATCAGCTTCTCCGCCTCGCCGGTCAGGCTGTCGTCGGCGGCGATGTCGCGCAAAGCGGCGACGATGCCGCGGTCGCCAGCGGAGAGATTGTTCTCGGCAAGCGTGCGGTCCATGCGCGCCTGGACGCTGGCGACGGCGCCGCGGAAGCGCTCGAGCTCGCCGTCGATCTCATCGGCCGGCAGGCGTCTGCCCGGTCCCTCGATCTCCAGCGGGAAATGGGCAAAGGCCGGCCCGATCGCCACGCCCTCGCTTGCGGCGACGCCTTGAAGTTTCGGGGTTCCATCCACCGCTGCGGCAGAAGGCTGCGCGGCCTCACGAGCGGGCGCCGGGGCTGCGGCTTGCGAGCCCTCATCACCTGCCTCGCCCTCGTCGTCTAGGCCAGCGCGCGGATTTTCCAGATAGCCGATCAGCGCCTCGATCGCCTCGATCGCGTCGGCGCCGTTGGCGCGCACGGTGACTTCCTGGTTCTCCTTGACAGCCAGGAGCATCAGCTTGACCGAGCTCTTGGCGCTGACCGCCTTTCCGTCCTTGACGAGCTCGACATCGGATTCGAAACCCTTGGCGAGTTTCACGAACCGCGTGGCGGGACGGGCGTGCAGACCTTCGTGCACTCTGACGATGGTCGAGCGTTCCATGGCAATACTCTAGGTTTGGGCGCCGTCGACAGACAGCGCGGATATTATCAGGCGGCGATGGTGATGACAGCGCCTGGCGTCAGCGCCGCTACGAGCGCCCCGGTATCGACCGCGGATGCGCAAACCTCGCCCGGCCTTTCGGCCTCGGATGCTCCGTTGAAGGAGATCACGACATGACCCATTTCGCGGACCTTGCTCCAGGCCGTGGAGCCGACCGCCGTTATCGTCGCCGAAACCGGTCCGAGCGTTATCGACGCGCCCTTTTGCGGCGCGTCGTCACTGGGCCCCTGCTCTGCCAAGTGCAGCACCGAGACTTCGGCGAGTTCAGGAGGCGAGCCATCCGCGAACAGGATGACCACGCCGCCTTCGGCGAGGTCCGCCACTTCGGGTCCTATTGCTGTGACCCGTGTCTTAAGAAGTACCGACATATGGCGAACCTCGTTGTTACGCGTTTTTAGAACACGATCAGGGAGACGATCCATGCGATCAGCACGGAGACCGGGCCCATGATCTGGCGGCTGATGAGCACCGCCGGCACGCCGATCTCGATCGTCTTCGGCTTGGCCTCACCGAGCGCCAGACCGACGGGAACGAAGTCGCAGCCCACCTGCGTGTTGTAGGCAAACAGCGCCGGCAGGGCCATTGCGGGCGAGATGGTGCCGTTGGCGATCTGTGGGCCGATGATGGCGACGCCGATGACCTGGGCGATGACCGCGCCCGGCCCCAGGATGGGCGACAGGAACGGCAGGCCGCAGATGGCCGAGATGACCAGCAGGCCGACGATGTTGTTGGCTAAAGGTCCCATAGGCTGCGCCAGCACATCGCCGATGCCGGTATAGAGGATCAGGCCGATCAGCATGGTCACGAAGGCCATGAAGGGCAGCACGTTGCGGATAACCTGATCGATAGTGCGGCGGCCGGAATTGAAGAAGATGCCGACCACACGGCCCATGACGCGGCCGATCGAGCTGATCAGGCCGATAAGCCCGCCTTCGCTCGGCAGCGGCTCGGCCGCCCTGGCAGTGGTGTTGTTGCTTGAACTCATCGATGCTGCTCCCCCCGCAGTGGTGACCGCCTCGGATCCGTCCGCCATTGTGACGTTGGCTGGCTTCACGCCCGAAACGTAGATGTCTTCCGTGATGAACTGGGCGAGCGGACCCGCCTGGCCGACCGGCGTCAGGTTGACGGTCGGGATACGCTTGCGCGGATAGACGCCGCAGCGGGCCGTGCCGCCGCAGTCGACGACAACGACCGCCATCTCGCTTTCGATCGGCGGCGCCTTGAAGCCGTCGACCGCCTCGGCGCCGGTCATGTCGGCGATCAGCTGCGCCACCGGATGAATGCCGCCGCCGGTTACCGATACGACCTTGTTGCGCTGTTCGGTCGGCTCGATGACCAGAGGCCCGCCCCAGCCGGTGGAGCCCCTCGAGATCTTTACTGCCTTGTATGTCTTGGCCATGGTGTCCTCCCGCCCTTAGAGCTCGACGCCCTGGCGGCGTGCCATGATGGCCGTGATGCGTTCGGTCAGGATGCCCTTCAGCAGGATGACGACGAGGCCGACGATGGCGTACCAGATGGCCACCTTGACGTGATAGCCGTTGGCGATGACGCCCCGCTTCTCGAGATCGAGCAGCGCGACCAGCATGCCGCCCCAGACGAAATATTCGCCGGGGTTGATATGCGGGAACAGGCCGAGTGGCGGATGCACGTAGGACACCGCCGCGTCGTAGAAGGCAGGCTTGTGCTTTTCTTCGAGGAAGGAGCCGAAAGTGTAGGCCATCGGGTTGGTGAGGAAGAACACCGACAGGACCGGCAGCACGGTGTAGCGGGTCAGCGCGATACGGCCGGCGCCGCGCGCCAGGCCGTGGACGCGCTCTTCGCCGACCAGTTCGGTGACGGCGTAGAAGGCGGTCATCAACACGACCAAGGTCGGGATGATGCCGGTGACGAAGCCGGCGAACACTTCGCCGCCCTTCTGGAAGATGCCGATGAAATACTTGCCGATCGCGGTCAGCCAGCCGAGCTGCTCTTCCTGCTGCACATTCTTCAGCTGTTCCTTGAGCTGATCGGCGGTGACCGGCGCATTGTCGGTCGTCGCCTGCGCCAGGATCACGAGATGGTCGGTGGCATGCTCGACGCCGAGCTTGCCGTGCCAGGCAGCATCCGAGACCATGGTGCCTGCGACATGCAGGTTGTGCACCGCCAGGTCGGCATGCTGCGCCAATAACGAAATTACAGACATTTCTCCTCCTTATGACCCCCGCCGGTCATTCCCAGCCGGCTGCCGGCGTCGCTTAAGCCCTTGCTACGTTCAAACCGGACAGGCCCGGCTTCTTCCCCGGCTCCGACCGCGCGCGGTCGATCTGCTCGATCGCCCGTTTCACGGCCTCGGCCACACCGGGTTCCCCCTCCCCCATGATCGCAGGGTTGGACCGGAGTCGATCGAGGGGGATACCCTCGAATTCTTCATGTCGCTTGAACTTGGTGAGCACCGAACGGCCGCTCATGACCATCATACGGCGCACGATGAGGTCCGGCGTCACGACGACGAGCGCGATGGTGCCCTTGGCGAGCCGGCCGCGGAAATTGCCGGCTCCGACAAAGCCGTCCTTGAACTCTCCGGTGACGCCTTTGAAGACGTCCGCATAATGCCGCATCTGCAGCCAGACGCCGAGCGATTGCAGCGCCCAGACGACAAACAGCAGAAGCAGCGCCCACTGCCAGATCGCCATTTCGGTTTCCTCCCGATTCTCTTCCTCCGGCACATATTGGACGGAGGCGAGATGACCCGAAAGTGAGAACATTTGTTTCCTAGAATGTCAACATGTATTATATTAGCCGCCGTAACGCTCCACAGGCGGCTGACCGATTTCGGCAACGGCAGCGCCTGTGCTAGCCTGTCGCCAAACGGGATATGAGACATGGATCTGCCTTTCAGGCACGAACTGGCGCTTATGCCGGACCTTCGTCACCGGCTGCGGCAGCTGCGCTGGTTTCGCGCCACCTTCCGCAGCAGCGCGAAGGTGGTGTCGGAAACCTTCGGCGTTCGTTTCGAGATCGACGAGGCCAAGCTGACGCGCGCCTTTCTCGACTGGATCGACGTCATGGAGGCGCAGAAGCGATTCGCAGCTGTCGACCGCGCGGACTTCATCGTGTTCGCCGCCGGGCTGGTGCTGCGCGAGCTGATCCGGCAGGCGCCAGCGCAAGAGGTCTCCGGTCTTACCGAAATGATCGAGACGGAAGCCAATGCCGGCACGGCGGAAATCGTGCGCTTCTGGCCGGAAGGTTTTCTCTATACCAACTACTGCGTGTCGGCGATTCTGGCTGTGCACGAGCAGGAGTTCGGCACGGCGCCCAGCATCGACAAATGCGCCGACGACCTGCGGACCTGGTGGTCCTACCGCGAGAACGCGACGGAAATGCCCGCCTATGCCGTGGCCTTCCTCGACCGCTTCCTCGGCGCCGAGCCCAACTGGATCACACCCGACCGCGCGCAGTCGCGCCAGGCCATGCAGCGCGCGCTTGGATCCACGCCGGTCAGCGAGGCGCTGCGCCAGCTTTGATGGGCAGGAGATGCATCCGCCTCACTATTGAACATCTGACTTTTTATCGATAGCGATGTGCGTATTGGCACAGAGGCCGGGAGACGCGCGTGGCGCAACCTAGACTGATTTTCGATTGCGACGGCGTTCTCGTCGACAGCGAACCGCTGGCCGCCAAGGCCTATGAGCGCGTCTATGAGAAGCATGGCATGCCCGGCGTCCATGGCGGCATCATCGCGCAATGCATCGGCATGAAGCAGGCCGACATCATCATCAAAATCAAGGAACTGACCGGCCATCAGTTCCCGCCCACCGCCGACGGCGACATCTGGGCCGAGACCAAGCTGCTCTTTTCGGAGGAGCTGAAGCCGACGCCGGGGATCCTGCCGTTCCTGAGCGCGCTTGCCGGCGACCGCTGCGTCGCCTCGTCATCTTCGGTCGAACGCATCAACCACAGCCTGTCGGTGACCGGACTGTCGCGCTTCTTTGGCGAGGCGATCTTTTCCTCCTCGATGGTCAAGAACGGCAAGCCGGCGCCCGACATCTTCCTCTACGCCGCCGAGAAAATGGGCGCGAAACCCGCCGACTGCATCGTGATCGAAGATTCGCCTTTTGGCGTCCAGGGCGCGGTTGCGGCCGGCATGATCGCGATCGGCTATACCGGCGGCGGGCATACCTATCCCGAGCACGGCGCCCGGCTGAAGGCCGCAGGCGCGGATTTCGTCTGCGCCGACTGGCACGACGTCAGCCGGCAGTTGGCCGGGCTTGGTGTCCCGGCCTGAACTAGCGGAGACTTGGGAAGCGACGCCGCGTCCACTCCCCAGGCGGGACCAATCCCCCCACGCGGAAGTTGAAGGACAGGACCCTCGTTGCATCGGCGTCGACCTCGCAGCGGAAGCTCAGATCATACCACTGGGTTGTCGTGCTGAAGGCAGCCTGCGGAGGGTTAAGAACATTGCCCTGCTTCAGGGGAATGGTCGGCAGCCATTTCGGCGAGTAATCGGCACTCTGCAATTCCTGGTTCAGAACATTGGCGCAAAGATTGGCAACGCGCTGATCGCGCGGCACGTTCTCCATCGAGCTTGTGGCAAACGCGTTGCCGGTTGCACCCGGCGAGTAAAGCTTTCTGACGCCCGGCAGGCCGGAATAGATCGGCGATCCCGCAATCTCGCTGTCGGCGGGGCTTGATCTTCCCGGGTTCCCGCTTGGCGCTCTCAGAGCTCTTGCGGATTTGAACTTCATCGCCTTGGGAGGCTTGGGCTTTGCTTTTTCGGCCGGCGCAGGCTTGTCGCCGCCCTCGGCCGTCAACGGCTTTAGTGTTTCGGCCGCTTGCTTTTCGGCGGTTTGCGGAATTGCCTCCTGCTTGTCCTGCTGCTGTTTGTCGGTGTCCTCGGTTGCCTGCTTCTCCTCGCTTTGCGCGGGTTTTTCGTCCGGCGCGGCGGCTACCGGCTTCTCTTGAGCCTTGTTGGTGTCCGCCTGCTGTTCGGGTGCCGCAGGCGGAGTAGGCTGGCTTGGCGCGGGCTGCGATGCGACAGGCGGCTTCGCGGGTTCATCCTTGGCCGGCGACGGCGCGTTGGCTGGCGCGCTGCCGCCGTCGAGGGATTTCTGCGGGCCGGTATCCTTCTCGCCATATTGGAAAACGCGCTTCAGAACCGGAATGTCCTGGGGTTTCGGCGGCTGCGGAGGCGGTGGCTTTTGCACGGCCTGCTCGGGCGGCTTTTCAGCCTTCTTTTCAGGCTTCGGCTCCAGCGGCTTTGGAGCGGGCTTCGGCTTGGGCTGCTCGGGCGGCGGCACGATCGCGACGTTGACCGGCTGTTCCTGCTGGTCCGGCAGTTGGTCGGGCCTCGGCAAGCCAAAGAACAGGAACGCCGCGATCAGGGCATGCAGGAACAGCGATGCGGCCAAGGCCCATCGCCAATTCCGAAACCATTCCCGCATCTTGCCGTTCATTGCGCCCGATGTGGAACGAAATGACGGCGGCTTCAAGCACCGGGCCAGGATTCGCGCGAGCTGCCGGCCTGACAAGTCGGTGATCGCAGGGCCGCGCAGCGTAAGAGCAAGCCGGGATCAAAGCCCTGCAGGAATTGGCTTACACCAGCATGCCCATCGGGTTTTCGATCAAGCGCTTGAAGGCGCCGAGCAGTTCGGCGCCAAGCCCGCCGTCGACGGCGCGGTGATCGGTCGACAAGGTCACCGACATCACGGTGGCTATTCTGATCTCGCCCTTCTTGACCACCGCCCGCTCCTCGCCGGCGCCGACCGCCAGGATCGTCGCATGCGGCGGGTTGATGACGGCGGCAAAGTCCTTGACGCCGAACATGCCGAGATTGGATACCGCCGTCGTGCCGCCCTGATATTCTTCCGGCTTCAGCTTGCGGCTCCTGGCGCGGCTTGCCAGGTCCTTCATCTCGTTGGAGATGACCGACAGCGTCTTTTCGTCTGCATGCCGGATGATCGGCGTGATCAGGCCGCCGGGGATCGAGACGGCGACGCCGACATCGGCGTGCTTGTGCTTGACCATGGCGCTGTCGGTCCACGAGGCATTCGCATCCGGCACCGCCATCAGCGCCATCGCCATGGCCTTGATGACCATGTCGTTGACCGAGAGCTTGTAGGCTGGCGCCTCGCCCTTCTCGGTCTTCTTCATCGGGGCTGCGGCATTGAGCTGCGTGCGCAGCGCAAGCAGCGCATCGAGCTCGCAGTCCAGCGTCAAATAGAAATGCGGGATGGTGGACTTCGCCTCGACCAGGCGACGCGCGATGGTCTTGCGCATATTGTCATGCGGCACGAGCTCGTAGGAGCCCTCGGCGAACAGCTTCAGCACCTGGTCGTCCGACATCGGCTTGGGCGCCGCGGCCGGAGCGGACGGGATTTCGACCGGAATCTCGGCGGCTGGCTGACCAGGGGTGGCCGCGCCTTTCGCGGCGACTGCGGCTTCGACGTCGGCGCGCACGACGCGACCGCGCGGACCGCTGCCTTGTATTTCGGCTATCTTAAGACCGGCTTCGCGAGCCAAGCGGCGCGCCAGCGGCGTTGCGCGCTCGCCCTGCGATTGGCCGATCTCCCCCCTCGTGGGGGAGATGCCCGGCAGGGCAGAGGGGGGCGCGAAGGAACGAGACGTTGGCGGGACAGCGCCCCCCTCTGCCGGCTTCGCCGACATCTCCCCCACAGGCGGGGAGAGTGGCGCCCTGTTCTGCGGCGTCGTTCCTGATTCATAGACTTCGTCGTCTGCATAGATCCATGCCACCGCTTCACCGACCGGAATGTCGACGCGCTCCTTGCCGGTGACGTTGCGCAGCGTGCCGCTGGCCGGCGCGTCGATCTCCATCGCCGCCTTGTCGGTCTCGATCTCGAAGAGCACGTCGCCCTTCTTAACCTTGGCGCCCTCCTCGGCGAACCAACGCGAGATCTGTCCGGTCGCCATATCCATGTCGACCTTGGGAAGAATGACTTCGGTCGGCATCGCTCAGCGGACCCCTTTCACCAGGTCGCGCGCGGCGGCGATGATGTCGGGAACCTGCGGCACCGTGGCCTTTTCCAGATCCGGATTGTAGGGGATCGGCGTTTCGGCGCCGCCAAGGCGCACGATCGGCGCATCGAGATAGTCGAACGCCTCGCTCTCGGCGACCAGCGCGCTCACCTCCGCGCCGATGCCGAGCGTTTTCACCGCCTCGTAGACGCAGAGCAGGCGCGAGGTTTTCTTCACGCTGTCGATGATGGTCTGCCTGTCGATCGGACGGATCGTGCGCAGATCGACCACTTCGATGTCAATGCCCTCGCCTTCCAGCGCCGCGGCGGCATCGAGAGCCTTCTGCACCATGATCGATGTGGCGACGATGGTGAGGTCACGGCCTTCGCGCCGGATCTCGGCCTTGCCGATCGGAACGGTGTAGTGGCCCTCGGGCACATGGCCCTTCATCTTGTAGAGCAGCTTGTGCTCGAAGATCATGACCGGATCCGGATCGGCGATTGCCGCCAACAGCATGCCCTTGGCATCGTGCGGCGTCGCCGGCTGGATGACCTTGAGGCCGGGTACATGGCCGAGCCAGGCCTCTAAGCTCTGGCTGTGCTGCGCGGCGGCGCCCGTACCCGAGCCCGCCGGGAAACGCATCACCACCGGCACCGAGACCTCGCCGCCAAGCATGAAGCGCATCTTAGCCGCCTGGTTGACGATCTGCTCCATAGCGAGCGTGGCGAAATCCGAGAACTGGAATTCGAAGATCGGCCGCATGCCGGTGACGGCCGCGCCCACCGCGACGCCGGCGCCGCCCAGTTCGGAGATCGGCGTGTCTATAACCCGCTCGGTGCCGTAGCGCTCGACGAGGTCGCCGGTCACCTGGAAGGCGCCGCCATAGACGCCGATATCCTCGCCCATCAGGAAGACACGTTCGTCCATGTCCATGGCGATCGCCATGGCTTCCTGGATCGCCTGGGCGTAGCTCAGTTCACGCAGCGTGGCGTCCATCACGCAGGCTCCGTGTAAACGTAGTTCTGAAGGGTGGCGATCTCGGGCGCCGGGCTCGCCTTGGCGAACTCGATGCCGTCGGCGATCTCCTTGGCGACCGCGTCGCGGATCGTCTGGATGCCCTGGTCGTCGATGAAGCCGAAATCGCGGAGTTCCGTCTCGAAGAGCGTGATCGGATCGCGGTTCGCCATCCAATCCTCGATCTCTTCCTTGGTGCGGTAACGGTTGCGGTCGCTCTTGGAATGGCCGCGATGGCGGTAGGTCTTGGATTCGATCAGCGTCGGCCCCTCGCCGGCCCGCGCCCGCTCCACGGCCTTGAAGGACGCCTCGGCGACCTCGGAGAAGATATTGCCGTTGACAATGACGCCGGGCATCGAATAGGCGGCCGCCCGCTCGGCGATGTTCTTGACCGCGGTCGAGCGCGCCGTCGAGGTCGACATGCCGTAGCCGTTGTTCTCGCACACGAAGATCACCGGCAGCTTCCAGACCGCCGCCATGTTCAGCGCCTCGTGGAAGGCGCCCTCATTGTTGGCGCCGTCGCCGAAGAAGGAAACCACGACCTTGCCGGTCTTCATCATCTTGGACGAGAGCGCGGCGCCCACCGCGATCGGGATGCCGCCGGCAACGATGCCGTTGGCACCGAGATTGCCCTTGGCGACATCGGCGATATGCATGGAGCCGCCGCGGCCCTTGCAGTAGCCGGTGGTCTTGCCGAAGAACTCCGCGAACATGCGGCTGACCTCGGCGCCCTTGGCGATGCAATGGCCATGGCCGCGATGCGTCGAGGTGATCTGATCATCCGCAGCGAGCGGCATGCAGATGCCCATGGCGCTGGCTTCCTGGCCGATCGACAGGTGCATGGTGCCGTGGATGAGGCCGCGCGTGTAGCACTCTTCCGCGCCCTCTTCGAAGCGGCGGATGAGGTACATCTTGTGAAGCACCTCCCTGAGCTGCTCCGGACTGTACTGGCGATAGACGAAAGGCAGGTTGGCCCGGCTATCCACGACGGCGGCTTTGCTGGCTCCAGCCATGATCACGCCTCCACGGCGCCGTAAACGAGCTTGTCCTGGCGGGCACGCAGCTCGGCGATCTTCGAGCCCGGCGCGGGCGCCGCGTTGGCATAGGTGATGAGCTCGCCCTTCTTGATGGGTGCAGTCACGGAGCCGCCCTGCAGCAGGCCGCAGGGAACGGCGCGCGCCGCATGGGCTTCCGGAGCCGTCATGATCCAGGCGCGGTAGCAATATTCGCCGATGGCATCGAGCTTGTCGCCGGGCTTCAGATCCTTCTTGGCAACGGCGCAGACTTCGGCCACGGGCTTGGCCAGCGGAACCATGTCGGCCTTGCCATAAAGCACGACACGGGCGCAGGTAAGCGGCACTTCCAGCGAGGTGAGGTGATAGGGACGATGGAAGGTGAAATACGGACCCTTGCCCATCTTCAGGTCTTCCATGCGCTCCGAGATGCGCGGATGCGACATGTCGGCGACGACGAAGACGCCGGGCGCTACACCCTTGCCGATCGAATAGTCGACGACGCCAACCTTCGACAGCACGCCGCCGTCCTTCTCGGGCACCAGCACCTTCGACAATTCGCCGAGCGTCGCCGCCGGACCGTGCATGCCGGGCTTGTCGGGAACCAGCCCGGTCGCATTGGCGATCGCCGCCATCTCGACCATGGTCTTCGAACCGTCGACGAATTCGACCAGCATGCGCACGTTCATGTGCCGGCGCTTGGCCTCCTCCTCATAGTCCGGGGGCGTGGCGTCGATGTTGAGCGGATTGTTCTTGCCCTTGCCGGCGGCAACGATCGGGTGGCCCATGGCGGAGACGAACTCGATCAGTTCCATACAGGAAGACGGCTCGTCGCCGGCGCCCAGCGAGTAGGTTACGCCGAGGCGGTCGGCTTCGCTCTTGAGATAGGCGCCTATGGTGACGTCGGCCTCGACATTCATCATCACCAGATGCTTGCCATGCTCCATGGCGCGCAGGCCGATCTCGGCGCCGACGGCCGGAACGCCGGTCGCATCGATGACGACGTCGATCAGGTCGTTGCCGATGACGAGGCTGGAATCGTTGGTGACGGCGATCTTGCCGGCCTCCATGGCCGACGTCATCGCCGAGGCGCTTGAAACCTCGCGCGCGTGTCCGGTTTCCTGGAAGGCGATATCGATGGCCTTGCCGGCGGCCGGCAAGTTGAGTTCGGAAATGGCGCCGATCTCGATGCCGGACATGTGGGCGACGCGGGTTACGATGTCGGTGCCCATTTCGCCCGAGCCGATCAGGCCAATGCGAATGGGCTTGCCGGACTTGGCGCGCTCCTCGAGGTCACGGGCAAGGCCCGTCAACGAAATATTGGAAGCCATGCCGCTTATTCCTCCCACATCGCATGCTGTTTGATCGCTTGACGGGTATTGAACATCTGTATTTCTGTCAAGACTAATGTCCAAATCTTTGACGCTTTTCGAGTCGGTTGACGCGCGACGGCGAAAGGCGCGGATGCCTATACCAAACCAAATGGAAGCGAGCGGGCCCCGCCGAATGTCGGTCAAAGCCGCGCTACGGCCCGTGACGAACCATGACGGGATTCTAGGCGGCAATTGCTACTGGCAAACGTCGACCCATACGGCGCCGACCAGATCGGCCATGCGCTGCGGTGTGATGCGCACCGCGGTATTGGTGGCGCCGGCTGCGGGAACGACTTCGTCGAAGGCCTTGAGCGACAGATCGCAATAGACGGGTAGCGGCGACGGCAGGCCGAACGGGCAGACGCCGCCAGGCGGATGGCTGGTGATTGCCAGCACCTCCTCGCCGCCCAGCATGCGCGGCTTGCCGCCCATGCTGTCCTTGAATTTGCGGTTGTCGAGCCTGGCGATGCCGCTGGTCACGACCAGCATGGCCTCGTCGCCCACGCGCAGGCAGATCGTCTTGGCGATCTGCGCCGGCATGACGCCATGGGCTTCGGCGGCAAGCGCGACCGTGGCCGAACTTGCCTCGGTGACGATGACTTCGATATCGGGTGCATGCTCGGCAAAAAAGGCGCGAACCGATTCCAAACTCATGGCGACCCCTCGTCAGACCTGTCGAACACCGGCTGGCGAATCGCATGGCGGCGCGATCATTGACAAGAGCCACGGCCGTGCGTTGCGCATCCTTGTCTTGACGCATGCCGTTTCCCCAAAACCGCAGCGCATAGGTGGGAGACATGCATCAAAAAGCCCGCCAGGCATGCCTTGGCGGGCTTTCACACGGACGCTTGCTTGCGTCCCTATTGTTGCGTGGGCCGGTTCTCGGCGGCCGGCACTCTGATCAATTCCTCTTCCGGCACCTGCAGGGCGGAAGCGATGCGCCGAAGCTTGGCGGGGTCGGCGTCCTTGCCGTCCTCGATGTCGACGATCTCGCCCACGGCCAGGCCGCAGGTCAAAGAGAGCTCCTCGATCGTGTATCCCCTGGTTTCGCGCGCGGCTTTGAACGGGTTGAGGCCGGACGCGGCAATAATGTCGTTGGAAACAGCGTTTCGTACGGTGTTGGGCATGGCAACTCCTTGAGATGAAACAGGGTCGGATGAAATGTGGTGTTGCCTGAGACGGGCGGGAGAATGCTCGTTAACAAATGATTTGCCAAGAGCACCCATGCGGCGTCACGCGTTCGTGAAGCTGCGTTTCGGCTGATGCCTCGGGCTGCGTACATGTAAGGTCGCGCAGCGCTCAATCAAGTTCTTTTGAAGGTCCGCGGCCGGATCCGCCGGCATTTTCGACGTCTCGATTCGTTAGCTTGCCGTCACCGGCGGCAGACAGACCGACGCCGGGCGTTTCTCGGAAGGATCGGATGCCATGAATTTGAAATCGTTCGCAATTGTGCTCGGCACAGTCTCAAGCGTCATCGGCGCGACGCAAGCGTGGGCCGCGGATGCCATACGTGTTCGAGGCACTGTCGTCGGCGTTGCCGGGTCGACGCTGACGGTGAAGGATCGCGATGGCAAAACCAATGCGATCACGCTCGCCAACGGATGGAAGATTTCGGGCGTTGCCAAGGCGTCGGCAGCCGATATCAAGCAGGGCGACTTTCTTGGCATCGCCTCGATTTCCAAGGCCGACGGCGGCAGCGGCGCGCTGGAAGTCGTGATCTTTCCGGCTGCTCTGAAGGGTACCGGAGAAGGCGATCGCGACTGGGATCTGCGGCCCAACAGCCGCATGACCAACGGCACTGTCGCCGATGTCAGCGAGATCGAAGGCCGCACCGTCACGCTCACCTATGACAACGGCCAGAAGAAGCAGATCGCTATCCCGCAGACGACACCGATCGTGACATTCGCCACCGCCACGCCGGCAGATCTCACGCCGGGCATCGCAGTGTTCGTCAATGCCGAGCGTGGCGGCGACGGCAAGCTGGTCGCGAACCGGGTCGTTGTCGGGAATCATGGCATCGCGCCGCCGATGTGAGGAGGCAGCGAGCGGCTCGAACAGCTTTGGCCGCTTGAACACTCGGCCTATCTGAGGCGGCGGCATTGCGGAGTGAGCCACCTCCATGTCGGGTGCCGCGCGCCGGATGCGTGGCGCGCGCTGAGGAGAGCCGCGCCCGGCTTTCCCAATCCGCCGATATCGCCGGTCAAATGAAAAAACGCACGGCATATGAACCTTTCCATTGGCCGCAGCACTAAGCGGTCATGGGCGCCGCAAGGTGCTCCTCACCCCAACGGGACGCCAGGACGGCGATCCCAAAACCAATGGAAGGAAATGCTCAAATGACCAACTTCAAGCGTATCACCCTGGCCGCGGCTCTTGTCGTCTCGGCTTTCGGCTCGGTCTCGGCTCCGGCTTTTGCTGGCACGCATCCGACCGGCGACGGCGGCGCGGTCTGTAAGGGCCATGGTTCTTGCCTGGTGCTGCAGTTGGATTGCAAAGGCACCTATACCGATGCCACCGACAAGAACGGCACCGTCTACGGCAAGTGCAGCCAGGTCATGAAGGTCGACCCGAAGACGCGGCTCAAGCTTGCGAACTGATCACCTGTAGCGGCACGGAAATGGCGGCCGTCGAGGACGGCAGCCATTTCTGTTTATATCCCCTCGATCAATCAGCGCCGGCCGATCAAAAGGCCGGCAAGCAGTCCGACCACGACCAGCCCGACGGCGGCGGCCGTCGCCGGATGATCGCGCGCCGTGCGCTCGATCGCCCTGCCGCTGCGCCTTATTGTCGGAAGCGCCTCGTGGAGGCGATCGGCAAGTTGCGAATAATAGTCGGACGCCGCCTCGCGGCCATCCTCGTAATAGGCGTCGCCGCGCCTGGCCAAAACCTTCTTCAGGTCGTGCAGTTGTCGCGAAAGTGCCGCGACCTGCTTGTCGATATCAACGTCGGAGAGGGTCGAAAACGATGCCATGCTTGTTGTCCTTCTCTTCGAGAAGGCCTAACGCGCGGACGAAGAGCCCGTTCCGGCCGACCGACCAAGCACTGTCAAGTCGAATATGACCGTTCAACGAACCTGGTCGAGCAGGCGCTTGCATTCCAGCAAGTCGAACAGCGCCTCCTGCAGCAAGGCGCGATTGTCACGCGACAATTTCGACGAGTCGGGTTGAACCGGACCTTCGTCGTCGCTCTTGCCCAAGCCGAAGAAACGGCGGCTGGGCTTCACCTTCGGTTGGCCGACCAGCGCGTCCTCTTCGCCGCGCGGCTGCGCGGCCGCCGTCAGCGGCACCTGCTCGGCCTGGCGGCGCTGGGCGATGGCCTCCACCGCGGCCATGTCGCCATTGCCGATGGCGACCAGGAAATGGTTGCCGTTCTCGCGCAACAGCTTCTGCACGCCTTTGATCGTATAGCCCTGATCGTAGAGCATATGCCGGATGCCCTTGATGAGCTCGACGTCTTGCGGCCGGTAGTAGCGCCGGCCGCCGCCACGCTTCATCGGCTTGATCTGGGTGAAGCGGGTCTCCCAGAAACGCAGCACGTGCTGCGGCAGGTCAAGATCTTCCGCGACTTCGCTGATGGTGCGGAAAGCATCGGGGCTTTTGTCCATGGGCCAATCCTCCACATTGGACCACGATCCTGGCATGGTGCCGAATCGCGCCTTATTTCAGCGATTTATGAAACGATATTCAAGCCCAGCGTCAAAACCGCCGGCGGTTTTCAACCGCATTCGCCAGCAAATTACTTGCCGCCCTTGCCCTTGCTGTTCTGATGCGAACGCAGGATCCGGTTCTTGAGCACGTTCGAGGACTTGAACGTCATCACCCGGCGCGGCAAGATCGGCACTTCCTCGCCCGTCTTGGGATTGCGGCCGATGCGCTCGTTCTTGGAGCGGACATGGAAGGTGGCGAAGGACGACAGCTTGACCGTCTCACCGCGAACGATGGCTTCGCAGATTTCGTCCAGCACAGCCTCGACGAGTTCCGCCGATTCCGTTCGCGACAAACCAACCTTCCGGTAAACGGCTTCAGCAAGGTCGGCACGCGTAAGTGTCTTTCCCCCCATGCGACCGTCCCATCTGCTCGCAAAAACGTAAATCGATACAGGCAAAGGCTGAGCCTAAGTAATTGATCCGGCAAGGTCAAGGACCGAACCGGCGAGTTCGGCACTTACCAGCGGAGCAACACCGCGCCCCAGGTGAAACCTCCACCCATCGCCTCGAGAAGAACCAGGTCGCCCTTCTTGATGCGACCGTCGGCGACGGCCACCGACAAAGCGAGCGGCACCGAGGCAGCCGAGGTGTTACCGTGTAAATCGACGGTGACCACCACTTTCTGCTCAGCAATCCCGAGCTTCTTGGCGGAAGCGTCAATAATCCGTTTATTGGCCTGATGCGGCACGAACCAGTCGAGGTCCTCGGCCGTTATGCCGGCCTCGCTGAAGGTCGCCTCGATGACGTCGGTGATCATGCCGACGGCATGCTTGAACACTTCACGGCCTTCCATCCTCAGATGGCCGACCGTTCCCGTGGTCGAAGGACCCCCGTCGACGAAGAGCTTGTCCTTGTGCACACCGTCGGAGCGCAGGCTCGCAGCCAGCACGCCGCGATCGGTGATCGCGCCGGCGCCGTCTTCCGCTTCGAGAACCAGCGCGCCGGCGCCGTCGCCGAACAGCACACAGGTCGAGCGGTCGCTCCAGTCGAGGATGCGCGAGAATGTCTCCGAGCCGATCACCAGGACGCGTTTGGCCAGGCCGCCGCGGATATAGAGATCGGCAGTGGCAACGGCATAAACGAAGCCAGAGCACACGGCCTGCATGTCGAAGGCAAAGCCGTGATGCATGCCGAGCCGGTTCTGGATTTCGACAGCCGTCGCCGGGAACGTGTTGTTGGGCGTCGAGGTCGCCAGGATGATGAGATCGATATCGGCGGGCGTCATGCCGGCGCTGTCGAGCGCGGCCCGCGCCGCATCCTCGCCAAGCGAGGCAGTCGTCTCGTCGTCGGCGGCGACGTGGCGCTGGCGAATGCCGGTGCGCTGGACGATCCACTCGTCGGAGGTCTCGACCATGCCTTCGAAGTCGGCATTCTTCATGATGCGGCGGGGCAGCGCGGCACCGTTGCCGCGCACGACTGATCTGATCAAGGCTCTTTCCTATTCCTCGGCGTCGGCGACGCCGGACTTCCTGTTTGCCTGCGCGGTCGGGTTGCGCGCATGGAACAGATCGAGGTCGGCCTCGATCCGGTCAAGCAGATTGTTGCGTACCATATCGTAGCCGAGCTCGATGGCGGCCGCGAATCCGTCCGAATCGGCGCCGCCATGGCTCTTCACGACGATGCCGTTCAACCCCAGGAAGACGCCACCATTGGAGCGACCGACATCCATTTTCTCGCGCAGCCTGTCGAAGGCGCCCTTGGCGAAGACGTAGCCGATCTTGGCCATGAGCGTGCGGCTCATGGCGGCACGCAGATAGCCGGCGATCTGCCTTGCGGTGCCCTCGGCGGTCTTGAGCGCGATGTTGCCGGCGAAGCCCTCGGTGACCACCACGTCGACCGTGCCCTTGCCGATATCGTCGCCCTCGACGAAGCCGCGATAATTCATCGAGGCCATGTTGGCCTCGCGCAACATGCGGCCGGCTTCCTTGACCTCTTCCTGGCCCTTGATCTCCTCGACGCCGACATTGAGCAGACCGACGCTCGGCCGCTCGACGCCAAACACCGAGCGCGCCATGCCGGTACCCAGAATGGCGAAATCGATAAGCTGGTGCGCATCCGCGCCGATGGTGGCGCCGACGTCGAGCACCACACTTTCGCCGCGCGTCGTCGGCCAGAGCGCCGCGATCGCCGGGCGGTCGATGGTGGCCATCGTGCGCAGGCAGAATTTCGACATCGCCATCAGCGCGCCGGTGTTGCCGGCCGAGACGCAGGCCTGCGCGCCGCCGTTCTTGACCGCTTCGACGGCCTTCCACATCGACGACTTCCAGCGGCCGTGGCGAAGCGCCTGGCTCGGCTTGTCATCCATGCGCACGGCGATCTCGCAATGGACGAACTCGCATATCTCGGCGAGTTTCGGGAACTTGGCGAGCTCTGGGCGCACCACGTCCTCGCGGCCATAGACGACGAAGCGGATGTCAGGGCGGCGGATGGCGACGGTCATCAGCGCCGGGATGACCACGCTTGGTCCGTGATCGCCGCCCATGGCATCGATGGAAATCCTGATCACGTAGTGCTTTTCTCACGGTTTGCCTGGCTTGCGGCGGACGCCTGCCGAGGTAAGGGGCCTCGCGAAGGTTCGGCGAAAATAACGGTTTTGTGCCTGCGCACAACCAACTTTTCCAAAATCCGGACCACCTCAGGATTTTCCAAGCAGCGAACGCAGCTTTTTCTGGAATTCGCTTTCCTCGGTCTGATCGTCGCCGGCGACGTCGAGCGAGGCTCCCGACTTGCGCGGATAAGGGTCGATAGCCAGACCGAAGAACTGCTCGGCCAGCCCGCCGACATCGATGGTGTCGCCGGAAAATGTCTCCGGACTGTCCGGACCGTCGGCGTCGAGGACGATCTCGCCGCCGCCTTCGAAACCTTCGCGCCCAAGCTTCGACTGCTCGGGCAGAAACAGCGCCTCGACGGGCTCGTCGATATGCGCGGCGACCGGATCCAGGGTGACGATGCAGGCTTGCGTGATGTCGGCCGCGACGCGACCGGTGACCTTGACGCCATTGCGCTTCCAGGGAACCACAAGCAGTTCGGCGCGATAGCTCTCGACCGAAAGCAGATCATAGTCGGCGGCAAGCGCCTCGCGCTGGCGCTCATCGGCCTCGACAAGGACCGGCAGGCCCTTTTGCGGCAGGCGCGCGACATTGGCGACGAAGGATACCGGGCTGCGCAGTTCGGCGTCTTTCATGCCGGCCTCCTTCACGCTGCCCCGGCCGCCGGGAACGCGGCGGTGCCGGCGGCGATCGATTCGGTCGGCTGGGCGGCAAGCTTGTGCGAGGCCTCGCAGACATAGTCCGCCAGCAGCGGCGCCTGCGGCCAGGGGCCGGAGTCCGGCCTGACGTTGCGGGCGAGCGCCGCCGCAAGCGCCACCCGATCGTCTTCCTTGAGCGCTTCGTCATAGGCAGCCGTACGGCCGTAAAACATCTTTGCCAGCTTCTTCATGCGTTTGGGCACGCCGACATCGCCAATGCCAAGTTCGCGCAGCGAATGCTCGACATCGAGGAAGAACTCGTCGATCAGCACTTGCGCGACCTCGGCGGCCACGCCTTGCCCGCCATGCAGCCGGTGCTGGACAAGATACATATGCAGCGACAGCATCTCGAAGCGGCCGAGCGGCGTATCCGGCACATTCCAGTCGGAATAAAACACCGTTTGCCGCGCCGCCGCCACGATTTGTGCGTAGAGCGCGTCGGTGATAGCGCGGTTGGCATTGCGTTCGCGGCCAAAAAGGCGCTGGAACATTGAGGGCGGTCTCCCGGGGACCTGTTGTTTGATTTGGCCTTGTTGCATCGGCATGCAAGCTGGTTTACCGGTTTTGCGGCCCAGCGCAAGTTGCGGGGATGTGATGGAGATTTGTTGTTGGGTGCGCTGAAATTCAAGTCGTTCTTTGCGCCCGCCCCAGTGGGCGCGGCTTCGCTGCTGGTAATGGTGTCAGCGCTTTCCGCCTGCAATTCGTCCAAGATGTTCGGAGATCTCCATCCGAGCGAGACGCTGACGAAAGGCTACGTCATCGACCAGCAGGCGATCGATTCGGTGCCGGTCGGATCGAGCCGCGAGCAGGTGCTTCTGGCGCTGGGCACGCCGTCGACGACGGCGACCTTCGACAACGAGGCCTTCTACTACATCTCGCAAACGCGCAAGCGCTATGTCGCCTTCGACAACCCGCGCATCATCGACCAGCACGTGCTGGCGGTCTATTTCGGCGCTGACGGCCGCGTCACCCAGATCGCCAATTACGGTCTCAAGGACGGCAAGGTCTTCGACTTCATCTCGCGGACGACGCCGACCGGCGGCAAGGACCAGAACTTCCTGAGCCAGGTCATCAGCGGCGCCAGCAAGCTGGCGCCTGGCATTCCCGGCGGCGGTAGCGGCGGTACGCCCTGAGTTCGCTCGCCCGGCAACCTGACTGAACGAAAGACTTCGATCGACGGTCTTTCGTCGCCTGCCGGCGACCGTCCGACTGCGCTTGCCTATGCCCGTATAGCCACGTATGACGCTTTGGCGATTTCCGGGGGGCTGGATATGAGCAACAACGATCGTACCGTACCGCAGGGCTGGATGGCGACCGGCACGCCTGACCAACAGACGGTGACGCCGGACTGGCTTGCCGTCGATGCGCCGCCGATCGAGGGCGTCACATTCAAGGAAATCAGACCCGTCGCGACTTCCAACGGCTACCTGACCGAGGTCTTTCGCGAGGAATGGGCTCTCGATCAATCGCCGGTCGGGCAAGTGTTCCAGCGCACCATGTATCCGGGCGCAGTGACGGGCTGGCACGCACATGCGGCGACCCTCGACCGCCTGTTCTGCTGCGCCGGCAGCGTGCGGATATCGCTTTTCGACGGGCGCAAGGCCTCGCCCAGCTTCGGCACGGTCTGGCACAAGATCGTCGGCGCCCTGCGACCGGCAATCATCACCATTCCGCCCGGCGTCTGGCACGGTGTCGTGACCCTCGGACCGGAGACAGCGTTGCTGCTCAACCTTGTCGACAAGGCTTACGCCTATGACGCGCCCGACCATTGGCGCCTGCCGCCCGATACGGAACAAATCCCCTACAAGCTGGTGTAGTGTGGAAAAGGGCGGTCAAGGCGCGCCAATCGGACCGATCGAACCGCTGGTCTCGATCGTGATGGCGACGCACAATCGTCCGGCGGTGCTGCATCAAGCCCTGAAGAGCCTCATTGGTCAGACCCTGCAGGACTGGGAGGCCATAGTCATCGGCGATGCGTGCCGCCCTGACACCGCGGCCACGGTCGCTGCATTCGAAGACGCCCGCATCTGCTATATCCATCTTCCCGTGAACTTCGGCGAGCAGTCGGGTCCGAACAATATCGGCTTTGCCCGGGCCCGCGGCCGCTTCATCGCCATCTTGAACCATGACGATCTGTGGTTTCCCGACCATCTGGCGTCCATGTGCGGCTGGATCGACGCCACCGGAGCCGATGTGGTGATCGCCCGAGGTGCAGTCATCGAGTCGTCCGCAAGCAAAGGCTCCAGGCATATGATCCTCGGGATGGGCCGGGACGGCTTCTACGACCCGGTTACCACTGTCGGATTCGGCTCCGCGCAAATGATCCGGCGCGCGTCGCTGCCAAGGCTTGGGCCATGGCGCCCGGCCAGCCAGTGCGTTTGCGAGAGTTCCCAGGACTGGCTGTTCCGTGCCTGGCGCAAGGGTGCGGTGATTGCGACAATGCCCCATCTAACCGTGCTCATGCTGCATTCGGGCAAGCGCGAAGGCAGCTATGCGCGAGATACGGCGCGGGAGCAGGAAGAACTGATGGACGCGATGGATGCGCCAGACGCGTTGCGGGTCAGGATTCTCGGCAACGCCGAGGAGCCTGCCCCCCTCAAGCGGTCCCGCTATCTCAAACGCAGGCTTCTGGCCATGTTTGGCATACATCCGCGGGCGCGGTCCTTCCGTCGCCAATATCGCCGCGGCGCGTTCATTGCCATGTTGCGCCGGACACGCGGCTTGCCGCCGATGCCCGAACGAGAACCAGACGCCAACGCGTTGCTGGCCCGCTATCGCCGTGACGGCGAAAGGCCGGAAGCCGGTTGAGTGCCCCGGAATGCATGATGTCATGCCGAAACACAAAGCCCGCGGGATCACTCCCGCGGGCTTTGTCGTGGAATAGCCGCAATCAGCCGTGCGCGAGCACGGCGAGCAGAAGCAGCGCGACGATGTTGGTGATCTTGATCGCCGGGTTGACGGCCGGGCCGGCGGTGTCCTTGTAGGGATCGCCAACGGTGTCGCCGGTGACCGAGGCCTTGTGCGCTTCCGAACCCTTCAGGTGCTTGACGCCGTCCTTGTCGGTAAAGCCGTCCTCGAACGACTTCTTGGCGTTGTCCCAGGCGCCGCCTCCGGAGGTCATCGAGATGGCGACGAAGAGGCCGTTGACGATGACACCGAGCAGCGAGGCGCCGAGCGCCGCGAAGGCCGAGGCCTTCGAGCCCGAGATCAGCAGCACGCCGAAATAGACGACGAGCGGCGCCAGCACCGGGAGCAGCGACGGGATGATCATTTCCCGGATCGCCGCCCTGGTCAGGATGTCGACGGCGCGCGCATAGTTCGGCTTCGAGGTGCCGGCCATGATGCCCTTGTCCTCGCGGAACTGCTTGCGCACTTCCTCGACGATCGAGCCGGCGGCGCGACCGACGGCGGTCATCGCGATACCGCCGAACAGATAGGGAATCAGGCCGCCGAAGATGAGGCCGGCGACGACATACGGGTTGGAGAGATCGAACGAGATCTCGCCCATGCCCTGGAAGTAGGGGTACTTATCGCCATTGGCGGCAAAGAACCTGAGATCATTCGAGTAGGCGGCGAACAGCACCAGCGCGCCGAGGCCGGCCGAGCCGATGGCATAGCCCTTGGTGACGGCCTTGGTGGTGTTGCCGACGGCGTCGAGCGCATCGGTCGAGTGGCGCACTTCCTTCGGCAGGCCGGCCATTTCGGCGATGCCGCCGGCATTGTCGGTGACCGGGCCGAAGGCGTCGAGCGCCACGATCATGCCGGCAAGGCCGAGCATGGTGGTGACGGCGATCGCGGTGCCGAACAGACCGCCGAGCTGGTAGGTGGCGATGATGCCGCCGACGATGACGATGGCCGGCAGCGCCGTCGATTCCAGCGAGACCGCGAGGCCCTGGATGACGTTGGTGCCGTGGCCGGTCACCGACGCCTGAGCGATCGAGTTCACCGGACGCTTGTTGGTGCCGGTGTAGTATTCCGTGATCACGACGATCAAGCCAGTCACAGCCAAGCCGATCAGGCCGCAGATGAACAGGTTCTTGCCGGTGATGACGATGCCGGCGACGGTGCCGACCTCGCCCCAGCCGAGCGTGGCCGAGGTAGCGGCGGCGAGGCCGACGATCGACAGCAGGCCGGTGACGATCAGGCCCTTATAGAGCGCGCCCATGATCGAGCCGTTGGAACCCAGCTTGACGAAGAAGGTGCCGACGATCGAGGTCAGGATGCAGGCGCCGCAGATGGCCAGCGGATAGAGCATCGCCGCCCCCAGCACCGCGGTGCCGCCGAAGAAGATGGCGGCGAGCACCATGGTGGCGACGACGGTCACCGCATAGGTCTCGAACAGATCGGCGGCCATGCCGGCGCAGTCGCCGACATTGTCGCCGACATTGTCGGCGATGGTGGCCGGGTTGCGCGGATCGTCTTCGGGGATACCGGCCTCGACCTTGCCGACGAGATCGCCGCCGACGTCGGCGCCCTTGGTGAAGATGCCGCCGCCGAGACGGGCGAAGATCGAGATCAGCGAGGCGCCGAAGCCGAGCGCGACGAGCGAGTCGATGACGACGCGGTCGTTCGGCTGCAGGCCCATCGGGCCGGTCAGGATGAAGTAGTAGATCGAGACGCCAAGCAGCGCCAGGCCCGCGACCAGCATGCCGGTGATGGCGCCTGACTTGAAGGCGATGTCGAGGCCGGCGGCAAGGCTGTTGGAAGCGGCTTGCGCGGTTCGCACATTGGCGCGCACCGAGACATGCATGCCGATGAAACCGGCGGCGCCCGAGAGCACCGCGCCGATCAGAAAGCCGATGGCGGCGGTGATCGAAAGCAGCCACCAGGCAAGCAGGAGAACGACGATGCCGACGATCGCGATGGTCGTGTACTGGCGCGCCAGGTAAGCCTGGGCGCCTTCGCGGATGGCGGCGGAGATTTCCTGCATGCGCTGATTGCCCTGATCGGACGCAAGGACCGAACGTGTCGCCCAGATGGCGTACAGAACTGACAGCAAGCCGCAGGCGATGACGGCGGTAATGATGGTCATTGCCGGATTTTCCTCGATTGATGGCCCAAAAGAACCCCTCCCTGGACCGTTGGAACGGAGATGGATGCCGCATGCGGAATCCACCCCTTGGCTGGGGTGTATGCGAAACAGGGCTTGGAACGTCAAGATATTGTTCGGTTTTTGCCCGGCTTTCGCCCAAAAGACGATGGTGCCAATAGCTGTGTCGGCGCAGGCTTCGAATTAGATCGATTGAAATGACGCCGGGTATTGCCGACCAACCAGCTACTCCGCCCCCTGTCCCATACGCCGCGCGGCGTAGCGTTCGATCGCCGACAGGCCGTCATAGATCAGCACGGCAAGCGCCGCGACGATCAGGCCGCCCTGCAGCACGAAGGCAAGGTTGTTCGAGATCAGGCCGGCAATTATCACCTCGCCCAGCGTCTTGGCGGCAACCGTCGAGCCGATGGTCGCGGTGGCGAGGCTGATGACCACCGAGAGCCGGATGCCGCCGAGGATCACCGGGGCGCTCAGCGGCAGCTCGACCTTCATCAGCCTTTGCCAGCCGGTCATGCCTGCGCCGCGCGCCGCTTCCATCACGTTGCCGGGCAGCGTGGTGAGCGCCGTCAGCGCATTCTCGAAGATCGGCAGCAGGCCGTAGAGGAAGAGCGCGATCAGCGTCGGCTTCTCGCCGAAGCCGACGGCCGGCACGGCAAGCGCCAGCACCGCAACCGGCGGGAAGGTCTGGCCGATATTGACCAGGCTGCGCGACAAGGGCAGGAACTCGGCGCCGGCCGGCCTGGTGACCAGGATGGCTAAAGCCACGGCCACGATCGTCGCCGCCACTGTCGCCATCAGCACGATCCGCAGATGCTGCAATGTCAGCGTCAGCAGGCTGCCCTGGTTGTAGATCGCCGGCGCGCCATTCTCGGTCAGCGGTTTCAGCAGCGGCTCGAACCAGTTCGGGCTGGTGATGAAGACCGCCAGCAGCAAGAGAACAGCCAGCCTCAGCAGCGCAGGCAGCCAGGCTTTCATTGCGGCCTCGCCGCACGTTTGACCAGGCCTTCGACGGTGACGCGGCCGAGCAGCTTGCCGTCGGCGCCTTTCACCGGCAGCGCCGGGCGGCCCGACCACAACAACTCGGCCAGGGCGTCGCGCTGCGTGGCTTCGCCGGGGATCGCCTCGCCTTCGGCACCGCCCGGCTCCACCGCATCGCGCACTGGCCCCAGCGACAGCAGCCGGAACGGCCTTTCGCTGGGGCCGACCAGTGTCTCGACAAAGCCGTTTGCCGGTCTGGCCAGAATCTCCGCCGGTCTTGCGTATTGCACCAGCTTGCCGGCATCCATGACGGCTATTTTGTCGCCCAGATGCACGGCTTCTTCCATGTCGTGGGTGACGAGGATGATGGTGGTGCCGAAGCGCTTCTGGATCGCCAGCAGATCCTCCTGCGCCTTGGTGCGAATGATCGGGTCGAGCGCGCCGAAGGGTTCATCCATCAAAAGCACGTTGGGCTCGGCGGCTAAAGCGCGGGCAACGCCGACGCGCTGCTGCTGGCCGCCGGAAAGCTCGTGCGGGTAACGCGGCCCGTAAGCCTGCGGGTCGAGCTGGTAGAGCGTCATCAACTCGTCGACGCGCGCCTTGATGCGGTCTCGGTCCCAACCGAGCAGCAACGGCACGGTGGCGATGTTCTGCGCTACCGTGCGGTGCGGAAACAGGCCATGCCCCTGGATGGCGTAGCCGATGCTGCGGCGCAGCTGATAGCCGGGCAGCGAGCGGTTGTCGGCGCCGTCGAGCTTGATCACGCCCGCGGTCGGCTCGACCAGCCGGTTGATCATCCTGAGCAGCGTCGTCTTGCCGGATCCCGACGTGCCGACGATGGTCGCGATGGTTCGGGGCTCGATGACCATCGAAACATCATCGACCACAGTCGTACTGTCATAGCGCTTGGTGATGCCTTCGATCTCGATCATGCCGTTTCGACCCTGCGCTTGGTGGCTGTCATCTCGACGACCGCGTCGAGGATGATCGCCGCAGCGAAGGCCATCGCCACGGTGGGCAACGCGCCGAGCAGCACGAGGTCCATCGCCGTCTGGCCGACACCTTGGAAAACGAACACGCCGAAGCCGCCGCCGCCGATCAGCGCGGCAATGGTGGCAAGGCCGATATTCTGCACCAGCACGATGCGGATGCCGGTCAGGATCACCGGAAAGGCGAGCGGAAACTCGACATCGAACAGGCGCTGGCGGTCGGTCATACCCATGCCGCGCGCGGCGTCGTTGGCCGCGCGTGGGACGCCGGCAAGGCCGACCACGGTGTTGGCTACCACCGGCAGCAGCGAATAGAGGAAGAGCGCGACGAAGGCCGGCGCAGTGCCGATGCCTCTGATGCCGACCGCGGCGGCACCCGGCACGTGCACGGCGACCCAGCCGAGCGGCGCGATCAGCAGGCCAAAGAGCGCGATCGACGGAATGGTCTGGATGATGTTGAGCACGTTCAGCACCCCTGCCCGCAGCTTCTCGACACGATGGCACAAGATGCCGAGCGGTATCCCGACCGCGACCGCGCCGGCCAGCGAGCCAAGCGCCAGCGTGACGTGCTTGGAAGCTTCGGCCCAGAAACTGTCGGCGCGGCCTGCATATTCCTTGAGGATGGAAAGACTGTCCCAACGTCCCGAAACGAGCAGCGCGGCAATGGCCAAAGCGGCAAGCACGAGCACGCCGACGCGCGCTCTGGGCGACAGGTTCAGCCTGGTCAGCACATCGGCGAGGAGCAAGGTGAAGGCAAAGATCAGCAGCCAGAAACCCGAAGCCGGCGAGACGCGAGCGAAAGTGTTGCCGGCGGGCGTCAGAAAACCGCCGGCAACACCGATCAGGACCGAGAGCGCGACCAGCGCCACGACGCCGGCGATCAGCCTGAGCAAAAGCGGCGTCCTGAGCAGGGCGACGATCGCAGCCGCTATCATTATCGCCAGCAATAGCATGCCTAGCATGGACGGCAGCGCTTCCAGGATCGAGCGCGCCTGCCCCGGCACGATACGGTTGGCGCGGAACGTGGCGAACGGGGCGAGGAACGCGGCGTAGGCCACGATCGCGGCAATGACGACGCCGAGCTTGTCGAGGCGGATGGTCATGACGCGCGTTTGCGCGAGGCGCCCCCCTCTGGCCTACCGGCCATCTCCCCCTCTAGGGGGGAGATCAGATGTCGCGAGGGCCTTCGCCAATCACCAAGGCCGGAGAAGGGAGCGAGGCGCAGCAACAGCCAATCTCCCCCCTTGAGGGGGAGATGTCCGGCAGGACAGAGGGGGGCGCCTCGCAACGACTTCTCGCTTTTCAAGGCGGGCTTATCTTACTTCAAAAACCCGTTCTTCTTAAGGAAATCCTCCGCGACCCCCTTCGCCGGCTCGCCGCCCAGCTGAACGCGGCCGTTGAGCCCCTGCAACGTGACGAGATCGAGCTTGGCGAAGACCGGCTTCAGCAGCGTCTCGATCTCGGGATGCTGCTTCAGGACCTCTTCCCGGATGATCGGTGCGGGCTGATAGACGGGCTGCACAGCCTTGTCGTCCTCGAGCACGACGAGGCCGGAAGGCTGGATGCCGCCATCGGTACCATAGACCATGGCGGCGTTGGCGCCGTTGGTCTGGTTGGCGGCGGCTGCGATGGTCGCCGCGGTATCGCCACCGGAGAGCGTGATCAGCTGGTCCGGCTTCAGCGTGAAGCCGTATGTCGTCTGGAAGGCCGGGAGCGCCGCCGCCGAATTGACGAACTCGGCGGAGGCCGCCAGCACAACCTTGCCGCCGCCCGCGACGTATTTGCCGAAGTCGGTCAAGGTGACGAGCTTGTTCTCGTCGGCCACTTCCTTGCGCAGCGCGATCGCCCAGGTGTTGTTGGCCGGCGACGGCGATAGCCAGACGATCTTGTTGGCATCATAGTCGAGCTTCTTGGCGGTTTCGTAGCCCTTGGCGGCGTCCTTCCAGACCGGATCGTCGGCCTTCTGGAAGAAGAAGGCGGCATTGCCGGTATATTCGGGATAGATGTCGATCTCGCCAGCGGTGATCGCCTTGCGCACCACGGGCGTCGCGCCGAGTTGGATCCGGTCGGTCGTCTTGATGTTGTTGGCGTTGAGCACGAGCTGGATGATATTGCCCAGCACCCCGCCTTCGGTATCGATCTTCGAGGAGACGACCACCTGGGCGCTGGCCGAGGCAGTGGCAAGGCCGAGCGCAATGGCTGCTACGGCGAGCTTTCCGATTGAAAACATTGTGAAATCCCTTGCTGTGAACCGATTAATCGGTGGCTGTATATGAGCACGGCTATGACGGGCAGTCGGGGTACACGGTTTCATAACTTGGGGGACAGGCGCAATAATTTTGTTCGATCCGACAAAAGCACTGTTCCACCCGACATAGCGCGATGCCGACCTGAGGCCGGCTGGCGGCTTACCCTGTTTTGCGAAATATTGGGAAAGGCGGGTCGGCGGCCAAAACAGGAGTGTGTCATGGCCAAGCACAAAGTCGGCTACCTCATCGGCAGCCTCGCCAAGGGTTCCATCAACCGCAAGCTTGCGAAGGCTCTCGTCAAACTGGCGCCGCCGGAACTTGAGATGACGGAAATCCCCTTCAAGGACTTGCCGCTCTACAGCTACGACTATGACGCCGCCTTCCCGCCTGTCGCCCTGGAGTTCAAGAAAGCCATCGCATCCGTCCAGGCGGTGCTTTTCGTCACGCCGGAGTACAACCGATCGATCCCCGGCGGCCTGAAGAATGCAATCGACTGGGCCAGCCGGCCCTACGGCAAGAACTCCTTTGCCCGCAAACCGACTGCCGTCATCGGAACATCGCCGGGCGCGATCGCAACCGCGGTCGCCCAACAGAGCCTGCGCAGCGTGCTCAGCTTCTGCAACGCGCCCCAGATGAACTCGCCCGAAGCCTACATTCAGTTCACCCCGGGGCTGATCACCGACGATGGCGAGGTGACGGTGGCGTCAACAGAGACATTCCTGCGCAACTATATGCAGGAGTTCCACATGTTCATCGCGCGGGTCCTGCAGGTGCTCCCCCCGGATGCCTGACGCCGGTCGTTCAGGCAGGTTGTTCAAGAGGCCGGAAGAGCTGGTCGGGCGCCTTCTTCAAGATTTGGGAGCGCCCACCAACTTCAACGTGCCGAGCGCGGCAAAGCAGAGCGCGACGACCGGGAAGACGATCCAGTTCAGCATGGTCCAGCCCCAGGCGTTGTAGATCGCGCCCGACATCAGCGAAGCGAATGCGACGGAGCCGAACAGGGCAAAGTCGTGGAAACCCTGGACCTTGCTCTTCTCGGAAGGCCGGTAGCTGGCGGCGACCATTGCGGTGGCACCGATGAAAGCGAAATTCCAGCCGAGCCCGAGCAAGATCAGCGCCGTCCAGAACTGCCACAGCGCCAGGCCGGAAAGCGCCACGGCAGCACAGCCGATCAGCAGGACAAGGCCAGTGGCGACGATGCGCTCGGCGCCGAAGCGATGGATCAGCGTACCGGTGAAGAAGCTTGGCCCGAACATGGCCATGACGTGCCAGGAGATGCCAAGCGTGGCATTGTCTTCCGACAGGCCGCAGCCGACCATGGCGAGCGGCGCGCCGGTCATGACGAAGCTCATCAGCGCGTAGCTGCCGACGGTGCAGAAAAGTGCTGCGACGAAGCGCGGCTGGGTGACGATCTCGATCAGCGGTCGGGCATCGCTTGCGGCGGCTTCGGTCACGGCGTTCGCATGTGCGGAAACCCGCAGGAACGACAGGATGAGCGCGCCGACCGCCGCCAGCGGCAGGATCGAGGCGAAGGATCCTGCGAACATCACCGGGGCCAGCAATTCGCGCGTGTAGATGACGATCTGGGGCCCGAGAATTGCGGTAATGATGCCGCCCGCCAGCACGAAGGAGATGGCGCGCGCCTTGAACTCCGGCGGCGCATTGTCGGCAGCCGCGAAGCGGAATTGCTGGACGAAAGCGCCACCGACGCCAATGACGCAGAGGCCGAAGGCGAACAGCCAGAAGCTTGCCTGGAAGAGCGCGAGCGTCGCGACCAGGCCACCGAGCGCGGTGACGATAGTGCCTGTCATGAAGCCGCCGCGATGGCCGAGCCGGCGGATGATGGCAGCGGCCGGCAAGGCTCCCAGCGCCACGCCGATATTGAAACCGGTGACCGGCGCCGTCGCGAGCGACTTGTCTGGACCGAGCAGATATTGCCCGGCGAGCGCGCCCAGCGAAATGGCGATCGGCGCGGCCGAACCGACGATCGCCTGCGCTGCGGCAAGCAGCACCGCCGTGCGACGCCCTTCCCTGCCGGTCTCGGCGAACGCGGCCGTTGCGGTCGTCACGAAGCGTCCTCGCCGCGAACCCGGCGCGAAACGCGATCCAGCACGGCGTTCACCAGCTTCGGCTCGTCTTCCTCGTAAAATGCCTTGGCGATGTCGACATATTCGGAGACGATGACGGCCACCGGCACGTCCTCGCGCTTCATCAGTTCGTAGACGCCGGCGCGAAGGATGGCGCGTAGCGTCGAATCCAGCCGCGACAGCGGCCAGTCCTCGGTGAGCGCCTGGCGGATGACGGGATCGATGGTCTTCTGGTTCTCGACGACGCCGGTCAGGATGGCGCGGAACCATTGCGCGTCGGCCTCGCGATAGAGCGCGCCGTCGACTTCCTTGCCGAGGCGGAAGGCTTCGTATTCGGCCGTGATCTCGAAGACGCCGCTGCCGGCCACATCCATCTGATAGAGCGCCTGGACGGCGGCAAGACGAGCGGCACCACGCTTGTTGGCGTGGCGCACCGCACCGGTCGAGGCGGGATCAGTCACGATTGGGCTCCGAATTTCTCTTTGAGCGCGATCATGGTCAGCGCCGCGCGCGCAGCGAAGCCGCCCTTGTCGCCTTCCGTCTTGCGTGCGCGCGCCCATGCCTGGGCGTCGTTCTCGGTGGTCAGAATGCCGTTGCCGATCGCGATCGCCTCCTGCACCGAAAGGTCCATCAGCGCGCGGCTCGATTCATTGGCGACGATGTCGAAATGATAGGTGTCGCCACGGACGACGGTGCCGAGCGCAACAAAACCGTCGTAATGCGTGCCGCCTTCGGCCGCTCCATCGAGCGCGAAGATTATAACGGCCGGTATTTCGAGTGAGCCGGGAACCGTCACCACGTCATAAGTGGCGCCGGCTTCGTCGAGCGCGCCTGTCGCGCCTTCGAGCAGGGCGTCGGCGAGATCGTCGTGAAAGCGCGCTTCGACAATGAGCAGATGCACCTTCGCCTTCGGGCGAATGAACGCTTTGCCGTGTTGGGATGTGCCAGCCATAAAAGTCTCCGGGGGGTTGCCGGTGACTTAGGCCGAAGCCGGGTTGACCGCAAGCGGAAGATGCTGCGGCGCGACGTTCTGTGACCTATTCAGGCTGACGCGTTGCGAGATCCGCGCGATCCACCAGGCTTTTGACCCAAGCCTCGACTTCCTGGTGTTTTATCACTCTGCCGGCATCGACATCCGCCAACGCGTCGAGAGTCATCTGCCGGCGCTCGACGGTCTCTTCAGCTCCTTTGGGATCCATCACAGCCCCTCTTTCGCGGCCTCGGCCAGGCGCGCGGCATAGCGGGCCATGGTGTCGATCTCGATGTTGACGCGGTCGCCGGCCTGGCGCTCGCCCCAGGTGGTGACGCTCAGCGAGTGATGGATGAGGAGCACGTCGAAGCGGGTCGCTTCGACCTTGTTGACGGTAAGCGAGGTGCCGTCGAGCGCGACCGACCCTTTGGGCGCGATGAACTTCGCCAGATGGCGCGGCGCCTCCAGCGTGAAGCGCACGGCATCGCCCTCTTCCTTGCGCTCGACGATTTCGGCGGTGCCGTCGACATGACCGGAGACGATGTGGCCGCCGAGCTCGTCGCCGATCTTCAGCGCGCGTTCGAGATTTATCCTGGTGCCGGGCTTCCAACTTGACGCGGTGGTCAGTCTGAGCGCTTCCTCCCAGGCCTCGACCTCGAACCAGCGCGCATTCGAGCCGTGCTCGGGCAGCGCCGTGACGGTCAAGCAGACGCCGCCGCAGGAAATCGAAGCGCCGATCGCAATGGTCTCGGGGTCGTAGGCGGTGTCGATGCGCAGGCCGATGCCTTGGGCGAGCGGCTTCACGCTCGCAACCGTACCAACATCAGTCACAATTCCCGTAAACATCAGAGAGCGTCTTTCGTATTGACCGTGATCTTATCCAAAAACCGGTTCCCACTTTTTGGGCTCATGGTCTTACCCACTCGGCGTAACTGTCCTCGCCGAAGCGCATGTCGCGCAGCTTGCGAAATCCAGCCGGGATGTGGTCGGCGTCGATGGGCGATGCAATGCCGTCCTCGCCAATGGCGTCCGGGCCTTGGAAGAGGACAATGCGGTCGACAAGATCCTCCTCGAGGAAGGCCTTGGCCACCGTGGCGCCGCCTTCGACCAAAACGCTCGCCATGCCGAGTGCCGCCAGATCCTCCAGCAACTCCGGCAAGGCTATCTCGCTTTCATAGGTTTCCGTGCCGATGAAGTGCACGCCTGCGCGTTCGAGCGACGCCCGCCGGTGCGCGTCGGCCTCTGGGCAAGCAGCGACATAGAGCGGCACGCGGTCGACGCCCGAGACCAGCTTCGACGTCTCCGGCAACCGGATCTGGCGATCGAGGACGATGCGCGCCGGCGAGCGGTTCTCCAGTCCCGGCAGGCGCACGGTCAGCGCCGGATCATCCTCCAGCACGGTGCCGATGCCGACCAGGATGGCGTCGGACTCGGCGCGCATCAGATAGACATCGCGCCGTGCGACCTCGCCGGTGATGGCAACCTGGCCGGCGCCTTTGCGACCGATCTTGCCGTCGCTCGAAAGCGCAAGCTTCAGCGTCACTTCCGGACGTTTTTTCAGGGAACGAGTCAGGTAGCCGGCCATCTGCTCGGCGGCCTCGGCGGCCAGCACCTTCTCCACCACCTCGACACCGGCGGTGCGCAGGATGGCGTAGCCTTTGCCGGAGACGCGCGGATCGGGATCGCTCGCCGCACCGACGACGCGGGCGATGCCGGCATTGACCAGCGCGTTGGCGCAGGGCGGCGTGCGGCCGTGATGGGCGCAGGGCTCCAAAGTCACGTAAGCTGTAGCGCCGCGCGCAAGCTCGCCGGCCTCGGCAAGCGCTTCGGTCTCGGCATGGGGGCGGCCGCCCACGGCCGTCACGCCGGTGCCGACGATCATCGGACCGGCGCCGTCGTCGCGCACGATGATGGTACCGACAGAAGGGTTGGTCGAGGTGCGGCCGGCATTCCGCCGCGACAGCCTGATGGCCGCGGCCATGAAACGGCGATCAAGGGCCGCCCGCGCGGCCTCGTCCAGTCGCTGTCCCGCCATGATCAGCCGGCGTCCTCTTCGGTCTTCTCCTCGTCGCCCTTCAATTCGCCCAGCAGCTCGTGAAAATCCTTGGCCTCGCGGAAATTGCGGTAGACCGAGGCGAAGCGGACATAGGCAACGTCATCGAGCGATTTCAGCGCCTCCATGACCAGCCGGCCGACCTCGCCCGAGGCAACCTCGGTTTCGCCGGAGCTTTCGAGCTGGCGCACGATGCCGGTGACGGCGCGGTCGATGCGCTCGGGATCGACATTGCGCTTACGCACCGCGATCTCGACCGAGCGCAGCAGCTTGTCGCGGTCGAACGGCACCTTGCGCCCGGACTTCTTGATAACCACGAGGTCACGCAATTGCACGCGCTCGAAGGTGGTAAAACGACCACCGCAATCAGGGCAGACGCGGCGTCTGCGGATGGCGGCGCCATCCTCGGCCGGACGCGAATCCTTCACCTGCGTATCTTCGGACTGGCAATAGGGACAGCGCATGGGAAGCTTTCGGTTTGGCGATTCTGTAGGATGCCGGAAGGCTTAGTTTGTTTTGCCGCTATGGCAAAGCGCGGAGCCCTCCTATCAGAGATAGCGAGGCGCAAGCACAATTGCCAGCGCCCTGCCAAGGCCGGCAACGTCAGGGCGCGACGTCCGTGGTCGAAAACCCGCAGGACGTGCCGAGATTGCGATAAGCCTTGGTGAAGCCATCCATCGGAATGCTGGCGACGGCCTGTTTGCCGAAAGTCACATCGAGCGAGGTGACCTTGCGCATGGCGCGCAGCAAGGCCAGGCTGGTCTTGGCCTGGTTGTCGACCAACCAGCTCGGGCGGCCGCCGGCGGCGGCGTTGGAGGTGACCGTCGCGGCGACCTTCACGCCGGGGTCGCCGAAGGTCGCGGCGATCTTGTCGCCGGTCGGCAAGGTCTTGTTGTCGACGATGAACATGATGGCCGGATAGGCATCCGGCGGCAGCGCGTCGCCGGTCGAGATCGACAGCGTCAGGGAGCCTGCGTTACCGGCGCCGTCGAGGAAGGCCGTCGAGGCGGCGCAGGTCTTGTGCGCGTCCTGCCCGGTATCGAGCGTATCGATGATGGTGGTCCACCTGCCGAAAGTATTGGTGGCGGGCAGATCAGTATTCGGCTTGGTTTCGTCCTGAGCCATCGCGGCGGAGGCGGCGAAGGCGGCAAGCGGGCCAAGCAAAGCCGCGGCGAGACGGGAAGTACGCATCATCGGATCTCCAGTAAGCCGCGCCGCCCAGAGGAGCGGCGCAAGCGCAGGATAAAAGATGACGCGCGGCGCCCGGTCAACCGAGATAGGGATAGAGCGGGAAGCGGTCGGTCAGCGCCGTGACCTTGGCCTTCACAGCGGCCTCGACCGCCGCGTTGCCTTCATCGGAATTCGCCGCCTTCAGCCCGTCCAGCACCTCGGCGATCAGCTTGCCGATCTCGCGGAACTCGGCCTGGCCGAAGCCGCGCGTGGTGCCGGCCGGCGTGCCGAGGCGCACGCCAGAGGTGACGAACGGCTTTTCCGGATCGAATGGGATGCCGTTCTTGTTGCAGGTGATGTTGGCGCGGCCAAGGGCTGCCTCCGCGCGCTTGCCGGTGGCGTTCTTCGGACGAAGGTCGACCAGCATCAGGTGATTGTCGGTGCCGCCCGAGACGATGTCGAGGCCAGTCTCCTGCAAGCTGGAGGCCAGCGCCTTGGCGTTCGCGACGATGCTTTCGGCATAGGCCTTGAAGCTCGGCTTCAGCGCTTCGCCGAGCGCCACCGCCTTGGCGGCGATGACATGCATCAGCGGCCCGCCCTGCAGGCCCGGGAACACCGCCGAGTTCATCTTCTTGGCGATTTCCTCGTCATTGCACAGGATCATGCCGCCGCGCGGGCCGCGCAGCGACTTGTGGGTCGTCGTGGTCACGACATGGGCGTGGGGCAGCGGCGACGGATGCATGCCGCCGGCGACGAGACCGGCGATATGCGCCATGTCGACCATGAGATAGGCGCCGATCGAATCGGCGATCTCGCGGAAACGCTTCCAGTTCCAGATGCGCGAATAGGCGGTGCCGCCGGCGAGGATCAGCTTCGGCTTCGTCTCATGCGCGGTCTTCTCGATCGCGTCCATGTCGAGCAGGTGATCGTCCTTGCGCACGCCGTAGGAGACGACCTTGAACCACTTGCCGCTCATGTTGACCGGCGAGCCGTGAGTGAGATGGCCGCCCGAATTCAGGTCGAGACCCATGAAAGTGTCGCCGGGCTGCAGCAGCGCCAGGAACACTGCCTGGTTCATCTGGCTGCCCGAATTCGGCTGGACATTGGCGAAGTTGCAGCCGAACAGCTTCTTCGCGCGCTCGATGGCCAGTTCCTCGGCCACGTCGACGAACTGGCAGCCGCCATAGTAGCGCTTGCCTGGATAGCCCTCGGCATATTTGTTGGTCATGATCGAGCCTTGCGCCTCGAGCACGGCGCGCGACACGATGTTTTCGGAAGCGATCAGCTCGATCTCATGGCGCTGGCGGCCGAGCTCATTGCGGATGGAGCCGAAGATTTCCGGATCGGCATCGGCAAGCGTGGTCTCGAAGAAGGATTCGAATTTGGTGGAGGCTGCCGCGGCATTTGACATGGCTTGCTTTCCCTTGGGGCCGGAGGTCTGCGAGGTCGCCGCGCATTAACACAGTTGTTTTCGGCCCGCCACGTTTGGGGCGCGAAATTTGCTGGCCGGTTTGCGCCAAGACAAGCGCACCCGGTTCTAATCCCGCGGTTCGCCGCCCTTGAGGTCGTTTCGGAGAAGGTGATCTCGGTGAACAGCTTGCACGCCGTGTGGTCGTTGATGCCACCAGGACGAAGCATGGCCTGCAGTTCGGCGCGCTCAGCCTCGATGCCCGCCAGTCTGAAGCCGAGTTCGATCCCTGATCAAACCCTGCGGCTGGCCTGAACAAAAAAGACCGCTACGAGAGCGGCCTTTTTCTTCTTAGATCGAATGCTTAAAGCGCGGAGCTGATCTGCAGCTCGCTGGCGCCGTCGAGGCCGTAGATGTCGTCGCGGAATTGCACGACGCCCGGGGCGGTCGACCACGCCGACAGATAGAGGAAGTGAACCGGCACCGGGTTGACCACATTTATCGGGGTGTTCTCGCCGGTCTTGATCGCTGCCTCGAAATGCTGGCGGTCCCAGCCGGGCGTGTCGCGCAGGATCCAGGTGACGAGGTCGCGCACGTTCTGGACACGCACACAGCCGGAGGAATCGAAGCGCATCAGCTTGCCGAACAGGCTCTGCTGCGGCGTGTCGTGCATGTAGACGCCGTCCGGGCTCGGGAAGTTGATCTTGACCGAGGCCATGGCGTTGCCGGCGCCGGGATCCTGGCGGAAACGGTATTTCGCGGCGTCGTCCGTCGACCAGTCGATGGTCATCGGATCGACCTCGCTGCCATCCGGCGCGAACAGGCGGATGTGGCTGTCCTTGAGGTAGTTCGGGTCCTTCCGCATCAGCGGAATGATGTCCTTGCGCACGATCGAGACCGGCGCATTCCAGTATGGGTTGACGATGATCTCGTTGATCTTCGAGTTCACGATCGGCGTCTGGCGGTCGATCTTGCCGACGATCGCGGTGTGGCGCAGCACGACGCGGTCGTTCTCGACCGCTTCGACCTGGGCGCCCGGAATGTCGACCAGCACGTAACGGTCGCCCAGCGTGCCGGCCTTTTCCTTCAGGCGCTGCAGGTTGGTCTGCAACTGGCCGAGCCGGATCTGCGCCGAGACATTCATTGCCGTATAAGTGTATTTGCCCATGGCACCGTCGGCCGGCAGGCCATGACGGAGCTGGAAGCGCTTTACCGCCGAGTCGACATAGGAATCGAAGGCCGTCGAAATGCCGGCGCTCTGCGGCAGGTCGCCCGAGACCATCAGGCGCTTGCGCAACGGCACGACATCCGGATCGTCGTCGCCAAGCTGCAATTTCTTGGTGGCCGGAACCTGCTCCCAGCCGCCCTGGGAGACGATGTTCTGGTACTGCGCCACCGCCTGCTCGGTGAAGGCCACCGTCTGCAGGCTGAAGATCGGCAGCGTCGAAGCGACCTTGTTGGTGTCGGTGCCGCGGGCGTCGAACTGGTCGTCCCAGTTGCCGCGGGTCGAGGATTTCAGGATGTCCCCGATCACGTCCTGGGCGCTCGCTTGGCCGGCGACCATTGCGGCGGCAAGCGCGGAGGCTCCGGTGAGGAAGAAACGGCGGCTGGTTCTCATGGCAGACATTCTTGGCTATTCGCTCTCGCTCAATCGCTTGCCGGGCGGCTTGTCCGCACTCTAGGGGTGGCAAACTTAACAATTCGCCAACCATGACCCGCATCGGTCGGCCGCCAGAAACGCGCTGCCGCAACGCAGGTTCCAAGGAGCGCAAGGTACAGGCCCGCAGCGTCACTCACAAACCGCATTGACCGCGATTATGGCGGCAACGTGGCCTTGGCCCGCGATTTGCATGCGGCGGCAAGGTGAAAGGAAGGGCGGCGATGCTTTTTTGCATCGCGCGAGCTGGCGCGTCCTTGCGAAGTAAGCACCCTGCCCTTCAGGCGCGGAGCTTCAATGCGCAGAGCGACGGTCAAACTCCCGCAGATGCCCGCCTTCGCCAAAAGGATAGGACCGGTGCGCTTCAAGCACCGATCCCCTACTCTTCTCCCGGTCGCGCTTCTTCGGCGCGGCTTTCCCGTCCCCAATTGCGAAGCGCTCACATCCGGTAAGCGATCGTATCGTTCCAGAAGCGGTCGAGCCGCTGCAGCGCGCGGTTCATCTGCTTGAACTCGTCGGTGTTGATGCCGCCGACCGCCTCGATCGAGCCGACATGGCGCTCGTAGAGGCCGGCGACGACGTCGGCCACCTCGTTGCCTTTCGGCGTCAGCGAGACGCGGACCGAACGGCGGTCGATGCGCGAGCGCTGGTGGTTGATGAAGCCGAGGTCGACCAGCTTCTTCAGATTGTAGGAGACGTTGGAGCCGAGATAGTAGCCACGCGAGCGCAGCTCGCCGGCGGTCAGCTCCGAATTGCCGATGTTGAAGAGCAGCAGCGCCTGGATGGCGTTGATGTCGGAGCGGCCGTTGCGGTCGAACTCGTCCTTGATCACGTCAAGCAGGCGGCGGTGCAGACGCTCCACCAGCTGCAGCGATTCCATGTAAAGCGAGCGGATAGCCTCGCGGCGATCGTCGGATACGTTTGCGGTCTTCGCCGCCGGACGCGAATTGATCATTGTCTTTGCCTCTCGTTTGTCGCCTTGGTGATTTTTTGTTTTTCACCTTGATCGCGACACTATCGAATACTCATAAAATTCGACTTAAACGCCAGGGCTAACAAGAGCTTACCGGTAAGAGGTTTCGGAAGACGCTTAACGATCGGTCACCCGAGCAAGAACAATTAACCTAAAGATTTAGCCAATTGATTTTCCAGTGAAACGGGGCCGCGAAATCGGCCCCGAAGGCCGGCCCTCGGCCGGCTTTATGGGTGGAGCATGATATCGTCCGAAAACCGCTTCACACTTTTCGGCATCATGCTCATTGGCGGAGCCGGCGCTTCTGCAGCCAGATGGTGACGCGAAAGACGATGTAGAGCAAGGCCACGCAGGCGTGCGATACGACAATCAGCAGCCGGTGGCCGAAGAGATCGGGGAAACCGGCATACATCACCGTCTCGGTCGCGGCGCAGATGAACCAGATCACCGGCCCCCACGATGCCAGCATCCAGAGGCCGGCGGCGGCGAAGGGAAAGAACACCGCGAGCATAGCCGCCGCCACCTGCCAGTGCACCGGCATCAGGTCGAAGCGCCACATCTCGCCCGGATAAATGCCGATGAGGCGGATCCAATAGAGGATGCCGAACAACAGGCAGTAGCCGGCGATGACGCGCTGGAACCAGGCGAAGATGACCTCGGTGGTCGAGGGCTGCAGCACCACGCGCCTGGAGGTGACCTCGCTCACAGGACAAGCTCCTTGTCCCCGAGCGGCGCGAAATAGGCGTCGATGTCGGCCGTCCGGACCTCATCCAGGCGTGCGGGCCGCCACTCGGGCTTCGAGCCTTTTTCGATGATGGCGGCGCGGATGCCTTCATAGAAATCATGGCCGGCAAGCATGCGGTTGAGGATGCGGAACTCCATCTTCATGCATTCGTCCATCGACAGTGTCGAGCCGGCGCTGATCTCGCGCCAGGCGACGTTTAGGCTGGTCGGCGAACGGGTCTTGATCATGGCAAGCGTCCTGGCGGCGAAAGCATCGCCGGCGGCGGCCTCCTCGAGGCTGGCGATGATATCGGCAAGCGAGCTTTGCGAAAAATGGCGTGCGATCGAATCCAGGTCCTGCTGCTCCGTCTCGCGTTTTGCCGGGACGGAGAAATTGCGCAGCTCGGCATCCGGATCGTCGCTGGTCGCCAGCTCGTCGAGCAAGCCCACCTGGTCCTGCGCCTTGATGGTGTGTGTGGCCAACCCCGACCACAGCGCATCGCCGTAGCGGATGCGATTTCCGGTCAGCCCGAGATACATGCCGAAGGAGCCGCCGAGATCCGGCAGCAAATGGCTGGCGCCGACATCCGGGAAAAAGCCGATGCCGACCTCCGGCATGGCGAACTGCGCGTTTTCGGTCAGCACGCGATGCGAGCCATGGAAGGAAATGCCGACGCCGCCGCCCATGACGATGCCGTCGATCAAAGCGATATAAGGTTTTTTGAAGCGCGCGATGCGGGCGTTGAGCCGGTACTCGTCGGCGAAGAAATCGACCGGAGGTTCGCCGGCGCGGCCGGCCTCGTAAATATGCAGGATGTCGCCGCCGGCGGAAAACGCCCTGCCCTTGGCCTTGACGACGACGACATCGACGCCCGTGTCCTGCTCCCAGGCGTCGAGCGCCCTGCCGAGCGCCTTGACCATGTTGTGCGTGACGGCGTTGAGAGCCTTGGGGCGGGTCAAAGTGACCACACCCGCTCTGCCCAGCCGCTCGAAGCGGATCTCGTCGCCTCCGCCAAAATCCATCACCAGAGAATCCCTCTCTCCGCCCGCCGGGGGAGAGAAGTGCTAAAGGCGGCATGGAGACGCGTCAATGGCGGCGGTTACTGGGGGGCGCTCCTTGCGCTGGCGGGCGGCAGCGCCAGATGTTAGGTAACCGGCAAAGCACTGTGCCCGCGCCCGACAGGTTTCGAGCAGATCGACATGCCTGGAATTTCCCGCTTCGCGGTTGGATTGGTCGGTCTCCTATGTCTGGGACTGCCCGTCCGCGCCGCGACAATCGCCGAGCTCTACCAGGCGCAGGCGATCGTCACCGGCACCGGCGAGGCAAATCGCGAGATCGGCTTCAAGGATTGCCTCGACAAGGTGCTGGTCAAGGTCTCGGGCGACCAGCGCCTGACGCAGAAGACGGAGATGCTGGCTCTGCGCGACAAGGCGGCCGACTTCGTGCAGTCCTTCCGCTATCACGACCGCCTCGAAGGCATCCCGATCCATGACGAGCAAGGCACGCATGACAGGCCGCATGATCTCACCTGCCTCTACAAGCCAGCTGTCATCGACAAGCTGCTGGCGCAGCTCGGCAGCAGGGCCTGGCTCGGCGAGCGGCCGCCTATCGCCGTCTTCATGACCGCCGAGCAGGGCTCGCGGCATTTCGTGCTGACGGCGGATGAGGACCTGGGCAAGACCATGAGGGAATCCTTCGCCAACGCCACAAGTCCACTGCTGATGCGCATTGTCTTTCCAAAGGCCAGCCAGCTTGGCGGCCTGGACGAAAGGGCGCTCGCGGCCGCCGATATGGCAAAGCTCGACAAGCTCGCGAAGAAAGCGGGAGCGGCCCGGGCGCTCGCCGGCAGCATCGTGTGGAGCGACAAGGAGCTTGGCTGGATCGCCGACTGGCGGCTGGCCGATCGCGGCAGGACCTATCGCTGGCAGGCGCGCGGCGTCAGCTTCGACGAGGCGTTCCGTGTGGCGATCAGGGGCGCGGCGCAGATCTTGTCGGGGCACGGGCAGCCGTGAGGGTTCCTCGCCCCACGCAGTGGGGAGAGGTGGCTCGGCGAAGCCGAGACGGAGAGGGGAGCGCCCTACGAAGGCCCCCTCTCCGTCCGCTTCGCGGCCACCTCTCCCCCGCCTTTGGCAGGGGCGAGGAACTCGCGCTTCGACGCTGGCACAATCGCGTCGCATTGGTCAGCAGCGGAGACGCGTGGTAAAAGCCGGCGCAAAAGAGAGTTTCGGCGATGAACAAATTCACTCCCGCAAAGCCCGCCGGCGCGCGCAGCGTCGATGAGATCACCGGCAGCCGGCGGCTGCGGCGCATGCGCAAGGCCGACTGGTCGCGACGGCTGGTGCAGGAGAACCAGCTTTCGGTGGACGACCTGATCTGGCCGATCTTCGTCATCGACGGCAAGAACACGCGCGAGCCGATCGCCGCGATGCCGGACGTCTATCGCCTGTCCCTCGACCTCGCGGTGAAGGAAGCCGAGCGCGCGGCCAAGCTGGGCATCCCGGCCATCGCCACCTTCCCCAATGTCGAGCTTGCGCTGCGCGACCAGACCGGATCGCACATCCTCGACCCCGACAATGTCATCAACCGCGCCACGCGCGCCATCAAGGACGCGGTGCCGGAGATCGGCATCATCACCGATGCGGCGCTCGACCCGTTCACCAGCCACGGCCATGACGGCATCCTGCGCGACGGCATCATCGTCAATGACGAGACGGTGGAGCAGGTCGCCGCGGCTGCCGTCATTCAGGCCGCCTCGGGCGCCGATATCATCGCTCCGTCCGACATGATGGACGGCCGCGTCGGCGCCATCCGCGACGCGCTCGACGCCAACGGCTTCCAGGACGTGGCGATCATGTCCTATGCGACGAAGTTCGCCTCGGCCTTCTACGGACCCTATCGCGAGGCGGTCGGCACGGCCGGCCTGCTCAAGGGCGACAAGAAGACCTACTATATCGACCACGCCAATTCCGACGAGGCCGTGCGCGAGGCCGAGCAGGACCTCGCCGAGGGCGCCGACATGCTGATGGTCAAGCCCGGCCTGCCCTATCTCGACATCATCCGCCGGCTGAAGGACGAGCTGCGGATGCCGACCTTCGCCTATCAAGTGTCGGGCGAATATTCGATGATCAAGGCAGCGGCCGCCAATGGCTGGATCGACGGCGAAAAGGCGATGCTGGAATCGCTGCTTGCGCTGAAGCGGGCGGGCTGTGACGGCGTGCTCACCTATTTCGCGCCGGTGGTGGCGGAGATGCTGAGGGGCTAGCCTCGAACGCCCGCTCGGTTTTCGTGCGGGTAAGCCGCATGATTGGCCGTTCCCTCGTTGGAGACGGCACGCGGACGAAACCCATGCGCTCGAAGGTCGAGACATAGCCGCTGCTTGACGCACTGGGCGACAGCTCCGCGTCTATCGGATAGGCCTCCACGGCTGGCGCGCCGCTCTTGAACGCAAGCGCCACCGCGCCTTCGATCAATGCGGTGGCGATCCCTCGCCTGCGATAGCCGATGCGAATATAGAGACAAGACAGCGACCATACCGGCACATCGTCGCCAGCCCTCAGCCGCCAGACCCTGCCCAGATGCGGCAAGGCACTGCGCGGCGTTATCTGACACCAGCCGACGGCCTTTTCCCTTTCGAATGCAAGCAAACCTGGCGGCGGTCCTCTTTCCACCACCGTCTTGAACGCCGACCGGTTGCGATCAGCCGGTTGCTTGCGGTAGCCGGCGCCGATGCGCCAGTACATGCACCAGCATCCCGCCGCCGCGCCCTTTTCGCCGAACAGGTCCTCGAGCGCGGGCCACAACTGCGGTGTGAGCACCCGTATGGCAAACTTCTGATCCTGGGGTCGAGCGGTCATCGCGCAGGCATAACGTTACCCTGACCGGAGAAACGCTGTCACAGATCGCCTCGAGGAACAACCGGGTCGGCAGGATGGCCCATCTGAAAGTCGTCAGCCTGCTGGAATAAAACTGCTTGCAATACGCAATCAGTTAAGCTATCCCAAAGACTGATTTCGAATTACAACTGGTTTAGGAGGCAGCCATGTCCAAGTTGCGTGTCAACGCTTTCACCTTGTCGCTCGACGGTTACGGCGCCGGTCCCGACCAAAGCCTCGACACGCCGCTGGGCGTCGGTGGCGAAAATCTGCACAAATGGATGATCAAGACCCGCTCTTTCCACCAGATGATCGGCAAAGATAGCGGGACCACGGATACCGACAACGATTTTGCGGTCCGCAGCTTCGAGAATGTCGGCGCGTGGATCCTCGGCCGCAACATGTTCGCGCCGAGCCGCGGCGAATGGCCGGACGACAAATGGAAAGGCTGGTGGGGCGACAACCCGCCCTATCATGTACCGACTTTCGTGCTGACGCACTACAAACGCGCACCGATCGAGATGGAAGGTGGCACGACTTTTTACTTCGTTACTGACGGCATCCATTCGGCGCTCGAACAGGCAAAGGCAGCGGCCGGCGGCAAGGATGTGCGGGTCGGCGGCGGCGTCTCGACCGTTCGGCAGTATCTGCAGGAGAGCTTGATCGACGAGATGCATCTGGCCATCTCGCCTGTCCTGCTCGGCTCGGGCGAGCATCTGTTCGCCGGGCTCGATATGCTGAAGCTGGGGTATCAGTGCATGGAACAGGTTGCCACGGCGGATGCCACGCATGTGATGATCGGGCGGGCGTAGGCCAGGCTTCTCCTTCTCCCCTTGTGGGAGAAGGTGGCCTCGCGAAGCGAGGTCGGATGAGGGGTGCTCCAGCTTGGCAACGAACTGGAAATCGTCACCGCCTCATTCCAACACCCCTCATCCGTCTCGGCGCTGCGCGCCGATCCACCTTCTCCCACAAGGGGAGAAGGAAAGACTCTTCAATACTTCTCCGGCACGTAGAGTTCGCGCGGCAGGACCTGGCGCTCATATTCTGGATTGAAGACGCGCTCCGGCAGCGTGATTTCCTCGTGCGGAACCTCCTCATAAGGCATCTGCTGCAACAGATGGTCGATGCAGTTCAGCCGTGCCCGCTTCTTGTCGTTGCCCTCGACGATGAACCAGGGCGCTTCCGGAATGTTGGTGCGGGCGAAGGTCTCTTCCTTGGCCTTGGTGTATTGCTCCCAGCGCACACGCGACTGCAGGTCCATGGGCGAGAGCTTCCACTGCTTCATCGGATCGTGGATACGCATCAGGAAGCGCATCTGCTGCTCCTCGTCGGTGATCGAGAACCAGTATTTCACCAGGGTGATGCCGGAACGGACCAGCATGCGCTCGAATTCGGGCACGTCGCGGAAGAACTCCTCGACTTGGTCCCCATTGGCAAAGCCCATCACCCGCTCGACGCCGGAGCGGTTGTACCAGGAGCGGTCGAACAGCACGATCTCGCCGCCCGCGGGCAGATGCGGCACGTAGCGCTGGAAATACCATTGCGACTTCTCGCGCTCGGTCGGCGCCGGCAATGCCACGACACGGGCGATGCGCGGATTGAGCCGCTGCGTGATGCGCTTGATGACGCCGCCCTTGCCGGCGGAATCGCGGCCTTCGAAAACCACTACCAGTTTCTTCTTGTGGTAGGCGACCCAGGACTGCAGCTTGATCAGCTCCGACTGCAGCCTGAGCAGCTCGCGAAAATAGGTCATGCGCTCGATGGAGGGCGGATGCGACTTCTTGTAGATCTTGGCGATCTCGAGCGAGAGCGCCGGCTCGGACAGCTCCAGCTCATAGTCCTCGTCGAGCGTATCCTCGAGCTCGGCCTCCAGCCAGTCCTTGGCCCCGGAATTCGGTATCAGTTCATTCATCGCGCTGCTCCGTCTGCCTGTCAGCCATCACCGCTTCGGAAGCCCCGGCCGGACGCTCCGTAAGCCGACTGAGATACAGAGGCGCAATGACGGTTTTATTGCAATCGCCCGGCAGCTGCATCGATATGGAAGATATGTGATCGACCCCGTATCGATAGCGGGCGACAAGCGGCGGGAATTGTCCTACAAATCCCTCGCTCTTTCCGGCGCTCGCCACGGCGCTTCTTCAAAACAAATTGCGAGGACCGACATGGAATACCGCACGCTCGGCCGATCCGGCTTGAAAGTCTCGACATTGACGCTTGGCACCATGACCTTCGGCGGCACCGGTCCGTTCGCCGCCGTCGGCAATTCGGATCTTTCGGAAGCCAAACGCATCATCGACACCTGCATCGATGCCGGCATCAACCTCATCGACACCGCAAACGTCTATTCCAGCGGGTTGTCGGAAGAGATCATCGGCGAGGCGCTTGGCGGCAAGCGCAAGAACGATGTGCTGATCGCCTCGAAGGCGCGCATGCGTATCGGCACCGGCCCCAATGACGAAGGCCTGTCGCGCCATCATCTGATCCGCGAGTGCGAAAAGAGCCTGAAGCGGCTCAGGACCGACGTCATCGACGTCTATTTCGTCCACCAATGGGATGGGCTCACCCCGGTCGAGGAGACGGTCGCGGCGCTCGACACCTTGGTCAATCAGGGCAAGATCCGCTATATCGGCTGCTCCAACTGGTCGGGCTGGCAGGTAATGAAGGCCCTTGCCGTCAGCGACAGCCGCCATCAGGCCCGTTTCATCACTCAGCAGATCCACTACACGCTGGAAGCGCGGGAGGCCGAATACGAATTGCTGCCGATCTCGGTCGACCAGGGCCTCGGCGTGCTCGTCTGGAGCCCGCTTGCCGGCGGACTGCTCTCCGGCAAATACCATCGCGACAGCCCGACCGCGCGCCAGATCGGCGGCTGGACGGAACCGCCGATCCGCGATGAGGATCGCCTGTGGCGCATTGTTGACGTGCTCAACTTCATCGGCAAGGCACGCGGCGTGTCGGGCGCGCAGGTGGCGCTTGCCTGGCTGCTCGGCCGGCCGGCCGTAAGCTCGCTGGTGATCGGCGCGCGCAACGAGGCGCAGCTCAAGGACAACCTCGCCGCGGCAAGCCTGTCGCTCACCGAGGACGAACGGCAGCGTCTCGACGTCGTCAGCCGGCCGCCGGTGCTTTATCCCTATTGGCACCAGCAGTTCACGGCCAGGGATCGTTTCGGGCCGGCCGACGAGGTGCTCGACCGCTCTCACGCTTAAAACGCTCAGCCGGCGATAAAGCGCCAGACTTCCGCGTCGGGCTTTACCTGTCCGCTCAGCACGAAATATTTATAAAGGACGAGCAGCGAGATCGCCTGCTCGTCCTGCTCATTGCCGAATCTGCGGCAATAGGCATTGGCGGCGGCTGTTATCCGCCCAGCCTCGTCGGGATGTTTTTCGAAATAGGCCACCTTGTCGAGCAGGTCGGAGAAATCCGGCTGCAGCGGCACGTAATGGACGTTGGGCTCGACCTGGGCTTCGGCGAACCAGGTTTCGTAGGTCGGTTCCGGCATGAGGCAGAGTGAATTGGAGCTCATGATCCATTTCAGGTTCGTCGCGACATCATTGCCTTCGAGCGAGACGATGTAGCGATACTGCCGCTGCTGCTCGATGTTCAGGAACGGCTTGCGGTATCCGTCCGGCGCATCGGCCCTGTGGGAACCCGCATCGCAAATCGGCAGGTCGGCGGCTTTTTCGACGAAGCGGGTGCGAATCGGATTGTTGAGATGACCGCGCCAGACCACCATCGGACGCTTGGCGGCGAAAGACAGTTTGTCGGGGGGCATGTAGAAGTGACGGAACTTGTTCAGCTTCATCAGCACGCCGTTCGCATTGTCGCCGCCGATGGGCCGGTCCTTGACGATCCTCGGGAACTCCGGAACCCCAACAACGTCGCCGAATTCGAAATCGATCAGCAGGCCGGGATCGAAATAGCGCGCGAATTCCTTGAGGTCGTAATAATACATGCTGGAAGAGGACGGCAGCTTGCCGACGGCCATGGCGTCCGGACTGGGCACGAACGGGTGTTCCAGCTTGTTGTAGTAGTTCAGCCGCTCGCGAACCGTCTTGCCCGAAAGCATGGCCTGTTCAAGCCGGCTGGCGAGGCGGTCGCGAAACAGGGACTGCGGTGCGCGGTCGCGCGCGAAATTGCGCGCGTAATAGAACAGCTTTGCGGCGGTTCGAGAGAGTGTGGCCATACGTCCGCGAGTTCAGCAAGTTCCCCTCGTCTCCTACAGCATTCTCCCGGCCATGTTGCAAGCCCGCTAATGCAACCGGCGTTGTGTTGACGCTTTCCCTCAAGCCGCGACCACGGCAAACCCGCGTGCGCGCAAACCGCGCCGGTCGTCATGCAATGAGGTGACCAGCCGATCTCGGCTGCCGGCGATGTGAGCGGAAAGCAGCCGCGCCGCTTCATCGGCATCGGCGCTCCTGACGGCGGCGAGGATGGCATGATGTTCGGCCCAGGCACGGCCGAGCGCCTTCTCATCGCGCACCTCCAGCCAGCGCGCACGCGACAGCCTGGTCATCGCGTCGCGCACGGCCCGGAGCAGAAACTCGTTGCCGGAAAGCCTTGCCAGCTCGATGTGGAAATCCATGCCGACGCGATGCCACTCCTCGCGCGGCGTCCCGGCATCGCAGGAATCGAGCATCGCCGCGATCATGTCGATGTCGCTACGGTCTTCGAGCGCCGCCGTGAGGCGAACTGCCGCGACTTCGACCGCCTCGCGGTAGACGGCGATCTGCCCGAGTTCGGCAAGGTTGATCGGCGCCACCGTCCAGCCGCGGCCGTCGCGGCCGATCAGCCCTTCCGTCTCCAGGCGCAGCAATGCGGCTCGCACCGGCGTGCGCGACGCGCCGAAGCGGCTCTCGATCCAGCGCTCGGTCAGCCGCTCGCCCGGGCCGATCTCCAGCCCAAGGATCATCTCGCGAAGCTGTCTTTCGACATTTTGCATCTGCGACATTTGTCGTCCCGTTTTCCAAGCCGCGCTGACAGCGCCCGCATTGACAGCGGCCGGTGTCAGGTCCATGACGGATACCAGCTTGGTATCCCAAATTGGTATCCGCAACAACCCCAGCATTGGTACGCATGACATGACGCCCAAGGAACCCGAACAGAGCGGCTTCAACATCCATTGGCGACGCAATCTCGCCGTCTGCTTCGCCGGCTCGTTCAGCACGCTTGTCGCCATGACGCTGCTTCTTCCGTTCCTGCCGCTTTACGTCGAGCAGCTCGGCGCCGAGGGCCACGCGGCGATCGTGCAGTGGTCGGGCATCGCCTATGGCGCGACCTTCTTCGCGGCCGCGCTGGTCGCGCCTTTGTGGGGACGGCTGGGCGATCGCTACGGCCGCAAGCTGATGCTGGTACGCGCTTCGTTCGGCATGGCGATCTGCATGTCGCTGACCGGCATGGTTGAAAGCGTCTGGCAGCTGGTGCTGCTTCGATTGCTGATCGGTTTTGCCGGCGGTTATTCATCGGGTTCGACGATCCTGGTGGCGATGCAGACGCCCAAGGAGCGCTCCGGCTGGGCGCTGGGCGTGCTGGCGGCGGGCATCACGGCGGGCTCGCTGGTCGGACCGCTGCTGGGCGGCCTGCTGCCGCCGCTGATCGGCATCCGCGCGACCTTCCTGCTGTCCGGCGCCGTCATTTTCCTGGCCTTCCTGGCGACGACTTTCCTGATCAAGGAGAACCCACCGGCGCCCAAGCCCGCCTCGACGACGAAGCCGAAAAGCGGCTGGTCGCAGATCCTGGACAAGCGGCCGATCGTCGCCATGCTGGCCACCGGCATGCTGCTCGCCTTCGCCACCATGTCGATCGAGCCGATCATCACCGTCTATGTGCAGCAACTCATTGAGGACCAGAGCAAGGTGACCATGGTCGCAGGCGTCGTCATGTCCGCGGCGGCGCTGGGTACCATCCTGTCCTCGTCCTGGCTGGGGAAACTCGCCGACCGCGTCGGTCACTGGAACGTCGTGGTCGGTGCCCTTGCCGTCTCGGCATTGCTGCTCATTCCGCAAGCCTACGTCACCAATGGCTGGCAATTGATCGGCCTGCGCTTCCTGATGGGCCTGGCGCTGGGCGGACTGTTGCCCTGCATCACCAGCGTGATCCGCCACAACATCCCTGACGGGATCGGCGGCAATGTGCTTGGCCTGGCAATCTCGGCGCAATATGTCGGCCAGGTCGCGGGGCCGCTGTCCGGCGGCTTCGTCGGCGGGCATTTCGGCATGCGCTCGGTGTTTCTGGGCACGGCGGCGCTGATGGCGCTGGGTGCTGCCTACAACTGGATTGTCCAGTCGCGCCGGGCGCGGCATATGCTGGTTGAGGCCGGCGAATCCTAACCGGCGCCTCCACCTCAACCGCTACATGGAGATCCAGGATGAGCCTTACCGGGCAAGTATCAAACGGCGGGAGCCGGATCCTCGTGCTGGCAGCCGGCCTCGTCGGCGCGGCCGGCGTGGCGCTGTCGGCGGCGGCCGCGCATCGCGGCGCCGCCTTCACCGGCACGGCGGCCAATTTCCTGCTGATGCATGCGCCGGCGTTCCTTGCCATCGGCCTTGCCGGCGGCAATCGCTGCCTCAAGATAGCCAGCCTCGTCCTGCTCGCGGGCCTGCTTCTGTTCTGCGGCGATCTTCTCGCCCGCGACTTTCTTGGCTCGCGGCTGTTCCCGATGTCGGCGCCGATCGGCGGTACACTTTTGATCGCCGGCTGGGTGGCGATCGCCGTCTCGGCGCTGTGGCGTCCTCGACCGTAGGTATTTCCGGCGAGCGTTTTTAACTCGCGCGCCGCTTGCGCTTGCGCGAAGGCAGGTCGTTGGCGCGGCGCCGCTCGGGCTGCTCGGTTCTACGCGTGATCCCCCAATAGTTGCGGTAGATATCCTGAAACAGATGACCAATCGGATGCATGACTGCTTCTCCTCAAGTTGAATCGATCCAATTGGTGGACCGAAAAATGGCCGCGGTTCAGCCGCGCTTGCGCTCCACGAGGAAGCGCGGTTCGCGGCGCCAGGGACCCGCTCTGCCGCGCCGCTTCTGGCTAATGGCGGCCGAGGCGATGCCCCAGTCGTTGCCGTAAATGTCCTCGAACAAGTAACTCACCGGATGCATGGCACCCTCCTGTTGAAACCGCTCCGTCAAAAAAAAGCGGATGACTTGGATCGATTCAAATCATAGGCCTCAATCACGCGATGTCAAGCGGAATTTGAATCGATCCAACAAAAATGTTAGATGACCAGCGACAATTCAGCGGTCATGTTCTTCCCGTGACCGGATTCGGAGGAACGACATGGCATCACTCCTCGAAGGCCAGGCAAGACCGATCAGGCTGGCCGACATCGCCAAGGCCGCCGGCGTCTCGCATGGCACGGCCTCGAATGTTTTCAGCCGCCCCGAGATCGTGCGCACCGAGGTGCGCGAGCGGGTCAAGGCGGTGGCGGAGCAGATGGGTTATGCCGGTCCAGACCCGAAAGGCCGCTTGCTGCGCGCCGGCAAGGTCAACGCCATCGGCGTCGCCACGACCGAGCCGCTCTCCTACTTCTTCGACGATCCGTTCGCCCGCGTGATGATGGCCGGCATTTCTGAAGCCTGCGACGCCACCGGCGCGGGCATCGCGCTGGTCTCGGCCGCCAATCAGGAAAAGCTCGCCTGGAACATTCAGAGCGCGCTTGTCGACGGCTTTGTGCTGTTCTGCATCGAAGGCGGCTCGCGGCTTGTCGACCTGACGCGCGAGCGCAGGTTGCCCTTCGTCGCGCTTGAGCTCGGCTTCCAGGACGAGACCGTATCGGCCATCGGCGTCGACAATGTCGCCGGCGCCAGGCTCGCCGCGCGCCATCTCGCCGAGCTTGGCCATCGCCGTTTCGCCGTCCTGTCGCTGGGCTTTGCCGACAATCGCACCGGCTTCGTAACGCCGGAGGTGGTGCGCAGCGCGGTCTACACCGGAACGCGCGATCGCCTTGCGGGCTATTTCGAGGAGCTGTCCCGCTTCGGCATCGATACGGCGAAGATCCCGGTCTATGAGACCGAGAACGAGGAAAAAAGCACCAGGGCCGGCCTCGAGGCGATCTTCGCCAGCGGCGAACCGCCGACCGCCATCCTGGCGATGTCGGACCGCATGGCCCTGATCGCCATCGACTGGCTAAGAGCAAGGGGGCTCGACGTTCCCGGCGATGTCTCCATTGTCGGCTTTGACGGTGTGCCGGACGGCGCGCTGTCCACACCGCCGCTGACCACCATCGCCCAGCCGATCACCGAGATCGGCCGCCGCGCCGCGCGCATGATTCTCGACCATGATGGCGCGGTGCGGCGCGAAACGATGGGCGTCGAGTTCGTCGTCAGAGGTTCGACCGGGCCGGCACCGAAAGCCTGAGCGGGCTGAGGCAATTCGGATAGATCGTAGGCATTTCTTTGCCCTGCGGTCAGTAGCCGCCCGCCCGCGCCGGCAGCGGCTGCACGCCGAATGTCGCACGCGCAGGCTCCTCGCGCACCGGCTTGGCGCGGGATGGGCCGAGGCTGGCAAGCCATTCGAGGTAGAGCGCAAGCGCGAGCTGCATAGCGATGCCTGCCGCGATCAGCAGCGTGTCGTAGGCCGGGCCGCCCGGGTTGATCAGCTTCAGCACCTGCGCCGCCATGGCGAGCAGCGTGCCGGCGATGAACACCGGCAGCGAGCGCTTGCCCAGGATCGCGAGCGGATTGTCGGGCCGGACGCGGAAGAGGTTGGAGACCGCCGGCAGCGCGACGATCAGGTAGCTGACCGCAAGAATGTGCAAGAGCCGCGGCAGCGACAGGAAGGTCTTGTCGAAGCCGCCGATCACCACCGGCAGGTTGAACCAGGTGATCTGACCCCAGAGCGGAGTGTGCACCCAGATCGCCGCGCCGCCCACATAGATGCCGGCGGCGCCAAGCAGCCACGGATTGACCGGGATGCGCCCGCCGCGCTTCACATGCAGCATGGCGGCAAGGCCTATGTTGAACAGGAACTGCCAGGACAGCGGATTGAGGAACCAGAGGCCGGGCTCCGGATAGTTCGGCGGCGCGATCTGCCAGATGCCGGCGACGAGCCACAGCAGGCCGGACGCGATCAGCGCCGGCACGGGCCGATAGCTGACGAACAGCACGAAAGCAGGCGCCGCCAGAAGCAGCGCCGCATAGACCGGCAAGATGTTGTTGTAGCCGAGCTGGTGGCCGAGCGTGACGATGCCGAGCAGGGCCTGCGGCGTGTTGCGCATCAAGGGTTCTATGTTGATCATCGCCAGCATTTCCGGCCGGTGCGCGAACAGCGCGGCGGCGCTAAACAGCGCGATCACCACCATCGTGATGACGATGTGGGAGATGTAGAGCACCCCGGCGCGCCGCCACATCTTCAAGGTCGCGAGCAACCGGCCGCCCGGCTTGAACTTCGTGCCATAAGCCAGCGCCACCGAGATGCCGGAAATCAGCACGAAGGCTTCCGCCGCGTCGGAAAAGCCGAAATTTTTGTAGGTCCAGTTCTCGAAAACGGTGCCAGGCACATGGTCGACGAAAATGGTGAGCAGCGCGAGCGCGCGCAGCACGTCGATACGCGTGTCACGATCGATACGTGTGTCACGATCGTTGATGCGCGTATCGCGCTCTCCGACACGCTTATCGCGGTCGTTGGGAACAGGGGTGGTCATCGACAAAAGGCCTCAAAGCTGGTTGTTCATAGCCAGCAAATGCGACCCCCGGGGCGCACCGCTTCGATTCCTCCCACGGGGGAGTGTATCGGCGGAAAAACGGCCCGAATTGCGCCTGGTTCAATCAACTTTCGCGGAGCGCGAAAATATTCCGTTTTGAAGCCGGCAAATCAATAAATCTCTTATGGAATCAAATGGATATGAGCGCTTCCGAATATAGCGATAAAAACAGTATCCTGCGCCGGGACCTCGCCTTTCCTTACCGTCTGCTGAGGCCGGCGAACGCAAGCGGCGAGTGCCTGTTCGTGCTGCACGGGTCAGGTGTCGACGAGACGACCATGCTGCCGCTGGCAAGGCAGATCGCGCCGCGTTCGGTGATCGTCGCGGCGCGCGGCCGCATTCCACAGGAGGACGGATTTCGCTGGTTCGAGCGAATCACGCCGACCAGTTTCGAGCAGGTCTCCATTCATGCCGAGACGGCCGCCTATGCCCAGTTCGTGACGGACGTCGCGGAGGTGCAGCGGCTCGACCTGCAACGCGCGACCTTCCTTGGCTATTCGAACGGCGCCAATGTCGTCTCCAGCCTGATGCTGCTCCATCCCGGCATTGTCAGACAGGCGGCGCTGTTGAGGGCGATGCCGGTGCTCGACATCTCGCCGACGGCCGACCTCGGCGGCAGCCGCGTGTTGATCATTGCCGGTGCCGCCGACCAGACCTATGGCCCGTTCGCCCCTGCCCTGGTGACGCTGTTCAGCGAACGCCAAGCCGAGGTTGACGCGCGCATTGTTGCCTCGGGCCACGAGTTTGGCGATGCGGACGCCGCGATCCTGCGGCAGTGGCTGGCAGCGCCTGTCGCGGTCGCCTGACTGGGCCAGGCGGGCCCGGTGCGGCCATCAACGATCGAGACCATCCCGGCATGTTATAGGAACATCGTCCAGACACGCGTCGAGGGGGCTACTCGACCGGCCTCGCCCGATCCCCCTCACCCATGTCCCATCCGGTTCCAGGCGTCCAGGCCGGCGATCTTGTAGGCCTCGGCCAGCGTCGGGTAGTTGAAGGTGTTGTTGACGAAGAAGTCGACCGTGCCGCCGAGATTGATCACCGCCTGGCCGATATGGATGAGCTCGGTGGCGCCCTCGCCGACGATATGGGCGCCGAGCAGGCGGCGCGTCTCGACCGAGAACAACAGCTTCAGGAAACCGCTGCTGACGCCCATGATGTGGCCGCGCGAGGTCTCGCGGAAGCGCGCCAAGCCGACCTCGTAGGCTGCGCCGCTGTCGCGCACCTGCTCTTCCGACAGGCCGACCGTCGAAATCTCGGGCACGGCGTAGATGCCATAGGGAAAGCTCTCCGGCGGCGGCGGCAGGTGAACCCCGAAGGCGTGGCAAGCCGCCACCCGGCCCTGCTCCATCGACGTCGAAGCCAGGCTCGGGAAGCCGATAACGTCGCCGGACGCGTAGATGTTCGGCACGCTGGTCTGGAAAGTCTGCGGATCGACCTTGATGCGGCCGCGGGCGTCGGCCTCGATGCCGACCGTGTCGAGGCCGAGGCTGGCGACGTTGCCGGTGCGGCCGGCGGCGTAGAGCACCATCTCGGAGCGGATGGTGCGGCCGTCGGCCAGCGTCACCTCGGCATGGTCGGGCTTCGAGGCGATCTCCTTCACCGTGCTGCCGAGGCGGATGGTCATGCCGCGGTCGCGCATCTGGTGGATGAAGTCGTCGACGATCTCGCGATCGATGAAGTCGAGGATGGTGTTGCGCGGCTCGACCAGTGTCACCGGCACGTCGAGGGCGGAAAAGATGGTAGCGTATTCGACGCCGATGACGCCGGCGCCGATCACCGTCAGCGTGCGCGGCAGATGATGGAGCTCCAGCATCTCGTCGCTATCGACGACGCGCTTCTTGTCGAAGGGCACGTCGGCCGGGCGGTGCGGCCTGGTGCCGACGGCGATCAGCGCGTTGGCGAATCCGACTTCGCTATAGTCGCCATTGTCGGCGGTCAGGCTGACCTTGTTCGGCGTAAGGAACTTCACCGCGGCGCGCGCGCTCTTCACCGTGTTGCGCATGAATTGGTGCTGCAGCACCTCGACCTCATGGTCGAGCGTCTTGTGCAGCCGGTCGACCAGGTCCGAGATCGAAATGTCCTGCTTGACCCGGTAGCCGCGTCCGTAAAAGCCGCGTTCGCGCCAGCCCGAGAGGTTGAGCACCGTCTCGCGCAGCGTCTTCGACGGGATGGTGCCGGTATGCACCGAGACGCCGCCAAGGCGCCGGCCCCTGTCGACCACCAGCACCGACTTGCCGAGCTTGGCCGATTGCACCGCGGCGCGGCGCCCCGAAGGGCCGCTGCCGATGACCAGCATGTCGTAGTCCATGTCCCGTCCCCTTTGTGCGCCGCAGCAAGCTAGACCGGGAAGAATGTTATGTTCAACAGGCAACACCATTCCCTCGGCAGGCGAATCCGCCGACGCAACCAAAAGCATGCGAAACCTTAACCGGACGGCAAGGCTTGCGTGCAATGGTCCATGTTGAGGGGACCATCGGGGTAACAGAGTTGGCGATTTCCAAAAGCGATGCGCTGCCTGGCGCAGAGACCGGTTTCTGGTCCGGCCTTCAGAGCAGCGCGGTTCTCACCGACCTGCGCGAGGGCATGTTCCGTTTCATCGCGCTGGTGGTCGCCGCGGTCTTCGTCTATCGCGGTGCGCGTCACCTCGTCATCGATCCGGGCCGGCTGAATATCCTGCTGCTCATGATCTCCGACGTTCTGACCTTTACCTGGCTGCTGCTGGCGCGCCGGCCTATTGTCCGCGACTGGAGCCCTTTCACGGTATTCATCTCGGTGACGGCCGCTTTCGGTTCGGGTTTCGTATCGTTCCAGGATGGAATCGCCGTCATCCCGCTCTATATCGCGGCGCCGCTGCAATTCCTGGCGCTGTGGCTGGTGATCTGGGGTAAGATGTCGCTTGGCCGCTCCTTCGCCATCCTGCCGGCCAACCGCGGCGTCGTCACCGGCGGCGCCTATCGGTTCGTGCGGCACCCAATCTATGCCGGCTATCTGGCAGGGCACATCCTGTTCCTGCTGTCGAGCTTCTCGCTCTACAATTTCGCCGTCTACGCGATCATTACCCTGTTCCAGGTCCATCGCATCCTGCGCGAGGAGCGCATCCTGGCGCTGACAGAGGAGTATCGCGACTATCTCGGGCGGGTTCGCTACAGGCTCTGTCCCGGCATCTTCTGACGTCGCGCCCGGCGGTGGCGGGCACGTTCCTTGAATTCCAGGCCGCCCTCACCATTTGAAAAGGCGGCAGGCATTCCCACGGGGGTGCTGCGATCGAGGAACGGATATGAACGCACGCGTATTGGACGGCGAGATCATTACGACGAGGTTTGAGGACACCCGCGCATATCGTGGGGTGCGGACAAGGCGCATTTTCGCCTTCCTGCTCGACTATTTCTTCGTCGCGCTGCTGACCATTCCCTTCGCCATCCTGGTCGCCATTCTCGGCCTGTTGACCTTTGGCCTCGGCTGGGCGCTGTTTTCCGTGCTGGTGCCGATGGTCGCCATCCTCTACATCTGGAACACGCTGGGCAGCCGCGACCAGGCGACGACTGGCATGAAGATCATGGGCATCCGCCTGGAGAAGCTCGACGGCAGCCGCATCGACGGCATGACGGCTGTGGTTCACTCGGTGCTGTTCTGGGCCGGCAACGTCATCCTGACGCCGCTAGTGCTCCTGGTCACACTGTTCTCCGACCGCAAGCGCACGCTGCACGACCTGCTGCTCGGCACCGTCGTAACCCGCACCGATATCTGACGGATTCACGGCCGCGCGCATCAAGCCGCCGCGTCGCCCGTGCTTAAATATGAACAGGCCAAGGCCATCGCGGCAGCATAATCCTGTTGAATTTTTCGGCGACCGGGCCAAAGGTAGGGCGATTCGCAGGAGCGTTTCCAAGATTAGATGACGCAGCATCCGACCCAGTCGCCGCAGTTCTTCCTGACCGCGCCGTCGCCGTGCCCTTACCTGGAGGGACAGTTCGAGCGCAAGGTGTTCACGCACCTTGTCGGCGACAAGGCGCCGGAGATGAATGACCTGCTGACGCAAGGCGGCTTCCGGCGCTCGCAGAACATCGCCTACCGTCCGGCCTGTGAATCGTGCCGCGCCTGTGTGTCGGTCCGCATCCTGGCACAGGAATTCAGTCCCAGCCGCAACATGCGCCGCGTCATCCAGCACAATGCCGACCTTGTCGGCGCCATGCATGACGCGCAGCCTTCGACCGAGCAATACTCGCTCTTCCGCAGCTATCTCGACGCCCGGCATCGCCGCGGCGGTATGTCGGACATGACCGTGCTCGACTATGCGATGATGGTGGAAGACACCCATGTCGACACTAAGATCATTGAATACCGGCGTCGCGGCCCCGACACGTTCATCACCGGCAAGGGCCATGGCGAGCTGATAGCCGTCGCGCTCACCGACAAGATGGCCGATGGCCTGTCGATGGTCTATTCCTATTTCAATCCCGACTTCGAGGACCGCTCGCTCGGCACCTTCATGATCCTCGATCACATCGCCCGCGCCAAGGCGATGGGACTGCCCCACGTCTATCTCGGCTACTGGGTCAACGGCTCGCGCAAGATGAATTATAAGATGCGCTTCATGCCGCAGGAGCATCTCGGCCCGAAAGGCTGGGAGCGCTATGACCACGAAGCGGTCAGTCGCTGAACGCCCCACGCTTCGCCCTTAAATGTTTCAAGGAGGAGGACGCCGGTCTTTCGGCCCTCAGGCTGGAACGAACGCGGCGTGCCGCTGTGCGCCTCCTCAAGACTTGCTTTGCGAGATGCCCAAGTGTCCACCCATACCGACCACCAGAAAGGTCTCCTGATCACCGCCATAGGCGGCCTCACACTGACCGCCGACATACCGCTGATCCGGCTCGCCGACGGCACACCCTGGACGATCATGATGTTGCGCACCGCCACCACCTTGCTGGCCGGACTGGTGGTATGGGCCGTCTGGCGGTCGTTCGACCGGACCGCACCCCGGCTCATCCCAGGCTGGTCGGGACTTGCCGTGGCCTTTTGCTACGGCATGACTGGGATATGCTTCGTCACGGCGGTCTATCACACCTCGACGGCCGACCTTGTCTTCATCCTGGCCTTCAACACCGTGTTCGCGGCGCTGCTGTCATGGCTCTTCCTCAAAGAAAGACCGCAGCCTGCAACCGTCATCGCCATGCTGGCGATGATCTTCGGCGTGCTGATCATCGTCGGCGGCTCCGTCGGCACCGGGCATCTGTTCGGCGATTTCATGGCGCTGTGCTCGACCTTCTTCGTCGCCCTCGCCATCACCATTTCGCGCGCCAGCGGCGAGGACATGGGCTTCACCGCGCTGGTCGGCGTCATCCTGCCGCTGGCACTCGCCGTCTTCATGGTTTCAGGCGAAGGCGTTCACGTGAACGCGCCGTGGTGGATCGTCTTCAACGGCGCCGTGATCATGCCGATCTCGTTCTTCTGCCTTGCCAACGGACCGAAATACATTTCAGGCCCGGAAGTGGCGATGTTCTATCTGCTGGAGACGGTGCTGGCGCCGGTCTGGGTCTGGCTGATCTTCGCCGAGGAGCCGACGCGCAACAGCCTGATCGGCGGCTCGATCCTGATCGTGACGCTGGTCGCGCATTCGCTGTGGCAATTGCATGAGGGCCGCAAGCGCCGTGCTGCGCTAGCCGTGGTTCACCCGGCCTGAACTTTCCTCGGCTCGGCCGCCGCTTCGATCTGCGGCGGCGCGGCGGCCTCGTCGGCGACAGGCGGAAGCTCGTCCATGATCTCGACCTCGCGTAGCCATTCGCGCCAGATGGCGACGAGCAGCGCCATCAACACCGGGCCGATGAACAGGCCAAGAAAACCCATCGTCTTGACGCCGCCGATCAAGCCGAAAAAGGTCGGCAGGAAGGGGAGTTTGATCGGGCCGCCGACCAGCTTGGGCCGCAGCGTCTTGTCGACGATGAAGAGCTCGACCGCGCCCCAGATGAACAGGGCCGCGCCGGCGAAAAGCTTGCCGCTGGCGGCGAGGTAGATCGACACCAGGGTGAAGGAGAGCGGCGCGCCGCCCGGGATCAGCGCCATGATGCCGGTAAGCGCGCCGAGCGTCACCGGGGATGGCACGCCGGCCAGCCAATAGGCGATGCCGAGCACAAGGCCCTCGCCGATGGCGATGATGGTCATGCCCGTCACGGTCGAGGAAATGGTTGCCGGCACGACGCGCGAGATACGTTCCCAGCGCGTCGGCAGGATGCGTTCGCCGAGGCGATCGACCTGGGCCGCGAAAGACTCGCCGTCGCGATAGGCGAAGAACAGCGCGATCATCATGAACAGAAGCGTCAGAATCAGGCTGAAGGCGCTGCCACCGGCGGCCAAGGCGCCGCGATAGATGCTGCCGATGTTGGAGCCGCTGATCAGCTGGATCAACTCGCCGATGCCGCCTGGGTGGCCGAGATAGGCCGTCCACTGCTCGTTCAGCCACTGGCCGACGACCGGTATGGCGGCGATCCAACCCGGTGTCGCCGCGCCGTGGCGATTGGTCTCGATCGCCCAGGTGACCCACTCGCGCAGCTCGTTGATGGCATAGGTGCCGGCAAGCGCGATCGGCACCACCAGGAAGGTGAGGATGAAAAGGATCGCCAAGGTCGCGCCGACCGTGCGGTTGCCGCCGACACCAACGAGCAGCCGGCGGTACAGCGGCCAGCTGGCAAAGGCGATGACGAGCGCCGCCAGCACCGGGAACAGGAAGCCGTGGAAGAAATAGACGCCGGCAGCGACGATCAGCACCAGGAGCCAGCGCGCCGCCGACAGCGGTGGGATGACGGCCGCCCTCAGCGGCGTCGACAGGCCGAACAGGCGCTGCCCCGGCTTCTGGATCTCGGCGCGCTTCAACCCGGCGTTGCTCCCTGCCTGATGGTTCGATGGATGCTTATGCACCATCATAGTGCAGCAATCGTGACGATAGTCCAAATAGTGCCTTTCCTTCTCCCCTTGTAGGAGAAGGTGGATCGGCGCGCAGCGCCGAGACGGATGAGGGATGTTTCAGCGGGGTGAGGCGTTGGCGGCATCCAACGCAGCTCAAGTCCGTGTCAAGCTGGAACACCCCTCATCCGTCGCCTTCGGCGACACCTTCTCCCGCAAGGGGAGAAGGAAAGGTGCTGCTTCACCCAAATTTCCCCGTCCTGGGAAAACCCTTCGGCACCATGCGGCCGGCGGCGGCGCGGGCTCCGATCCACTCGGACAGCTCCTCGCGCGACTTGGTGAAGGTGCGATCGGCCGAATCCTGCCAGGAGAGCCCCGTCGCCAGGGTGAAGGTCTTCAGGTCCAGCACGCCGCCGTCCTTGTATTTCTGCAGGCGCACACCCTTGCCGCGCGCCATTTCCGGAATTTCGGCCAGGGGGAAGACCAGCATCTTGCGGTTCTCGCCGACAATAGCGAGATGGTCGCCCGAAACCGGGATGCAGCGCTTGGCCTCGTCCGGCGCCTTGACGTTCATCACCTGCTTGCCCTTGCGGGTGTTGGCAACGACCTCTTCCTCCGAAACGACAAAACCGTTGGCGTCGTAGGAAACGAGCAACAGCTTGCGCTTCGGATCATGGACGAAGGCAGTGACGATGTCCTGGTCGTTCTCCATGTCGACGATGATGCGGATCGGCTCGCCATGGCCGCGCCCGCCCGGCAGCCGGTCGGCGCCGATGGTGTAGAACTTGCCGCCGGTGGTGAAGACCAGGATCTTGTCCGTGGTCTGGGCATGGAAGGCGAGCTTCAGGCTGTCGCCTTCCTTGAAGGTGAGCTGCGAATGGTCGGTCAGGTGGCCCTTCATGGCGCGCAACCAGCCCTTTTCCGACACAACGACGGTGACCGGCTCGCGCTCGATCATCGCATGCGCGATGTCGGTCAAGTCGTGCTCGGGCGCATCGGCAAACTGGGTGCGACGCTTGCCGAGCTCGGTCTGCGGACCGAACGTGTCACGGACCTTGGCGACTTCCCACTTGATCGTCGACCATTGCTTGGCGTCGGAAGCCAGCAGGGCCTCGATCTGCTTCTTCTCGGTGGTGAGGCCGTCAAATTCCTTGCGGATCTCGATCTCTTCTAGCTTGCGCAAGGCGCGCAGGCGCATGTTGAGGATGGCTTCGGCCTGGTTGTCGGTGAGCGACCAGCGGGCCATCATCACCTGCTTGGGCTCATCCTCCTCGCGGATGATCCTGATGACCTCGTCGATGTTGAGATAGGCGATCAGGTAACCGGCGAGGATTTCCAGCCGCTTCTCGATCTCGCCGAGCCGGTATTTCGAGCGGCGGATCAGAACCTCACGGCGGTGGTCGAGCCACTCCTTCAGCACGCCCTTCAACGACAGGACGTTCGGCACCTTGCCGCGCGACAGCACGTTCATGTTGAGCGGGAAGCGGCTTTCGAGCTCGGTGAGCTTGAACAGCGATTCCATCAGGATGCCGGGATCGACGGTGCGGCTCTTCGGCACCAGGACGATGCGGACGTCCTCCGCACTCTCGTCGCGGATGTCTTCGAGCAGCGGCAGCTTGCGTGCCATCAAAAGCTCGGCGATCTTCTCGATCAGCCTGGCCTTCTGCACGCCGTAGGGGATCTCGGTGATGACGATGCTCCAGGTGCCCCTGCCCTGGTCCTCCTGGCCCCATTTGGAGCGCACGCGGAAACCGCCGCGGCCCGTCTCATAGGCTTCGAGGATCGAGGCGCGGCTGTCGACGATGATGCCGCCCGTCGGGAAATCCGGCCCCTGGACGAAATCCATCAACTTCGCCACCGGCGCTTCGGGATGCTCGATCAGATGGAGCGCTGCGTCGCAAAGCTCGGCGGCGTTGTGCGGTGGGATCGAGGTCGCCATGCCGACGGCAATGCCCGACGAGCCGTTGGCGAGCAGGTTCGGGAAAGCGCCCGGCAGGACGGACGGCTCCTCGTCCTCTTCATTGTAGGTCGGCCGAAAATCGACGGCGTCCTCGGTGATGCCGGCAAGCAGCTCGCTCGCCACCTCGGTCATGCGCGCTTCGGTGTAGCGCATGGCCGCGGCGTTATCGCCGTCGATGTTGCCGAAATTGCCCTGCCCGTCGACCAGCGGGTAGCGCATCGAGAAATCCTGCGCCAGCCGCACCAGGGCGTCGTAGATCGACTGGTCGCCGTGCGGATGGAACTTGCCCATCACGTCGCCGACGATGCGGGCGCATTTGGCGAAGCCCTGATCGGGGTTGAGTCTCAGCAGCCGCATGGCGTGCATGATGCGGCGATGGACCGGCTTCAGTCCGTCGCGCACATCGGGCAGCGCCCGGTGCATGATGGTCGACAGCGCGTAAGCGAGATAGCGCCGCTCGAGCGCTTCCTTCAGATCGACCGGTTCGATTTTATCGCCGCCGCCATTGTCATCAGGCGGCAAAAGCCTTTTTCCCATGAATTTGGACTAGCCGAGCGGGTGATTCGCGGCAAGCGCCGCGTGAACGTCGGCGCATTCGCCGTGGCTACAGACACGCAGCCGGCGGTGTGAAGGATTTCACGGAAGCGGCGCCACGGCAGCTGCAACTTGCCGCCGATCTGCAACAGGCTTGGTCGGCAACATGACGCCGACCAACATCAATCCGTTACATGCGGCCGCTATCTGGCAATGCAACGCGCTGGCGGAGGAAAGCCGCGGTCTTCATGACAAATTCACCGCATCGGGCAATAGCTGCCGACCGGCGTTTGCTTTTCATCGCCGTTTTCGACAAATGGGCCCGGAAATGCCTTTTTCCCGTCCCGTTCGTCACGGAATGGTGATGGAGCAGATGTCAAAAATAATTTCACAATAGCCAATCAGGACAGGGAACTCGCCATGACAATCCAACGCTCAACACTCAAGAAACTGGCCTTTTCGACCTTTCTGCTGACGCTGCCGCTCAATTCGGCCTTCGCCGCCGATCCGGCGGTGGCCGAGCGCATCAAGGCGGCCCTTGCCGCCCAGGGCGTCGAGATTTCCTGGACAGGTGTCTCCGGCGACGATTCGAACGCCGTCCTGCAAGGTGTTTCCATCAAGCCGGCGGCCGAGAAGGAAGCGCTGCCGATCGGCGACGTGAAGCTGGAGGGGGTCAGCGAAGCCAATGGCGGCTATGAGATCGCAACCCTCTCGACCTCGCCTTTCGAGCACAGCAAGGATGGCGTGACGCTCAATCTCAGCCCGGTGGTCGTCCACGACATGAAGGTCCCGGCCGAAGGCGGCACCGATCCGCTCGGCTCGCTGATGATGTACAAGTCGGCGGAACTCTCCAACATGACGGTCAAGGTCGGCGACAAGACGGCTTTCGCGATGGACGGGCTTGCCGTCCAGATCACCCCGCCGGCCGACGGCAAGGCGATGGACTTTACCGCCAACACCGAAAAATTCACCGCCGACCTGTCGCTGGTCGACGATCCGAAGTCCAAGGAAGCGATCGACGCGCTCGGCTACCAGAACATCTCGGGCAACATCGCGATGGCCGGCACCTGGCAGCCGAGCGACGGCAAGATGGAGCTGTCGAAATATGACATCTCGGTCGAGAACGCCGGCACGCTCGGCATGACCTTCAATCTCGGCGGCTACACGCTCGACTTCATCAAGTCGATGCAGGAGATGCAGAAGAAGCTCGCCGCCCAGCCGGAAGGCGCCGACAATTCCGCGCAAGGCATGGCCATGCTCGGCCTGATGCAGCAGCTTTCGTTCAACGGCGCATCGGTGCGCTTCGAGGACGATTCGCTCACCGGCAAGGTGCTCGACTATGTCGGCAAGCAACAGGGCATGTCGGCCAAGGACGTCGCCAACCAGGCCAAGGCGATCGTGCCGTTCGGCATGGCGCAGCTCAACAATCCCGAGCTGACGGCGGAAGTCTCGGCGGCAGTCAATACCTTCCTCGACAATCCAAAGAGCCTGGAAATCTCGGCCGAGCCGCCGTCGTCGGTGCCGTTCGCGCTGATCATGGCCGGCGCCATGTCCAACCCGCTCGACCTGCCGAAGACGCTTGGCGTCAAGGTCAAGGCGAACCAAGACTGATCGGACAGTCAGCTGCAAAGAAAAGCCCGGCAGCGATGCCGGGCTTTTCTTGTTGAAGGCGATTCTTGTAGGAAAAAGAAGATCCTGGCTACGGCTTTTAGCCTTCCTTCTTCGCCGCAGCGACGCGCAGCGACAGCTCGCGCAGCTGCTGCGGAGTCGCTTCCGAAGGCGCGTTCATCAAAAGGTCGTAGGCCTGCTGATTCATCGGGAACATGGTGATCTCGCGCAGGTTCTTGGCCCCCACGAGCAGCATGACGATGCGGTCAACGCCGGCCGCCATGCCGCCATGCGGCGGCGCGCCATACTGGAAGGCACGATAAAGGCCGCCGAAGCGCTCCTCCACGGTTGCGCGGTCGAGACCGACCATCTCGAAAGCCTTGACCATGGTTTCCGGCAGATGGTTGCGGATGCCGCCCGACGCTATTTCGAAGCCGTTGCAGACCATGTCGTACTGGAATGCCTTGATGCTGAGGGGCTCCTGGCCGTTCAGCGCATCGATGCCGCCCTGCGGCATCGAGAACGGGTTGTGGGCGAAGTCGATCTTCTTCTCGTCCTCGTTCCATTCGAAGAACGGGAAATCGACGATCCAGCAGAGCTCGAAACGCTCGCGATCGACGAGGTTCAGCTCCTCGCCGGCGCGGGTGCGCGCGGCGCCTGCGAAGGTGACGAACTTCTTCGGGTCGCCGGCGACGAAGAAGGCGGCGTCGCCATCGGCAAGGCCGAGCTGCTGGCGGATCGCCTCGGTGCGCTCCTCGCCGATGTTCTTGGCGATCGGACCCGCGCCTTCGAGTTTTTCGCCTTCCTTGCGCCAGAAGATGTAGCCGAGGCCAGGCTGCCCCTCGCCCTGCGCCCAGGAATTCATGCGGTCGCAAAAGGCGCGGCTGCCGCCGGTCTTTGCCGGAATGGCCCACACCTCCGCTTTCGGATCGTTGGCAAGGATGTTGGCGAAGACCTTGAAGCCGGAGTCGCGGAAATGATCCGAGACCGCCTGCATCTCGATCGGGTTGCGCAGGTCAGGCTTATCGGTGCCGTAGGTGCGCATCGCCTCGTCATAGGGAATGCGGCGGAATTCCTGGGTCACCGGCTTGCCGGCGGCAAAGGTCTCGAAGACGCCGCGCAGCACCGGCTCCATGGTGGAGAGCACGTCGTCCTGCTCGACGAAGCTCATCTCGAGGTCGAGCTGATAGAATTCGCCAGGCAGGCGGTCGGCGCGCGGGTCCTCGTCGCGGAAGCAGGGCGCGATTTGGAAATAGCGGTCGAAGCCGGAGACCATGATCAGCTGCTTGTACTGCTGCGGCGCCTGCGGCAACGCGTAGAAGGTGCCGGGGTGGATGCGCGACGGCACCAGGAAATCGCGCGCCCCTTCGGGCGACGACGCGGTGAGGATCGGCGTCGAAAACTCGGTGAAGCCGACCTCCCCCATGCGCTTGCGCATCTCGGCGATGATTTTTGTCCGCGCGACGATGTTCTTGTGCAGTGTCTCGCGGCGCAGATCGAGGAAGCGGTATTTCAGGCGGATGTCTTCCGGGTAGTCCGGCTCGCCGAACACCGGCAGCGGCAGCTCCTTGGCGGCCGACAGGACTTCGATCTCGCGCGCGAAAATCTCGATTTCGCCGGTCGGCAGGTTCGGATTGACGGTTTCCGGCAGCCGCGCCTTGACCTCGCCGTCGACGCGGATCACCCATTCGCCGCGCAAGGTCTCGGCGGCCTTGAAGGCCGGCGAATCCGGATCGGCGACGATCTGGGTCAGGCCGTAATGGTCGCGAAGATCGATGAAGAGCAGTCCGCCATGGTCGCGCACGCGATGCACCCAGCCCGACAGGCGGACGGAATTGCCGACGTCGTTCTTTCTCAACTGGGCACAGGTGTGGCTGCGGTAACGATGCATAGTCATGGGGTAAAGTCCGGAAATTGCGGGCGTCGGCCCGGCTCGAAAATTGGCGCGAAAAGCGCATGAGAGGCCGGCTTTGTCAAGGCAAGCGGTCACACAGGCGCGCCGCTGCGACCGTTCAGGCAAAGTGGACTTGCACACCCCGGCTTTGGAAATCGGCGAGCGTGGCAGCAGGCGCGGTCCTTTCCACCACGAGATGGCGGATCGCATCCGCCCCTGCCACGCGATAGGGCGCAGCGGTGGCGAGCTTGTCGTTGGTGACTGCGATGACGATGCCGGCGCTGTTTTTCGCCATGGCGCGTTTCACCTCGGCTTCGGCCGAATCGAAAGCGGTAACGCCGCGCGTGATATCCAGCCCGCAGGAGCCCAGAAAGAACAGATCGGCGCCGAGCTGCGCCACAGCGGCCAGCGTATCTGTCCCGACGCAGGTTCCGAGATCGGGCACATAGCGGCCGCCGAGCACGATCAGCTCGACCAGGGGAAGGTCCGTCAGAGCCGAGGCGACGCCCAGCGAATTGGTGGCGACGGTCAGCTCCAGATCGCGCGGGATCGCCCTGGCGATCGCCTCGTTGGTCGTGCCGCCGTCGATGAACAGCGACTGCCCTGAACTAAGCAGTCCAACCGCCGCCCGGGCGAGCCGCGTTTTTTCCTCGACCGCATGACGGCTGCGCTGGCTGAGCGCCGCGGCGGCAAAAGGCGCGGAGGCGACCGCGCCGCCATAGACGCGACGCAGCTGCCCGGCCTTCGCCAGTTCCCTCAGGTCGCGGCGCACAGTGTCCTCCGACACGCCGAAACGGCTGGCGAGCTCGCCGGCCAGCACTTTTCCGTCGGCCGCAAGCTGGTCGCGAATGAGTTGGTGGCGTTCTTCGGTGAGCATGCGCGATCCTGTTTATTTGTGCACGTTGTTGCATGTTTTGCCGGTTCATGCAAGAAACAGAGTCGCCGCAGCCTGAGAGCCGCCGCCAAAATCTCCTTATCGGATTTGCCTGATGACCCTTGGCCTGAAACTCGCCCCCCAGCACCGCGTCTATGCCGGCTTCGCGATCCATTCCTTTGCCATGGGCAATATCTTTCCGCGGCTGCCCGACATCAAGCGGGCCATGCAGATCGAGGACGGCACGCTCGGTCTCGCCCTGATCGGAACGCCGATCGGCACTCTGATCGCGCTGACGCTGGCGACGCCGATCCTGGAGCGCGTCGGCTTCCGCCGCGCGCTGCTGTGGCTGGTGCCTCTGCTTGGCTTCGCCTATGCCGTCGCGGTGCATGCGTCAGGCCCCGCGGCCCTGTTCCTGATGCTGCTCCCGGTCGGATTGATGATCGGCAGCATCGAGATCATCTTGAATGTCGAGGCGGACAGGACCGAGTTCCTGCTCAAGCGCCGGATCATGAACCGGGCGCATTCGTTCTGGAGCATCGGCTTCTTCGGCGCAGGCCTGTTCGGCGGCGCGCTGGCGCATCTCGGCCTGTCGCCGCAACTGCATCTGGCGCTGGTGGTGCCGACGGTGGCGGTTGCGATGGCGCTGTTCCTGGGCGGCTTCGAACCCGCGCCTGCCCGTTTCGCCGCGACCGGCGACAAGCCGCCGATATTCGCCCGTCCGACGCTGCCGATCCTGATCCTCGTCGCGGTGACACTGTCGGCAATGCTGATGGAAGGGGCCAGCATGGACTGGTCCGCCATCTATATGCGCACAGTGTTCGACTCGGGCCCCTTCGTTGCCGGCTTCACCGTGGCGCTGTTCGCCTTCTCGCAGGCAACGACACGCTTCTTCGCCGACAGCTTTGTCGACCGCCATTCGCCGAGCGGCGTAGCGCGCGTGCTGCTGGCGACAATGGCGGTCGGCGTGTTCATCGTCTTCTTCTCGCCCCTGCCCTTCATCTCGATGCTGGGCTTTGCGCTTCTAGGCATCGGCAGCAGCGCCATCTTTCCGCTGGCGATCTCGGCTGCGGCGCAGCGTACCGACCGTCCGGCGGCGATCAATGTCGCGGCCCTGTCGCAGATCTCCTTCGTCGCCTTTCTGCTTGGCCCGCCGCTGCTCGGCTTCGTGTCGGACCACTGGGGCATCCGCTCGGCCTATGGCATCGGTATCCCCTTCATCCTGCTCAGCCTGGCCACAGCCGGCGTGCTTGGCCGACGGCCATCGGCCGAAGCCGCGGATACCGCAAGGCAAAGCGTGGAGGCGCAGGCCGGCGAGGCCTGAACCGCGCCGCCGGGCCATCGCATATCGCCATCGCGCGAAACTAGCGGTGCGTGACGACGTCGCGGCGCTTGACGAATGCCCGCGCGGCTGAAATTGAAAGAGGCCTAATATTGTGCCAAAAGCGATTTGATGCAGGTCATCACCACACAAGAAGAACTCGAGAGCGTTGTCGCAGCGTTCGAAAAGTCGGAATTCGTTACCGTCGATACCGAATTCATTCGCGAGACAACCTTCTGGCCGATCCTTTGCCTTATCCAGATCGCCGCGCCTGGGATTGAGGCGCTTATCGATCCGTTATCGCCCGGCATCGACCTGAAACCGTTTTTCCGGCTCATGGCCAACGAAGCGGTGCTGAAGGTTTTTCACGCGGCGCGCCAGGACATCGAAATCATCGTCCATCTCGGCGATCTGGTGCCGCATCCGGTGTTCGACACCCAGGTGGCGGCGATGGTCTGCGGCTTCGGCGACAGCGTTTCCTACGACCAGCTCGTGCAGAAGGTCACCGGAGCCCGGCTGGACAAGTCCTCGCGCTTCACCGACTGGCGGCACCGGCCGCTCTCCGACAAGCAGCTCGAATACGCGCTTGCCGACGTCACCCACCTGATCGAGGTCTACCAGCATCTCAGCGCCGAGCTGAAGCGCGAGAATCGCGGCCACTGGCTGAACGAGGAGATGGATGTCCTCACCTCGCGCGACACTTACGATCCGCATCCCGAGGATGCCTGGAAACGGCTGAAGATGCGGCTGCGCAAACCGCAGGAGCTGGCGATCGTGCAGGCGGTGGCGGCCTGGCGCGAACGCGAGGCGCGCGAGCGCGACGTGCCGCGCGGCCGCGTGCTCAAGGACGACGCGATCTATGAGATCGCCCAGCAGGCGCCGCGCGATGCGGCCGCGCTCGGCAAGCTACGCACCACGCCGAAAGGCTGGGAACGCTCCGCCACGGCAACCGCGCTGCTCGGCGCGGTCAACGCGGCGCTGGCGCTGCCCAAGGACGCGATGCCGAAACTGCCGAAAAGCGTGCAGCCGCCGGAGGGGTCGAGTGCGGCGGCGGAACTGCTCAAGGTGCTGCTCAGGATCGTCGCAGAGAAGGAAGGCGTGGCCACCAAGGTGCTTGCCTCCAGCGACGATATCGACCGCATCGCCGCCGAGGGCGACGAAGCCGACGTGGCGGCATTGCAGGGCTGGCGGCGCGCCGTTTTCGGCGAGCAGGCGCTGAGGCTGGTACGCGGCGAGATCGGCATCAAATTCGACAAGCGCCGGATCGCGTTGTTCGAGCTGTAGCGGCTTTCCCTTCTCCCCTTGTGGGAGAAGGTGGATCGGCGCGCAGCGCCGAGACGGATGAGGGGTGTTCCGGCGGAGTGAAACGCTGGCGATCTCCTATCGCGGCATCCAACGCTGGCTTAAGTCCCTGTCAAACTGGAACACCCTTCATCCGGCCGCTGCGCGGCCACCTTCGTCCACAAGGGGAGAAGGGAAAGGCGAGCCTCACACTACCTCGAGCAGGTGGAGCGCGAACCAGATCCAGGCGATGAGAAGTATGCCGGCGCCAAGGAAGAAGGCGCGGCTGCGGTGCAGCACATGGTTTCTGTCGAGATGCACCCAGGCGTGGACATAGCGCGTGACTATGAACAGCCACATTAACGCTAGCGTCAGGTAGTTCACGCCATTGGTGACGAACAGCGCCAGGCACAGCACGTGAAAGAGAACCGGCAGCTCGAACTGGTTGATCAGGTTGTTGGCGACGGTGACGCTCGAGGCCGGCTCGGTTGAGCGGACCTTGTACTGGCCGATCCTGGCTTCGCCGGACTTAACAGCGAGATAGCGCCGCTTGAACATCACCAGATAGACGACATAGACGAGAAGAACATGCGCCAGCATCGGCCAGAAGATGGCTGTCTGGCGCATCTGCTTGTCCTCAGCGTCGCCGCCCGGCCAGCGCGAAGACCGCGATGACGAAGACCGGAATCGCCAGCAGCGCGAATTTGCTGACGGTCAGCAAAGAGGCGAAGGCCAGCGAATCGGGATTGGCCAGCTGGAAATCGGAGAGCAGCCGCGCCATGGCAAAATTCTGGGTGTAGTCGGCGACCGCATAAGGAGCCACCAGCACCAGCGAGAACAAGGCCTGCAGCTGCGTCGGCAAGGCGCGGAAGGTGCTGAGTCGCCGCCCGAAGACGAGGATAAGGCTGACCAGCGTCAGCGACAGCAGCGCCGGGAACAAAAGATCGAAGGTCAAATAGTGCCAGACGATGATGATCTCGCCGCCGCGCCGGCCGAGCGCGGTGAGCCACGCCATGCCTTCGTCGGGCGTGAAGCCGGCGACGCGCATGTCGAGCGAGGCCAGGCCGCCGCTCAAGCGCTGGAAATAGAGAAACTCCAGCGCCGTCATGAGGAGGAACAGCGCAATCGAGGCGATGGAGAGCGCTGCCGCGTGACGCGACAGCCGCAGCACCGCCACGCTCAAGTCACGCCACAGTCCCCGCCGGCAGTCAGGCCGATCGGTCTGCCGATCAAATTCCGCCCGGGTAATTGGGGCTTTCGCGGGTGATCGTGACGTCATGGGCATGGCTTTCACGAAGTCCGGCGTTGGATATGCGCACAAAAGTGGCGCGCTCGCGGAAATCTGCAAGATCACGTCCACCCACATAACCCATAGCGGCTTTCAGGCCGCCTGCAAGCTGGTGCAGCACGCCAGCCACAGGTCCTTTATAGGGAACCTGCCCTTCAATGCCCTCCGGAACCAGCTTCAGCGTGTCGCGAACTTCAGCCTGGAAGTAGCGGTCGGCCGAGCCGCGCGCCATGGCGCCGACCGAACCCATGCCCCGATACGCTTTGAAGGAGCGGCCCTGGTGGAGATAGACCTCGCCGGGGCTCTCGTCGGTGCCGGCAAGCAGCGAACCGATCATGGCCGCGCTTGCGCCGGCGGCGAGCGCCTTGGCGAGATCGCCTGAATATTTGATGCCGCCATCGGCGATGACGCTGACGCCGGCCCTGCTGGCCGTCTCGACCGCCGACATGATTGCCGACAGCTGCGGAACACCGACACCGGCGACGATTCGGGTGGTGCAGATCGAACCCGGGCCGATGCCGACCTTGACGGCGTCGGCGCCGGCATCGATCAGCGCCTGCGTGCCCTCGGCCGTGGCGACATTGCCGGCCAGGATGCGCACGGAGTTCGACAGCTTCTTCGCCCGCGTCACCGCATCCAGCACGCGCTGCGAGTGGCCATGCGCGGTGTCGATGACGAGCAAGTCCACGCCGGCGTCAATCAGGCGCTCGGCGCGCTCGAACCCGTCATCGCCGACGCTGGTGGCGGCCGCCGCGCGCAGGCGCCCCTGCGCGTCCTTGGTGGCGTGCGGGTTGAGCTGCGACTTCTCGATGTCCTTGACGGTGATCAGGCCGACGCAATTGCCGTTCCTGTCGACCACTACCAGCTTCTCGATGCGATGCTTGTGAAGGAGACGCTTGGCTTCGTCCTGGTCGACATTCTCCTTGACCGTGATCAGGTTCTCACGCGTCATCAGCTCGTAGACCTTCTGCGCCGGATCGGAGGCGAAGCGCACGTCGCGGTTGGTGAGGATGCCGACGAGGCGGCCGACCGTGTGGCCGCCGGTGCCGCCATTTTCGACCACCGGGATGCCGGAAATCGAATAGGTGCGCATCAGCGCCAGCGCATCGGCCAGCGTGGCGTCGGGGCCGATGGTGACTGGGTTCACCACCATGCCGGATTCGAATTTCTTCACCTGCCTGACCTGCTCGGCCTGTTCGGACGGCGAGAAATTGCGGTGGATGACGCCGATGCCGCCGGCCTGCGCCATAGCGATCGCCAGCCGCGCTTCGGTGACGGTGTCCATGGCTGCCGACAGGATCGGCACGTTGAGATCGATGTCGCCTGCAATTCGGGTGCGGATGTCGGTCTCGCCAGGCATGACTTCGGAATGGCCGGGCTGCAAGAGCACGTCGTCGAAAGTCAGCGCCAGCGCGCCGGTGGACGTTTCGATGATTTTTGCCATGACCAGTCCTTTTGAATGCGGAAAAGGCGCCGGGCCGATTGGCCAGCGCCGACTCTCTTCTTCCCTTTCAGGATTGGCGCTGGCTGGTAACACGTCCTGTCGCGGTTGAAAAGCCGATCGTTGCGAGACGGCCTATTCGATGCCGAGAAGAGCATCGAGCAAAGCGTGGCGCGGCAACTCAAAAGGATTGACGACAGTTACGCCGCCCCACGTAAAACCGTCTTGAAGATCTTCTGACAAAAGGAGCCGGCAACCCGCTTGCGAAGCGGCGGAAAGAATGACGGCATCCCAGACGCCGAAACGATGGTCCGCAGCAAGATCGACAGCCGTCATCATCACTTCCGGCGTTGTTTCAATAACCGGGAAGGCGTCGCGCCAGCTAAGCAGTGTATCGCGAGCCTCCTGGGGCGACCTTCTAGCTTTGCGAAGCAGAACATTGAACAGTTCACCCAGCACCTGGACCGGAACAACCACAGCGCCTTGCGGAACGTTCCGTAGCAATTCGAGGGCGAGGTCGCGCTTCTCAGGATCATTGGCGCCCTCCGCGTAGGCAAGGACGTTGGTATCCAGCGCGATCTTCACGGGTTATCCTCATAAAGATCCTCGCGAGTCCAGCGTCCTGCATTGACGATCGGCTGCCTTTCGAGTCGCGACAGCAGAGCTGCGCGCGACCGGGAGGCCACGCCCTCGTGCTTGTCCGCAGGCACGATCCGCGCCACTGGCCGCCCATGGCTGGTCACGACGTAGCTCTGCCCCTCGCGTACTTCACGCAGGATATGAGAGAATCTGCGATTGGCGTCGGCTGCAGAAACAGTTTCGTCCATGGCTGCACCTATAATGTAGTTATTATTACTACATAGCGGCCGGCCTTGCATTTGACAAGTCCGCGTACCGTGACGCCAACCAGGACTGCGCTCCCGCAAAACTGACAGCAATTTAATGCGACATCCGGGGCGAAGCGTGATAACCGCCCGGTCGCACCGGTTCGCCCCCAAGCCGGGCCTAGATTCGCGAAGACAGATCAGAGCGTTTCCCTTGAACCGCATCATCCCGCTCATACTGGCGGTCGCATTGTTCATGGAGAACATGGATTCGACCGTGATCGCGACGTCGTTGCCGGCGATCGCCGTCGACATCCACACGAGCCCGATCGCGCTGAAGCTGGCGCTGACGGCTTATCTGGTGTCGCTGGCGATCTTCATTCCGATCAGCGGCTGGATGGCCGACCGGTTCGGCGCCAAGAACGTCTTTCGCGCTGCGATCGGTGTCTTCATCGCCGGCTCGGTTGCCTGCGCGTTTTCCAATTCACTGCCGGCTTTCGTTGTGTCGCGCTTCCTGCAAGGCATGGGCGGGGCGATGATGACGCCGGTCGGCCGCCTGGTGCTGGTGCGCGCCACGCCCAAGAGCGAGCTGGTCGCGGCGATGTCCTGGCTGACCGTGCCGGCGCTGGTCGGCCCGCTCGTCGGCCCGCCGATCGGCGGCTTCATCACCACATACTTCACCTGGCACTGGATTTTTCTGATCAACGTGCCAATCGGCTTTATCGGCATGTGGCTCGCCACCCGCTATCTGCCCAGGACGGAGCCCGCCGAGACGCCGCCGCTCGATTTCCCGGGCTTCGTGCTCTCCGGCCTTGCCGCTTCCGGCATCGTCTTCGGCCTTTCCGTCGTCAGCCTGCCGGCGCTGCCGCCGATGGCCGGCTTCATCACCATTGTAGTCGGCGTGGTCTCGGGCGCGCTCTATCTCCTTCATGCGCGGCACGCCAGGAATCCGCTGCTGGCGCTGGAGCTGTTCCGCAACCAGGTTTTCCGGTCCTCGGTGCTCGGCGGCTCGCTGTTTCGCATCGGCATCGGCGCGGTGCCGTTCCTTTTGCCGCTGATGTTCCAGATCGGCTTCGGGTTGACGCCCTTCCAGTCCGGCATGATCACCTTCGTCTCGGCGATCGGCGCCATCGGCATGAAGTTCGTCACCGCGCTGATCTTCAGGCTCGCCGGCTTCCGCCGCGTGCTGATCTGGGGCTCGCTTGTCGCGGCCGCATCGATCGCCATCTACGGCCTGTTCACGCCGCAGACGCCTTACGCCCTGATGCTGGCGATCCTTTTGGTCGGCGGCTTCATCCGCTCGATGTTCTTCACCGGCGTCAATGCGCTTTCCTATGCCGAGATCACGCCCGCCGACACCAGCAAGGCGACACCGATCACGGCGGTTTTCCAGCAATTGTCGATCGCGCTCGGCGTGGCGCTGGCCGGCGGCGTCCTCGAAGTGTCGACCTCGATCCATGGCGGACCGCTGACCCTGCGGGATTTCCACATCGCCTTCTTCATCGTGGCAGCCGTCTCGGCGGCGGCATCGATCACCTTCATGCGGCTTGCGCCGGAGGCCGGCAACGCGGTCTCGGGCCACGGCCGGCTGACCAAGCCGAAGACGCTGGAAACGGTGGGGACCGCGGGGAAGTGAGCGCCGCTTCTCCTTCTCCCCTTGTGGGAGAAGGAGAAGGCGCTAGCCTTTGAACTCCTTCGCCAGCAAATACAGCTCCACCGATTCATCGCGCGAGGCCGGCGGTTTCACATGATGGACGGATCGGAAATTCTGCTTCAGCAATGACAAAAGCTCGTTCTCGGCGCCGCCCTGAAAAGTCTTGGCGAGGAAATGTCCGCCGGGCTCCAGGACGTGCAACGCGAAATCGGCCGCGACTTCGCACAGATGCATGGTGCGCAGATGGTCGGTGCGGCGATGCCCGGTCGTGGGTGCCGCCATATCGGACAGCACCACATCCGGCCGGCCGCCGAGCGCCTCGGCAAGTTTTTGCGGCGCGTCGGGATCGAGGAAATCCATCTGCAGGATGACGGCGCCCGGAACCGCGGCCATCTCGAGATAGTCGATGCCGACGACATGTGGGTTTTCCGCCGTCGACTTCGTCCGCGCGGCCGCTACCTGGCACCAGCCGCCGGGCGCAGCGCCGAGGTCGATGACCTTCATGCCGGGCTTCAGCAGATGATGCTTGTCGTCGATCTCGATCAGCTTGTAGGCGGCGCGCGAGCGGTAGCCGTCGGCCTTGGAGCGCTGCACATAGGGATCGTTCATGTGGCGCTCGAGCCAGCGGCGCGAGGATTCCTTCAAGCCGCTCTTCTTCTTGATCCTGGTCTTGAGGACGCGAATGCCGGCGGAACCCGGCTTATCCGGTTTTCTAGCCATCAACGGCCTCGCCCGCCATCGCGCCAGACACCGTCATCAGCCATCAATTCGCTCAGGATCCCCTCGCGCAGGCCGCGGTCGGCGACGCGCAAGCGCTCGGACGGCCAGACACCGCGGATCGCTTCCAGGATGGCGCAGCCGGCGAGCACGAGGTCGGCGCGGTCGGCGCCGATGCAGGGGTTGGCGCAGCGCTGCTGGAAATCCCAGCCGATCAGGCGCTCGATCATGCGATCGACGCTGTCGCGGTCCATCCAGAGGCCATCGACGCGGCGGCGGTCGTAGCGATCGAGATCGAGATGCACGCCGGCCAGCGTCGTCACCGTGCCGGAGGTGCCGAGCAGGTGGAAATTGGGACTTGCCAGCACATGTGCCAGCCGGTCGCGGCCGTCGAAGACCTTCAACCGCGCGGCCACGTCGTCGACCATGGCGGCAAAGGTCTCGCGCGTGACCGTGCGGCCGCCGAAGCGCTCGGCGAGCGACACCACGCCGACGGGCAGCGAGGTCCAGGAGACAATATGGTTGGCGAGCCGCGGAGAGCGCCGTCCGGTCAGGTCGATCAGCGCGATTTCCGACGAGCCGCCGCCGATGTCGAACAGCACCACGCCTTGCGTGTCGCGCTCGACCAGCGAGCCGCAACCGGAAACGGCAAGGCGGGCCTCGGTCTGGCGGTCGATGATCTCGAGCTTGAGTCCGGCCTCGCGCTCGACCCGATCCAGGAACTCGACACCGTTTGCGGCCGAACGGCAGGCTTCGGTGGCGATCAGCCTGGCTTTCCTGATCTTGCGGTTGCGCAGCTTCTCGCCGCAGATCTTGAGCGCCTCGACCGCGCGGTCCATCGCGGCCTGGCTTAGCCGGCCGCTGGCGGTCAGGCCCTCGCCCAGCCTGACGATGCGCGAGAAAGCGTCGATGACTCGGAACTGGCCGTGACGGCCAGGCACCGCGACCAGCAGCCGGCAATTGTTGGTGCCGAGGTCGAGCGCGGCGAAGACAGGCAATTCCTGTTGCGGCGGACGCTGCGGGACCGCCAGCCTTGGCTCAACCGGCGAAGGCCCGATCGGAGACTGCCTTGCCGCCGTGGCGGCAGGCGCGGCATGCGGCACGGCGACATTCTCGTCACGCGCGAACACCTTGCGGCCGCGCTTGCGCTTGCGTCGCTTGCGCGTCTTGCCTTTCGGTTGATCGCCATGCTGGTCGGCCTGGCTTAGGCCAATCTGTCGCTGGCCGGCATGTCTTTGGTGCGCACCCGCGTGGCGGCTGAATCGCGCCGTGTGCGGGCCCGCCGATTGCGTCGGCGATGCCCCGGACATGCCCACTGCCGACGCGCCCGCGCCGGTATCGTGGTCTTCCACTTTAGTTCCTTCCGGCGCCGCGCGAACCGGTAGCGGACGCAGCAGGCACCTCGATTTGTTTCAAGTTGGCAACAGAGTAGCAGCGCAGTTCACAATCACCAAGAGCGCGAGGTCGAATTTCGCTAACGTCGCATTTTGCCAGATCACGTTGGGGCAATGTCTTGCCGGTTGAATAGCCGGCTTCAATCAGGCATGTCTGAAATGAAGGTTCGAAGGGTTGGGCAACATCAAAATCAATGAGTTGCAACGCATGATGACGACGCCATGAATTGGAGGCGCTATTTCTGGCCGGTCATAGGCATCGCGGCCGTGGCGTTCTCGCTGTGGCTGCTCATCCACGAACTGCGCGGCGTTTCGCTCGACGACGTCTGGGCCGGCATTGCCGCCATCCCGCCGCGCGGCTGGGTGCTCGCGGCCCTGAGCGCGGTCGTCGCCTATGCCTCGCTCGCCGGCTACGACCACATCGCGCTGCAGCATATCGGCAAGAAAGTATCGTGGCTGTTCGTCACGCTGTGCTCCTTCACCACTTACGCGGTGTCGCACAATATCGGCGGCTCGGTGTTTTCCGGCGCGGTCATCCGTTACCGCGCCTACGGCACGCGAGGTCTGACCGGCCAGGAGGTCGGCGTGCTGGTGGCGATCTGCTGGTTCACCTTCATCCTGTCCAGCGTTTTCCTCGGCGGCCTCGTGCTGTCGCTGGAACCCCAGATCATCGACCGTTTCACGGGCGCGCCGCATCACGGCGCCGCATTCGCCGCCGGGCTCGCCATGCTCATCCTTGTCGGCGCCTACGCCTTCGGCAGTTGGCTGCGGCTGAGACCGCTGAAGATAGGCAGCTTCCAGCTGCACTATCCAGCGCTGCCGATCGTGGCGCGGCAATTGCTGATCGGGCCGGTCGAACTGCTGGGGGCCGCCGCGATCATCTATTTTGCCCTGCCCGAGATCGGCAATCCCGGCTATTTCGCGGTGCTCGGCGTGTTCATGGTGTCGTTCTCGATCGGGCTCCTGTCGCACGCGCCTGGCGCGCTCGGCGTGTTCGAATTCGTCTTCCTCACCGGGCTCTCGGATATGGATCCGGTCGGCGTGCTCGCCGCGCTTCTGGTGTTCCGCCTGTTCTATCTCATTGTTCCGCTGCTGATCGGCCTTGGCGTGGTGCTCTATTTCGAGCATTCCCAATACAGCAAAGGCGAGAGCTGAGCCTTCGGCCCTGACGGCAGAGCCAATGCATGTCGCCCATAAGTGCGGAGCGGCTTTGGGAGAACGACATGCATCGGACAATGGCTCAAAAAGCCTGCGTTGATCTCAGCTGCGGGCTTGACTATTTTCGGATGGCGGCTACAAGGCAGCGCTCGCGGCACATGAGCCGCCCGCATCGCGCGATACCAGACGCGCCTGCTGGGGAATAGGTTAACGGTAGACCCACGGACTCTGACTCCGTTAGTCCTGGTTCGAATCCAGGTTCCCCAGCCAAACTGGAAGTCCTGTGGACGCTTGGTTCCACAAGCTTCTTTCGCGTCCCCCATGTACGATTCTCCGGCTTCGCCGTGCCGCGATTTCACGCGGAGACGCGTCTGTTCGACCAATGCGCAGACATTCGATCATAGAAGGCGTTGTCGACGCGCCGAGTTTGAACGGAGACTCAGACCCGCGCGAAGAGCGGGCATCAGCATGGCCGTTCTGCATGGCCGGAAGTCCTGCCAAGGTGGTTGACCGTGGGGGTCTGTGACCTAGCTTAGGTTCAGAATGGACCGTCCGGACTCCCCAAAAATGCGGATTGGAACGCACCGTGAGAGAACTTTTGGGATATTGACGATGGAGAGGTGCGAGTCGGCTTTTCGGGACATTGGCGGCGGGCGACAACCGGCGGCCACTGTATCTTCGAGCTTCGGTTCGAGCGCACATCTTCTGCGCCGGCATCTTCTGCTGGCGCACGACCGCGCTCCGCAACACAACAAATACACTCGCACGGCACTGCAGGGCCCGAAGCAGTGACAGCTTTGAGAGCAGCAGCAGCTTTAGCCAGCATCGGGGAGAAGACCCAAACACCGCTTCGCGAACTTGAGTTGCACCCAAGACCCCATGGGCACGACGATGCCAAATCATCTTGCCGAAATTTACACAAATAACACAGATCTCGCCATCCTGGCCGGGATTGCGATACTCGTACTGGCGGGCGTCTTTCTTGTGCTCCGGCATGCCCTTGTCGCAGTGCTGCGGAGTCGCCCGAAACCAAATGCCTACCTGAAAGAATGCAAGCCTGTTCCTCTCGAGGAGGTTCCTTGGGTCTGGGAACGCCCGATCGACCTTGCAACCGGACCTGGTTCTTCTCACGCTGTCATGTCCTCGGATGCGGATGCCCAGCCTCAGGATGCAAACTACCGTCAGTTCGGGGTGCGAATCGAGCATTTCGAGATGATCTCCGAAGCTTATGAGAGTTCGCCAGGCGACCTGCCCAATCCCTTCGCTTCCCCGACAAACAGCGCTACGGACTCACCTCCCCGTGTTCGCTGGCCTATCGGTCTTGTATCAGGCCTGGGCATCGCCACGATCTGCCTGGCCGTGTCGCTTGGCTATACGATGACGAGACAGAATTGGGTCGAAAGCGCCCCCGCCATTTCGCAGGCCCAGAATCCCTCCCAGCCCGATCTTTCGCGATCCTTCGCGGTTCCGGCGAGTGCTGCATTGGATATGGAGGGACCAGCCCAGGGCGACGGGCGTACGAATGCCGAATCGCCTGGCCCGGATCTCGCGGCTGCCAAGGCTGAAGTCGAGGCTGCTCGTGCTCAGGCATCCGCCGCGAGGAATCTGGCCGGCCAGGAGCACCGAGCTGTGGAAGAAGAGCGCGCCAGAAGCGCCTCTCTGCAGAGTGCGCTCTTGGAATCGCGCAAGCAGGTCGATGCGCTGAGGACAAGCATGGCAGCAGCCGACGACGCATACGGGGAGCGTTTGCGCAACGAACTCGCGGCAGCCCGCACGTATGACGCATTGCAGCGCATTGCGGGAGATGCTCGCAGGCTGCTGGGCGAGAGCATCAACTATGTCGTTACGCAGATGCCGGCTGATCATCTGGAGCGTCAGCGAACTGAATTGATGGCCCGCGACCTATCCCAAGCGCGGGCGCAAATTTCACAGCTTCAGGCCACGGCCGCCGAGGACCGCGCCAGTGCCAAGGCCTCGCTTGCGCAAGTGAACGCATTGCTTGACGACGAGCGCCGGAAGTCGAAGGACCTTCGTGGCGACCTCGCCGCAATGGAACTGTCCAAGGTCGCGATCGCGGATAAGGCTGAGCGGGAACGAACCGGTGCAGCCACAGCGAGAGGACGGGTGGAGCAGACCGCAACCGAGACTGCCCAGACCCTCGCCCGAGAACGCGCTTCCGCAGCATCGACCCGTGAGGACCTCGATAAAGCCCGCCTCGAGCGCGACGCGGCTGAACAGGAGCGAGCCAAGGCTGTCTCAACAAAAGAGCGTGCGGAGCAGACTGCAGCCGAGACGGCGCAGGCTCTGACACGAGCACGCGCTTCCGCAGCATCGACCCGTGAGGACCTCGATAAAGCCCGCCGCGAGCGTGACGCGGCTGAACAGGAACGAGCCAGGGCTGTGTCAGCAAGACAGCGTGCCGAGCAGACCGCAGCCGAGACTGCGCAGGCTCTGACACGGGAACGCGCTTCCGCAGCATCGACCCGTGAGGACCTTAATAAAGCCCGCCTGGAGCGCGGCACGTCCCCAGCACTTTCAGGAGAGGTCACCAGGCTGAACGAAGCTCTGGACAACCAGCGCGAAGCCACTGTTTCTCTGGCCCGCGACCTGGCTGCCAAACGCGCGGACAATGACAAACTCAGAGCTGAGCGCCGCAGCGCGCAAATTGAGCCGCCGCTGCAGCCTCGCTCTGGCCGCGCATCGGTCGGCACCGGTCAGATGAAGGCTGTCAGCCAGAAGACGACTACGCGCAGCAAGCTTCGCAACTCCTCGCAGGTGATCCGCGTGCGTACTATCGCGCTTCCCTTTGCCCTCCGGCCAATACACCCGATGTCGGATTGAATTCAAAACGATTGCGACGGCGGTGAACGCTCCAGTCATTAGCCTGTACCATTCGCAACACACGGAGGCCCGGAAAAGGGATGAATTTTCGCAAGGAGTTCCGCGCTCTGCGCTATGTCAGACCGATCACGCTGCCTTTCGCGTTCAATTCGCACCCGACCGGCGCCTCACGCGTCTCCACCCGTCCCTGATGCATATAGTCGATGCTGACCTGAATGGGGGCCGAGATCCTGCGTTTGCTCAACCGACGTATGGAACCTGCGCTGCTGACGCGCACACTGGCCGCGCCAAACTTGGCGGCGGCCTGCTCGATTGCGTCCTGACAGGCGCGAACGACCTTATCCGGGACACCGGGCAGCGCTTCGATCGGGTGGACCGCTGAAGGAACAGTGTTGTCTTCGAGAGGCTGCAGGGCGGGCGGGAGGTCGAGCGAATGTCCGCCGCCTGTGGACAGGTCGACAATGGCAGCTGGAGGTGACGGTATTGAGGCCGTTGGAGTGGTGCTGATCCCGTCATCGTTCGACGACGGACTGCCGCTGGCGCCGACGGGATCGCCGGGATCGCCGGCAGGTCCTTTGTCTTTGTCTTTGTCTTTGCCTTTGCCGTTGCCGCCGTTGTCATGGCCGCCATGGCCCCCGTTGTCACCCTGATGGCCGCCACCGTCATGCCCCCCGCCGTGCGGGCCGGCGGCTGCAGTCCCAGCGCAAACTACCGCGATCGAGCAAGCAAATGCCAAATAAGCCAAGCTGGTTCCAAGGGATTGACGCACGGTAGTCTCCAAATGTGCCCAGCTGTCCTTGCGCGGCATGCGGTCAAAACGTCTAAACCGCCGCTGCCCCAAGGCAAAAACTCGCGAATACGGTGCCCACGGAATTAACTAGTGGATGAATCCGCTGCATCAAGGATGCTGTGGGGGCGATCGCGATAGCGGCAAAACAGCAATTTTTCCCAAGACCCAGAAACCACAACGCCGCAAGTTATCGCGGCGATGTTCCAGCTCCCTGCTCGCCTTGGAGAAAGCGATGACGATCACAATGTCCCCTTTTCTCACCGCCCTCACCTCCGATGGCTCTTCCGCCGACTGGGCGAAAGACATGGACCTGTACGCTTGGCTGATCGGCAGCTGGGACATGGACACGGTCCACCATCTCGACGACGGCACGATCCGGAAATGGGATGGGGAATGCCATTTCGGCTGGGTTCTCGAAGGCCGCGCCATGCAGGACCTCAGGATCAGGCCGAGGCGCCCTGCCCCGTCCACCATGTACGGCACCACCTTGCGCGTCTTCGATCCCGGCATCGACGGCTGGCACATCATCTGGATCGATCCGCTCAACCAGGATTACTCACGCCAGATCGGGCGGGCCGAGGGCAACGACATCGTCCAGATCGGCCATGACTCGCGCGGCCTGCAAACGAGATGGCGCTTCACCGAGATCACGGCCGACAGCTTCCATTGGATCGGCGAGGAAAGGATGACTGAGAGCGATCCCTGGCGGGTGACTTATGAGCATTTTGCACGGTGGATGAATTCCTAAAGCGGCGCAAGCACGGACCCGCGCCGCTCCCCGGAAGTCGCGGGAGCTTCCAAGCCATCGAATAGCTACTGGAACTCGCTCAGCGGCAAGCTGATGTCATTACACAGATTGCTGCACAGGCTTTGAAGGGAGGCGCGGTCTATCCCGATCTGACGGGCACGCGCGAATGCCTCCTTCGCCTCTTTAGTCTTGTTGGCTTTCAGGTAGTCGGACGATTTGACCAGCCAGGCGGTCGTCACCAGCGAACGGCTCCAGCCGGATGGATAAAGCGAATACGCCTTCTCGCCATATTTGATGGCGCCGTCGATGTCGCGAAAGCGGAACAGCCTCAACCCGGCATAGGTGGCATTGGCCGGGCCGGAGGTCGCGTTCAGCTCCAGGTCGCGCAGGTAGATCCTGTCGGCGACATTGCGGTCGCCTCCCCAGTCATAGGCGAGCGCCAGCAGGGTGTCCTCGGGAAGATTGCGCCTCTGGTAGAGCTTCATCACGTCGACATATCTGCCCTGCGCAAACAGCAGTTGCGCTTCGTGATACCCGATCGACGTGGCGTCGTAGCCTTTGAGGCCGGCTTCGTCGAGAAGCCTGGTCATGGCCGCGACGTCGCCGAGACTGAGGGCCAGATCAAATCGGGTACCCCATATTTTCTCCGCAAGCTGCGGATCATTGCCGATCTTGTCGAGGATCACGATCGCGGCTGCGGCGTAGTCCGGCCGGTATTGAGGCCTGACGCCGTCATTGTACAGATAGCCAATGGTCAGATCGAGGCGCGCGATTTCGTACCAGAGAGCATTCGACAAGGCTTGCTTGGCTTGAAGTCGTTTGGTGATCTCCGTCAGTGCATCCAGCAGACCCGGCTGGTAGCTGTAGCCGGACAGGCAACCGTCGATGACCTCCGCGAGCTTGTCCATGTCCGGTTCGAGCGCCAGTATCTGATTGGCCAAGGCAATCGCGGCCTCGTGGCCGGTTACACCTTGCAGGTTGGTGATCGCTAGGATTGCGCCGACCATCGCCTTGGTGTTTCCGGCAGTTTTCGGTAGCGCCGTCTTGGCCCACACCAGCGCATCCTGGCGGCGATCCAACCGTTCGAGCATCAGGGACCAGGTGAGGTCGACCCAGGGGTTCGCGGCGTCCAGGGCAAGTGCCTTTTCGAGCTGCTTGCGGGCGCCGGCCGGATAGCCGGAATAAATATATGTCCGCGCTCCGTAGACGTAAGCCAGCGGATAGGAAGGGTCGAGACGCTCCAGTTCCTCGAAGACGATGAAGAAGGATTTGCTCGACAGGGCAACTCCCATGCGGCTGGCAATCCTCATCCACTCCGCTCTGGTCGCCTCGACCCGGGCGGGAACAAAATCCGGGTGTCCGTTCACGAATGCCTGAAGATCCGCCTTGATCTTGTCGGCCTTGTCGGCAGTCCAGCCATCGACCGTGCCGACCAGTTGCGCGAACTTTTGCCGGTCCGGCTCGCCAAGCTTATCCTGCCACGGCTGCGCGGCCCAGGCGACACCCACCTGGGCGCCCAACATCAGAGCGGATGCCAGAAAAGACGCAACCCACGTTTTGGCTGTCAAGAGACGCATGTCGTTCCCACCCGCTTAATGCGGCAAGAATGCACCGTGCGCCGTTAACGTCGGCGCAAACTAATTGTTCGAGTTTTACTGAGTTCTTCGCGGTGGTTATTCTTTGACGCAACAACAGGGACTATAGCATTTTCTAATATGCAGAAGCGTGTGCTGACTTGATTACAGGCTTAGGTATTGAAGGGATGTTCCTTCGCTCTTCAAACATGCTCGATGCCCTAGAACGGCCAGGTATTGCGACGGTTTGGTGAACCTCACTCGGGGGACGGACCGCTCCGACATCATGGCTATTTGCCCGATGTCGTTCCAGAGGCGGGGCGCGGATAAATCGCGCGTCAACACGCTCGCGCACCTCGGATCGACACCCTTCGCATCTGAACGTTGTGATGCTCGATGCGCTTCTTACATTAGCAATCAACGATATATTAATGGCTACTGTGCAGCCTGTTCGACTCGGGAAATCTCCCGATCGACGATCCGGCACTCGGTGTGCCGAGACGCTCGACCGATGCAGAGCAAAACGCATGAGTGTCGAAACAGCACTGGCGCAGCTACTGCGCATGATCCACAGTCGCGCCCTGAATTTGGCTGCACTACCGGACGATGAGAGAGATCCATACTACGACAGCATCCGCCGGTCCTGTTGCGGAGCGGCCGAGCACATCGGTCAATCCCCCGACAATGCCGCCATCACCGCAAACAGCATGGTCGAATTTACCCGGGCGATGGTCGGGCATCATCGAGGCGGGGCGCGGATAAATCGCACGTCGACACGCTCGCGACGAGCTCGGCCGAGAAGCGCGGCTACGGCGCGTGCCTGCGGCTCGCGCGGTGACGATTGCCATGTGCAGGTCGACGATCGGGCTTCCAAGCGATCGCTATCTCAGATCCCGCCCCAGATGTTCGAGGACAGATGCTTGGTTGTCGGCATCACCGGCCAGCAAATATCCAGCTGATTGTCGGACGGCATGCCGTTCCGTATCCGCGTCGGGTTGCGGGCATCCTGCGCATATTTCAACGCCGCGCCCATTCGATTCAGTGTCTTCAGGATCGACATAAAGTTTATCCTCAATTCGCCATAGCTGTAACGGGGCAATCCCGCCGCCTTCATGATGGCGCCTTAGATGACCGACGATCGTTTCCGCCGCATTGCACGCAAGCGCAAGGCTCGTAACGAGACGGACAGGCTTTGAAACATTTGTATGCAAACGAGCCGCCATCGCTTGCGAGGCGTCTGGCCGGCTCGGCTACTGCCGTTGCCGTTTCGAAACAAATTTGCGTTCAAGCGCCATCAAACCGAAACCAAACTGCAGGAAAACCGCCATCGACCGGCTCGACCGGAATTTAAACGAAGGAAAAATCGAAATGTCCAAGATTGTTCGCAATGCAATTTTCGCTATTGTTGCTGTCGCCGGCTTTGCTGGTTCGGCTTATGCTCAGCAGGCGGCCCTCAATTCGTGCAGCAACCATGACGATTACTACGCCATGTGCCTGGGCGCGAACAACGGCGGCCACCATGATGGCCGCGGAAGCGATCGCCGTTAATCGACTATCCGCTGAAAAGGCCCCGCAGGCATCTCGCCGGCGGGGCTTTTTCGCGCTTCACCATCCTACCGGAAGACCTAGGCCCTCGGGTTGCTAGGTCATTATTTGAAAAGTTCGGAAAGAACTGCATTTTCAAATTGCGACGGGTGGTGAGCATGCTGGCAACCACGCCCCGCTTGTACGCCGGCAGGCCACAATGAATCACGGCGAGTCGGCGGCAGTTAGGGCAGCCGCCGCATTAATTAGCGTTAACTAATTATAGACCGCGCTGTTCTATTCTGACACAGCGCGGTCTACTGCCACACAATGACCGTGCAGGCGGCTCTGGCCCAATCCACCCCCCCAAGCTGGAGCCGCCACTCTCACCATACTCGGCCCGGTTGAATTAATCCTTACCAAATATCCTTTCCGGTGTGTTTCGCAGAAAGGCCGCCTTGTAGCCAAATGCTCGGTCGGTCGAGCACGATGCTTGGCCCTGATCGCAGTTCCGTTGCCAGGAATCACTCTCGTTACAACGCGGCAGTCTGGCGGTCGCAGGACTGAAACATTGCTACTTTAACGTGCTATCGGTGGGTGCATAGGAGCGTGTGGCAAAATGTCGATTCCTCAAAACCTGAATGAGACAGATCTCAGATTCGAATGTCCAAGATGCCGGCATCCGATTATCCGGAAAGGCTCCTGGTTCAAGTCCGTGGCTACATTCAAATGCGGGGGCTGCCAAACACCGATACGGCTTGGATATCCGGCAAAGCTCCGATTGTTCGAGAAACACAGCCAGTCAGCCAGCCCCAATCGCATCAGCCAAGCCTAATAGATACGCGTCATCTCATCCCGACCAGGCGATGTCTCCGTTGGATCAGTCTTTGAGTATATTGGCCGTCCCTGGTCAACTTGTTTTCAAAAATAAGAACGCGATTGAACCGCGCCTTTTTTACTTCAGCGCTGACGATCACTGGCTACGGTGACCTACTCAGCCGCCGCATACCCCGCGATACCCTTGATCTCGAGAAAATCCTCCAGCCCGTATTCGGCATATTCGCGGCCGTTGCCGGACTGCTTGTAGCCGCCGAAGGGCAGGCCCGCGTCCCAGGCCGGGTAGTTGATGTAAACGGTGCCGGAGCGCATGCGGGCGGCCGCCTGGCGCGCCTTCTCGATGTCCTTGGCCTGGATATAGGAGGCAAGGCCGAAGACAGTGTCGTTGGCTTGCTCGATCGCCTGCTCGACCGTGTCGTAAGGCATGATCGACAGCACCGGTCCAAAGATTTCTTCCCTGGCGATGCGCATGTCGTGCGTCACGTTGGCGAAGACCGTCGGGCGGACATAGTAGCCGCGGTTGAGCTCGGCCGGGCGGCCGGGGCCGCCGGCAACCAGGGTGGCGCCTTCGTCGATGCCGCTCTGGATCAGGTCCTGGATCTTGTCGAACTGGAGCTGGCAGACCACCGGGCCGAGCTTGGACGCGGGCGCATCGGCCGGGCCGACGGTGAATTTCTCTGCCGCCTTCTTCGCATAGCCGGCGGCCTCGTCATGGCGGTCGCGCGGCACGAACATGCGGGTCGGCGCGTTGCAGGACTGGCCGCTGTTGCCGAAGCAGCCGGCGACGCCCTTGGTGACGGCCCGCTCCAGATCGACATCGGGGAACAGGATGTTGGCCGACTTGCCGCCGAGCTCCTGATGCACGCGCTTGACCGTGTCGGCCGCCGCCTTGGCGACCAGGATGCCGGCGCGGGTGGAGCCGGTGAAGGACATCATGTCGACATCCGGGTGGCTGGCCAGCGCCTGGCCGACGGTCGGGCCGTCACCGTTGACGAGATTGAAGACGCCCTTTGGCACGCCGGCCTCGTCGATGATCTCGGCGAAGATGATGGCGTCGAGCGGCGCGATCTCGGACGGCTTGAGCACCATGGTGCAGCCGGCGGCAAGCGCGGGACCGACCTTGCAGGTGATCTGGTTCAGCGGCCAGTTCCACGGCGTGATCAGGCCGACGACGCCGATCGGCTCCTTGACGATGAGCGAGGTGCCCTTGATGTGGCGGAACTGGAAGGTCTTCAGCACCTCGGCCATCTTCTCCAGATGCGCAAGGCCGACGCCGACCTGGCTGTCCAGCGCCATCTGGCGCGGCGCGCCCATCTCGCGCGAGACCGCGAGCGCAAGGTCCTTGCTGCGCTTCTTATAGATTTCGATGATGCGGTTGAGGATGTCGAGCCGCTCCTCGACCGAAGTGAAGCCGAAACTGGCGAAGGTGCGCTTGGCCGCCGCCACCGCCTTATCGACATCGGCCTTGGAGCCCAGCGAAATCTGCGCGAAAGCGTCCTCGTTGGAGGGATCGATGACGTCGAGTGTGTTGGGCACAACAGGATCGACCCACACGCCATCGATATAGAACTGCAGATTGTGTGACATGGTTCTCCTTGGGCGGGATATCTGATGTGATTGGGGGGCGATCGCCGGATCGTCGCATCGCGTCAGAGATGACGATGCGGCAAGAGCGATGTCAAACGCAAGGGCGGGCGATTGAGCCAGGCGGCTACAGAAGAATGTGCCCCGCCGCGACCAGAAGCCCCCTTGCCGCGGCTTCATCCTTCTCTTTGACGAGCAGATGGTCGCCATCGAAAGTGGATACCAGAAAAATACCGAGTTCGTTTTCCGACAATGGCTTTATTACCGACAGCACGATGCCTGTTTCGTCGAAGGCAAAGGGACCCTGGAGTTTCAGGGCGACCCAGTCCCTGTCGTGCTGCACCCCGTCCGGCACCCGCTCCTGCAGGCAGACTACCGAAAGCTCGTCCTCGGTCCTGGTGATGCTGACGAAGCCCGGTCCGTCGGCCCAGCCGGGAATGCTCTCTTTTGCTTCGAGGCGCGAAACCGCATACCGCTCCGAGAGTGGCTTCAACCGGACCCTGATTGCCATCCGAACCTCCTCTGTTTGTCGGCGATCACGGATTCGATGCACGTCTGAGCGGCAGCAATCTGCTCCAAACCGAGATTCTGCGTCAACTTGGGAGCAATCCTACAGAGATCATCGACCGCGTTCTGCATCATGCCAGCTTCTTGCTCATATAGACCGTCGTGCCGTTCATGAACGGTTCTTCGCGGTCGATCGTATAGCCGTGCTTCTTGTAAAGCGACACATTGGCTGCGAAGGCGCCATTGGTCAGCAGGCGCAATTCGAAGCGGCTCGCCACGCGCGCCTTGTGCTCGGCCCGTTCGAGCAACAGCCGGCCAATGCCCCTGCCCTGCGCGTCCGGCGCCACGCAGACATTCTCGATCCAGAGGTGATCCTCCTCCAGCATGGTCTCGATCATGCCGACAATGCGATCGTCCTCGACGGCGAGTTCAAACGGATGCTCGGCAACTGCTCTGTCATAGTCGGCGCGCATCGGCATCGGCTCGCGGCCGATCAACGGCACCCATCTGGAATAGGCGGCGCGCACGATGTCCCTGATCGTGGCAGCGTCAGCACGTTCGGCCGGCCGAAACCGGATGGAAGAATTGGTCACAGCAAGGCTCCAGACATGAAAACCCCGCCAGCGGATGTCGCGGCGGGGCGGGAAACGAACAAACCGGAATTTATTCGGCCGGTGTTTGTCGTCGCGCAATCGGCTTACCGCTCCCCATCGTATGGAGGCGACGTCGCTTGGTGATGGCGCGTGCAAAAACGAACATGGCGCCACGCTGGAACAGGAAGTTCAGCCCGTCAAGATTTTGAGATTGGCCCAGCCTGTCGAATTCGGGAGGTGTTCGATCCTCAGCTCAAAAATCAATCGTTCGCAAAAATCGATCATTCCAACCAGAACAATTCGTTGGAAAGATTTGTTCGGGAATGACATTCCTCCGGCACACTCGCCTGGAGAATTGCATTGTCCTCCGCCACTCACATCGCGAACGATATTCCGACAAGCCCGATTCCTGCCGATCTGGCCGCGGGCCGCAAGCGGCTCGATTCAGCGTGGAACGGCATTATCCCCGGCATCGTGCTGGTGGCGATGATCACCGCTGTGGCCTTCTCAGCCCACAATGTCTCAGGCTTTGCCTTGTTCAGCCCGATGATCCTGGCCGTGGTAGCCGGCATGATCTATTCCAACGTGCTCGGCCTGCCCGCCCACGCCAAGGCCGGCATCGCCTTTTCGCAAAAACGCCTGCTGCGCTTCGCCATCGTGCTGCTCGGTTTCCGGCTCACGTTCGGCCAGGTGGCGGGCATCGGCCTTGGCGGCGTCGGCATCGTCGCGGCCACGCTCGGCACCACCTTCCTCTTCACCGTCACGCTCGGCAAGCTGATCGGCGTCGATGCCAAGCTGGCGCAGTTGATCGCCGCCGGCACCTCGATCTGCGGAGCTTCGGCGATCGTCGCCACCAACATCGCCACCGGCGCGCGCGACGAGGACGTGACCTACGCGGTTGCCGCGATCACGCTGTTCGGCACCGTCGCCATGCTCGGCTTTCCGCTGCTGGCGCCGGTCTTCGGGCTCGACCAGCACGCCTTCGGTCTGTGGGCCGGAGCCTCGATCCATGAGGTGGCGCAAGGGATCGGCGCCGGCTTCCAGAACGGCACGCTTGCCGGCGAGACCGCGACCGTCGCCAAGCTGACGCGTGTCGCGATGCTGGCACCGATGGTGATCGCGCTCGGTTTCATGGCACGCCGCGGCAGCAGTGATGCTTCCGGCACCAAGCCGCCCATGCCTTGGTTCGTCGTCGCCTTCGTCGCGGTGGTGGCGCTGAACAGCGTGGTTGCGGTCCCGGCCCAGATCCATACCGCGTTCGCTTTGGCCGCGCAGGTCATGCTGACCATGGGGCTTGCCGCCATGGGCCTTCAGGCCGATATTTCCCAGCTGCGCTCGCGCGGTCTTCAGCCTCTGGTGCTGGCCTTCTCGGCCTTCCTCTTCATCGCGGGCTTCAGCCTGACACTGGTGAAGCTCGTCTGAGGCAGGCCGAGACCGGCCTCACCTCTCAGTCCTCGTCATTGTCCTCGAACTCACACGCCGCGACATAGATCGCGGCGAGCTTCTCTATGCCTGCCTGGTCTTCCTTGTCGAAGCGCCCGGGCAGCGGGCTGTCGAGGTCGAGCACGCCGAACGCGCCTTCGGCATCGCGCAGAAGCACGACCAGCTCCGAGCGCGAATCGGCATCGCAGGCGATGTGGCCGGGAAATTCGTTGACGTCCTTGACCAGCATCGACATGTCGAGCTCGATGGCCTTGCCGCAGACGCCCTTGCCGACGGCGATGCGAACGCAGGCGGGCTTGCCCTGGAAGGGTCCGAGCACCAGCTCGTCGTCGGAGGCGAGAAAATAGAAGCCGGCCCAGTTGAGGTCGGGCACCATCTGATAGATCAGCGCCGCGGTGTTGGCGGCGTTGGCGACGGAATCGCCCTCGCCTTCGAGCAGCGCTTTCAATTGCACTGCCAATTCCTTGTAGAAAGCTTGCTTATTGCTTGTGTCGATTGCCGTTGCCGCAAACATCGTGTTGTTGCTCCGTTGCAAGCCAGCCGAGGGGCCGGCTACAGTTTGGTCTTCTCTGCCACCAATGCAGCACGTGGGAAATACAAAAACGTGAGCGACAGCCTCGCCAGCCGAAAACGCGACCGTGCGCCGCCGGAACCGCGCGAAGCGCCCCTCACCTTCGCAGTGCTGGTTTTCCCAGGCTTTCCGATGATGGCATTTTCGTCCGTCATCGAGCCGCTGCGCGCCGTCAACATTCTCGCCAAGCGCGACTGCTATCGATGGGTGATCGTCGGCGCCGATAGGGGTAGCGTGGAGGCATCGAACGGCGTCGTCATCCAACCCGGCTTCTCGGCCGCCGACGCGCCGAAGGTCGACCGCATCGTCGTGTGTTCCGGTGGCGATGCCGATCATGTCGTGGCGGACGAGGCGATGAGCTGGATCCGCAAAAGCCTGCGCAGCGGCGCGCATATCGGCGCTGTCGCCGATGCCGCATTCTTCCTCGCCCGCGCCGGCCTGCTCGACGGCCATGCCTGCACTTTGCACTGGACCAGCCAGGCAGCCTTCAGCGAGGCTTTTCCGGATATCGAGCTTCGGCGCGATCTCTTCGTCATCGACCGCAAGCGCTTCACCTCGGCCGGCGGCGTCGGCAGCCTCGACATGATGCTGGAGATTGTCACGCGCGACTATGGCGCCGAGATCGCGGCGGGCGTCGCCGAATGGTTCGTGCACTCACCATTGCGGTCGAGCGTCGACCGCAAGCTGATGCCGCTCAGGCTGCGCACCGGGGTCCAGAACGAGCTGGTTCTGTCGGCCATCGCCATCATGGAGGATGCGGTCGAGGAAAGGCTCGGCATGGCGGAGCTGGCGCAACGGCTCGGCGTCTCGCCCGACAAGCTCGAGCGCAGTTTCCGCGCCGAGCTGGATATTTCGCCCAATGGATATTACCGGAGGCTGCGGCTGAAGCGCGCCGCCGACCTGCTGGCGCATTCGACGCTGATGGTGAGGGATGTGGCGCTGGCGTGCGGGTTTGCGTCAATGTCGAGCTTTGCAAGGGCGTTTCGCGAGGAGCACGGGCACGCGCCTAAGGCGATGCGGCGGCATTAGGTGGAGTGGTGCGGCTCCACGCTCCTTCGTCATCCTAGGGCGAAGCGACGCGCAGCGGAGCGAAGACCCTAGGATCCATGCCGTGACCTGAAAGCGTCTCGGCGATGCAGAATTGGCACCCGGCCGCAGCAAGGATTTTCTGCACCGCTGCATTGTCTGGCCGACGTAACGGCATGGATTCTAGGGTCTGCGCGCGTCGCTTCGCTCCTTGCTCGCCCTAGAATGACGAAGTTATGATGCGGCATCCGGCACAACAATCGCGGAATTCCGCACAAGCCTAAAACCGTACCCGGCTATGTTCTCCACAACAGGAGGCCGCACATGAGCATCGTCGTATTCGACCCCGACAGCACCGAGGATGTGGACTTCAAGGATCGCATGCGCCACCCCGTCGCGGCCGATCCGGCCGGCGGCATGTGGCTGTCCGACACCGAGCCGTCCTTCATCGACGCCGACGCGCTGCGCAAGGGGCGGCTGGCCAAGCTGCGCGCCTGGATGCGCGAGGCGGGTTATGGCGGCGTCGTTTTGTTCGATCCATACAACCAGCGCTACGCCACCGGCTCGCGCAACATGTTCGGCTATTTCCTGCGCAACTCGACGCGCTATTTCTTCATCCCGACCGAAGGGCCGATCGTGCTGTTCGAATATCCGCAGAGCTACCATGTCTCGATGGTGCTCGACACGATCGACGAGGCGCGGCCGTCCAAGCTCGTCTGGTCGTCGGTGTCGGGCCGCGACGACGAGACCGCCGGGCCGTTCGCCGACGAGATCGCCGAGCTTCTGAAGAAGCATGGCGGCGGCTCGATGAAGCTCGGGCTCGACCGCTGCAGCCATCTGCAGGCGCTGGCGCTGGAAAAGCGCGGCTGCGAGGTGAAGGACTGCCAGGGCGAGATACTGGCGGTGCGCGCGGTCAAGACGCCGGAGGAAGTGAAATGCCTGCTGGCGTCGATGGCGGGCGCCGAGGCCGCGGTGGCGGCGGTGCGCGAGGCGATCAAGCCTGGCGTTTCCGAGAACGAGCTGTTCGCCATCATGTATGGCGAGGTGATCCGCCAAGGCGGCGAGTTCATCGAGACCCGGCTGCTCACTTCGGGACAGCGCACCAACCCGTGGTTCAACGAGGCGAGCGGGCGCAAGATCAGGCCGGGCGAGTTGCTGGCGCTCGATACCGACACGATCGGCTGCTACGGCTATTATTCCGACTTCTCGCGCACCTTCCGCTGCGGCCCGGGCAAGCCGACGCCCTATCAGAAATCGCTTTACCGCATGGCGCACGACCAGGTGCAGCACAACATCTCGATCGTGAAGCCCGGCATGGCGTTCCGCGAGATCGCCGAAAAAGCCTGGAAGATCCCGGACCGCTTCGTCGACCAGCGCTACACCTCGGTCATGCATGGCGTCGGCATGCATGGTGAGACGCCTTTCATCGCGCACGCGATGGACTACGAGACCTATGGCCGCGATGGCATCATCGTGCCCGGCATGGTGGTGAGCGTGGAAAGCTATATCGGCGAGAAGGGCGGTCGCGAGGGCGTCAAGCTCGAGGATGAGATTCTCATTACCGAGACCGGCACCGAGCTGCTTTCGCGGTTTCCGTATGAAGACGAGTTTCTTGACAATTAGCGCCAACGCATCGACAGCACATTTCGCATGAAAACACCCATTTCCATCCGACGCGGTACAGTGGCCGCGGTGTTCATCGATCTCCAGGAGGAGCATCGCAAGGACAAGCGCTATCTGGTCGAGGGTTTTGCCGACATCCTCGCCAATGTGCAGCGCCTGCAGGAGGCGGCGCGGCGCAACTTCGTGCCGCTCTATCATTGGGCGTATATCGTCGATCTCGCCGCGGCGCGGCCGTTCCACCCAGTCGATGAAAGCGGCAAATCGGCCTTTTCCGACAAGGACGATCCGCTGACCGCAATCTGCCATGAAGTGGCGCCGCAAAATGGCGAAGCCACGCTGGTCAAGCAGGAAGCCAGCGCTTTCGCCAGGAACGATTTTGGCGACAAGCTCAAGACCTCGGGCATCGAATGGCTGGTGATTGCGGGCGTTTGGACCGAGGCCTGCATCGACGCGACGGTGAAGGACGCGGTAGCGCGCGGCTTTCGCGTGCTTTTGGTCAAGGATGCCTGCGGCAGCGCCAGTGCGGCCATGCACCAGACCGGCATCCTCAACCTCGCCAACCGCCTCTATGGCGGCGCCGTCACCAATACGCTCGATGCCTGCCGGCTGTTGGCGGGAGACACAGTGAAGGTGTGGCAGGTCGAGGGCTCGGTGCCGCTGCGTTTCACCTTCGAGAACGCTGCGCAGCTCTACGCCGAGCTTTGACGGCAGTGACCAGGGCCCAAACCGATCCGTCGAGCCGCGGCCAATATGCCGACCGGCTCGATCCGGAGTTGTGGGATTATATCGACGAGGTCAACAGCTGGTACCCGCCGGAGATCGTCGCCGCGCCGATCGCGAAGCAGCGCGCGGTCTACAATCGGATGTGCGCGGCTTTTTATCAGCCTTGTCCCGAAGGCGTGACGACCAGCGACGGCCTCGTCGCGACGGCGACGCATCCGATCCCGGTGCGGCACTATCGCATGGCGGGTAAGGGGGCGGCGGCGACCGTCGTCTATTATCATGGCGGCGGTTTTGTCCTTGGCGACCTCGATAGCCATGACGACATCTGCGCCGAAATCTGCGCCGGCACCGGTTTCGAGGTGGTCTCGGCCGACTACCGGCTGGCGCCGGAGCATCTGCACCCGGCCTCTTACGACGATGCGCTTGCCGTGTTCGAATGGGTAGCCGGGGCGAGCACACTGCCGATTGTGCTTTGCGGCGAAAGCGCCGGCGGAAATCTCGCTGCCGCGGTGGCGCAAGCAACGCGGCGCCATGAACGGCACGCTGTTGGACAGATGTTGATCTATCCGGAGCTGGGCGGCGATGAGACCGGGCGCTCCTATGTCGAGCATGCCGAAGCGCCGCTGCTCAGCGTAAGCGACATCGAGTTCTACCGTCGCATCCGGTCCGCGCCCGGGCAGTCACAGGACGATCCAACGTTCTCGCCGCTTCGAGACCACGATTTCTCCGGCCTGCCGCCGACGATCATCGTCACCGCCGAATGCGATCCGCTGTCGTCGGACGGCGAAGTCTATCGCGAGCGCATCCTTGCCGCCGGCGGCCACGCCTGGTGGCGCGAGGAGCCGAGGCTGGTGCACAGCTTTTTGCGGGCAAGGATGACGGTGCCGCGCGCGGGGAAGGCGTTCGCGAGGATCATCAGCGACATCTCGAAGCTGGGCGCCGGCGATGGAGCGCTAATCTCCCCCGTCGTGGGGGAGATGGCCGGCAGGCCAGAGGGGGGCGCGAAGGAACGCGGCTCCTCGGACTTCTGATCATCTGAACGACTTGAGAAGGTAGCGCTGACTGCCGAAACGCCGGCGGGACAGCGCCCCCCTCTGCCCTGCCGGGCATCTCCCCCACGAGGGGGGAGATTGGCTGTACCCTCTGCGGAACAGCGCACAAGAACTGCGGAAACCCAACCATTTCGCGGCGGAAAGCGGACCTATCATTCCCTCGCAGGCAACGGCGCTCCAGCGGACGCATCCGCCCCCCGCATGGCGGCCCGGAGCGCCCAACAACAGAGGGAACGACGATGAAATTCATGCTGACCGACAGAAAACTGCATCCGCAAGCCAAGCCGATCGCCCACGATTTCAGGAAGGGCGCGATCAGCCGGCGCGAATATCTGGCCTTGATGGCCGGCTTCGGTGTGAGCGCCGCAGGTGCCTTCGCCCTGGGCGGGATCGCTGCCTCGCCTGCCCGCGCCGCCGAGCCGAAAAAGGGCGGCGTGCTGCGCGTCGCGATGAACGTCAAGGGCTTTAAGGATCCGCGCACCTTCGACGGCGTCGAGATGTCAAATGTCGCGCGTCAGTGCAACGAATATCTGGTGCGCTGGAAAACCGACTTCTCCTTCGAGCCCTGGCTGCTGGAAAGCTGGGAGACCAGCGACGACGCCAAGACGATCACCCTCAATGTGCGCAAGGGCATCACCTGGTCGAACGGCGACATTTTCAACGCCGAGGACGTGATCCACAACCTCAACCGCTGGTGCGATGCCTCGGTCGCCGGCAATTCGGTCGCCGCGCGCATGGGCGCGCTGGTCAATGCCGACACCAAGAAGCCGGTCGATGGAGGCATCCAGAAGGTCGACGACTACACCGTGAAGATCAACCTGCCCAAGCCCGACATCTCGCTGATCGCCGGCATGGCCGACTATCCGGCGCTGATCATGCACCGCTCCTATGAGGGCGACGCCGATCCGAAGAAGGCTTTGGCCATCACCACCGGCCCTTGCGAGCTGGTGAGTTGGGACGCCGAAACGGGTGCGGAGGTGAAGCGCAAGGACAAGCCGTGGTGGAAGGGCGAGTTCTATCTCGACGGCATAAAATGGGTCGACTACGGCTCCGATCCCAACGCCACGCTGTCCGCCTTCGAGTCCGGAGAGATCGACACCGACCACGAGACCACGGCGGATGCCGTGTCGCAGACCGATCAGATGGGCCTGCAGAATTCCGAGATCGCCACCGGCTCGACCATCGTCGCGCGCTTCAATGTCTCCAACGCGCCCTATGACGACCTCAAGGTGCGCCGCGCCGCCCAGCTTGCCGTCGACAATGCGGCCGTCCTGAAGCTCGGGCTCGACGGCCGCGGCAAGCCCGCCGACAACCACCATGTCGGCCCGATGCATCCGGAATTCGCCGATATCGGCCCGGCCAAACGCGATGTCGAACAGGCCAAGAAGCTTATTTCGGAATCCGGCAAGGCCGACCACGAATATGAGCTGATCTCGGTCGACGTCGAATGGCAAAAGAGCACCGCCGACGCGATTGCCGCGCAAATCCGCGAGGCCGGCCTGAAGATCAAGCGCACCGTGCTGCCGGCCGCGACCTTCTGGAACGACTGGGCCAAGTTCCCCTATTCCTGCACCGAATGGCTCGGCCGCCCGCTCGGCGTGCAGGTGCTGGCTTTGGCCTACAAGTCGGGCGGCGCCTGGAACGAAAGCGCCTATTCGAACAAGGAGTTCGACGAGCTTCTCGACAAGGCGCTTGCAACGCCGGATGCCGCCCAGCGCAAGGAGATCATGGCCAAGATCGAGACCAACCTGCGCGACTCCGGCATCATCGTCCAGCCCTACTGGCGCTCGGTCTACCGCACCTATCGCAAGGGCGTGCAGGGCTGCGAACAGCACCAGGCGCTCGAGCAGCACTTTGAGAAAGTCTGGCTGGAGTCCTAATCCTCCCAGGACCGAGCGGCCGGCGCGACCTTCCCGGTCGCGTCGGCCGTTTGCCATTTGCCAGCGATTGCCTTCAGCTCAGATTGCGTCGGCGTCGCCGATTGCTAGGAAAAGACGGCCACCAGTTCGTCGACGCCACCGCCCTCCTTCGCCCGCCGCAAGGCTATGTATGTGGTCGTCGCGACGGCAGGGCGAAAAAGCACACGGCGACCGCCAGCGAGAGAACCGGATTCCGTCCGATGAACGAGAGCGCATTGCCGACTACCCCGCCCAGCCGGAATTTACCGGCTGCACCTGGGCTTTCCAAAGCCATCGGGTGATCTCTGCTGCCTAGGAGAATATCTCCGCCAGTTCGTCGATGCTTGCGCCTTCTTTCGCCTGGCGCAGCTCGACATAGCTCACCGCGGTTGCGATCGAGAGCACCATCGAGACCACCGTCTGCACCAGCGCGGCGCCGATCTCGGCGATGATGCCTCCGAACAGCACCAGAACGAGCAGCATCCCCCACTGGATGATCATCGCGATGATGACGAGAATGAGGAACAGACCGAAAAGTCCCCAGCGGCTGCCCTTGGTGAGGACCCGGCTGCGCGACATCGAGCCGAAGACGCCACGCCGCTCCTGGATCAGGACCGGCACCGACATCGACCAGCCGAGCCAGAGGATAATGCCCGGCACGATCAACAGCATCAGGCCGATACCCGCACCGAGACCGACGAGCAGGCCGATGCCAAGCGTCGGCAGCAGAAAGCGGATCGCAATCTGGATGCAGTCGCCAAAGGACGGACGCTTGCCATTGAGGTCCTCGATGGTCGCCCGCACCAGCGCCGACTGCAGCAGCAGCGCGCACACGAACGAAATCAACCAGGCGATGATGGTGATGTAGGAATTGCGAAACATGGCGCCTGGGTCGGCCATGGTGCCGGGGTCGCGCTGCATCATGGCGTCGATCTGCGGCTGGGTCCACAGCCTGATGAGCAATGCCGGCAGACCGGAAAACAAAGCCGCCAACCCCACGCAAAGTCCGAGGTTTCGGCCAATCACTCCGAAGGTGTTGCTGAATACCCTGCCGATCTCGAATCGGCCGGGTCGTCCCAATGTTGCAGTCGTCATGATAATTTTCCCCCGAGTCACCACTGCGTTCATTGGCGACTTCAAAGTAAATTTGCCAAGATTGAAAGGCTACGTCCAGTGCGCTTGCAATTGTCATGGCGTATTGCCAGTGTCGGCCCCGAACCGCAGGTTGCAGGGGGAACGAGCGGGTGACAGCCGCAGGAACGGAAGAGGCCGGACGGCTGGCGCAGCTGCACAAGCAACTGCTCGGGGACGATTCGATCCAGTTCGCCTTGCCGACCTATGTGCGGCCCGAGCCGCCGGAGTGGCTGAAGCCGCTTCTGGACGGCTTGGCGAAGCTCGGCCCCTACATGATCTATCTGTTCTGGGGCGCGGTCATCATCGGCGTCGCGATCATTGCTTTTCTGCTTTTCCTCGAGGCGAAAGGCATTGCCTGGCGCCTGCCATGGCGGCGAAAACGCGAAGAAACCGAAGCGAAGGAAGAGTGGCGCCCTGACGCGGGCGCTGCCCAGGTCCTGCTCTCCGAGGCCGATGCGCTCGCCGCGCGCGGCGAGTATGACGAGGCGGTGCATCTACTGTTGCGCCGCAGCGTCTCCGATATCGCCACCCGGCTGCCCGATTTCCTGCGTCCATCGCTCACCGCACGCGACATCGCCGCCGCCGGCTCCATCCCCACCCGGCCCCGCGCCGCCTTCAGCGAGATCGCCCGCATCGTCGAGGCCGCCTTGTTTGCCCGCCGACCCGTCGGGGTCGAAGGCTGGCAGCAGGCGCGCGGAGCCTATGAGCGGTTCGCCTTCCGAGATGCCTGGGCATGACCGCGCAGATGACAGGCGCAGCGCAAGAACCGTTCAGCCGCAAGACCCTGTTCTGGGGCATTTTCGCCAGCCTGCTGGCGGCGGCCGGATTTTTCCTGCTGTCCACCTATGCGCCGGATTTCCGCCAGCCCCAGGGCGGTGCCACGCCGTTCTCGAAGGGCGGCACCGGCTATGCCGGGCTTGTCGAATGGCTGAAGCTCACCAACGGACAGGCGCCGCCGATGGAGCGCGGCGAGAAGGACCTCGCGTCCCCCGTGGCGTCGACCTTCCTCCTCGTCGTCACCATCGCGCCGGGCAGCGACCCGGCCGCGCTCGATCGCCTTATCAAGCTGCGCTCTGGCAAAGACACGTTGTTCGTGCTGCCCAAATGGCAGACCTTTCCCTTGTTCAGCCATGAAGGCTGGGAGGAAAAGGTCGAGCGGCTGCCCAACAACGTCGTCAACGACTGGCTCGGCCGCATCGCCAAGACCAAGCTCGGCGAGGCCAAGAACACGCTCTCGCAGATCAACATCGCCGGCCGCATGGTGGCCGCGCCGGAGGAACTGCAATGGGTGGCGGACGACCATCCGCTGATCGCGGCGGGCGACGGCAGGGCTATCCTGACCGAGCTCGACAACGAACCCTTCTACATCCTCACCGATCCCGATTTCCTCAACAATGCCGCGCTGAAGGACGAGCAGAAGGCGGCCGCCGCGCTCGACATCATCGCCATGCTGGAGCCCGCCAAGGGAGCCGTCATGTTCGATCTGACGCTGCACGGCATCGGCGGCAACTACGATCTTGCCAAGCTGCTGATCGAACCGCCTTTCCTGGCGCTGACGCTGTCGGTGCTTGTGGCGGCCGCGCTCGCCTTCCTGCACGGGCTCGGCCGCTTCGGCCCACCGCGCGCGGAGGGGCGCGCCATCGCCTTCGGCAAGCGGGCGCTGGTCGACACCACGGCGATGCTTTTGAAGCGCGCCGGGCGGCTGCAGGAGCTTGGCGACCGCTATGCAGCGCTGATGCGCCAGCGGGCGGCCGCCCTGCTCGGCGCGCCGCACGGGCTGCAGGGCGAGGCGCTCGACCGCTGGCTCGATTCCCGCGACAAGGAAGAACAGCACGGCTTCACCGCCCGCTTCAGGGCAGTACACGATTCCAACAATCTGGCCGCAATGCACGAAGCAGCCGAAAAGCTGCATGACTGGACGGCAAGGAGGCTCATTGAACGTCGATGAAGTGAAGACCCTGGCGAACGCGATCAGGGAAGAAGTGGCAAAAGCGATCACCGGCCAGCGCGACACGGTCGACCTGATGCTGACGGCGCTGTTTGCCGGCGGGCATATCCTGCTCGAAGGCCCGCCCGGCACCGCCAAGACGATGACGGCGCGCTGCTTCGCGCAGGCGCTTGGCGTCGCCTATGGCCGCATCCAGTTCACGCCCGACTTGATGCCCGGCGATATCGTCGGCGCCAACATCTATAACTTCCAGACCGGGCAGTTCACGCTGACGCGCGGCCCGATCTTCTGCGACCTTTTGCTCGCCGACGAAATCAACCGCACGCCGCCGAAGACTCAAGCCGCGCTGCTCGAGGCCATGCAGGAGCATGCCGTCACCTTCGACGGCACCACGCATTCGCTCGGCCGGAATTTCATGGTGGTGGCGACGCAGAACCCCATCGAGCACCAGGGCGTCTATCCGCTGCCCGAAGCGCAGCTCGACCGCTTCCTGTTCAAGCATCGGGTGAGCTATCCGGATCTCACCGAAGAGCGCGCCATCATCGTCCATCACGGCGGCGGCTCGGCCTCGCACGATATCGAGCAATACGGCATCAAGGCGCGGACCGACCGCGAGACGCTGGAAGCGGCGCTGGCCACGGTCGGCGACGTCACGCTGGTCGACGACGTCGTCGGCTATATCGCGGCACTTGTGCGCGGCACGCGCGAAAGCCCTGACCTGGAAGTGGGAGCGAGTCCACGCGCGGGCGCCATGCTGGCGAGAGCCGCGCGCGCCCGGGCGACGCTCGACGGCCGCAACTATGTCATCCCCGACGACGTCAAGGCGCTGGCCGTGCCGGCTCTGCGCCACCGTGTCGTTCTCTCGCCGGCCGCGCAGATCGACGGGCGGCTGGTCGAGCAGATCGTCTCCGACCTCGTCGACAATACGGAAGCGCCGCGTTGATCTATCCGAGCGGCCGAGCGGTCTGGGCAGCTGCGGCGGGGGCGATCCCCGCCTTCCTGATCGCGCTCGCATTGCCGCATGTCTGGTATCTCGGCCTGTTGTGGATCTGCCTGCTGCTTGCATTCCTGGCGGTGGACGCAGCCGCAGGCAGGGGTCGCGCCTCGCTCAACGCCACGCTGACGGCGCCGCCGCAGGTCGGCGTCGGCGGGCGCTTCACCTTGCACATCGCGGCCGGCGCCGGCGCAAGGCTGCGCCGCCTGCAGGCGCGTGTCGGGCACGACCAGCGGGTCCAGCCATTGGCCGGCACCGGCGGCGCGCTGCCGGCCAATGGCGGCACGCTCGATCTCGAATTCGAGGCCATCCGCCGCGGCATCGCCGGCTTCGACCGTCTCTGGCTGCGCTGGCAGGGTCCGTTCGGACTGATCTGGAACCAGGTCGTGTTGCCGGTCGACCGCAAGGTCGCGGTGCTGCCAAATGTCAACAGCGCGCGCGACGAGGCGATCACTCTCTTGCAGCGCTCGGCCCTTGCCGACGGCCATACGCAGAAGCGCGCCGGCCAGGGCCGCGAGTTCGAGTCGCTGAAAGACTACCAGCCCGGCATGGGGCGGCGCATGATCGACTGGAAGCGCAGCGCCCGGCACGGCAAGCTGCTGGCGCGCGAGTTCCGGATCGAGGAGAACAACAACATCGTTCTGGCCATCGATAGCGGCCGGCTGATATGCGAGCCGGTCGACGGGGTACCGAAGGTCGACCGCGCGGTGACGGCGGCGCTTCTGTCGGCCTTCATCGCGCTCAAGGGCGGCGACCTCGTCAGCCTATTCTCCTTCGACGCCAGGCCGCGCGTGTCGAGCGGCGCGGTGCGCGGCTCGCCGAGCTTCACCATGATCCAGAAGCGCGCCGCCGAGATCGACTATTCGACCGAGGAGACCAACTTCACCCTGGCGCTGACCACGCTGTCGGCGAAGCTCGACCGGCGCTCGCTGGTCATCGTCTTTACCGATTTCGTCGATCCGATCAGTGCCGAACTGATGCTGCGCACCGTGGGCCGGCTGACCGAGCGGCATCTGGTGCTGTTCATGCTGATGAAGGATGTGGAGCTTGAAACGCTGGCCGACATGGCGCCGGTTGCACCCGAAGATGTCGCCCGTTCCGTCACCGCCGGCGACCTCTTGCGGCAGCGGCAGGTGGTGATCGGCAGGCTCAGGCTGCTTGGCGCGCATGTCATCGAGGCCGACCACCAGCGGCTCGGTCCGGCGCTGGTCGAGCGCTATATCCAGCTCAAGGAGGAGAACCTTTTATGACGCTGTCGGCCGGCACCGATTCCGTGCGCCAGTCGCTGGCAAGCTTCCGCCAGGAGCGCGAGGCCGACTGGAAAGCCTTCGAGGCGCTGCTCGCGCGCGTCGAGAAGCGCGCGCCGCGCGCGCTCTCAGAAGACGAATTGCTGTCGTTGCCGCTCCTCTACCGTTCGGCGCTGTCGTCGCTTTCGGTGGCGCGCGCGACCTTGCTCGACAGCGCGCTGATCGCCTATCTCGAGGCACTCTGCCTGCGCGGCTATTTCTATCTCTATGGCGCGCGGCGGAGCTTGAGAACGCGCATCGGCGACTTCTTCCTGCACGACTGGCCGGCGGCGATCCGCGACCTTTGGCGCGAAGTATGGACATCGGTCGGGCTCACCGTCATCGGTGCCATTGCCGGCTATTGGCTGGTCGCTTCGGACAAACGCTGGTACGACGCCATCATCGCACCGAGCCTGGCGGGCGGGCGCAATCCGGATTCGTCGGCCGAGACGCTGCGCAGCGTGCTTTACGGCGGCGGCGATCATTTCCTGTCGGGCTTCGCGGCCTATCTCTTCACCCACAACACGCAGGTCTCGATCCTGGCCTTCGCGCTGGGCTTCGCCTTCGCCGTGCCGAGCGTTCTGATCATCCTGATGAATGGCTGCATGCTCGGCGCCATTTTCAAGATCTATGCCGCCAAGGACCTGGGCTTCGAGCTCGGCGGCTGGCTTTCGATCCACGGCACGACGGAGCTGTTCGCCATCGCCATCGCGGGAGCTGCCGGCATGCGCATCGGCACCAGCATCGCCTTTCCCGGCGAGCTGACCCGCATGGCGGCCGCGGCGCGAGCCGGGCGCGTGGCGGCGACCGCCATGATCGGCGTCACGGTGATGCTGCTTTTTGCCGGACTGTTGGAAGGCATCGGCCGGCAGACGATCACCAGCGACCTCGCCCGCTATTCGATCGGCGGCGGCATGCTGGCGCTCTGGATCTCATATTTCTACCTGTTGCGGATGGTGCGGCATGGCGACCGCTAGGACAGCCAAGGCAAAGAACCCTGCCGCGCTGATACGTCCGCTGGTGACACCCGAAGGCGTGGACCTGCGGGTCAAGCTGGCGGATGCTGGCACCCGCGCTTCCGGATTCCTGCTCGACGTGGTGATCATCGTCGTCGCGGCCGTGGTCGTCTCTCTGGTGATGATCTTCGGCCTTGCCGGGCTTGGTATCCAGGATGCCCAGCCACTGTTCATCGTCTGGATCATCTTCATTTTCTTCCTCCGCAACGTCTATTTCATCGCCTTCGAAGCGGGGCGGCGGGCAGCCACGCCGGGCAAGCGCATGGTTGGCGTGAGGGTCGCGTCGCGCAGCGGCGCCGGCCTCACCATCGACCAGGTCATCGCGCGCAATCTGATGCGCGAGATCGAAGTTTTTCTGCCGCTGTCGATCCTCGCCGCGCGCGCCAGCGCCGATGTCGCCGACACGCTGTCGACCATCTTCGGCCTGGTCTGGGCGCTGCTGTTCTCGCTGTTCCCGCTGTTCAACCGCGACCGGCTCAGGATCGGTGACCTGCTTGCGGGCACCTGGGTGGTCGAGGCGCCGAAAGTGGCGCTGCTCGAGGACCTGTCGCTGCGCAAGGATCCGGTCGCGGCCCGCTTTCAGTTCAGCCCCGCGCAGCTCGACGCCTATGGCATCGCCGAGTTGCAGAAGCTCGAGGAAGTGCTGCGCCGCGACGATTATTCGGCGCTGAAGGCGGTGGCCGAGACCATCGCGCGCAAGATCGGCGCCGGAGTCGAATCGATCGATTCAAAGGCTTTCCTCACCGCCTATTACGGCGAGCTCCGGGCGCATCTGGAGCGCAAGCTGCTGCTCGGAAACCGCAAGGCGGATAAGTACGCGCGGTAGCGGAGCGTCCCTCGCCTACCCCACCCATTTCTCGTAATCCGACACCAGCAGGTGCAGCGGGGCGACGTCCTCGTCGATGTTGGAGAAGCGGCCGATCGGATCGCGGAAGACATTGTCGGTGAGGTCGTCATTGACCGTCGAGACCTCGCCGATCAGCACATCCTTGCCCTCGGCCCAGAAGGCGTGCCAGACGCCGGGCAGCAGCGTCACGCTCTGGCCCGGATCGAGCTTCAGCAGCCCGCCTGCCGGCAGTCTGGTCATGGTGCCGTCGACCGGCACCGAGACTTCGGCCTTGGGGTCGATGCCGCCGTCGCGGTCGTGCATGAACAATTCCAGCACCAGCTTGCCGCCGCCTCGGTTGATGATGTCCTCGGCCTTGATGTTGTGGCGGTGCATGGGCGAGAGCTGGTCCTTGCGCGAGATCATGATCTTCTCGGCATAAAGCATGCCCATGCCGAGCTTCATGTCCTCGTAACGACCGTTGCGCACTGTGAACAGGAACAGGCCGAACTCGTCGAACTTCTCCTGGCCGTAGTCGGTGATGTCCCAGCCGAGACGGGAGGTGAAGATGGCCGGGGAGTCGCCCTTATGCGCCTTCATCTCTTCCGGCGACCAATAGGCGAAGGGCGGCATGATATAGCCGAAGGAGCGGATGAAGGCGTCGGCTTCGCGGATGATGTCGTTGATCTTGGAGCGCTTCATGGGTTCTCTTCCTTCCGGCCGCCGCCTGCTGAAATCCGTCCTTCCGAATAGCCCAATGCCGGTCCTCTGTCGACGCAAACCGGCGGATCTGGCCCGTGACATGGGCTTCGTTCGGGGCCATAACCCAACTGATTTGTTTTAACGCAATGTCTTTGTCCCACAGCGGATCGCCGCGCGGAAGACATGCTCGGACGGGTGATCTCATGGCAAGCATAGCCGATCTCGACACACCGGCGATCCTCATCGATGCTGCCCGCGCCGAGGCGAACATCAAGAAAGCGCAGGCCCATGCGGATGCTCACGGGCTGAAGCTCCGCCCGCATATCAAGACGCACAAGCTGCCTTACTGGGCGAAGAAGCAGGTGGAGGCGGGCGCCGTCGGCATCACCTGCCAGAAGATCGGCGAGGCCGAGGTGATGGCTGATGCCGGGCTGACCGACATTTTTCTCCCTTACAACATCCTTGGTCGCGCCAAGCTGGAGCGGCTGAAGGCGCTGCATGGGCGCGTGACGCTATCGGTGACGGCGGACAGCCATGAGACGCTTGAAGGTCTTGCCGCCACTTTCACCGACGCCGGCCATCCACTGCAGGTGCTGGTCGAGTGCGACACGGGCATGGGCCGCTGCGGCGTGCAGAGCGCCGACGAAGCGGTGGCGCTGGCGAAGGTGATCGATCAGGCCAAGGGCCTCAGCTTCGGCGGGCTGATGACCTATCCGGCGGCTGGGCGCGCCGCCGAGACGGAGGCATGGCTGAGCAATGCACGCTCTACGCTAACAGCGGCCGGGCTTGAATGTGCCCGCATTTCCAGCGGCGGCACGCCGGACATGTGGCGCTCCGGCGAGGACGGCGTCGTCACCGAATACCGGCCCGGTACCTACATCTATCTCGACCGCTACCAGGTCGCCAAAGGCGTCGGCACGCTGGACGACTGCGCGCTGACCGTGCTGGCAACCGTGGTCAGCCATCCCACGGCGACGCGCGCCATCCTCGACAGCGGCAGCAAGGCGCTGTCGTCCGATACGCTCGGCCTGCCGGAGTTCGGCGAGCTGCTCGGCGTACCGGGCGCCCGCGTCACAGGCTTGAGCGAAGAGCACGGCACCGTCACGCTATCGGGCGGCGCCTTGCGCATCGGCGAGCGCGTGCGCGTCGTTCCCGATCATTGCTGCGTGGTGACGAATTTGTTCGACCAGGTGCATCTGATCGACGGCGACAAGGTGCTGGAAACGCTGCCGGTGGCGGCAAGAGGCAGGATGGGGTGAAACGCGCCTTTCCCTTCTCCCCTTGTGGGAGAAGGTGGATCGGCGCGTTAGCGCCGAGACGGATGAGGGGTGCTCCAGCGGAGTGACGCTGGCTTTCCCTGGAACACCCTCATCCGGCCGCCTTCGGCGACACCGCCCGGCCCTTCGCAGGCTCAGGGCGTTCAAAGCTCGAAAAGCCAAGCAATCGGCTTTTCGTCCGCAAATGCGGACCGCTTCTCACCCCACAAGGGGCCTGTTGCGTAATTGGCTGGTTGTGATTCTCTGAGAGGAAGCTCGGAGGGAATCGCGATGGCTGTGAAGCAGA
>NZ_JAIUHH010000009.1:0-188842 GCF_020165015.1 Mesorhizobium sp. CA7
CCGGAGGGGGGAAAGGTGGCGCTGCGAAGCAGCGACGGATTGGGGGAACCACGTGGCAATCAAGCCTCGGCCTGATCAGTCGCGCCAGTCACAGAAGATGTGTGCATAGCGTAACCCACTGCGTGGGGCGAGGAACCCGGCGCTTGTCCGTTTGCATCGGTGCCTGAAAACATGCAGACATGGCGCCCGACGCGAGCGGTGCCAGGGGAATCAGCATGGTGGCGGTAGAGACAGTGCAGCGGGCATCGGGGCGCGGCATTTGGGGCTGGATGTTCTTCGACTGGGCGGCGCAGCCTTTCTTCACCGTCGTCACGACCTTCATCTTCGGACCCTATTTTGTCTCGCGCATGGCGAGCGATCCGACTGCCGGGCAGGCCGCGTGGGGTTACGGCATTGCCGCCGCGGGCCTGGTCATCGCGGTGCTGTCGCCGGTGCTCGGCTCGATCGCCGACCAGACCGGACCGCGCAAGCCGTGGATCGCTTTTTTCGCGGCCATCAAGATCGCCAGCCTCACGCTTTTGTGGTTCGCGGCGCCGGGCTCCAACCTTTTCCTGGTCGTGCTCTTGTTCTCGCTGGCTTCGGTGGCGGCCGAATTCTCCACCGTGTTCAACGATTCCATGATGCCGCGGCTGGTGCCGAAGGAAGAGATCGGCCGGATCTCCAACATGGCTTGGGGCCTTGGCTATCTCGGCGGCATGATCGCGCTGATCTTCGTGGTGCTGTTCCTGGCCGGCAATCTCGAGACCGGCAAGACGCTCATCGGCCTTGATCCGTTGTTCGGACTCGATCCGAAACTCGGCGAGGACGCGCGCTTCACCGGGCCGATGTCGGCCGGCTGGTATTTCCTGTTCATCCTGCCGATGTTTTTATTCACGCCGGACGCCACCAAGGGGATCCCGATCGGCCCGGCGGTGCGCGAGGGCCTGTCCGAGCTGAAGTCCACCCTGGTGGAAGTGCGCCAGCGCAGCGGCATCCTGCGCTTTCTCTTGGCCCGCATGATCTATCAGGACGGCGTCAATGCGCTGCTGGCGCTCGGCGGCACGTTCGCGGCCGGGATGTTTCAATGGTCGATCACCGAGATCGGCCTGTTCGGCATCATTCTCAACATCGTCGCCATCTTCGGCTGCTGGATCGCGGCGCGGCTCGATACAGCGCTGGGCTCGAAGCATGTGGTGATGATCGCGCTGGTGATGCTGTCGGTCGCCACCATCGGCGTCGTCTCCACCGGACCGGGCTTCACGCTGCTCGGCCTGATCCCGCTGCCGACCGCCGATTCCGGCGGCCTGTTCGGCACAGCGGCCGAGAAAGCCTATATCCTCTACGGCCTGCTGATCGGGCTCGCCTTCGGGCCGGTGCAAGCCTCGTCGCGGTCCTACATGGCGCGCAGCGTGACCGCCGCCGAGTCCGGCCGCTATTTCGGCATCTATGCGTTGGCTGGTCGGGCGACGAGCTTCCTGGCGCCGTTCATGGTGGCGAGCATCACCACCATCAGCGATTCGCCCCGGCTCGGCATGGCGGCGATCATCCTGTTCCTCGGCATCGGCATGGCGATCCTGGCGGGGACACCCTATCCGGCGGATAAGCCGAAGAGGTAGCGCGACTTTTCCTTCTCCCCTTGTGGGAGAAGGTGGATCGGCGCGGAGCGCCGAGACGGATGAGGGGTGCTCCAGCTTGGCGAACATGCCCGTCGAAAGCTGCAATCGCCCACGCCTCATCCCCTGGAGCACCCCTCATCCGTCGCCTTCGGCGACACCTTCTCCCACAAGGGGAGAAGGAAGAGGCGCTAATGCCTAAAATGCCTTACGCCGGTGAACACCATGGCGATGCCGTGCGCGTCGGCGGCGGCGATGACGTCCTCGTCGCGCATCGAGCCACCGGGCTGGATGACTGCCGTGGCGCCGGCTTCGATTGCCGACAAGAGGCCGTCGGCGAAGGGGAAGAAGGCGTCCGAGGCGACGACCGAGCCTTTGGTCAGCGGCTCGGCGAGGCCGGCCGCTTCGGCAGCGTCGAGCGCCTTACGGGCGGCGATGCGCGAGGAATCGACGCGGCTCATCTGGCCGGCGCCGATGCCGACGGTCGCGCCGTCCCTGGCATAGACGATGGCGTTGGACTTGACATGCTTGGCGACGCGGAAGGCGAATTTGAGGTCGGCCATCTCAGCCGGCGTCGGCGCGCGCTTCGTCACCACCTTGAGCTCGAGATCGTCGACGACCGCATTGTCGCGGCCTTGCACCAGCAGTCCGCCGGCGACGGATTTCACCGTCGTGCCGGCGGCGCGGGGATCGGGCAGGCCGCCGGTGACCAGCAGGCGCAAATTCTTCTTCGCCGCGACGATGGCGGCGGCCTCGTCGGTGGCGTCGGGCGCGATGATGACCTCGGTGAAGGTCTTGACGATCTCTTCCGCCGCCTCGGCGTCAAGGATGCGGTTGATGGCGACGATGCCGCCGAAGGCCGAGACCGGATCGCAGGCCAACGCCTTGGCGTAGGCCGCCTTGAGCGATGAGCCTTCGGCAACACCGCAGGGGTTGGCATGCTTGATGATGGCGACCGCCGCCGAGCGCGCCGGATCGAACTCGCCGACCAACTCGAAAGCGGCGTCGGTGTCGTTGATGTTGTTGTAGGAGAGCTGCTTGCCTTGCAACTGCTTTGCCGTTGCCACGCCCGGCCGCTTGTCTCCCGACAGGTAGAAGCCTGCGCCCTGATGCGGGTTCTCGCCATAGCGCATCACCTGGTCGAGCCGGCCGCCGAACGCGCGCCATGTCGGGTGCTCGATCTCCAGCGCCTCGGCGAACCATCCGGAGATCGCAGCGTCATAGGTGGCGGTGCGGGCAAAGGCCTTGGCCGCCAGCATCTTGCGGAAATCGAGCGACAGCGAGCCCAGATTCATCTCCAGCGCGTTGACGACGGAAGCATAGTCGGCCGGGTCGGTGACGATGGCGACGTAGGCGTGGTTCTTGGCCGAGGCGCGGATCATCGCCGGCCCGCCGATGTCGATGTTCTCGACGATCGAGGCATAGCCGGCGCCGGAGCGGCGGACGTCCTCGAACGGATAGAGATTGCAGACGACGAGATCGATCGGCTCGATGTTGTGGTCGTGCATCGCCTTGGCATGCTCGGCGTCGTCGCGGATGCCGAGCAGAGCGCCATGCACCGACGGATGCAAGGTCTTCACCCGCCCATCCATGATCTCGGGAAAGCCGGTGAGCTCGGAGACGTCGCGGACTGCCAGGCCCGCCCCGGCGAGGGCCTTTGCCGTGCCGCCGGTCGAGACCAGCTCGACGCCGGCGGCGGCGAGCGCCTTGGCGAAATCGACCAGGCCTGTCTTGTCGAAGAGGGAAAGCAGCGCGCGGCGCACCGGAACGAGGTCAGGCGGCGGAATGTTTTTTGTGGGCACGGCCATGGCGGGCGGCCTTTCAGAGCTGTTGGCAGGTACGTTGGCCGGCCCTAGCATATGAGCCCCGGAAATCAAGTGAGTCCGGGATCAGGCGCGCAGCCGTTTGCCAGCCAGCCTCAGTTGTTTTCGGAATAGCCGGAAATAACGGTGCGGGTCAGCTGCCAGTGGACCTCGGCAATTTCCGAGGCCTTGAAGGCGAGCACGATCTGCCGGCTGCGGCGCGGGCCGCCCAATCCGGCGAAGTAGATCGATTCCTCGACCTCCGGCACCACTTCGGCGCAGGTGAAGACCCAGCTGTCGCCCTGCGCGCCGGCGAGCGTCAGGCGGCCGTGGTCGTCCTGCAGCAGGCTGATGTCGGGGTGGATGTGGAAGCGCACCGTGACGAAGTCGCGGCCGTTGTTGCGGATCGCGGCATTGCCCGGGCGCAGGAAACGATCGCGACCGGCAAGCACGTTGCCGTTGCTGGTCAGCTTCAACTCGCGCTCATGCAGGAAGCCGAACTGCTGGACATAGCCGTCATGGCGGGCGACGAAGCCTTGCATGCCCTTCTGGTCGAGGCGCTTGCAGGGCACATGCTGCGGGCCGCCGATCAGCGGCGATCCCAACAGGTCGCTGACGCGCAGCGAGTGGCTGAAGCGCGCCGACGAGGTGTCGTTGAGCGTCGCGGTCGAATGCGCGGCGGTGGCGCGCGCCAGCGGCCGGAATTCCGGGGCGCCATAAGTGTCGATGCCGGCATTGACAATGAAGTGCTGGCGCCCGGAGGAGAGCTCGAAGGCGAGGCAGCCGGCATGTGCTGCGTTGGAGACGTCGACCGGCGGCGGCAGGCCGGTGTCGGCGATCACCGTCACGCCGCCCATCGACAGGCGCTCGTAGCCGGAATGCGGCGCGTGCAGCAGCGGCGCGCCCACCGTGTCGTCATGGCGCATGATGGTGGCGATGCGGTCGTGGATGGTGGCGCCCATGCCGTTGAAGCGGGCAAGGCTGCCGTCCTGATGGCGAAAGAAACGCAGCGCCGGCAACATCCGGTCGATGGCGCCGATCAAGGCCGACGGCGGCGCCTCGGCCTGGTTGGCATAGGTCTGGCGCAACGGCAGAAGATCGGCCAGCAGCTCGAGCACCGCCATCGGCTTGCGCGAGATATGGCCGCCATCGGGCAGGATCTGATGCTCGAGCTCCTCGGCCAGGTTGCGTGTCGCGGCACGCAGCGCCGAGGCCGGCGCCGGCAGGGACAGCGCGGCGAAGGCGAGCGCGATGCGGGCGCGCAGCCTGGCCTCGCCATCGGGCATCTCGCGCACCATCGAGCGGAGATAGCGGATCTGCACGGCGAGCGATTTCAGGAACGCGCGATAGAAAGGGAATTCGGCGCCCTGCAGCACCACCGAGGAGTGCTGCAGCCAGGCGATCACCCGCTTGGCCGTCGTTCCCGGCTCCCAGGCGATGCCGGAGATCTGGTTGCCATGCATGGCGATCCAGTCGGTCACCAGGGCTCTCGCGTTGGCGGCGGCGAGCTCGGTGCCGGTGGCGCGCATGTGGCGCAGCCAGCGGAAGCCATGCAACGATTTCTGCCAGCCGCGATTGGGCACGTCGAGCTGAAAAGGCGACTTGCCGCCGGTCTCGACCAAATGGCCGGACAGCGGGTAGCGGCCGTAATAGATCTCCAGCGCGATCTGCGGATCGGCAAGCCGCAGATCCGGCGGGGCGATCAGGACGCGTTCGGGCGTGCGGCCGGAATAGCGCCAGCGATAGATCGGCCCGGCGCGGAGGCGCCGACGCGTTTTGCGCCAGAACTCCCTCGCGACAAGCGTCCAAAGACGCGTCGTGCTGCCGGCAACAAGTGCCAATAGCCCTCCTGATGTCCCCATAACCCAAGCACAAGCTTATGCGATTCAAGAACTTATGCGAAGGCGGATTTCGCCGAAGTGAACCGCTTCACGCCGCCTTGCCCGTGCCGTCGCTAAAAAAGTCAGCAAATTTTATGAGATAACGTCTCAATCGGCCCGTCTCATCCGCGCGGCAAAGAAGCCGTCCAGGCCTGAAATCCCGGGCGTTTCCAGCGCGAGGTCGGCCGGCGTGGTGCGCAACATACCCTCCAGGGTCAGAAACGGATCGACGCCAGCAAATTCGCCGGGCCGGATCGGGTCGGCGACCACACTGAAGGTCTCGGCGAGGAAATCGCGATAAAGCTCCTCGCCTTCGATCGGGTCGAGCGAGCAGTTGGAAAAGACGATCCGGCCGCCGGGCCTGACGAGGGTAGCGGCATGGGCAAGCAGCCGGCCCTGGAGGTCGGCGAGCTTTTCGACGTCGGCCATGGTCTTCGTCCATGGCACGTCGGGGTGGCGGCGCACCGTGCCGGTCGAGGAGCAGGGCGCATCGAGCAGCACGGCGTCGAACAATTGTGCCGGCCGGTAATCTAGGAGGTCGGTCTGTACGAGCTCGGCGGTCAGGCCAAGGCGCTCGAGATTCTGACTGAGCCGCGCCAGCCGGTTCTTCGAGGTGTCGATCGCGGTCACCTCGGCGCCGGCCAGGATAAGCTGCGCCGTCTTGCCGCCGGGCGCGGCGCACAGGTCGGCGACGCGCTGGCCTCTGATGTCGCCGAACAGGCGTGCCGGCAGGCTTGCCGCCGCATCCTGCACCCACCAGGCGCCATCGGCGAAACCGGGGAGGTCGATGACATTGGCAGCAAGCTTCTCGACGCGCACGGTGCCGGTCGGCAGCACGATGCCGCCGAGACGCTCGGCCCAGAGCGCCGGATCGGCCTTGACGGTGAAATCGACAGGCGCCTCGTGGCGATGGGCGGCAAGGATGGCTCGCGCCTTGTCGGCTCCGTAAGCAGCGGTCAGCCGCTCGGAGAACCATTGGGGCGCCTCGCTGGTGGCGGCAAGCGCCGGGGCAAGCTCAGCCTCCTTGGCGCGCGCCAGCGAACGCAGCACGCCGTTGACGAGGCCGGAGAAACGCAGCGTTCGCGGATCGGACTTGGCGTGGGTGACGGCAAGGTCGACCGCGGCGCTGTCGGGAACATCGAGAAACAGGATCTGCGCGGCGGCGACATTGAGGATATGCGAGAGCGCCGTGGCATTGGCCGGCAGCGGCTTTTCCAGGCGCTTGGACAGCAGCCCGGCAATGGTCATGCGGTGGCGCAGCGCCGTGACCAGGATGGCGCGCACCAGCGCCCGGTCGCGGCCGTCCAGCGCCTTGTATTGCGGATGGCCGTGCTCGTTATCGGTCAACCCGTCGAGCGGCGTGCGGGCATCGATGACGGCGGCAAGCAGCCGCGCCGCCGCCTTGCGTGCGGCAAGGCCGGCGACGTTCTCGTCACCAGCCCTGTGTTGCGGATTGCCTAACTGTCCGCGCCTCGGCGGCGTCACGACCAGGGACCCTTCGACCGGACATTGCGCGGTCCGGTCGGGTTGCGGCCCCAGGGATTGGGCTTTGGCGGCGCCGGCTCAGCCTCCGCTGGCGGCGGGTCCGCCGGCTTGCCCCATGGCCCCGCCGACGGCTCCTCGGGCTGAATGGGTGGCGGAGAAGCCCGGCGCCGGGCGACCGGCGATGCGCCACCCATCGCGCGCGCCATCTCCTGCAGCGCGGCTATGCGGTTCTCGGTGCTCGGGTGGGTCGAGAACAGATTGTCCATGCGCTCGCCATGCAGAGGATTGATGATGAAAAGATGCGCCATCGCCGGATTGCGCTCGGCATCCTCATTGGGGATCCGTTCGGCGCCGCGAGCGATCTTGTTGAGCGCCGAAGCCAGCCACAACGGGTTGCCGCAGATCTCGGCGCCGCGCCGGTCGGCTTCGTATTCGCGGGTGCGGCTCACCGCCATCTGCACGATCATCGCGGCGAGTGGCGCAACGATCATCGCTACAAGCACGCCGATAAAGCCGAACGGATTGTTGTTCTCGCGGCTGCCGCCGAAGAAAAAGGCGAAATTGCCGAGCATCGAGATGGCGCCGGCGAGCGTCGCCACGATCGTCATGGTCAGCGTATCGCGATGCTGCACATGGGCAAGCTCATGCGCCATCACCGCCGCGACCTCTTCATGGGAGAGCCGCTCGAGCAGGCCGGTGGACGCCGCAACGGCAGCATTTTCCGGATTGCGGCCGGTGGCGAAGGCGTTGGGCTGCGGGTTGTCGATCAGATATGTCTTCGGCATCGGCAGGCCGGCCTGCTTGGCCAGCGCCTGCACGATCGCGTAATATTCGGGCGCGTTCTTCGCGTCGACCTCGACGGCGCGGTTCATCGACAGCACCATCTTGTCGGCGTTCCAATAGCTGAACAAATTGGTGCCGGCGGCGATCAGAAGCGCGATGACCATGCCGCCCGAGCCGCCGATCAGATAACCGACGCCCATGAACAGCGCCGTCATCGCGGCGAGAAGTATGGCGGTGCGAAGCGTGTTCATCGTTTCATCCGTCTGGTCTGATGGCGGAGGAGGTGGCGAATAGGGGTCGATCCTTCTGTCGTCATGGCTATATGATGGGAAACGGTCGCTCCCGTTTCAATCGGCAAGGACTTATCGCATGATCGAAGAGCCAGGCAAAACCGAAGCTGCGGACGCCAGCGAAAGGCCGCAAAAGACGCTGACGCCGGAAGCACAGCGGGCGCTGGCTGAAGCCGAGGCCAGGCGCAAGCTCTACCGAGAAGCGGAAGCGGCGATCCCGAAGGAAATCGGCGGCCGCGGCGGCAAGGAGCCTGGCCGCTACGGCGACTGGGAGGTGAAAGGCCTCGCCAGCGACTTCTGACGAGAACCGGTTCCCGAGCGCGGAAATCTTGACCGGGCGGATAGTGGTCACGCAGATTGCATGCGTAGGCGCGGAATCAGCCACACCTTGGCGATTGGCCGAAGCCTCCGTGACGTCGTCATCCACGGGCGGAGCGACGCGAAGCGGAGCGCAGACCCGAGGATCCATTCCGTGACCTTGGCCGAGGAACGCAGCGAAGCAGAATTCCGCGCCGTGGCAACGCCTCGACGTCACGGAATGGATTCTATGGTCTGCGCGCGTCGCTTCGCTCCTTGCTCCGCCATAGAATGACGATCGCGATGGGCGTTCGGCCAATCGAAACGAACGGTGAAAATCTCGCCTGCTGACAGCCTGCAATCCGTCAAAGTCCCTGTACGAGCTACTAGGCCGCAGCCCGTGTCGGCGACAACGCGATAAAACCGGTATCGTCGACCACAATGCCGATTTCGTCATAGGAACGGATTGTCGGGTGCGGCGTGACCAGCGGGTGGACATGCGTGGTGCTGATCACCACCACCGACGCGCCGGAGGCCTCGCCTGCCGCGATGCCCGCCGGCGCATCCTCGAAGACCAGGCAGTCGCGCGCCTCGACGCCGAGACGGCTTGCCGCCAGCAGGAAGCAGTCCGGCGCCGGCTTGCCATGAGTGACATCTTCCGCCGTGACCATCATGGCGGGAACCGGAATACCGGCCGCCTCGATGCGCAGCAGCGCCAGTTCGCGCGGCGCCGAGGTGACGATCGCCCAGCGCTCCGGCGGCAGCGATTGCAGAAACGCGATGGCACCAGGAATCGGGACGATGCCTTCGAGGTCCTCCGCCTCGGCCTTGAGCAGCGCATCGGCTTCGGCGACGGCGTCGACGCCCGGCAGCTTCAGTCCCGCGATCGTCTCGATCGCGCGCTTGCCATGGATCGTGGGCAGGAAGCTCGCCACGTCGAGGCCGTGACGCTCCGCCCATTTTGCCCACACCCGTTCCGCCGCGGCGATCGAGTTGAGCACCGTGCCGTCCATGTCGAACAGGAAGGCAGCGAATTTTGAGCCTGCAAACATCGAATGTCCTGGAGAATCGTTTTCGGGAGGGGCGAAACGCAAAGCCCAGTTTAGACCGGCCGGCACCGCCTGAGAAGGCGAGAGGCCCACCATTTCATCCCGGCACGGGAACAAGCTCCGGCTCGCGGCGTTGAACGGGCAGTCTTTCCAAAATCATCAAGGGGGGCATGCGATGCTGATCCGGCTCGGCTATGAAATCGCCATCGAATGCGCGGCCGTGACGCCGATCATCTCGCTTCTCGACATCCATCCGGACCGCCATGCCGACATCAAGCGGCAGACGCGGGTTCTGACCTCGCCCTCGGTGCCGACCCGGACCTATCGCGACCGCCACGGCAATATCTGCCGTCGTTTCACGGCGCCGGCAGGCAACTTCCGCATCCTCTATGACGCGGCGGTCGAGGACAGCGGCGAGACCGACGAGGTGAACACGCTGGCGCACGAAACGCCGGTCGCGGAACTGCCGGACGATGTGCTGGTCTATCTGCTCGGCAGCCGCTATTGCGAGACCGACCATCTCAGCGACGCCGCCTGGCAGCTTTTCGGCCAGCTGCCGCCCGGCTGGGCACGCGTCCAGGCGATCGTCGATTACGTCAACAGCCGGCTTTCCTTCGGCTACGGCTATGCGCGCGCCACACGCACGGCGGCCCAGGCGCATGAGGAGCGTGTCGGGGTGTGCCGCGATTTCGCGCATCTGGCGATCGCGCTTTGCCGATGCATGAACATTCCGGCGCGCTACGTGAACGGCTATCTCGGCGATATCGGCGTGCCGGCCGACCCGGCGCCGATGGATTTCTCGGCCTGGATGGAAGTCTACCTCGACGGCAAATGGTACACGTTCGATCCGCGCCACAACCGGCCCCGCATCGGCCGCGTCGTCATCGCGCGCGGCCGCGACGCCACCGACGTGCCGCTGCTGCACAGTTTCGGCCCGCACCGGCTCACCCTGTTCAAGGTCTGGACCTACGAGCAGGAAGGCAACCGCTTCAATCCCCCGCATCACGGCGTCGATCGGACGGCCAGCGCGCAGATGCTGGGGTAGGTTCTGTCGATATTCAGGTGAGGCCGGCCTGCGAAGGACGGCCTCCTGCGCTTCCGGTGCTCACGTACTTTAAGCACGCTCCGCTCCGGTTCTCGGAAGCCGCCCTTCTCGACTCGGCTGACCCGAATCTCAACAGACCCTGCGCTGCGCCATGTTTCACCGGAGCCGCTGACCCGCTTCGGCACAGTTCGATTGTGCCGAAGAGAGAACGACCGCGACAGTCTTCAAGACTATGGTAAGCGCTTCATGAAGGTCGCGTTTCCAAGGCATTTTCGTTTACTTCCGGTTCACCTTCAGATTTGCCGAAAGTCAGCAAAAACAACGGATTAACCTCTTGTTAATCGCCTTACGGCGGCTTCTGGCCGAAATCCTGCAACGCCTCTGCCGAGCGGCACGGTGCCGCGGACAGTGGAGGCGGAAGGGATGCGGCAGTTCAGAGGTGTCGTTCGTGGGGTGGACGGCTTTGCCCGCAACCGCGAAGGCAATTTCGCGGTACTGTTCGGAGCTGCCGCATCGGTCCTCGCGCTGGGTGTGGGATTCGCCGTCAATATCTCGCAACTCTACAATGCGAGGTCGAGCCTGCAGGGCGTCGTCGACGCCGCCGTGACCTCGACGGCCCGCGATCTCACCCTCGGCGTCATCACGGAAACCGATGCCAACAAAACGGTGCAGGCGTTTCTCGACGCCAACAGCACGGCCGGCATCCTGCAGGCCAACCAGATCGTGCTCGACAGGCTTACGGTCAACAGGACGGCCAACACCGTACAGGCGGATGCGCATGTCGATGTCGGCCTCTATTTTCCGCTGTTCAGCACCAGCACCATGCGCCGCGTGACCGCCTCGACCTCGGCGCTCTATTCCGACAAGACCGTCGAGGTGGCGATGATGCTCGACGTCACCGGTTCGATGAGGCCCGACTGGCGCACCAAGACCAACAAGATCGGCGACCTGCAGGCAGCCGCATCACAGACGGTAAAGGATCTCCTGGATCAAAACCGGGATCCCAACGATCCCCGGATTCGGGTATCGATCATACCCTACGCCGAAGCCGTCAACACCGCCGGCCTGGCCGATACCGTCTTCGTCGAGACCGAGACGGGGCCGAAAGTGCCGCCGCCGATCGATGCTCCGGTTGCGGTTTCCGCTACGGTCTCCGATCATTGCGCAACCGAGCGCAAGGACAAGGACGGCTACGCCGATTATTCATCGGACGGGCCCTACACGCAACGCCGGGACAACCAGGGCAAGATCTATCTGGCCAAAGTCAACCGCGACTACCGCATGACGCTATGCCCTACGGCTGCGCTGGTTCCGCTGACTGCCGATGAGGACAAGCTGCTGACGGCGATCGATCATTTTCAGGCTGGGGGCGTGACCGCAGGCGGCATTGCCGCGCAATGGGGCTACTACATGCTCTCGCCATCCTGGCGCACGGCAATCTCGAGCGCCCGCCTGGGTGCCGGCCCCGCCAACTTCGATCGGAACAGGGTGGCCAAGATCGCCATTCTGATGACGGACGGCCAGTTCAACACCGCCTTTGTCGGCGGACGCGGCGCGTCGCGGTCGCAGGATCAAGGTCAAAAGTCGCGCGCCAATGCCGAAAACATTTGCGATAACATGAAACGCGACGGCATCGAGATATTCACCATCGGCTTCGATCTCAACGACCCGGCTATGTCCGCGACCGAACGCGATCAGGCCAAGTCGCTGTTGAAGGACTGCGCGACTGACGACACCTCGCCGCTCAAGCATTATTACGAGGCCGCCAACGGCGCCGAACTGAAACAGGCCTTCGGCGAAATCAGCCGCAATATCGAAAAGCTTACAATCAGCCGCTGACCTGCAGCGCCGACCTCAAAAGGAAAAGGCCGCCGCTTCTTGACGAAGCCGGCGGCCTTCCGTGTTTCCGTCCATGACGCGGCTTCCGGCGGCAACCCCATCGGGCTACCTGCCGCGCGTCTCGCGCCTTAACGGGAAGACTGCTTCCCGAAAGTGCAATCCGCTGAGCTCACGTTATGGAAAACGAAATCACTCGACATCGGATCACCTCCTTTCAGTTCGTTGAACACACACAGATGATGGGGTGCGTCGCGGCAAATGGCAAGGTGCCGCAACGGAATGGCAGGCGGGAAATCCCTGCCCGCGGTGTTTTTGGGCAACAGATCGGGATTGCGCTACGCAGGCCAGTTGGATGACAGTGGCGCCCGGGAGGGCCCGCATTCGACGCATCGGGAGGTGAGAATGGACGCCGCCGACAAAGCCGCGCGGATCGCACGAACGGTCGTCGAGACGCTGAAACCGGGTTTCGCGGTCAAGCTCTGGACCGGCGAGCGCATCGGTCCCGCCGGCGGTCCCGTGCTCACCATCAACGACCAGGATATCGTCTGGCAATTGCTGCGCCGGCCGCGCTTCTCGACGCTGGTCGAGATGTGGATTTCCAAGACCATCGACATCGAAGACGGCACGCTGTTCGATTTCTACGCGCTGCCTTCGCAAGGCAAGCTCAAGACGAAGCTCAGATCGCTGCCGAAGCTGGCGATTTTGCGCGACCTGCCGGCGGTGCTTTTCTCGCGCAAACAAATGACGGCGCGCAGCGATCTTTCCGGCCGCAACCCTTATGTCAGCGGGTCGAACAAGGAGGCGATCCAGCACCATTACGACATTTCGAACGCCTTCTATCGGCTCTTCCTCGACGAGCGCATGGTCTATAGCTGCGGCTATTTCAGGGATTTCGCCAACGGCATCGACCAGGCGCAGATCGACAAGCTCGACCATATCTGCCGCAAGCTCAGGCTGAAGCCGGGCGAAACGTTGCTCGACATCGGCTGCGGCTGGGGCGCGATGCTGATCCATGCAGCGAAGCATTACGGCGTCGTCGGCCACGGCGTCTCGCTGTCGCAGGCCCAGACCGAGCTTGCCCGCGAGCGCATTCGCGCCGAGGGGCTGCAGGACCGCATCACCATCGAGATAAAGTCCTATGCCGAGCTCTCCGGCAGCTTCGACAAGATCTCGTCGATCGGCATGTTCGAGCATTTAGGGATCGCCAACCACGCTGCCTATTTCTCGACTGTCCATCGCCTGCTGAAACCCGGCGGCATCTATCTGCACCACGCCATCACCCGGCGCAGCAAGGGCGACCTGAAGAAGACCCTGCGCAAGGGGCCGGAATACAAGGCCCTGATCAAATACATCTTTCCCGGCGGCGAGCTCGACACGATCGGCATGACGCTCGGCAATCTCGAGGCGCACGGCTTCCTGGTCTATGACGTGGAAAACCTGCGCGAGCATTATGCGCAAACCTGCCGCCTGTGGGCGGAGCGCCTCAGTGCACGCTTCGACGAGGCGGTCGCCGAGGTCGGCGAGCCCAAGGCGCGGCTGTGGCTGCTCTATCTGACGGGTTGCTCGATCACCTTCGAGCGCGCCTCGGCGCAGATTTTCCAGACCGTCGCCACCAGGCGCGCCCGCGGCCCGAGCGGCCTGCCGCCGACACGGGCGGATTTGTACCGGTAGACCCGACCCGCCTCAGTCCATCAAGCGCATCGGCGCGCCGAGCTCGATCCGTGCCGGTCGACCGTGCAGTAGACGCCGAGATTATGGGCATTGTGGCGTACCAAATTGCGCAGGATGCCGGGATCGGTGTCGAAACCGTCCTGGGCGATGATGGTGAAGCCGCAGCGGCGGCAGGGTTCGGAGACGGTGAGCAGCAGATCGCCGACCGCGAGCTTCCTGCCGATCCATTGCGTCTCCGGAAAGGCGCCTTCGACCGGGTCCATCTCGACAACGATGTTGGGGCGGAAGCGGCGCGGATCGGGCGTTCCCTCGGGATGCAGCGTCTTCAGCCTGGCCAGGGAGGCGGTGGTGAGCAGATGGATCGGTGCCTTGGCATAGCGGGCCTCCGTCAGCGGGCCAGCGTAGCCGGGCGTCGCGTTCTGCGCGCCGAACGGCCGGATCGAGGCCTCGAAGCCGAGAAAGGCCGATACCGTGCGGTCGCTTTCAGGATCCGGCGCCGGCAGCCATTCGCCGCCGGGCAACGCCACTTCGAGCCGCCATTCCTTGTTCATCGGGTCCTCGCTCAGCCGGGTGCGGATCAGCGGCACCTTGTGCCATCTGGCTTCGCGGTCGGGCCTGGCGATCTCGCCGGAGGCGTCGACCAGTCCGAACAGCCGGTCGCCATCGACAGTCTTCAGCCCGACGGAGATGGCATCGCGCCGCTCGCCGGCGAGCGAACTCGCCGGATAGCGCCAGAGCTGGCTGACGGTGCCGAGGATTGACTCGCCTGCCATCAGCCCTTCTTGTTCTGCCGGTTGGCGACGAGATCGTCGACCACGGCCGGATCGGCCAGCGTCGAGGTGTCGCCGAGCGCGCCGAAATCGTCCTCGGCGATCTTGCGCAGGATGCGCCGCATGATCTTGCCCGAACGGGTCTTCGGCAGGCCCGGCGCGAACTGGATCTTGTCGGGTGTGGCGATGGCGCCGATCTCCTTGCGGACATGCGCGGCCAGCTCCTTGCGCAATTCCTCGCTCGATTGGGTGCCGGCCATCAGCGTGACATAGCAGTAGATGCCCTGGCCCTTGATGTCGTGCGGGTAGCCGACGACGGCGGCTTCCGACACCTTGTCATGGCTGACCAGCGCCGATTCCACCTCGGCCGTGCCCATGCGGTGGCCGGAAACGTTGATGACGTCGTCGACCCGGCCGGTGATCCAGTAATAGCCGTCGGCGTCGCGCCGGCAGCCGTCGCCAGTGAAGTATTTGCCCTTGTAGGTCGAGAAATAGGTCTGCACGAAACGGTCGTGGTCGCCATAGACGGTGCGCATCTGGCCCGGCCATGAATCGGCGATGCAGAGATTGCCGTCGGTAGCGCCGTCCAGCACCTTGCCTTCGCCGTCGACCAGCTGCGGCTGGACGCCGAAGAAGGGCCGCGTGGCGGAGCCGGCCTTGAGGTCGGTGGCGCCGGGCAGCGGCGTGATCATGATGCCGCCGGTCTCGGTCTGCCACCAGGTGTCGACGATCGGTACCTTGGCGTTGCCGACGACGTTGTAATACCACTCCCAGGCTTCCGGATTGATCGGCTCGCCGACCGAACCCAGCACGCGCAGCGACTTGCGCGAGGTCTTCTTCACATGGCTGTCGCCGGCGCCCATCAGCGCGCGCAGCGCCGTCGGCGCGGTGTAAAAGATGCTGACCTGGTGCTTGTCGATCACCTCCCAAAAGCGCGACTGCGAGGGATAGTTCGGCACGCCCTCGAACATCAGCGTCGTGGCGCCATTGGCCAAAGGCCCGTAGACGATGTAGCTGTGGCCGGTGACCCAGCCGACATCGGCCGTGCACCAGTAGATGTCTCCGTCATGGTAGTCGAAGACATATTGGTGCGTCATCGAGACATAGACGAGATAGCCGGCGGTGGTGTGCAGCACGCCCTTCGGCTTGCCAGTCGAGCCGGAGGTGTAGAGGATGAAAAGCGGGTCTTCCGCCTTCATCTTTTCCGGCTTGCAGTCGGCCTTAACGGTCTGCGCCTCTTCATGGTACCAGACGTCGCGTCCCGGCACCCAGCCGGTCTTGCCGCCAGTGCGGCGCACCACCACGACCTTTTCGACCTTGGTGCCGGCCTTGGCGGCGATGTCGATCGCCTTGTCGGTGTTGTCCTTGAGCGGGATCGGCTTGCCGCCGCGCAGGCCCTCGTCAGCGGTGATCACGATGGTCGATTTACAGTCGTCGATACGGCCGGCCAGCGCATCGGGCGAGAAGCCGCCGAACACGACCGAATGGATCGCGCCGATACGCGTGCAGGCGAGCATGGCATAGGCCGCTTCCGGAATCATCGGCATGTAGATGGTGACGCGGTCGCCCTTCTTGACGCCATGCTTCTTCAGCACGTTGGCGAAGCGGCAGACATGCGCGTAGAGCTCGTTATAGGTGACCTTGCGGTCGTCATAGGGGTTGTCGCCTTCCCAGATGATGGCGGTCTGGTCACCGCGCTTCTTCAAATGCCGGTCGATGCAATTGTAGGAAACGTTGGTCTGGCCGTCCTCGAACCACTTGATCGAGACCTTGCCGTCGAAGGAGGTGTTCTTGACCTTGGTAAAAGGCTTGAACCAATCGATGCGCTTGCCGTGCTTGCCCCAGAACTTATCCGGATTTTTCACGCTGTCGGCATACCATTTGAGATAGGTGTCGTTGTCGATCAACGCGTTCTTCTTCCACGCCGGCTGAACGCGGTGGACATGCACATCGGACATTTCTTTGCTTTCCTCCCAAACCATCCACCGGCTTGCGCCGCCGGCGCCATCGCAGCGAAGCGGCCGCGAATTCGCGGGCATTATTAACAGTTCCGCGGTGACGGCAACATTAGACGTTGGATTCGCGTGGCGGGATGACGCAGGGGCAATTGGGCCAGCCATTAGCACTCTCGCTTCGCGGCTGCTAACCGCCTGTTTTAACGACAAAAATTTTGCAGAGTCTCGAAGAAATCCATAGACAGTTAAGCAACCGTGGGCTCAATTCAGCGTTGGGAGGAAGGAGAATCAACCAAGGAAACGCAATGCGCGACAATTCCGAAATGGATCTGATGCTCAGGGGATACGGGCTGACTACGGCTAAGATCCTTTATCATTACCCCGATCACCCGCACCTGCTGCAAAGCTATGTCTGGCAGGACTATGACCTAGCTCCGGAATTCCCGGTGCTGATCCGCTTCATCGAGTTCTGGAAGACCAAGCTCGACGGCCCGCTGCATTCGGTCACCTACACGCATCAGAAGCTGATCGCGCCGAACGAGTGGCGGAAGGTGGATGGGGAGTTTCGGGTGCACTGAGGCGGCGGTACAGCTGATCTCCCCCGCAAGGGGGAGATTGGCAGTTTCAGCGCTAGCTTCACACCGCCGGCGGGTTCAACCGGGCGAAGCCTTCCTGGCGGCGATAGGGGAAGTACGGGTAAGGCGCCGTCACCGCGCTTGCTTCATCGAGCGCCGCGATCTGCTCCGCCGTCAACGCCCAGCCGACGGCGCCGAGATTCTGGCGCAGCTGCTCCTCGTTGCGCGCGCCGATGATCACCGATGACACGGTCGGCCGCTGCAGGAGCCAGTTGAGGGCGATTTGCGGCACGGTCTTGCCGGTCTCGGCGGCGACCGCTTCCAGCGCATCGATCACCTTGAAAAGATGCTCGTTGTCGACTGGCGGGCCGAAATCGGCGGTGCCGTGCAGCCGGCTCCTTTCCGGCAAAGGCTGGCTGCGGCGGATCTTGCCGGTGAGCCGGCCCCAACCGAGCGGGCTCCATACCAAGGCGCCGACGCCCTGGTCGAGGCCGAGCGGCATCAGCTCCCATTCATAGTCGCGCCCGACCAGCGAATAATAAACCTGATGCGCGACATAGCGCGGATAGCCGTGCTTTTCCGCCAGGCCGAGCGATTTCATCACCTGCCAGCCGGAGAAATTGGAGACGCCGACATAGCGCAGCTTGCCGGAGCGCACGAGGTGATCCAGCGTCGACAGCACCTCCTCGATCGGCGTCGAGGCGTCGAAGGCGTGGAGCTGAAGCAAGTCGATATAATCGGTGCCGAGGCGCTTCAGCGCCGCGTCGACGGAGCGAATCAGGCGCGAGCGGGACGAGCCCCAGTCGGCCGGGCCATCGCCCATCGGCAGCGCGGTCTTGGTCGAGGTCAGGACCGCGTCGCGGCGGCCCTTGATCGCCTCGCCCAGCACCTCCTCCGAAGCTCCGTTCGAATAGACATCGGCCGTGTCGAAGAGGTTGACGCCCGCTTCCAGGCAGATGTCGACCAGGCGGCGCGCTTCCTTCGCGTCGCTGTTGCCCCAATGGCCGAACAGCGGGCCGGAGCCACCAAAAGTTCCGGCGCCGAAGGAAAGGGCGGGCACTTTCAGGCCGGAGGCGCCGAGAGGTCGATAGTCCATGTTTTTTCTCCTGATTGGATGTCGAAGGGAGTCAGCGCTCAGCACTGCGCGGTGACCGGCCTGCCGATCGCCCGGCCGCGTTCGAGACGCAGCGCCATGAACACGACGCCGAGCGCGGCGAGCGGCACCAGGCCGGCGACAAGGGGGACGGCGCCGAGGCCGGGGCCGTGGTCGATGACGAAGCCGCCAAGCCAGGCGCCGATGGCGTTGCCGAGATTGAAGGCGGCGATGTTGAAGGAGGAGGCCAGGCCCTGGCCGGCGCCCTCGGCCTTCTCCAGCACCCACATCTGCAGCGGCGCGACGGTGGCGAAGGCGGCGGCACCGAGCAGACCGACGGCGACAATCGCTGCCACCGGCTGGTGGATCGCCGCGGCCATGACGAACAGCATCGCCGAAAGTGCGACCAGCGTGCCGATAACCGTCGGCACCAGATGGCGGTCGGCAAGGCGACCGCCAAGCAGATTGCCCGCCACCAGGCCACCGCCGAAAACCAGCAGGATCGGCGACACGGCTGCCTCGGAAAAGCCGGTGACGCGGGTGAGGATGGGCGCCAGATAGGTGAAGGCCGCAAAGACGCCGACCCAGCTCAGCACCGTGGTCAACAGGCCGAGCAGCACCGGCCGGCGGCCGAGCACGGCGAGCGTGCCTTCGGAGGTCTCCTCTTCTTCCATGGTTGCGGGCTGGTCGCGCGGCACCAGCAGCGCGATCACGGCAAAGGCAATGACGCCGACAAGCGTGACGGCCAGGAAGCTCGAACGCCAGCCATAGGCTTGGCCGAGCCAGGTGCCGAAGGGCACGCCGAGGATATTGGCGACGGTAAGGCCGGTGAACATCAGCGCGATGGCCGAGGCCTTCCGGTCGGGCGCGACAAGGCTGGTGGCCACGACGGAGCCGACACCGAAGAAGGAGGCATGGGCGAAGGCGGTCAGCACACGCGCTGCCATCAGCGTCCAGTAGTCGGGCGCCAGCGCACAGGCGAGGTTGCCGACGGTGAAGACCACCATCAGGGCAAGCAACAAGGTCTTGCGCGGCAGGCGTCCGGTTAAGGCGCCAAGCAGCGGCGCGCCGACGACGACGCCCAGCGCATAGCCGGAGATGAGCAGGCCCGCGGCCGAGATCGAGACGCCGAGATCGGCGCTGACATCGAGCAGCAGGCCCATGATGACGAATTCGGTGACGCCGATGCCGAAGGCGCCAGCGGTGAGGGCATAAAGAGCAAGAGGCATGGCGATCGTCCGTTTGTGCTGAAGGACGCGTAAGTCCCGCGACCGGACCGGAAGATCGTGATGCGCCAGGTTGTGAACCAGCCTTGCATCGGGCATATTTTCTGTGAAATAGATTCACGAATGGCGAGACCGGACATCAACCGCTCCGGCGAGATCGAAGTGTTCGTCCGCGTCGTCGAGGCGGGCAGCTTCTCGGCCGCGGCGCGGGCGCTGCGTATGACGCCGTCGGCAGTGAGCAAGCTGATCGCGCGGCTGGAGGCGCGGCTTGGCGCGCGGCTGATCAGCCGCTCGACGCGCAAGCTGCAGTTGACGCCGGAAGGGGCTGCCTTCCATGGCAGCGGCCTGCGCATCCTCGCCGATCTCGACGCGGCCGAGCGCGAAGCGGCGGCGGGCGCGGCGCCGCGCGGCAGGCTGAGGGTCAACTCCTATGTGCCGTTCGGCCAGCACCGGCTGATGCCGCTCTTGCCGCGCTTCCTGGAAAAATATCCCGAGATTTTCGTCGAAGCCGTGCTGACCGACAGTGTCATCGATCTTCTGGAGGAGCGCGCCGATGTCGCCATCCGCGCCGGGCCGCTGCGCGAGTCACGCCTGGTTGCGCGCAAGCTCGGCCAGAGCCGGATGGTCCTGGTCGCGTCGCCTGCGTATCTTGCAGCGCGCGGCAGGCCACGCGCATTGTCCGACCTCGCTCGCCACAACATGCTGGCCTTCGGCTTCGCCAGGCACATAGAGGGCTGGCCGTTTGTCGATGCGACAGGCAAATCGATCATCATGCCGATTGTCGGAAACATGTCGCTGACCGACGGCGAAGCGATGCGGCGAACGACGCTGGCAGGAGCCGGCATAGCGCGGCTGGCGCGCTGGCATGTCGAACCCGACATCGCCGCCGGGCTGCTCGTGCCGTTGCTTGAGGAGTTCAATCCAGGCGACGAGGAGCCGACGCATGCCGTCTATGTCGGCCAGGGCAAGCATCTGCCGGCCCGCGTCCGAGCGTTCCTCGATTTTCTCGCGGAAAACGTTCGTCTCTGAATGAGGAAAGAGCCGCGCGCCAATGGCACGCGGCTCCGACCTGTCTGCCCGAGCGGAATTACGCCTTCGGCACGAACGGCGCGGGACGCCGGCCGGCGCCTTGCCGCTCCAGCATCCAGCCGGGATACTCGGCAGGCAACGCGCTCACCTCGTCGAGCCTGGCGAGGTCGTCGGCGTCGAGCTTCAAGCCGGTCGCGGCGAGGTTCTGCTCGAGCTGGTCCATGCGACTGGCGCCGATGAGGACGCTCATCACAAAAGGCTTGGCCAGCACATAGCCCAACGCCACCGTGGCGACGCTGACATCGTGCTTTCTGGCGACCTCGCGCATGACCGCAACCGCCGCCCAGGCGCGGTCCTCATTGACCGGCGGGAAATTGAAGGAAGCGCGCCGGCCCTCGCCATTGCCGGGTGCTCCGGGGCCGTATTTGCCGGAAAGCAGGCCGCCGGCCATCGGCGACCAGACCATCAGGCCGAGCTTTTCCTCGTTGATCAGCGGCACGATCTCACGCTCGAGATCGCGGCCGGCGATCGAGTAGTAGGATTGGATAGTCTCGAAGCGGGCATAACCTTTGCGCTCCGCGATGCCCAGCGCCTTGGCGATGCGCCAGGCCTGCCAGTTGGAGACGCCGACGTAACGGACCTTGCCGCTGGCGACGAGATCGTCGAGCGCGCGCAGCGTCTCGTCGATCGGCGTGACCGTGTCGGTGCCGTGCAGCTGGTATAGATCGATATGGTCGAGCTGCAGCCGCTTAAGGCTGCCGTCGACCGAATCCATGATGTGGCCGCGCGAGGAGCCGCGCTCGTTCGGCCCGTTGCCCATGGCGCCATGCACTTTGGTGGCGATGATAACATCCGAACGTTTCACGCCGAGGTCCTTGAGCGACTGTCCCAGCAACTGCTCGGACTGGCCGAAGGAATAGACATCCGCCGTGTCGAAGAAATTGACGCCGGCGGCGATCGAGCGGCCGACGATCTCGTTGACGCCCTTCTGGTCGAGACTGGCGATCAGGCCCCATTGGGCATTCTCGCCGGCGGCGCCGAATGTCATGGTGCCGAGGCAGAGTTCGGAAACGAACAGGCCGGTGTTGCCGAGCTGATTATAACGCATGGTGAGATTCCCCGAGAAAGGAGTGAATGTGCACCAAGCAAAATAGGAACGGTCCGTTTCGTTTCAAGTTCTGGCGCAAGCGCGGTGGTCAACTTGATGTGAAGTTGCCAATCAGCGGATCTTGAAACGTCAGACTTCCCAAGGATTGACGACCGTCACGCCCATGCCTTCGAAGTCGGCCACGTTTCGAGTGACCAGGATCAGGTCGTGCACGAGGGCGGTTGCCGCAATGAGGGTGTCGGCGTTCCCTCGCGTACGTCCGGCCGTGATGCGGCCCCACGCGAGGGCGACCTCTTCCGTGATCGCCAGGATGCGGTCCGCATTGTCTCGGCGCAGTTCCCGCAGCCAGACTTCAAGCCGCGCTGCCCTGTCGGGGTCGGTCTTGCGCTGCTTGACGATCCCACGTTCGATCTCACCAATGGTGATCACACTGAGACTGATCGAGGTCGGATCAACCGAAGCCAGCCAGGCGGTTGGTTTCGGCAGCCGCCTTTGCACGTCTGAAACAACGTTCGTATCGAGCAGATACATCAGAGGTCGACGTCCCGGATCATCGTATCCGAGCGGCGGGTGATTTCCTTATGAAACTCATCGTCCCAGCCGGGGCCGGTCAGAAGATATTCAGCGAGCGATTTCTTCTTCCCGGCCAAGCGGTCGTAGTCCTCGGCGGACAGCACGACCGCAGCCCGTTCGCCGCGAAGCGTCACTGTCTGCGGCCCCTCGGTTCGCGCGCGCTGGACCACTTTTGAAAAATTGTACTTCGCGTCCTGAAGATGCCAGTTCATCCGCAGCTCCTAGCTAGCTTGGCTAGATATAGCGTGGCGGCAGCGGATCATCAATCAACCCCACGGAAAGATAGCGGGTGACGGCGTCACCGGTTGCCGAAGATTGCCGACCCGACCCTGACGCTGGTCGCGCCGAAGGCGATGGCGGTCTCGTAATCGCCGGACATGCCCATCGAGAGCTTCGCGACACCGGCCTCGCGGGCGAGCTTTTCCAGCAGCGCGAAATGCGGGCCGGGGTTTTCATCGGCCGGCGGGATGCACATCAGGCCTTGGATGGCGAGACCGTGCATGTCGCGGCAGCGTTTGACGAAAGCGACCGCCTCGCGCGGCTCGATGCCGGCCTTTTGCGGCTCGGAGCCGGTGTTGACCTGGACATAGAGTTTCGGCGCCCGGCCCTGCCGGGCCATTTCTTTTGAAAGCTCGGCGGCGATCTTCTCACGGTCGACCGTCTCGATGATATCGAAAAGCGCCACCGCTTCCTTGGCCTTGTTGGATTGCAGCGGGCCAATCAGGTGCAGCTCGATATCAGCGAATGCCGCCTTCAGCGCCGGCCATTTGCCTTGCGCTTCCTGCACGCGGTTCTCGCCGAACACGCGCTGGCCTGCCTCGATGACGGGGCGGATGTCCTCGGCCGCGAAGGTCTTCGACACCGCCACAAGCGTGACGGCGCCTGGCGCGCGCTTCGCCTCGCGCTCGGCGTTCGCGATCTTCGCCCTGACCGCGTGAAGCTGCTCTACGGCGTTCGTCATGCCACTATCCTGCCTATAGTTTTCATGGTCGGCCGGCTCGCCGCAGTTGACGGGTCCGGCAATCCATGGTGAACACCGCGACGACATTGTCTCGGCTGCCGGCCCAGGCGTGTCGATATTCAGGTGATGCCGGCCTGCAAATGCCGGTTTCCTGCGCTTCCGGTGCTCACGTACTTAAGTACGCTTCGCTCCGGTTCTCGGAACCCGCCATTTTCGGCTCGGCCTGACCTGAATATCGACACGCCTTAATCCAGCACCGCGCACCTGCTTTTAAGTGAAAAACATCCGATGGCAACCGAACGATACAATCCGCGCACGTCAGAGCCCAAATGGCAGAAGGCCTGGGCCGAAAAGAAGCTGTTCGAGGCCCGCAACGACGACCCGAAGCCGAAATACTACGTGCTCGAGATGTTCCCCTATCCGTCGGGCAAGATCCATATCGGCCACACCCGCAACTACACGATGGGCGACGTGGTGGCGCGCTACAAACGCGCCAAGGGTTTCAACGTGCTGCATCCGATGGGCTGGGACGCGTTCGGCATGCCGGCCGAAAACGCCGCCATGCAGAATAAGGTCCACCCCAAGGACTGGACCTACGAAAACATCGCGGTCATGCGCGAGCAGCTCAAGATGATGGGCCTGTCGCTCGACTGGGCGCGCGAGTTCGCGACCTGCGACGTCGACTATTACCACCGCCAGCAGATGCTGTTCCTCGACTTCGTCGAGAAGGGCTTGGTGACGCGCAAATCCTCCAAGGTCAACTGGGACCCGGAGGACATGACGGTGCTCGCCAACGAGCAGGTCATCGACGGCCGCGGCTGGCGCTCGGGCGCGCTGGTCGAGCAGCGCGAACTGACGCAGTGGTTCTTCAAGATCACCGACTTCGCGCAGGACCTGCTGGACTCGCTCAACGGACTCGAAGAGTGGCCGGAAAAGGTCAAGCTGATGCAGCACAACTGGATCGGCCGCTCGGAAGGGCTGCTGATCCGCTGGCCGCTGGCAAAGCCCGTCGGCGATATGCATGAGCTGGAAGTCTACACGACAAGGCCGGACACCATCTTCGGCGCCTCCTTCATGGCGGTCGCCGCCGACCATCCGCTGGCGAGAAAAGCCGCCGAGAGCAATGTCGAGCTGGCGAAGTTCATCGACGAGGTCCGCCACATGGGCACCTCGGTGGCGGCGCTGGAGACGGCCGAAAAGAAGGGCTTCGACACCGGCATCCGCGTCGTCCACCCGTTCGACGAGAATTGGACGCTGCCGGTCTATGTCGCCAATTTCGTGCTGATGGAATACGGCACCGGCGCTATTTTCGGCTGCCCGTCGGGCGACCAGCGCGACCTCGACTTCGCGAACAAATACGGCCTGCCGGTGATTCCGGTGGTGATGCCGGAAGGCGAAAACCAGGGGAGCTTCCAGATCATCGAGGAGGCCTATGACGGCGAAGGCGTGATGATCAATTCGCGCTTCCTTGACGGCATGAAGCCCGAGAGGGCGTTCGATGAAGTGGCGAAGCTCCTGGAGCAGAAAAGCATTGGCGGCCGGCCGATGGCGGAGCGCAAGGTGAATTTCCGCCTGCGCGACTGGGGCATTTCGCGCCAGCGCTATTGGGGCTGCCCGATCCCGATGATCCATTGCGAGGCCTGCGGCGTCGTGCCGGTGCCGAAGGCCGACCTGCCGGTCAAGCTGCCCGACGACATCGAGTTCGACCGCCCGGGCAACCCGCTCGACCGTCATCCGACCTGGCGGCATGTGAAATGCCCGCAATGCGGCCGCGATGCGCGGCGCGAGACCGACACGATGGACACCTTCGTCGATTCGTCCTGGTATTTCGCGCGCTTCACCGCGCCGTGGGCAAACGAGCCGACCGAGCCGAAAGCGGCCGACGAATGGCTGGCGGTCGACCAGTATATCGGCGGTATCGAGCACGCGATCCTGCACCTGCTCTATTCGCGCTTCTTCACCCGCGCCATGCGCGAGACCGGTCATCTCAATCTGGCCGAGCCGTTCAAGGGGCTGTTCACGCAGGGCATGGTGGTGCACGAGACCTACCGCGTCGGCGGCCCGTCCAACAATGGGCGCTGGCTGTCGCCGAGCGAGGTCAGGCTCGAGGACGTCGACGGCAAGCGCCGCGCCATCGAGATCGCCACCGGCGAGGAGGCGACGATCGGCGCGCTGGAGAAAATGTCGAAGTCGAAGAAGAACACGGTGAGCCCGGAAGAGATCACCGACGGCTACGGCGCCGACACGGCACGCTGGTTCATGCTGTCGGACTCGCCGCCGGAGCGCGACGTCGAATGGACCGACGAGGGCGCGGCCGGCGCGCACCGCTTCGTGCAGCGCATCTGGCGCCTGGTGCAGATCGCGGCCGAGCAGCTGCCCGGCGTGAAGCCGACGGCGGCGAAGGAAGGCGATGCGGGAGCCGTTTCCAAGGCCGCCCACAAGATCCTGAAGGCGGTCGGCGAGGACATAGAGAAGCTCGGCTTCAACCGTGCGATCGCCCGCATCTATGAGCTCGCCAATGTGCTGGCCGCGCCGCTGGCCGACGTTGCCGAAGGCAAGGCCGACGACGCGCTGAAGGGCGCTTGCCGCGAGGCGGTGGAAATCCTGGTGCACATCATCGCGCCGGTCATGCCGCATCTGGCGGAGGAATGCTGGCAGGAGCTGGGCGGCGCCGAAATGGTCGCCGAGCGGCCCTGGCCGGTCTACGACCCGGCCCTTGTCGTCGACAACGAGATCGTGCTGCCGGTGCAGGTCAACGGCAAGAAGCGCGGGGATTTGACAATTGCCCGCGACGCGGATCAAGGTGCCGTCGAAAAAGCGGTGCTGGCTCTCGACTTCGTGCAAAAAGCACTGGAAGGTAAGGCTCCGCGCAAGGTGATCATCGTCCCGCAGAGGATCGTCAATGTCGTTGCCTGATCCGGTGAAGTCACAACCGGTCCGCCTGCGCGGCCGCCTGGCGGTCTGCGGCATGGTCGCCGCGCTTGCGCTGGTTTCGGCCTGCACCGTGCGGCCGCTCTATTCCAGCCAGCCGCTGTCGCCCGGATCGCAGCTCAGCGCATCCGCCGAGCTCGCATCGATCTCGATCAAGCCGGTCAACACCCGCTACGCGCAGCAGGTGCGCAACAATCTGATCTTCGCCTTCGGGCAGGGCTCGGGCGAGCCGGCCGCGCCGGCCTACACGCTCGATCTCGGCGTCACCGAGCTCGTCGAATCGGCGGCCATCGTGCAGGTGCAGACCCAGGAAGACGAGCCGACGGCGGGCACGGTCACGCTGACCGCCAACTACGTGCTCAGGGACACCGCGACCAACACGGTGATTGCCGTCGGCAAGCGCTCGATCCCCTCGTCCTTCGACCGGCCGCGCCAGGAATTCGCGGCCTACCGGGCACAGATCGACGCCGAGAACCGCGCCGCGCGCGAGCTTGCCGATCTGCTGCGGCTTTCCATTGCTCAGGATTTGGCCAGGCACGGCAAAAAGGCCTAGTTCCTCGCCGGAGATTGGCTGAAGCCTTCCGAACTTCGTCATCCTAGGGCGGAGCAGCCGCGAAGCGGCGTCGCGTAGATCCTAGGATCCATTCCGTTACCTCGGCCTGAAGGTGCGGCGGAGCAGAATTCTGCACCGTTGCGACGCTCGTATGTCACGGAATGGATCCTCGGGTCTGCGCGCGTCGCTTCGCTCCTTGCTCCGCCCGTGGATGACGATCGCGATGGGCGTTCCGGCCAATCGCCAAGGCAGGTGACCTGGCAAGGCATAGGCACTTTGCCAGAAAAAAGGCCGGTTGCCCGGCCTTCTTTGCTACTCAGTTGCTTTTGCCTTGCGCAATTCCCGGACGGAAAATCGTTACACACTTTTCCTGGAATTGCTCCGGCCTCAGCCGATCTTCTGGCCGGTTTTGGCCCAGTCGGCGAGGAAGGCGGCGAGGCCCTTATCGGTCAGCGGATGATTGACCAGCGCCTTCAGCGTCGCCGGCGGCGCGGTGACGATATCGGCGCCGATGAGCGCGGCCTGCTTGACGTGGTTCACCGTGCGCACCGAAGCAGTCAGGATCTCGGTCTTGAAATCGTAATTGTCGTAGATGGTGCGGATTTCCGAGATCAGCTCCATGCCGTCCGAGCCGGTATCGTCGATGCGGCCGACGAAGGGCGAGATGAAGGAGGCGCCGGCCTTGGCGGCCAGCAACGCCTGGTTGGCCGAGAAGCAGAGCGTCACGTTGACCATGCGGTTCATCTCGGTGCGGATGGTCTTGCAGGCCTTCAGGCCGTCCAGCGTCAGCGGCACCTTGATGGCCACGTTCGGCGCGATCTTGGCCAACACCTCGGCCTCGGCCATCATGTCCTTGTATTCGGTGGCCACCACCTCGGCCGAGACCGGCCCTTCGACGATGTCGCAGATCTGCTTGGTGACTTCGGAAATCTTGCCGCCCGATTTCAGGATCAGCGACGGGTTGGTGGTGACGCCGTCCAGCAGCCCCAGATCGTGCAGCTCCTTAATTTCCTTGATGTCAGCGGTGTCGACAAAAAACTTCATGGCTGTCTCCTTGGGGATCGCCTGGCGCCCGCCAGGCACATGCGAGGGTCCCCTTTGATCTAGAGCAAAGTCGGGGCAAGGTCACGCCCGATGATCGAAGATTCGCCCTTTGTCGCAGCCGCGCCCGTGCTGGTGCCAATGCCCGCCGAACGGCCCTATACCTATGCCGTGCCGCCCGGCATGCGCGTGATGCCGGGCTCGATCGTGCGCGTGCCGCTCGGGCCGCGCCAGGTCGCGGGCATCGTCTGGGACGGCGCCGTCGAAACCGTCGATACGAAGAAATTGCGGCCGATCGAGGAGGTGTTCGACTGCCCGCCGATCGACAGGGCGATGCGCCGCTTCGTCGACTGGATCGCGCAATACACGCTCTCTGCCCCCGGCATGGTGGCGCGCATGCTGCTCAGAGCTCCCGAGGCTTTCGACCCGGAGCCGTGGATCGAAGGGCTGCAGCGCACGCTGGCCGAACCGGACCGGTTGACCGACGCGCGGCGGCGCGTGTTGGAGGCGGCCGAAGGCGGCCTTGCCTGGACGCGCTCTGGGCTGGCGCATGCCGCGGGCGTGTCCTCGACGGTCATCGACGGGTTGCGGGCACAGGGCGTATTCGAGACGGTGATGATCCCGCCGCGTCCGGTGGTGGCGGCGCCCGATCCCGGCCATGCCATGCCGGAATTGATGCCTGACCAGAAAGCGGCGGCGGACAAGCTGCGCGCCGCGGTCGCCGCCGACGCTTTCAACGTCACGCTGCTCGACGGCGTCACCGGCTCCGGTAAGACGGAAGTCTATTTCGAAGCGGTGGCAGCTGCGCTCGACAAGGGCAGACAGGTGCTGATCCTGTTGCCGGAAATCGCGCTGACGCATGCCTTCCTGGAACGTTTCCAGGACCGGTTCGGCGCCAAGCCGGCGGAGTGGCATTCCGACCTGCCGCCGCGGATGCGCGAACGCGTCTGGCGCCAGATCGCGGAGGGCGGCGTGCGCGTCGTCGCCGGCGCGCGTTCGGCGCTGTTCCTGCCGTTCAAGGAACTCGGCCTGATCGTCGTCGACGAGGAGCACGACCCCGCCTACAAGCAGGAAGATCGCGTCTTCTACAATGCGCGCGACATGGCGGTGGTGCGCGGCCATATCGGCGGCTTCCCGGTCGTGCTCGCCTCGGCGACGCCCTCGGTGGAAAGCCGGGTCAATGCCAGCCAGGGCCGCTACGACCGGGCCGTGCTGTCGGCCCGTTTTGCCGAGGCGGCGCTCCCCGACCTGAAGTCGATCGACATGCGGCGTTCCCCGCCGGCGCGAGGCGGCTTCCTGTCGCCTGTCCTCCTGGAGCAGATGCAGCGCACTCTGGAGAGACAAGAGCAGTCGCTGCTTTTCCTCAACCGGCGCGGCTATGCGCCGCTGACGCTCTGCCGCGTCTGCGGCCATCGATTCGGCTGCCCGGTCTGCTCGGCCTGGCTGGTCGAGCACCGGTTTCGCGGCCAGCTCGTCTGCCATCATTGCGGCCATAACGAGCGGCGGCCGGAAGCCTGCCCGGAATGCGGCACGCTCGACCATCTGGTGGCATGCGGCCCAGGCGTCGAGCGCATCGCGGAGGAAGTGGTCGGGCATTTCCCCGATGCCCGCACCATCGTGCTGTCGTCCGATCTTCTGGGCGGCGTGCGCCGGCTCAGGCTCGAGCTCGAGGCCGTCGCCAATGGCGAGGCCGATATCGTCATCGGCACGCAGCTGGTCGCCAAGGGTCATAATTTTCCCGGCATGACGCTGGTCGGCGTGGTCGATGCGGATCTGGGATTGGCCAATGGCGATCCGCGCGCCGCCGAGCGCACCTTCCAGTTGCTCAGCCAGGTGACGGGCCGCGCCGGCCGCACCGGCAAGAAGAGCCTCGGCCTCTTGCAGACCTACCAGCCGGATCATCCGGTGATGCGCGCGATCGTCTCGGGCGATTCGGAAGCGTTTTACGAGCGCGAGATCGCCGAGCGCGAGCGGGCGGCGCTGCCGCCCTTCGGCCGGCTCGCCGGCATCATCGTCAGCGCCGCGACACGCGGCGAGGCGGAAAGCCATGCGCGAGGGTTAAGGCGCGCGGCGCCGCAGGCTACCGATCTCTTCGTGCTCGGTCCGGCAGAGGCGCCATTGTCGCTGATCGGCGGGCGGCACCGCTTCCGGCTGCTGGTGCAAGGCGAACGGCGCGCGGACATGCAGGGTTTTATTCGGGCCATGCTGGCGGAAGGACCGAAGCTGCGCGGCTCGGTCAGGGTGCAGGTCGACATCGACCCGCAGAGCTTCTTATAACCGGGAGAGACAGTCCCAACGGAGTGTTCGTTTGTGAAAACCCTCGGCCTGATCGGCGGCATGAGTTGGGAATCGACGGCGATCTATTACCGCCTGCTCAACGAGATCGTGCGCGAGCAGCTGGGCGGGCTGCATTCGGCCAAGCTGTTGCTGTGGTCGTTCGATTTCGCCGAGATCGCCGAACGCCAGCATGCCGGCGACTGGGAAGGCGCCGGCGCTCTTCTGGTGGAAGCCGCGCGCAAGCTGGAGGCGGGCGGGGCCGAGGGCTTGGTGATCTGTACCAACACCATGCACAAGCTCGCCGACACGGTGCAGGCGGCCATATCGATCCCGCTCATCCATATCGCCGACGCCACGGCGCAGGCTGTCCTCGATGCCAGAGTGAAGCGGCCGGCGCTGCTGGCGACACGCTTCACCATGGAACAGGATTTCTACAAGGGACGGCTCGCGGAGAAATACGGGCTGCAGCCGATCGTGCCCGACCAGGGCGGCCGCGACATGGTGCATCGGGTGATCTATGACGAGCTCTGCCAGGGCATCGTCAGGACCGAATCGAAATCCGCCTATCTCGACGAGATCGGCCGGATGCGGCGCACCGACCGGGTGGACGGCGTCATCATGGGATGCACCGAGATCACCATGCTGATCGGCCAGGGCGATTTCGACGTTCCGGTCTTCGACACCACGCGCATCCATGCGGCGGCCGCGGTCGATTTCGCGCTCGCCTGATGCGCAGTACCTAAATGTGCCCGCCGTCCTCTGGCGCGCCTTCATTCCCCGGCTAGAATGCCCCTGTTTCAGAACAAGAAATAAGAGGGGATTTTATGGACTTCGCGTTTCCGTGGCCCGCCAGCCAGGGTGAGTGGCTGGCTTGGTCGAGCGCCGTCGTGACCTTGGCGCTCGGCCTATTCCTGTTCGTGGCGCCCGGGCTTGCGTTTCGCGCGCTGCGCCTGCAGCCGAGGCCCGAGAAAGCGGCGGCGATCGCCGAGGGACGCGGCCGCATGTCGGGCTTTTATCTCGGCGTCAGCCTGTGCTGCATTCTTCTGGCGCAGCCGCTGCTTTACATGGCGCTGGGCTTCTCTTGGCTGTTCACCGCCTTCGGCCGGCTTCTGTCGATGATGTCGGACGGCGCCAACACCCCTTTCAACTGGGTGTCGATCGTGGTTGAATTGGCGCTGGCGGCGCTGCCGCTGGCCTTTGCCTTCGGCTTTGTACCGTGAATCCGGCGCTTGGGATCGGCGCCAGCCGCCTGATGCGACAAAAGTGCCTGAAAACCATGCCGGACGATGCATTGCGGTCTTAAAAAGCCTGTGCTAGACGGCAATCGACTTTCGACCGGGGATAGCGGAAGCCGCGCCTCCGTGCTTGGAAAAATGCAGTAAGGTCAAAGATTTAGCCAGAGTTCTCGCTCGCGCCAACAATCTGCGGCCTGTCAGACAAGAGAAAAGACGGTCCGTGGCCCAATCGTCATCGCCAATCTCAGCTGTCGCCGAACGCTATGCAGGCTCGCTGTTCGAGCTTGCGCTGCAGGACAATTCAGTCGCCAAGGTCGAGGCCGACCTGGCCAGCTTCGAGGCAATGCTCAACAGCAGCGACGATCTCGCGCGGCTGATCAACAGCCCGGTGTTTTCCGGCGAGGACCAGGCAAGGGCCATCGCCGCCATCGCCGACAAGGCCCAGATCACCGGCCTGGTGGGCAATTTCCTGCGCGTCGTCGCCAAGAACCGCCGCCTGTTCGCGGTACCCGGCATGATCAAGGCATTTCGCCAGATCGCAGCCGACCATCGCGGCGAGGCATCGGCCGAGGTCACCTCGGCGCATGCGCTGACGGCGGCGCAGCAGGCTGAACTCCAGGCGACGCTGAAGGGCATCGCCGGCAAGGACGTAGCCATTGCCATGACCGTCGATCCGTCACTGCTCGGCGGCCTGATCGTCAAGATGGGCTCGCGCCAGATCGATACGTCGCTCAAAACCAAACTCAATTCGCTCAAGCTTGCACTGAAAGAGGTCGGCTGATGGACATCCGCGCCGCGGAAATTTCCGCAATTCTGAAAGACCAGATCAAGAATTTCGGCAGGGAGGCCGAGGTCTCCGAAGTCGGCCAGGTTCTGTCCGTCGGTGACGGCATCGCCCGCGTCTACGGCCTCGATAACGTCCAGGCCGGCGAGATGGTCGAATTCCCGGGCGGCATCCGCGGCATGGCGCTGAACCTCGAAGCCGACAATGTCGGCGTCGTCATCTTCGGTGCCGACCGCGACATCAAGGAAGGCGACACCGTCAAGCGCACGGGCGCCATCGTCGACGCGCCTGTCGGCATGGGCCTGCTCGGCCGCGTCGTCGACGCGCTGGGCAATCCGATCGACGGCAAGGGCCCGATCAAGGCGACCGAACGCAAGCGTGTCGACGTCAAGGCGCCCGGCATCATCCCGCGCAAGTCGGTGCATGAGCCGATGTCGACCGGCCTCAAGGCCATCGATGCGCTGATCCCGGTCGGCCGCGGCCAGCGCGAGCTGGTCATCGGCGATCGCCAGACCGGCAAGACCGCCATCATCCTCGACACGATGCTGAACCAGAAGTCGGTGCACGACAACGGCCCCGAGAAGGAAAAGCTCTACTGCGTCTACGTCGCCGTCGGCCAGAAGCGCTCGACCGTCGCGCAGTTCGTCAAGGTGCTGGAAGAGCGCGGCGCGCTCGAATATTCGATCATCGTCGCCGCCACCGCGTCCGATCCGGCGCCGATGCAGTTCCTGGCGCCGTTCACCGCCTGCACCATGGGCGAATATTTCCGCGACAACGGCATGCATGCGCTGATCAGCTATGACGATCTGTCGAAGCAGGCCGTCGCCTACCGCCAGATGTCGCTCCTGCTGCGCCGCCCGCCGGGCCGCGAAGCTTATCCGGGCGACGTCTTCTACCTGCACTCGCGCCTGCTCGAGCGTGCCGCAAAGCTCAATGACGACAACGGCAACGGGTCACTGACCGCGCTGCCGATCATCGAGACGCAGGCCAACGACGTGTCCGCCTACATTCCGACCAACGTGATCTCGATCACCGACGGCCAGATCTTCCTCGAAACCAACCTGTTCTTCCAGGGCATCCGCCCTGCAGTGAACGTCGGCCTGTCTGTGTCGCGTGTCGGCTCTTCGGCGCAGATCAAGGCGATGAAGCAGGTCGCCGGCTCGATCAAGGGCGAGCTCGCGCAGTATCGCGAAATGGCTGCCTTCGCGCAGTTCGGCTCCGACCTCGACGCGGCAACGCAGCGTCTGCTCAATCGCGGTTCGCGCCTGACGGAGCTGCTCAAGCAGCCGCAATTCTCGCCGCTCAAGGTCGAGGAGCAGGTCGCGGTGATCTTCGCCGGCGTCAACGGCTATCTCGACAAGCTGGCGTTGAACCAGGTCGGCAAATTCGAGCATGGGCTGCTCAGCCACATGCGCTCGACCGGCAAGGACGTGCTTGACGGCATCCGCAAGGAGAAGGCGCTGTCGGACGATTTGCGCGCCAAGCTCAAGGCAGAGATCGACGCCTTCGCCAAGACCTTCGCTTGAACGAAGCTGGACGGGATCAGGTTTGAAGCATGGCTTCGTTAAAAGACCTTCGTAACCGTATCGCCTCGGTCAAGGCGACGCAGAAGATCACCAAGGCGATGCAGATGGTCGCCGCGGCGAAGCTGCGTCGCGCGCAGGAAGCGGCGGAAGCAGCCAGACCCTATTCCGAGCGCATGGGCGCGGTCCTGGCCAACATCACCCAGGCGATCGGCGGCGGCGGCGATGCCCCGGCGCTGATGACGGGCACCGGCCGGGACGATGTGCATCTGCTTATCGTCTGCACGGCCGAGCGCGGCCTGTGCGGCGGCTTCAACTCGCAGATCGCGCGTCTCGCCCGCGACCACATCCGCAGGCTGCTGGCCGACGGCAAGCAGGTGAAGATCATCTGCGTCGGCAAGAAGGGCTATGACATCCTGCGCCGCGAATACGCTTCGATGATCCTCGAGCGCGTCGACCTGCGCGAAGTGAAGACGCTCGGCTTCGCCAATGCCGATGCGATCGCGCGCAAGGTCATCCACCTCTTCAACGAGGGCGGCTTCGACATCTGCACGCTGTTCTATTCGCAGTTCAAGTCGGTGATCAGCCAGGTCCCGACGGCGCAGCAGATCATCCCGGCGGCGGCCGTCGGGTCGACCGCTCCCGAGGCGACCAGTGGCGGCAATGCCGTCTACGAATACGAGCCGGAGCCGGGCGAGATCCTCTCCGACCTCATCCCGCGCAACATCGCCGTGCAGATCTTCCGCGCGCTGCTTGAAAACGCGGCCGGCGAGATGGGCGCCAAGATGAGCGCGATGGACAATGCGACGCGCAATGCCGGCGACATGATCAACAAGCTGTCGATCACCTACAACCGCCAGCGGCAGGCGCAGATCACCAAGGAACTGATCGAGATCATATCGGGCGCCGAGGCGCTCTAGGCACGCGCGGGCGGGGTCCGAGACCTCGCAGCGGCGTGAACAACGGATAGACGAAAAGGGCAAAGACGATGGCGAAAGCAGCTACCCCGAAGACCGCGGCCAAGGAGGCACCGGCCCCGAAGGCGGCAAAGGCCCCGGCAGCAGCCGCGAAGGCCGCCGCTCCGGCGAAGAAGGCGGCCGCTCCGGCCAAGGCCGCGGCTTCCGCAGCCAGCGTTGCGGCCAAGCGCGTCGGCGCCGCCGGCAAGGTCCGCCAGGTCATCGGCGCCGTCGTCGACGTGCAGTTCGAAGATCACCTGCCGGCCATTCTGAACGCGCTGGAAACCGACAATGTCGGCAACCGCCTGGTGCTCGAGGTCGCCCAGCATCTCGGCGAAAACACCGTGCGCTGCATCGCCATGGACTCGACCGAAGGTCTCGTCCGCGGCCAGGACGTCTATGACACCGGCGCGCCGATCTCGGTTCCGGTCGGTCCTGGCATGCTCGGCCGCATCATCAACGTCATCGGCGAGCCGGTCGACGAGGAAGGCCCGGTCGACGGCGTCGAAATGCGCGCCATCCACCAGCCGGCTCCGGCCTATGTCGATCAGTCGACGGAAGCGCAGATCCTGGTCACCGGCATCAAGGTTCTCGACCTCCTGGCGCCTTATGCCCGCGGCGGCAAGATCGGCCTGTTCGGCGGCGCCGGCGTCGGCAAGACCGTGCTGATCCAGGAACTGATCAACAACGTCGCCAAGGCGCATGGCGGTTTCTCGGTGTTCGCCGGCGTCGGCGAGCGCACCCGCGAAGGCAACGACCTCTATCATGAGTTCATCGAATCGGGCGTCAACAAGAAGGGCGGCGGTGCCGGCTCCAAGGCCGCGCTCGTCTACGGCCAGATGAACGAACCGCCGGGCGCACGCGCCCGCGTCGGCCTGACCGGCCTGACGGTCGCCGAATATTTCCGCGACCAGGGCCAGGACGTGCTGTTCTTCGTCGACAACATCTTCCGCTTCACGCAAGCGGGCTCGGAAGTGTCGGCGCTGCTCGGCCGCATTCCTTCCGCCGTGGGCTACCAGCCGACGCTGGCGACCGACATGGGCGCGCTGCAGGAACGCATCACGACCACGACCAAGGGCTCGATCACCTCGGTGCAGGCCATTTACGTGCCGGCCGACGACTTGACCGACCCGGCGCCGGCGACCTCCTTCGCCCACCTCGACGCCACGACCGTGCTGAACCGCGCGATCTCGGAAAAGGGCATCTATCCGGCCGTCGATCCGCTGGATTCCACCTCGCGCATGCTCGACCCGATGGTCGTCGGCGAGGAGCACTACCAGGTCGCCCGCCAGGTGCAGTCGATCCTTCAGCGCTACAAGTCGCTGCAGGACATCATCGCCATCCTTGGCATGGACGAGCTTTCGGAAGAGGACAAGCAGACGGTTGCCCGCGCCCGCAAAATCGAGCGCTTCCTGTCGCAGCCGTTCTTCGTCGCCGAAGTGTTCACCGGATCGCCGGGCAAGCTGGTCGACCTTGCCGATACCATCAAGGGCTTCAAGGGCCTTTGCGCCGGCGACTACGACCACCTGCCGGAAGCCGCCTTCTACATGGTCGGCGGCATCGACGAGGCGGTCGAGAAGGCGCAGCGCCTGGCGGCTGAAGCGGCATAAGAAAGCGAATAGCGAATAGGGAGTAGCAAATAGGGAGCAACGAGTTTGGCGAGTTTCTTCACTACTCGCTACTCGCTATTCCCTACTCGCTAAATTGAACATGGCTGAAGCTTTCAAGTTCGAACTGGTCTCGCCGGAGCGGCTGCTCGTTTCCGAGCAGGTCGAGTCGGTCGTCATCCCGGGCGCCGAAGGCGAGATGACGGTGATGGCGCAGCACGCGCCGGTCATGACGACCATCAAGCCCGGCGTCGTTACGATAAAGACCGCGGGCGGCAAGGAAGAGCGCTTCGTCGTGTTCGGCGGTTTCGCCGACATCCTGCCTTCCGGCTGCACGCTTCTTGCCGAATCGGCAACGCATGTGAACGACATCGATCGCGCCGATCTTGCTCGTCGCATCCAGGAGGCCAAGGAAGACGCGGCCGACGCCAAGGACGACGAGAGCCGCAGCAAGGCTGAGCAGTTCCTCAGCCAGCTCACCACGCTGGAAGGCGCGCTGCTGCCGGCCTGATTTCGGCTGCCGGGAAGCGTTTTACAAAGCGGGGCTAGTCCCGCTTTTTTGTTTTTGCTGTTTGCGAGACAGTTTCGCGCTGCATGGGGCGCAATCCCTGGCGGGTAGGCGGGCGAATAGCTATTCGGCCAGCCTTGGCGGCTCGCTGCCGATGCCGAGCGCGGCAAAAGCCAGCGTCGGACCGCCCTGCTTGAAATGGACGAGGTGGGTGGCGACAAACTCGATCAACCTTTGTCGTTCCGCGTGGCCTTTGGCAAAGCCGGCGAGGTCGAACACAGCCTCGGCCAATGTTGCGGTCGGCAGATTGCGGCCGAACAGGTCGCCGAGGGCGGCATCGAGCGGATCGGTGAAATGGCCATCAGGCAAGCTGCTGCCGCGGGCGGCGCATGCGGCGATCCAGGCGGCGACAACCAGCGACAGATGTTCCGGCAGCAAGCCAGCCTCCAGCCGGGCGAGGGCGGAGGCGACGATGCGTTGCGGCAGCTTCTGGCTGCCGTCATTGGCGATCTGCGCAGTGCGGTGGGCGAGCGCGGTGTTGGAAAAGCGTTCGGCGAGCTCGGCCGTGTAGGCGCTTGTGTCGAGCCCGGCCTGCTGCGGCAGGGTTGGAATAGCCTCGGCCCAGAGCCAATCGACGAACTGCCGGATCGACGGATCGGCAAAGGCGCGGTCGACGGTGGCGTGGCCGCTGAGCAGGCCGAGATAGGCGATGCCGGAATGCGCGCCGTTGAGCAGCCGCAGCTTCATGTCCTCGAAGGGGCCGACATCCTCGACCATGGTGACGCCGAATTTCTCCCAGGCAGGCCGCCCGGCGGGAAAGCGGTCCTCGATCACCCATTGCCGGAACGGCTCGGTCATCACCGGCCACGCGTCATCGATGCTGAGCTCGCCAGCGATGCGGGCGCGATCGGCGTCCGTGGTCGCCGGCACGATGCGATCGACCATTGAGGACGGGAAGGCCACTTCATCGGCGATATGGCCTGCCAACGGCCGGTCGCCGGAGCCTGTCTGGACGTCGCGCAATTTCGCGAACTCGACCAACAACCGATGCAGCGTCGCGCCGTTGGCCGGCAGGTTGTCGCAGCAGAGCACCGTGAAGGGCGGCGTGCCGGCGGCGCGGCGGCGCGCGAGCGACTCGGCGAGAAATCCATGCGCCGTCTTCGGCGATACCGGGTTGGCGAGGTCGTGGACAATTTCGGGGTGCGCGCTGTCGAGCGTGCCGTCGGCTGCTCTCAGATAGGCCTTTTCGGTGATGGTGAGCGTGACGATGCGGATGCGCGGATCGGTGAGCGCGGTGAGCACCGCGCCCGGGTCCTCCGGGGCGACGAGCAAGGACTGGATCGAGCCGATGACCTGCAGCTGTTCGCCGGCGCTGTCGCGGATTGCCAGCGTGTAGAGCCCGTCCTGCGGCGCCAGCGCATCGCGCGTGTCGGGGCTGCGCAGCGAGACGCCGATGATGCCCCAATCGCTCTCGCCATCCGCCAGACAGGCATCGACATAGGCGGCCTGATGGGCACGGTGAAAGGCGCCGACGCCAAGATGGACGATGCCGGGCGCGACGGACTTGCGGTCATAGCGAGGCACCAGAACTTCGGCCTGCAGCTCCGCAAGGGTGGCGTTGGACAGACGGCCGTTCATGGAAGCTTGTCTCCGATCGGAAAACGACGGCAGCGACCTAACACCCGCTGTCGCCGTGCACAATGGCCACGTTCCTTTCGAAAGTCATCATACAACTGCATAATATTTGTATGTTGACATTATCTCTGGCCGATCTACCAATAGCGAAGCCTGGGAGGAGCTGCGTGGCCGTATTGACCGATCCGGACCTGCTGTTTTCGCCGGAAACGCGATCATTGGCGCAGGCCCTCTACGCGGGGGTGAAGGACCTGCCAATCGTCAGTCCGCACGGCCACACCGACCCGCGCTGGTACGCGCTCAACGAACCGTTTTCCGACCCGGCGCAGCTCTTGATCGTGCCGGACCATTACATTTTCCGCATGCTGTTCAGCCAGGGCGTGCGGCTGGAGGAACTCGGCGTCCCGACGCTCGACGGCGCACCCGTCGAAACCGACGGCCGGGCGATCTGGCGGCGCTTCGCCGAGCATTATTATCTCTTCCGCGGCACGCCCACACGGCTGTGGCTCGATCATGTGCTCGAGCATCTGTTCGGCATCGGGGAGCCGCTTACCGCAGCCAGCGCCGACCGCATCTACGATACGATCGCCGCGCTGCTGCAACGCGACGACTATCGGCCGCGCGCGCTGTTCGAACGCTTCAACATCGAGGTGATCGCGACGACCGAAGGCGCGCTCGACGACCTCAAATGGCACCGGACGATCCGCGACAGCGGCTGGAAGGGTCGCGTCGTCACCGCGTATCGGCCGGACGCCGTGGTCGATCCCGATTTCGAGGGCTTCGCGGCCAATCTGGATACGCTCGGCGAGATCACCGGATGCAACACCGGCAGCTGGTCCGGCTATCTCGAGGCGCATCGAAAGCGCCGCGCCTATTTCAAGGAGTTCGGCGCGACCTCGTCCGATCACGGCCATCCGACGGCCGAGACCGCCAATCTCTCCGACGCGGCGGCGCAGGAGCTGTTCAACCGCATCCGGCGCGGCTCCGAGGATGAGCGCGAGCGAAAACTGTTCCGAGCCCAGATGCTGACCGAGATGGCCAAGATGAGCCGTGACGACGGCCTGGCGATGCAGATCCATCCTGGATCATGGCGTAATCATTCGCCTTCCATTTTCCAGAAATTCGGCCGCGACAAGGGCTTCGATATCCCGACCCGGACCGATTATGTGTCGGCGCTGAAGCCGCTGCTCGACTGCGTCGGGCTGGAGCGCGACCTCACGATCATCCTGTTCACGCTCGACGAGACGAGCTATGCGCGCGAGTTGGCGCCGCTCGCCGGCGTCTATCCGGCGCTCAAGCTCGGGCCGGCCTGGTGGTTCCACGACAGCCCGGAAGGAATGCGCCGCTTCCGCGAGATGACCACTGAGACGGCGGGCTTCTACAACACCGTCGGCTTCAACGACGACACGCGCGCCTTCCCGTCGATCCCGGCGCGCCACGACGTCGCGCGGCGTGTCGACTGCGCCTTTCTGGCGCGGCTGGTCGCCGAGCATCGCCTCCGGGAGGAGGAGGCGCACGAGCTGGCGCGGGAGCTTGCCTACTCGCTTGCCAAGAAGGCGTACCGGCTCTGAGCCGGGACATCCGAGATTTTTGAAGGGAGGAAAGACATGTTGCGTATTTCGAGATTGCTGGCGGCGACATTCGCCATCGGGTCCTTGGTGATCGGAGCCGCGCAGGCCGAAACCGTCCTGCGCTCTTCGGACACCCATCCGGACGGCTATCCGACAGTCGAGGCGGTCAAATACATGGGCGAGCTGATCAAGCAGCGCACCAACGGACGCTATTCGATCGAGGTCTATCATTCGGCGCAGCTCGGCGAGGAAAAGGATACGATCGAGCAGACCCAGGCCGGCGTCATCGACCTCGATCGCGTCTCCATGGGGCCATTCAACGGCATCGTGCCGGAAACCGCCGTGCCGTCGTTGCCCTACATCTTCCGCTCGGTCGAGCACATGCGCCATGTCATGGACGGGCCGATCGGCGACCAGATCCTGAAGGCGTTCGAGGCGCATGACCTTGTCGGACTCGCCTTCTACGATTCCGGCGCGCGCTCCTTCTACAACACCAAGAAGGACATCGCCTCGATGGCAGATATGAAGGGCATGAAGTTCCGCGTCATCCAGTCGGACGTCTTTGTCGACATGGTCAATGCGCTCGGCGCCAACGCCACGCCGATGGCCTATGGCGAGGTCTATTCGGCGCTGCAGACCGGCGTCATCGACGGCGCCGAGAACAACTGGCCGAGCTTCGAATCCGCCAAGCATTACGAGGTCGCCAAGCACTACACGCTGGATCAACACCAGATCGTGCCGGAGGTGCTGGTGATGTCGAAGGCAAGCTGGGACAAGCTGGCGCCGGAAGACCAGGCGATCGTGCGCCAGGCGGCCAAGGACAGCGTCGTCAAGATGCGCGAGCTGTGGGACGCGCAGGAGAAGAAGTCGCGCGACATCGTCGAGAAAGCCGGCGTCAAGATCAGCGAGATCGACAAGCAGCCGCTGATCGACGCCATGAAGCCGGTCTACGACAAATATCTGTCGACGCCCGAGCTCAAGGACCTCGCCGCCCGTATCCAGGCGACGAAATGACCGGGATGAGCAACGGGCCCGGTGGCACGGAGGCTTCCGTGTTGCCATCCAGCCGGTCGGGTCCGAAAGGGTTCTGGCTGCGGGTGGAACGCGCCCTTTCCGGGCTTGCGCGGTTGGCCTTATGGGTCAGCGGCACCGGGTTGACGCTGATGACCGTCATCATCTTCTGGCAGGTCTTCTCGCGCTACATGCTGAACCGTTCGCCGAGCTGGACCGAGTCCTCATCCGTGCTGCTGATGGGCTGGTTCATCTTTCTCGGCGCGGCCGTCGGCGTGCGCGAGCGCACGCATCTCGGCTTCGACGTGCTGCTCTATGTCTTGCCTGCCTCGGCCAAGGCGGTGCTGCGCAGCATTTCCGATCTCGTCGTGCTGGCCTTCGGCGCCGGCATGATCGTCTATGGCGTGCAGCTGGCCAGGCTGACCTGGAACACGGTGATGCCGTCGCTCGCCTTGCCCGGCGGCGTCAGCTTCCTGCCGGTCATCCTAGGAGGCGCGCTGGTCTGCCTGTTTTCACTCGAGCGGCTGGCGGGGCGTTTTGCCGGGCTGCCGGTCGATGCCGACATCTACGCGACCGGCGAGGAGCTCTGAACCATGGCACTGATCGTGCTTTTCGGCACTTTCGTCTTCCTGCTGGTTATCGGCACGCCGATCGCGTTCTGCCTCGGCGTCGCCAGCTTCGCGACGATCCTCACGATCGGCCTGCCACCCGTCGTGGTGTTCCAGCGGCTCAATTCCGGCGTCAGCGTCTTTTCGCTGATGGCCATCCCTTTCTTCATCTTCGCCGGCGACCTTATGGTTCGCGGCGGCATCGCCGCCCGCCTGGTGGCATTGGCCGGGTCCCTGGTCGGCCATCTGCGCGGCGGTCTGGGCCAAGTCAACATCGCCGCATCGACCATGTTCGGCGGAATTTCCGGTTCGGCGGTGGCCGATGCCTCAGCGGTCGGCGGGCTGATGATCCCGCAGATGAAGGCGCGCGGCTACGGCATCGACTATGCCGTCAACATCACCTCCGTCGGCGCCATCATCGCGCTGCTGATCCCGCCGTCGCACAACATGATCATCTATTCGATCTCGGCCGGCGGCCGCATCTCGATCGCGGATCTGTTCACCGCCGGCGTTCTGCCGGGGCTGCTGCTGGCCCTGTCGCTGATGGTCACCGCCTATCTGGTGGCAAGCCGGCGCGGCTATCCGACGGAACCTTTTGCCGGTTTCGGCCGGGCCTTGCAGCTGCTTGTCGCTGCCATTCCCGGGCTGATCCTGATCGGCATCATCTTTGGCGGCGTCCGCTCGGGCATCTTCACCGCCACCGAAAGCTCCTGCATTGCCATCGTCTATGCTTTCCTGGTGACGTTGATCATCTACCGGTCGATGAGCTGGAACGATTTCGTCACCGCGACGACAGCGGCGGTGCGCACGACAGCGATGGTGCTGATGATCATCGGCTGCGCCGCGGCCTTCGGCTGGCTGCTGGCCTATCTTCGGGTTCCGGCAGCGCTTGTCGCGTTTTTGCAGTCCGTGTCCGACAACAAGCTGGTCATACTGCTTCTGATCAATGTCGTCCTGCTCATCCTCGGCACATTCATGGATATGTCGCCGCTCATCATCATCACCACGCCGATCTTCCTGCCGGTGGTCATGGCCTATGGCGTCGATCCCGTGCATTTCGGCGTCATCCTGATCCTCAATCTCGGCATCGGCCTTTGCACACCGCCGGTCGGCGCGGTGCTGTTCGTCAGTTGCGCCATCGGCCGCATTCCCATCTGGACGGCAATGCGCTCGATCTGGCCGTTCTATGGAGCGGCCTTCGTGGTGCTGATGCTTGTCACCTACATACCGGAAATCTCATTGTGGCTGCCGAGCCTGTTTCACTAGGAGGGCACCACGTGTCCCAAACAGTTGCCGACCTCAGGGTCGAACGCAAACCGAAACTGTCGGAGACCGTGGTCGCGGCGATCCGCAAGCAGCTCTTGGCAGGCGAGGTTCCGCCCGGACAGAAGCTGCCAACCGAAGGTCAGCTGACGGAGACTTTCGGCGTCAGCCGCACGGTCATCCGCGAGGCGCTGGCCAAGCTTGCCGCCGACGGCCTGGTCGAAGCGCGGCAAGGCGCCGGCGTCTTCGTCAGCGAGCACATCTCGACCACCTTCGGCGTTTTGGCCGCCGACATGGGAGCCAAGGATTCGGTCGCGCTCAACGTGCTCGAGGTCCGCCTCGCGATCGAGATCGAATCGGCGGGCCTGGCCGCCATCCGCCGCAACGCCGCCCAGGAGGCCGCGATCCAGGAGGCCTTCTTCGAGTTCGAGCGGCTGCTGCTCGCCAGCCAGCCGACCGGCCCGGCCGACCTCGCCTTCCACCGCGCGATCGCCAGCGCCACCAACAACCCGTTCTATGTCGAGATGCTCGATGTGCTGGGACGCCGCGCCATTCCTTGCGACGTGACGTCGCCCTGGTCGACAGAGCTCGTCCAGTCGGACGAGTACCAGCGCGGCCTGCAGCGCGAGCATCTCGTCATTCTCAACGCGATCTCGGCAGGCGATGCCGAGGCCGCGCGCGAGGCGATGCGCACGCATCTGACCCGCAGCCAGCAGCGCTACCGCGAGCGGCTGCAGGCCAGACAGGCCTATTATGCCAATTCGCTGAAAGCCGCATCGACCGAGTGACCATCAGACAAGGCCTAGAAATGGACCATACACACACCGAATTTTCCTCGCGCTTCGCCATCGATCCCATCACCGCCGCGGCCATGGGAACAGACGAGTTGCGCCACCATTTCCACGTCGAGGGGCTTTTCCAGCCGGGCCTCGTAAGCCTGACCTACACGCATTACGACCGCATGATCGTCGGCGGCGCCATGCCTATCGACAAGACCCTGCCGCTCGAGGCGATCAAACCGACCGGAACCAAGGCTTTCCTCGACCGCCGCGAACTGATCGCCGTCAACATCGGCAGTGCCGGCACCGTCACGGCCGACGGCGTGGCTTACGAATTGGCGGCGCGCGACATGGTCTATCTCGGCATGGGCGCCGAGCAGGTGTCGTTCGCCTCGGCGGAGCCCGACAGGCCGGCAAAATTCTACCTGCTTAGCGCACCGGCGCATCGGACCTATCCCAGCCAGTTGATCCGCATCGGCGACGCCAGGCGGCTCGACCTCGGCAGCCAGGCGACCAGCAACGAACGCTCGATCTTCCAGTTCATCCACGCCGACGGCGTCAAGACCTGCCAGCTCGTCGTCGGCATCACGCAGCTCGCGCCAGGCTCGGTGTGGAACACCATGCCTTGCCATGTGCATGACCGGCGCATGGAAGCGTATCTCTACTTCGATCTTCCGGAAGGGCAGCGCGTCTTCCACTTCATGGGCGAACCGGACGAGACGCGCCACATCGTCATGCGCAGCGAGGAGGCGGTGTTGTCGCCGGGCTGGTCGATCCATTCGGGCGCCGGCACATCCAACTACGCCTTCATCTGGGCGATGGCCGGAGACAATGTCGACTATACCGACGTCGATCAGGTGGCGATGGATCAATTGCGGTGAGCGATCTTTCCGCCTTCAGCCTCACGGGCAAGCGCATCCTGGTCACCGGCGCCAACACCGGCATCGGGCAAGGCATCGCCGTATCGATTGCGCGCGCCGGCGGCCTAGTGGTCGGCGTCGGTCGATCGGCGATGGATGACACCGCCGCGAAAGTTACGGCCGCGGGCGGCAGCTTCGAAGCGGTGAAGGCCGATCTCGGCGACCCGGCCGAGGCGGCCGCGATGTTAGACCGGGTCTGGGACGAGAGCGGCCGGCTCGACGGCCTCGTCAACAATGCCGGCATCATCCGGCGCGCCGATGCGGTCGAGCTGAGCGAAGCCGACTGGAACGAGGTGATGGACGTCAATTTGAAGACGGTTTTCCGGCTCTGCCAGAGCTTTGCCAGGCGCGTGCTGGCGGAGCCCGGACGGCGCGGCAAGGTCGTCAACATCGCGTCGGTGCTGAGTTTCCAGGGCGGCATTCGCGTCGCTTCCTATACGGCCTCGAAGCACGGCGTGCTCGGCCTCACAAGGCTGCTCGCCTGCGAATGGGCGGCGAAAGGCATCAACGTCAACGGCATCGCGCCGGGCTATGTCGAGACCAACAACACGGAAGCTTTACGCGCCGACCCGGACCGCAGCGCGGCCATCCTCGGGCGCATCCCCGCGGCGCGCTGGGGACGGCCCGACGATATCGGCGACGCAGCCGTGTTCCTGCTGGCGCGGGCGTCGGACTATATGCATGGCGCGGTGGTGCCGGTCGATGGCGGCTGGTTGGCGCGGTGACCGTCTCCCGCCGGAAAACCGCGCCGGACCTTGCCTGGATTTGCTTTACAAGCCGAACGGAAGCTGAGCGATGACCGATATCTTTTCGCATGCGGGCGAAAAAGCCTGGGAGCCGACGCCGGACGGCAACAGGCGGCGCGTGCTGGTGCATACCGATGAATTGATGATGGTCGAGTTCGCCTTCGACAAGGGTGGCGTCGGCGCGCTGCATTCGCATCCGCACGTCCAGGCCAGCTATGTCGCCGAGGGTCGCTTCGAGGTCACTGTCGACGACCGATCGGAGATCCTCGAAACAGGCAGCAGCTTCATCGTGCCGTCCAATCTCGTGCATGGCGTCAAGGCGCTGGAGGCCGGGCGGCTGGTCGACAGCTTTGCGCCTTGCCGGGCCGATTTCCTCGGCTAGGACAGGTCGGCGGTTCTACCGAGCGCCGAACTGCACCGGAGCGGTTTCACACCTTTCCGGAACCGCTGCGACCGCCATGTGATCGCGGCGGCCTGCCGCGAGCAGGCGATGCGCGGCTTCGAGTATGGCCTCGACCGGCGCGTCGGCGACATAGGCCGAACGACCTCGCCTTGGCGCCGTGACGACTTCGACCGCGTTTGAAAGGGGGCGCCAGCGCTCCATATTGGCGCCGTTGTTGACGATCACCGCCGGCGTCATGACGGCGGCCATCAGATGCGCCAGTCCGCCCTCCATGCCGATATAGGCGACCGCCGTCTCGCCCAGCGCAAGCAGGAGATCGTCGAAGCTTGCAATGTCCGGCGCCAGTTCCGGACCGGCCACCTGGAGGCGGCCTTCCCTTGCGAGGAGCGCCGGTGGCGCCGGTCCGCTGCCGGGGGTCGCCAGATACAGCACCCGGTAGCCGGCATCGATGAGATTGCGGGCAACGGCCACCACCTGATCTTCACTCATGCACTTCCTGCCATGGGCATTGCCGCCAAGCAGGACAAGCGGACGGCCGCAACCGCCGCGCAGCTGGCGCGCCAGAGCCCGCGCGGCGTCCGGCACATCGAGCCTGTGGTCGAAAGGCAGGTGCCGCCCCGCCAGGCGCTCGACCAGCCGATGGTAGCGCCAGGCATTGTGTTCGGGCCGCAGCGTCAACTGCGTGCCCCAGCGCAGCGACAGAAGATGGCCGGCAAAGTTCGCTTCGTAGCGGATGCCCCGGCCTGCATGTCGAAGAGCCGTGAGGATGAGGCCCGGCACGCCGGTGCGCAGATCGACGACGATGGCTTTGCGGCCGCGCGGCGCGAATTCGGCGAGGATGGCTGAAAGCGGCGTCTTCGTCCTGAAATCGTCGACGAGATGCGCGACATGCTTGTGCAACGCATGCGAGAGCGATGAGCCGCGCATGGCGCCGTAGACGACACGGCTTTGCGGGAAGGCCGTCCTCGCCGCCCGCAGGGCCGGAATCCGCAGCAGGCCGTCGCCAAGCGCGTCGTTGCGGGCATAGAAGATCAGCACGGGCGCGGACGAATCCATGGCGGAGACGGATTCCATTGCTGTGGTGTCGGAGAAGCAGGACTGCGGAAGAATAATATCAGCAAGCCCCCGGCTGAGTTCTGCAAGAATATGCTTGGTTTCTTTTATAAAGAAAGCGCGATCTCGTCACCCCGCCGACGCCGGCCATGCGGGCCTTCTGTCGCGAATTCGGCTATGACATGACTGCCTGAACCGGCGCCGCCGGGTGAAGCGTTTCAGCGCTGCTGCAGCGCCAGGCGTATGCCGAGCCCGCAATATATGCCGCCGACCACCTTGCCCTGCCATTTCAACACCGCCGGATTGCGGCGCAGCAAGGAACCCAGGCCGCCCGCACTGACGGCGAAGATGACCGTGCTGAAGAGCCCGAGCAAGACAAAGATGATGCCAAGCTGCATCAGCTGCAGCACCACGAAACCACCTTGCGGGTGCACGAATTGCGGCAGGAAGGCCAGGAAGAACAGCGCGGTCTTCGGATTGAGCACTTCGGTCAGGATCGCCTGCCGGAAGGCCCGGCCCGCGGAAATGGGGAGCGTCGTGGCCGCCAGGTCTGCCGGCGCCTTTTCGAAAGTGGCGCGGATGCCGAGATAAACGAGATAGGCCGCGCCGATATATTTGACGATGCTGAACAGCATCGCCGAAGCGGCGATGACGGCCGAGATGCCGACGATGGCCATGATGGTGTGGATCACGTCGCCAGCCGCGACACCAGCGCCGGTGGCGATGCCGACCTTCGTGCCCGAGCTTGTCGCCCGCGCGACCGTGAGCAGCGTCGCCGGCCCCGGGATGAAGACGAAGCCGCACACGACCGCGATGTAGGTGACGAGCGTCGCGGGATCGACCATGCCAGGGCTCCTTTTGCGTCGAGCGCCGCTCTTCATTCGGAGCGGCTCGGCGTTATAGCACCGCAGAACGGGCCGGGGGAACTCTCGGGCGGCGAAGTCGGCGATCGCCGCGATTCGAGCGGAATGTCGTGACGGCCCTCCAGGCTTCGGTGATTTCGTCGCAAGCGCACGCTGTCCCCACAGCCCTGTCGTTCGAAGCCGCCGGGAATGGACCGCGGCATTGCTTTGACCTTTCGTTTCAATGCACGTCGTTGTATCGAGACGACAAGGCCGAACGATGCCGGATCGGCAATCGAGCCAATGCGCCTGCCCCAGGCGGCGGCAAGATCAAGGGGGCTGGCTTGGAAGAGCAAGCGACATGTGAGACCCGGCGAAGCCGGGCTGGAACGTGCAGGCTCCACGACAGGCGCGCTTGTCGCCAGGATGGGATCGGCGACCGGAAGCAGCCTGCCGCATGATCGCGCCACCCATTCTCACCGCGAGCCGGCTTGGGCTTATCGTGACGCCGGACATGTTGCCCGGCGGCGATGGGATCAACATCAACGGGCCGTCGCTGATCGGCATGCCGGACTGGGCGCCGGGGCGGCTGGGCGCCTACTATCTCTATTTCGCCGACCACGGGGGTCCCTATATCCGCCTCGCCTACGCCGATTCGATCGAAGGCCCGTGGCGCATCCATCCCGGCGGGGTACTATCCCTCGCTCAATGTCCGTTCATCAAAGGCCACATCGCGTCTCCCGACGTTCATGTCGATCAGCGGAATCGCCGCTTCGTTATGTATTTTCACGGACCGGCAAAAGGCGGAGAAGGCCAGACGACCTTTGCCGCGACATCTGGTGACGGCCTTCATTTCAATCCGCTTTCCGAGCCGCTCGGGCCTTCCTATGCCCGGTTCTTCCGCCACGATCAGTGGTGGTACGGTCTTCTCGGGACAGGAGCCATCACCGTCTTCCGCTCCAGGACCGGCATCTCCGATTTCGAACGGGGTGCGGTCGTTCTGTCCGGCATGAAGCATCTTCCCACCCCGCGGCATCTTGCACTGCAGAAATCCGGTCGCTGGCTGCGGGTCTTTTACACGCGCAGGGGCGACGCGCCGGAACGGATACTTCACGGCACGATCGATCTCGCCGAGGACTGGAGAGGCTGGACGGTCAAAGGCGAGACCGAACTGCTGCGGCCGCAGACGGACTTCGAAGGCGCGGGCCTGCCGGTTTGCCCCAGCCGGGACGGGCCGGCCGAAGGCGCGGAGAACGCGTTGCGCGATCCTGCGATTTTCGAGGAGAGAGGCCGCACCTGGCTGCTCTACGCCGTTGCCGGAGAGAGCGGCATCGCCTTGGCCGAGATCACGTCGAGGGACGTTCCTGGCAAAGCAGCCCGGATGCCGGCGACCACTCTACGCCGTGGCGCAAGACGACTGTTCTGGCGATTGCGCAAGGCTGCGCCCCGGCTGCCCTCGGCAATGACGTTTCGCAAAAGAATCTTCATTGCCGGCTGTGCTCGCAGCGGAACCACGCTAAGCCGTCGTTTGATGGCGTGTTTCGACGATATCTATGTTCATAGGGACGAAGCGCCGTATCAGGCGCTGCTCGAACTGGATCGCCCCGAAGTCAATCTGGTCGTCAAACGCACCTATGAGAGCCATAAGGACATCGAGCATCTGCCTGGCTCGGTCGGATTGATCTATTGCGTGCGGCATCCTTTCGACGTGCTCACAAGCTCCCATCCAGAGACGGTGAACGAACGGCGTTTTCACGTAACGACCGAGCGCTGGGAGGCGGAGTATGACGGGTTGACGCGCCTTAGAAAGGCTCAACCCGAAAGAGCCGTTTTCTATCTGCGCTATGAGGAATTGATCGCCGAACCCGATATCGTCCAGGGCAGGATCGCCCGGTCGTTCGGTCTGTCACCGGTCACGCTTTACAGCCGCGATGCGGACAATCCGATACGGCCGACGTCGCTGAGAAAATGGGAGCGCAATGAAGAATTCCAGACCTACCTGCATGGCCTGCCAGCGGCGTTCCTCGCCCGCGTGGAGAGCTTCTGCCACGAATTCGGCTACGAAATGCCGGCCTACACCTTGAACGCGGGAACGGCGCGGTGATGACGGCGCAGGCAGTGAGCATCCGGGCCGAGGATCACAAGCGGCGCGTCCTGAAGGATGTGTTCGGCTTCGACGATTTTCGCCCCGGGCAAGCGACCGTGATCGAGGCGTTGCTGTCCGGGCGGCATGTGCTGGCGGTGATGCCGACAGGCGCCGGCAAATCGCTCTGTTATCAGGTTCCGGCGCTGGTCAAAGGCGGGCTTACCATCGTGGTGTCGCCGCTGGTGGCGCTGATGCAGGACCAGGTCGCCGCCTTGCGCCTTGCCGGCGTGGCCGCCGACACCATCAATTCCTCGCTCGACCGCGACGCCAATGTCGCTGCCTGGCGCCGCGTGGCGTCCGGGCAGACGCGGCTGCTCTATATGGCGCCGGAGCGGCTGATGACGGAGCGGATGCTCGAAGCCCTGTCCCGGCTCGATGTCGGCCTGATCGCCATCGACGAGGCGCATTGCATCTCGCAATGGGGACCAGCCTTCCGGCGCGAATATGAAGACCTGTCGCAATTGCGCGGCGTGTTTCCGCAGGTGCCCATCATCGCGCTGACGGCGACGGCGGACGAGGCCACGCGCGCCGACATCGAAGCGCGGCTGTTTGCCGGGCGCGCCGAAACCCTGGTGCTGGGCTTCGACCGGCCCAATATCAAGCTGGCGATAGAGCCCAAGCAGGACAGCAAGCGCCAGCTGCTGCGCTTCATCGAGCGTCACCAGGGCAAGAGCGGCATCATCTATTGCCTGTCGCGCCGCAAGACGGAAGAAATGGCGGCTTTCCTGGAGAAGAACGGCGTGCGCGCGCTCGCCTACCACGCCGGCATGAGCAAGGACGCGCGAGAGGCGAACCAGAACACCTTCATGAGCCTGTCGGGCGTCGTCATGGTGGCGACCATCGCCTTCGGCATGGGCATCGACAAGCCCGACGTCGCCTATGTCTTCCACACCGACCTGCCCGGCAGCCTCGAGGCGTATTACCAGGAGATCGGCCGCGCCGGCCGCGACGGCCGAGCGGCGGAAGCGCACATGCTCTACGGCGCCGGCGACATCCGCACGCGCCGGATGTTCATCGACGACGAGGATACCTCGCCCGAGCACAAAAGGCGGGCGCATCGCCGGCTCGACACGCTGATCGGCTATTGCGAGACGGCGCAGTGCCGGCGCCAGGTGCTGCTCGGCTATTTCGGCGAGGAGGCGCAAGCCTGCGGCAATTGCGACAACTGTCTCGACCAGGCGCCGCGCGCCGACGGCGGGACGGAGGCGCGGATCATCCTCGCGGCAGTCGCGCAGAGCGGCGAGCGCTTCGGCGCCGCCCATGTCATCGACATCCTGCTCGGCCATGAGACCGAAAAGGTGCTGGCCAGAGGCCATCAGCAGCTCGCCAGCTTCAGGACCGGCATCATGCATCGGAAGCCGGTCTGGCTGTCGCTCATCCGGCAACTTGTCGCCGGCGGCTTTCTGGTGCCGGATCCCGACGGCCATGGCGGCCTCGCCATCTCGGAAAGCGGCCGCGCGCTCGGCCGCGGCGAGGTTGCGTTCGAGTATCGTGTCGAAGGCCGGGACCGTCTGGCGCGCGGCAGGAAGCGTGCCGCGCAAGGCTCTGCCACGGGCGAGGGCGTGGACACTTCCTTGCTGGCCGCGCTCAAGACGCTGCGGCTGCGGCTCGCCAAGGAACGGCAGGTGCCGGCCTATGTGGTGTTCTCCGACCGCACGCTGATCGACATGGCCGAGCGCCGTCCGCGCGACCTCGACGACTTCGCCGAGGTGAACGGCGTGGGTGCAGCAAAGCTCAAGGAGTTCGGCGAGGCGTTCTTGAGTGCGATCGCGGCGCACCCGTCAGAAAGCTGACAAGCCGTATATCTCAGCCTCAACCCACGCCTTGGACGGCCTGAACCATGGCGTTTACGGCTTCAACGGGCTGCAGGCCAGCTTCGCGCACCAGCGTGCGCCAGGTGAAGAAGCTCAGCGCCACCCGTAGCAACGCTCGCTGGCTGCCGCCAAGGCCTTCGCCGAGCACCCCCTGGCAGGTCGCGAAATACGGGCCGATGCTCGTCTCGACAGCCTCCCGGGTTGGCGGGTGATGTTCGGCGTCTCGCAACACGCTGGCCACCACGCTTTCATTGCGCCCGTACCACTCGTAGAGCGCCAGCAGCGCGATCCGCATCCGTTCGCCTGGGTCGGCCACAACTCGCCACGGCTCAGGGCTCGGCAGCGGATGCGTCTCGATGTGCGTGCTCGAGCAGGCCTGCAGCAGGCTGCGCTCGTCGGGGAAGTGGGCGTAGAGCGTGTGTCGCTGAACGCCGGCACGCTCGGCGACCAAGCTGAAGGTCGTTGCTGCGGGACCAACGCTACCGTGCAGGTCGATCGCAGCTTCGACGATGCGCCGCCGGGTTTCCGCCTGCTGCTCGGCACGGCGTTTAAGGGTGTATTTGCGGGTCATGTATTTAAATGCACACGCATGTGCACCCATTGTTGACAGGGTTCTAATATTTCGCTACACACATATGTACTTCGATTTTGGTCGAAGTCCAGCCCTGGGTAACCGGGAGAGGGAACGCAACCATTGTTTTGGAGGAGATTCCATGGAAACGAAAATCGATGAAATCGCCGAGGGCATCTACCGCCTATCGACCTATGTACCGGATATTGCTCCGCCCGTCGGCTTCACCTTCAACCAGTTCCTGGTCATGGGCGATGAGCCGCTCATGTTCCACACCGGTCTGCGGAAGATGTTCGCGCTCAACCGCGACGCGCTTGCCCGCATCATCCCGCCGGAGCGTCTTCGCTGGATTGGATTTGGCCATTTCGAATCCGACGAATGCGGCGCCATGAACGAATGGCTCACCGTTGCGCCGCAAGCAACGGCCGCGCACGGACAGACAGGCGTCTACGTGTCGCTCAACGATTTCGCGGATCGTGCGCCGCGGGTGCTGAAGGATGGCGAGGTGATCGACATCGGCGGCGGCAAGCGCGTGCGCTTCATCGATACACCGCACACGCCGCATGGTTGGGACGCCGGCGTCATGTACGAGGAATCGACCGGCACCCTGCTCTGCGGCGATCTGTTCACCCAACTCGGCAACGACCGCGCGCTGACCGACGGCGATGTTGTCGGCCCGGCGATCGCCGCCGAGGATCTGTTCAAATATTCGGCACTCAATCCCGGCATGGGCACGACCATCCGCGAGCTTGCCAAGCTCGCGCCACGCACTCTGGCGCTCATGCACGGCCCGTCATTTTCCGGCGACGGGGCTGCGGCCCTGCGGGCGCTTGCCGAGGACTACGACCGCCGTGTCTCGGCTCAGATGGCCGAAGCCATGCAGAGGCTGGCAGCATGAGCGCGCCCGTAGAGGGCACAAAGACGGACTGCCGGATCACCGGCGTTTGCGGCCGTCAGGGGCGCACCTGCCCGAACGCCGGCTTCCTATGCCGCATCCTGCTTCGGGCTCAGGATGTCAGTCCTGCGAAGGGCGCCGCGCGAATGCGTAACCTGAAATGAATGAGCGGCCTCCTTCGCCAAGGCTTCGGAGGCCATCTTCGCGAAGGATCGCCCCGGTCCTACCAAACTCGAAGAGCGAAGCGGGATGGAGCCGCCCGATGGATCAGGCGGCGACCACCTTGAGCTCGACCCTGCAATCGCCTTGAGCCGGCTAACGCCAAAGGCAAACCTTGACGTCCTTCCCGACATAGCAGGCGCCTTCGCGGCGAAGCTCTCCCCAATCTCCTGCCTCGCCGTGCGTGTCGCGAATGTCCGCGTTGCCGTAGCCTGCCCAAAGATCGCCGTCCTTGTAGACAACGGCCCAGTAATCTTTCGACATTTCACCGGCCCCGCTATGCGTGTCGGGATAGTCGATGCCTGCGAAAACCTGACGAGGGCCTTGGATATTGAAATCGCCGCCCTTCTCGATTTGGTAGGAGCATCTTCCGGAGATGCGGGTCTCACCATGAACGACCAGCAGGCAGCGGCCCCATTTGTAGCCGCTCGGCAAACGATGCCGTGGTTGCGCATGCGACGGTGAAAGGGAAAACGCAATTGCAAGGGCAACCGCAATTGTTCGCGCGATCATCTTGTCCCCCGTTGTGAAGCCGCGACCGGGCATTGTTAGATTTCGCCCCCGAGCACATGTGGTCCTCTACGCAACAACCCGTGAGATCATATTGTTATCGATCACGGTCGGATTTTTGTCACCCGAGGGCCACGGGATTTCATCCGCAGGCCGATGGGCCAGGTGAGGGGGATGTAGGGAAAGCTCCGAGCCGCCCTCCTTCGCTAAAGCTTCGGAGGGCATCCTGCTTCGCGCGGAAGACTGCGCTGGTCCTGCCAAGCTCGGAGAGCGAAGCAGGATGGCGGAGAGGGAGGGATTCGAACCCCCGATACCCTTGCGAGTATGCCGCATTTCGAGTGCGGTGCATTCGACCACTCTGCCACCTCTCCGCGAGGTCATGGTCGGCCGTTGCCGGCGCGGCGCACTAGATAACGGCTGACTGCTCCGGTTACAAGGCCCTATTCGCCCGATTTCCAGCTTCCGCAAAAAGCGATTGCGACGGGACGGAACGATATTTGCCGGCAACGTCGCTCGCGGCCTCTCCAAGGACAAGCCGCTTGCCTTGACTCCGGCGCAACCTTCGGTTAGGGACAGCCCGCATTCGGCGTGGAGGCTTTTCCGCGCCGCTTGTTTTTTGAACCCGCAGACTGACAAAAAGACGGCCGAACCGCCCGAGGCGGTTCATCGAGGCCGACCGAACAGCGAAAGGCAAAAAATGTTCGCAGTCATCAAAACGGGCGGCAAGCAGTATCGCGTCGCCGCCAACGATCTCCTGAAGATCGAGAAACTCGAAGCCAAGGTCGGCGACATCGTCGAGATCGGCAATGTGCTCGCGCATGGCGAGGGCGAGAATGTCACCTTCGGCGCGCCGTTCGTCGATGGCGCTCTGGTCACGGCGGAAGTCGTCGAGCAGGGTAAGAACCGCACCGTCATCGCTTTCAAGAAGCGCCGCCGCCAGAATTCGCGCCGCAAGATCGGCCACCGCCAGCTTTTGACCACCGTCAGGATCGCCGAGATCCTGCTGGGCGGCGCCAAGCCGTCGAAGAAGGCCGCCGCCAAGGCAGAGGCCAAGGCCCCCGAAGCCAAGGCGGAAGTCGCCGCCGAGGCAAAGGCCGAAGCCGCTCCGAAGGAGGCCAAGGCCAAGAAGGAGCCCAAGTCTGAGGCCGCTTCCGGCGAAGAGGCAAAGGCCGCGCCGCTGTTCAAGGCGCCGAAGGGCGAGCCGGATGACCTGACCGTGATCAAGGGCATCGGCCCGGTCGCGGCGAAGGACCTCGCCGAACAGGGCATCGTCACCTTCGCGCAGCTCGCCAAGCTCACCGACAAGGATGTCGCCAAGATCGACGAGCACATGCCGTTCAGCACCGACCAGATCAAGGACTGGCGCGAGCAGGCCAAGGAACTGGCGAAGAAGTAAGGCAGGTTGAAATAAGATGGCCCGGCGACAATCGTCGCCGGTGCGCACTTGAAACGGAACGCGAACGCGTTCATAAGACCATTCAAGCGCCTCAGGGCGCATCGGAGTTAGTCAAATGGCACACAAGAAAGCTGGCGGTTCGTCGCGCAACGGTCGCGATTCGCACTCCAAGCGTCTCGGCGTGAAGAAGTTCGGCGGCGAAGCCGTCATCGCCGGCAACATCATTATTCGTCAGCGCGGCACGCAATGGCATCCGGGCACCAATGTTGGCATGGGCACGGACCACACCCTTTTTGCGCTCGAAGCCGGCGCAGTCACCTTCAACAAGAAAGCCAACGGCCGAACCTACGTATCGGTGAACCCGATTACCAAAGCAGCGGAGTAGCCGGTTCCGCACCATAACACCGGCGCCCATCTCGGGAACCGGTGTCTGGCCAGGCCAGGAAAAGGATCAGGAGAGATGGGTTTGCCCTCTCTCCTTTTTCATTTTTTCTTGCCCTGGAGGACTAAAATGGTTGCCGAAGCGGAAGACTCCGAAGACGAAAGTTACGCGATCGATTGCCCGGAGCTGACCACCGAGCGACTGGGCATGCGCGCCCCGCGCGAGAGCGATCTCGAGCAACTCGTCACGCTGGCCGACAACCGGCATGTCGCCGAAATGCTGGCCCGCATGCCGCATCCCTATGGCGAAGCCGAGGGCCGCACCTTCCTCGCCATGGCGGCGTCGCGCCGCGCCGGCATCGTCTATGCCCTGACGCTCAAGGATACCGGCACCTTCGTCGGCTGCGCCGGGCTCAACACCACCGATCGCGGCTTGGAACTGGGCTACTGGATCGGCGAGCCTTACTGGAAGCGCGGCTATGCCACCGAGGCCGCGCACGCCCTGGTCGACCTCGCCTTCCAGCGGACCTCGATCCAGGTGCTGCATGCCTCGACAAGGGTGATCAATCCGGCCTCACGCCGGGTCATCCACAAATGCGGCTTCCAGTATGCCGGCCAGGGCATGCTGAACTCGATCGTCGCGGGCCAGGTGCCGGTCGAGCGCTACAGGCTCGACAGGAAGACCTGGACGAGCCTGAGGAATTGGATTCATTTTTGACGATTGCTTCACAGGGCTGGGCAAGCGCCCCCTCACCCGGATTGCCAGCCGAATTGCAAAGGGCAATTCGGAGCAATCCGACCTCTCCCCAAGGGGAGAGGAGCTGGTAGGCGCCGACGCCAACCTCTTCTCCCCTCGGGGAGAAGGTGGCGCGTAGCGGCCAGATGAGGGGGAGTTCAGAATTCAGCCCAGCTCGGCCCAGAGCGGCAGGTGATCGGAGCCGACGGCGTCCCGGTCGGACCATAGACGCTTCAGCGATCTGGCCAGCGAAGCGCTGGTGAAGATGTAGTCGATGCATTTGTGGCGGCTTTTGTCGTCTGGGCGGTCGGGGTCGACCCAGGTGACGAGGTCGGCGACGGCAAGGCGCTGGGCGACGTCGACGGCAAGATCGGCGGTCAGCGGCATGCCAAACTCATGGTCCGGGCGGCCGGCGAGCTCGACGTATTCGGGCGAGCCCGGCAGCATGTTGAAGTCGCCCATGACGATGAAGGCTTCCGGATAGGGCAGGTCCGGCAGGCCGATCTCGGGAATGCCCGACAGGCCGCCGCCTTCGAGCGCATAGTTCAGGAGGCGCTGGCGCAGGAAGCGGATCTGGCTCTGGCGCTCGACCGGGCTGCGGTGGTCGAGATGGGTGGAGTAGAAGCGGATGAAGCCGAGCGGCGTCTCGATCAGCGCTTCGAGCGCGCCGCGCTGGAAGTTCATGGCCTCGAGGCTGCGGCTGCGCGGCAGAAGGAGATTGCGCGACAGATGAATGGGTGTCTTCGACAGCACCATGTTGCCGAGCTGGAAGGAGGTCGAGATGGCGCGGCCGTTCTCGAGGCGCGAGCCGATATTGACCTCGAAATTGCTGCCATAAGCGGCAAAATAATCGGGCAGCGCCTCGCTGATCTCGGCCACCATGTCGCGGTCGCCGTTGCGCGGGTTGTTGCGGGTCACTTCCTGCAGCGCGATTACGTCGGCGCCGCGCACGGCGTCGGCGATGCGCCCGACATCGTATTTGCGGTCGAGGCCGATGCCGTATTGGATGTTGTAGGAAACGATCTTCATTCCCGCGCCCCTTTAGTCCCCGCCAGTGCTACCGCGTGCGCGCCGAAAGGGCATCCGGCGCTTTAGTCGCAATTCGGCCTCGCCCTCGGCTCTGCCTTGGTTTAGAGCAATCCCGCAAGTGCAATAGCAGAAACTTGAAACGATGAAATTCCTCGACCAAGCCAAGGTTTACATCCGTTCCGGCGATGGCGGTGCCGGATCGGTGTCGTTCCGGCGCGAAAAGTTCATCGAGTTCGGCGGGCCGGATGGCGGCGATGGCGGCCGCGGCGGCGATGTGTGGGCGGAAGCGGTCGACGGGCTGAACACGCTGATCGACTATCGCTACCAGCAGCATTTCAAGGCCAAGACCGGCATGCACGGCATGGGCCGCAACATGACCGGGGCCAAGGGCGCCGACATCACGCTGAAAGTGCCGGCCGGCACGCAGATCTTTGCCGAGGACAATGAGACGCTGATCTGCGACCTGACCGTCGTCGGCCAGCGCTTCCTGCTTGCCAAGGGCGGCAATGGCGGCTTCGGCAACCAGCATTTCAAGACCTCGACCAACCAGGCGCCGCGGCGCGCCAATCCCGGCCTGCCGGGCGAGGAGCTGAGCATCTGGCTCCGGCTCAAGCTGATCGCAGATGCCGGCCTGGTCGGCCTGCCCAACGCCGGCAAGTCGACCTTCCTTGCGGCCGTCACCGCGGCCAAGCCGAAGATCGCCGACTATCCGTTCACCACGCTCTATCCCGGCCTCGGCGTCGCTCGCATCGACGGCCGCGAGTTCGTGCTCGCCGACATTCCCGGCCTGATCGAGGGGGCGCATGAGGGGGTGGGCATCGGCGACCGCTTCCTCGGCCATGTCGAGCGCACCCGCGTGCTGCTGCACCTCGTCTCCGCACAGGAGGAAAATCCCGGCAAGGCGTATAAGACGGTGCGCGCCGAGCTCGAAGCCTATGGCCATGGGCTGACCGACAAGGTTGAGATCGTCGCGCTCAGCCAGGTCGACATCCTCGACGCGGACGCCCGCAAGAAGAAGGCGGCCTCGCTGAAGCGCGCCGCCGGCCGCGCGCCGATGCTGCTTTCGGCCGTCACCGGCGAAGGCGTCGAGGCCGTGCTGCGCGCGCTGATGACGGTGGTCGCGCAAGCGCGCGATGCCGTTCCGGCTCCTGTCGACACGCGCTGGCGATAAGACCCATGAAATCGCTGAGATCATACCGGCGCATCACAGTGAAGATCGGTTCGGCGCTGCTCGTCGACCGCGCGACAGGTTTGAAGCGCGACTGGCTGACCTCGCTTGCCGGCGATATTGCGGTGCTTGCCGATGCGGGCGCGGAGGTGCTCGTCGTCTCCTCGGGCGCCATCGCGCTCGGGCGCACCATTCTCGGCCTCGGCAGACGCGCGCTGAAGCTCGAGGAGAGCCAGGCGGCGGCCGCCGTCGGTCAGATCGCGCTTGCCGGCGCCTGGTCGGACGCGCTCGGCAAGGACGGGCTGAAGTCGGGCCAGATCCTTTTGACCCTCGGCGATACGGAGGAACGCCGCCGCTATCTCAATGCGCGCGCGACGATCTCGACCCTGCTCAAGATGAAGGCGGTGCCGGTCATCAACGAGAACGACACGGTGGCGACGTCGGAAATCCGCTATGGCGACAACGATCGGCTGGCGGCGCGGGTGGCGACGATGATGGGCGCCGACCTGCTGGTGCTGCTTTCCGACATTGACGGGCTCTACACGGCGCCGCCGGCCAAGGATCCGCAAGCGAAGTTCATCCCGGTGGTCGACCGCATCACGCCGGATATCGAGGCGATGGCGGGCGCGGCCGCCTCCGAACTGTCGCGCGGCGGCATGCGCACCAAGCTCGACGCCGGCAAGATCGCCAATGCCGCCGGCACCGCCATGATCATCACCTCTGGCACCAGGCTGTCGCCGCTGATGGCGATCGAACGCGGCGAACGCTCGACCTTTTTCAGGCCGAGCCCCAATCCGGTGAAGGGTTACAAGACCTGGATCGCCGGGCAGCTCGAACCGGCCGGCCGGCTCACCGTCGATGCCGGCGCCGTCGGTGCGCTCATGTCGGGCAAGTCGCTGCTGGCTGCCGGCGTCAAGCTGGTCAGCGGCAATTTCTCGCGCGGCGATACGGTGGCGATCCTGTCGCCGGAGGGCCGCGAGATCGCGCGCGGGCTGGTTGCCTACGATGCCGCCGATGCCGTAAGGATCGCAGGCCTGAAGACGGCCGAGATCGAAAATGTGCTCGGCTACGAGGCGCGATCGGCGATGATCCATCGCGACGACCTTGTGGTAAGCGTTGCCGGCGACCAAGTATTGGCCGACGACTAGGTGGGGCGGAGGGATGAACCATGCTGAAGCTGCATGAAAAGTCCGGCGAAGACACTGTGGCGCTGATGGCCGATATCGGCCGTCGCGCTCGCGCCGCCGCCCGACCGTTGGCCGTCGCTTCCACCAGGGCCAAGAACGATGCGCTGGTTGCCATGGCCGAAGCGATCCTGCGCAACGAGCAGGCCATTCTCGACGCCAACACCATCGATACGTCGAATGGCGAGGAGGCCGGCCTGTCCGGTTCGTTCATGGACCGGCTGAAGCTCAATCCCTCGCGCATCCAGGCGATGGCCGACGGCATTCGCGAGATCGCCGCGCTCAAGGATCCGGTCGGCGAAACCATTGCGGCCTGGGACCGGCCGAATGGGCTCCGCATCGAACGCGTGCGCACGCCGCTCGGCGTCATCGGCGTCATCTATGAGAGCCGCCCGAATGTGACGGCGGACGCCGGCGCGCTCTGCCTCAAGGCGGGCAATCCGGTGATCCTGCGCGGCGGCTCGGACTCGCTCAATTCCTCGGCCGCGATCCACGCCTGCATGATCGAGGGGCTGAAGGCCGCTGGCCTGCCGCGGGACGCCATCCAGCTGGTGCCGACCACCGACCGCGCCGCCGTCGGCGAGATGCTGAAAGGTCTGGGCGGCAATCTCGACGTCATCATCCCGCGCGGCGGCAAAAGCCTGGTCGGGCGCGTGCAGACCGAGGCGCGGATACCGGTCTTCGCGCATCTCGAAGGCATCTGCCATCTCTATGTCGACCGCTCGGCCGATCTCGACATGGCGCTCAATATCGCCGTCAACGCCAAGATGCGGCGGACAGGCGTCTGCGGCGCGGCCGAGACCTTGCTGGTCGACCGCGCGGCGGCCTCCACGCATCTGGTGCCGATCCTGGAAGCGCTGCGCGCCGCCGGCTGCGAGATCCACGCCGACGCCGAAGTGATGAAAGCTTTCGCCGACGCCAGTCCGGCGACCGATGCCGACTGGGTGACGGAATATCTCGACGCCATCATCGCGGTGAAGCTGGTCGACGGCGTCGCCGGCGCGATCGAGCATATCGAGACGTTTTCCTCGCACCACACCGAGGCGATCGTCGCCGAGGATACGGCTGCGGTTGAGCGCTTCTTCAACGAGATCGACTCGGCGATCCTCTTGCACAATGCTTCGACGCAGTTCGCCGATGGCGGCGAGTTCGGCATGGGCGCCGAGATCGGCATCGCCACCGGCAAGATGCATGCACGCGGACCGGTCGGTGTCGAGCAGCTCACCTCGTTCAAATACCGCGTGCGCGGGTCTGGACAGGTGAGGCCTTGACGCTTGCCGCTAGAGTGTGAGCCTTTGCGCCAAGGCCCCCCCCTCTGGCCTGCCGGCCATCTCCCCCTCAAGGGGGGAGATTGGCAGCTTCGGCGCCGGCGCTCGGCTTGCAACGCCGGCGATTGGCGAAAGTCGCGGCGACATCTGATCTCCCCCCTTGAGGGGGAGATGGCCGGCAGGCCAGAGAGGGGGGGCTAGCACGGTGCTTTCGTCCCCTCAGCCCATCGTTCCCGCTCGCTACATCCGCATGCCCCATGCCGCCAGGGGGTTGACGGTGGGTCTGTTCGGCGGTTCGTTCAATCCGCCGCATGCCGGTCATGCGCTGGTCGCCGAGATCGCGTTGAGAAGGCTCGCGCTCGACCAGCTTTGGTGGATGGTGACGCCCGGCAATCCGCTGAAAAGCGCGCGCGAACTGGCGCCGCTCGCCGAACGTGTCGAGCTGTCCGAAAAGATCGCCAGGAACCCGAAGATCAAGGTCACCGCCTTCGAGGCGGCGCAGCATGCGCGCTACACCGCCGACACGCTTGCCCTGGTCAAGGCGCGCAACCCGGGTGTGGATTTCGTCTGGATCATGGGCGCGGACTCATTGCGCGACTTCCACCGCTGGCAGCGGTGGCGCGAGATCGTGCTGACCTTCCCGATCGCGGTCATCGACCGTCCGGGCGCCACGCTCTCCTTCCTATCGTCGGTCGTCGCCAAAACCTTCGACTATGCCCGTATCGATGAGGGCGACGCGCCGCTGCTTGCCCGCATGCCGGCGCCTGCCTGGACCTTCATCCACGGTCCGCGCTCCTCACTCTCCTCCACCGCGCTCCGTAAGGCGGCGAAGGGATAGAGCTTTTACCTTCTCCCCCAGGGGGAGAAGGTGGATCGGCGCGATAGCGCCGAGACGGATGAGGGGTGTTCCAGCTTGGCGACACCGTTTTGTCTAGCGACGAGGTCGCCGACGTCTCACTCCGCTGGAACACCCCTCATCCGTCTTGCCGCTTCGCGGCAATCCACCTTCCCCCACAAGAGGGGAAGGGAAGTCCGGCCATGTCGCTTTTACGGCGGCTTTTTTCCTGTCCGTAGACCAAGCTGCACAAGCATGCTGAAGCAGAACCCCACCACAACCGAACCCGCCCGCGCCGCGCAATCGGCGCCGCTGATCGCCATTGCCAGCGTCATCGTGTCGATGGCGCTGATCGCGATCGGCAATGGACTGATGTTCGCTTATATCCCGGTGCGCCTCGGCGCCGACGGGTTCGACCCGACCTGGGCCGGGCTGATCGTCACCGGGCTTTCGGCCGGCGGGCTGGCCGGCTGCATCCTGACCGGGCCGCTCGTCAAGCGAGTGGGTCACGCCCGCGCCTTCATGGTGCTTTCGGCGCTGATCGCTCTTTCCAATGCGGCGATCGGCGCCGGGCCGATACCGCTCCTATGGATCGCCGCGCGGGCGCTTTACGGCTTCGCCATCTGCGGGCTGTTCATCGTCGCGCAGAGCTGGCTGAACGATGCCTTGCCGAATTCGATTCGCGGCCGGGTGATGGCGGTGTTCTATGTCGCCTATATAGGCGGGCTAGGCGTGGGTTATGCGACGCTCGCCGCGATCGACATCCACACGGCCGCGGCGGCGCTGATCGGCATCACCTTCACGGCGCTTTCCATCCTGCCGGTCGGCATGACGCGGCTGGCGCAGCCGCCGGCGCCGCAGGCCGCATCGGTGGCGTTGCGCCGCGCCTGGCGCATCTCGCCGGTCGGTGTCGCCGGCATGCTCGCCGTCGGCGGCCTGTCGATGATCGTCTCCGGCTTCGCGCCGATCCATGCCACCGCCAAGGGCTACAGTCAGGCCGACGTCGCGCTGCTGTTGTCGGCGATGCCGGTCGGCACGCTGATCCTGCAGATTCCGCTCGGCTGGATATCCGACCGCACCGACCGGCGCTACGTGCTGGCGGGCGCGGCGGCGCTCGCGGCGATCGCCAGCGTGCTTGCCATCGTCTTCGACGGCGGCGCGCTGATGGCGTTGGTGGTGATCTATCTCATCTGGGACGGAGCGTCGGAATCGATCTACGCGCTCTCCAGCGCGCATGCCGCCGACCGCGCCGGCAAGGACGAGCTTCTGGCGCTGTCGAGCTCGATGCTGTTCGCCTGGTCGCTGGCCGGCTTCATCGTGCCCGGCATCGTGACGGCGCTTTCCGCCGTCTTCGGCACCGCGACCTTCATCTATGTCGGCATCGTCATCGCATCGGCCTTCTGCCTGTTCGTGCTGTGGCGCGTGATGGCCGGCCGGCCGACACCCGCGGCCACAACCGGCAGTTTCGCGCCAATGTCGGCGCAGACGCCCCTGCCGGTGGAGCTAGCCTTCGCGCAGGATGAGGCGGTCACTTCCAAGTGAAGAACCGGCACTGAAGAACCGGTGAGACTATTGCTTGCGCGCCTCCGGCGCCGGCATTTCCGGAGGCGGCAGCGGGATCGAGATGCCCTCGGTATCGAAGGCCTGCTTGGCGCGCTTGGTCATGTCGATCTGGGTCGAGAAATAGTCGGCGGCCGACGTCCAGTAGCGCAAGGTGAGCGAAACGGTGGTGTCGCCGAGGCTGGCCACGAAGGCGATCGGCGCTGGTTCGCGCCGGATGCGCTTTTCGGCGGCGGCGATGGCAAGCAGCGTTTTTTGCGCGCGGTCGATGTCATTCCACGAGCCGATGCTCAAGGTGACGTCGGTGCGCCGCACGCCGTTGCGGGTGAAATTGCGCACCGGCTGGTTCCACAGCGTCGAGTTGGGCGCCATCACATAGACACCGTCGACGGAGCGCAGCTTGGTGGCGAAGAGACCGATCTCCTCGATGGTGCCGGCAATCGCGCCGACCTCAACATATTCGCCGATGCGGAAGGGCCTGAGCGCCAGAAGCATGATGCCGGCGGCGATGTTCTGCAGCGTGCCTTGCAGCGCCAGCCCGATGGCCAGGCCGGCAGCGCCTATTGCCGCAATGATGGAGGCGGTCTGCACGCCGAATTGGCCGAGCACCATGATGACCACAAGGATCAGGATGGCGTAACGCACGACCTGCGAGAAGAAATGCCGCAAGGTCTCATCGAAGCCGTGGATGTGGCCGAGGCCGGCATAGATCGAGCGCTCGGCAAGCCCGGCCACGAGATATCCGACAACCAGGAGGATGACGGCGCCGACGGCCGAGAAGGAATAGGAGACGATCAGCGTGCTCAGCTGCGCAAGCCCGGCCTGGATGGTAATGAGGGCGCTTTGCGGGTCGGTGGGCATGGCGGGTATCCCGTTGGTCAATGCGCCGATAACCCGTGCGTCTGGCATCGGTTCCCGCCTTTTGCGGCTTGGCGGAGCGCCTCCTCAACATCGCGCGGAATCACGCTTCGAAGGCGCCCGTCTTGAAACTGCAACGGAACTCTGCCTATCTAAGTGGTGTCACCTGATTTGCCTGGTGATTTGGTTGTTCTTGTTGGGAAAGGAAACACACTGAGAACAGCACTGCGGAAGAAGGCTGACATCATGCCTTCGCCGGCAGGGATCAGCGGAAACGACGCCGCGTCCCTCGCCATCGACACAGTCCTTGCCAGTCTGGAAGACTCCAAGGCCGAAAACATCGTCTCAATCGACATCCAGGGAAAATCGAGCCTAGGCGACTATATGGTCATCGCCTCGGGCCGATCGCACCGTCATGTCTCGGCTGTCGCCGATCATCTCCTCAAGGCGCTGAAGGATGCCGGCCTCGGCAATGCGCGCGTCGAGGGGCTGGCCAGCGCCGACTGGGTCCTGATCGATTCGGGCGACATCATCGTCCATGTCTTCCGCCCCGAAGTCCGCGAGTTCTACAATCTCGAAAAGATGTGGCAGGCGCCGGACCTGGAGGAAGAGACCTTGCACTGAGCCTTGATCCGCCTGCCGTGAACCGTCACGGTACGCATTAGGACAAGCTCGCCGGGGCGAGGATGAAGATTACCGTTCATGCCGTGGGCCGGATGAAAACCGGTCCCGAGAGAGAACTCGCCGACCGCTATTTCGAGCGCTTCGCCAAGAGCGGGCCCGCGGTCGGGCTGGAATTTGCCGGCATTGTCGAGGTCCCCGAGAGCCGCGGACAGAGCGCCGACGAGCGCCGCCGCGAGGAAGGCCAGAAGCTGCAGGCGCAGTTGCAGTCGGGCGCTGTTCTCATCCTGCTCGACGAACGCGGCAAGTCGCTTTCCTCGGAAGACCTGGCCGCCCGCATCGGCCAGTTGCGCGACGGCGGCCGCAAGGCGCTGGTCGTCGCGATCGGCGGTGCCGACGGCCATGACAGATCCCTGCGCGAGCAGGCCGACCTGGTGCTGTCCTTCGGCGCGCTGACCTGGCCGCACCAACTGGTGCGCGTCATGCTGGGCGAGCAGCTTTACCGGATAGCGACGATCCTGGCGGGTCACCCCTATCATCGTTCGTGAATGGCTCGACGGCCAAGAAGCTGGGGATTGCCGGCCCACGCCAGGATTTCTGCCTCAATCGCGCGGCAACGGGGTATTCTGGTTTACGCAATTCCGGACGGAAAACCGTTACACACTTTTCCTGGAATTGCTCTGAGCGGCGCTTTCAACATGGTTGATGGTTCGTTAACGAAGCGGCGGATAGGTTAGGGGCCTGATGTCTGAAGGCTGGTACCCGATTACGCGCGCCTGGCGCGGCCGCTGCGGCTTGACCCTTGTCGCCGCCCTGGTCGCGCTCGGTCCGGTCCAGGCGGCCGAAAATTCGCTCGACCTTGCGCCCGACCCGGATCAGAGCCGGGCCGAATACGAGCAGGTTTCCAAGGAGATCACGCTCTCGTCGGAGCGGCTGGGCAAGCTCGCCGCCGACATCGCTTCGGTGCGCAAGGACTATGCTTCGATCACCGCGGCGCTCATCCAGTCGGCGATGACGGAGCAGAAGCTCGGTCAGGACATCGAGGACATCGGCGCCAAGCTCGAAGGGCTGAAGGCCGAGCAAAATAAGCTGCGCGCCTCGCTCATGGCGCGGCGCGACGTGCTGGCCGAAGTGCTCGGCGCATTGCAGCGCATGGGGCTCAATCCGCCCCCGGCGATCCTGGTCAAGCCCGAGGATGCGCTGTCGTCGGTGCGCAGCGCCATCCTGCTCGGCACGGTGGTGCCGGAACTGCGCCAGCAGACCGACCGGCTGATGGCCGATCTCAAGGAGCAGACGCGTGTGACGGCCTCGATCGAGGCCGAGCGGGCCAGGTTGACCGCCGCCGTCACCGACCAGACGGCGGAGAAGAAGCGGCTCACCATGCTGCTCGAAGCCAAGAAAAAACTGCAGGCCGATACCCAGGCCGCGATGGCGGCCGAGCAGCAGCACTCGCAGCAGCTGGCGGCGAAGGCGAGCAGCCTCAAGGACCTGATCGCCTCGCTGGAGGCCGACAAGGCGCGCAAGGCGCAGGACCAGGCCAAGGCGGGCGAGCGCAAATCGGCGGACAACGACACCACGGCCTCGACCACCGAGCTCGCTGCGCTGCCGGTGCCGGAAGCGAACCGTCTCACGGGATCGGCGCCGTTCTCGGCATTGCAAGGCCAGATCGCGTTGCCGGTCATCGGCAAGATCAAGCTGCGTTTCGGCGCCGACGACGGCAATGGCGCGGCGATGCAAGGCGACATGGTTGCGACACAATCGGGAGCCATCGTCACCGCGCCGGCGGATGGAAACGTGCTTTATGCGGGGCCGTTTCGCTCCTATGGTCAACTCTTGATCCTCAACGCAGGCGACGGGTATCATGTCGTTCTGGCGGGGATGAGCAGAATCAGCGTCGCGACCGGACAGTCGGTGCTCGCAGGAGAGCCGATCGGCGCGATGGGAGAGGCCCGGGTGGCAAGCACCTCGGCCTCGCGAAATGGAAATGCGGCGCTGGAACTCTATGTTGAGTTCCGCAAGGATGGAAAACCCGTCGATCCGGCCCCATGGTGGGCGGACCGATTTTCTGGAAGGACGTGAAATGATGCGGAAACTGTCGCTTCTGTTTGCCGGCGCGCTGATGGGCGCATCGGCAATGAGCCTGGTCTACGGCGCACCGGGTTCGGCGGCGAATGCTGCGGGTTCGGAAACCTACAAGCAGCTGGCGATCTTCGGCGACATCTTCGAACGCGTGCGCGCCAATTATGTGACGCCGCCGGACGATAAATCGCTGGTCGAGAACGCCATCAACGGCATGCTGTCCTCGCTCGACCCGCACTCCTCCTATATGAATGCCGAGCAGGCGCAGGACATGCGCGTGCAGACAAAGGGCGAGTTCGGCGGCCTCGGCATCGAGGTCACCATGGAAAACGACCTCGTCAAGGTGATCACGCCGATCGACGACACGCCGGCCGCCAAGGCGGGAGTGCTTTCCGGCGATTACATCGCCAAGATCGACGGCGAGGAGGTTCGCGGCCTCACCCTCAACGACGCGGTCGAGAAGATGCGCGGGCCGGTCAACACGCCGATCAAGCTCACCATCCTGCGCCAGGGCGCCGACAAGCCGATCGAGCTGACGGTGGTGCGCGACATCATCAAGGTCAAGGCGGTGAAGTACCGGGTCGAGAACGACATCGGCTACATGAAGATCACCTCCTTCACCGAGAAGACCTATGACGATCTCGAGAACGCCATCGAGAACATCAAGAAGCAGGTGCCGAACGACAAGCTAAAGGGCTATGTGCTCGACCTGCGCCTCAATCCGGGCGGCCTGCTCGACCAGGCGGTCAGCGTGTCGGACGCCTTCCTCAAGCGCGGCGAGATCGTCTCGACGCGCGGCCGCGATCCGAAGGACGTCACCCGCTTCGACGCCAAGCCGAAGCAGGTCGATGACATCAACGGCAAGCCGATGATCGTGCTGGTCAATGGCGGCTCGGCGAGCGCCTCGGAAATCGTCGCCGGCGCGCTGCAGGATCTGCGCCGCGTCACGGTGGTCGGCACGCAGTCCTTCGGCAAGGGCTCGGTGCAGACCATCATCCCGCTCGGCGAGAACGGCGCGCTCAGGCTGACTACGGCGCTCTATTACACGCCGTCGGGCAAGTCGATCCAGGGCAAGGGCATCACGCCCGACATCAAGGTCGACCAGCCGTTGCCCCCGGATCTGCAGGGCCGCGATCTGACCCGCGGCGAATCCGACCTCAAGGGCCACATCAAGGGCGCCGACGAGAGCTCCACCGGCTCGGGCTCGGCCGCCTATGTGCCGCCGGATCCGAAGAACGACCTGCAGCTGATCTATGCCGAGCAGCTTCTGCGCGGCGAAAAGACCGATCCGTCGTTCCCGCCGAACCCGGACAAGGCCGTGCTGAACCAGTAATGCGGTGGTCCGGCTCTGGCCGGCTGCGAGAAGCAATGCAATGCTGCCGGGGCCGCGAGGTTCCGGCAGTTTGATTCGGGGACAGCGGTCGGGGCGCCACGCTTCTGGGTATCGCGCCGGCGATTGCGAAGTTCACGCGAGATGTCACGAAAAACGTGACCCTGGCGTGCTTCCGGGGAAACACGACTTGGCTGAGATCGGCAAGGACATCGAACGCCCGCTCGGACAGACGATCCGGCCTCAGCGCAAGGCCTCGCGCGGCATCGGCTCCGGCTCGCTCATCGCTGTGCTGGCCGTGCTTGGCGTGATCGGTGTTTCCGGCGCTATTGCGCTGCGTGAAAGGCCGTTCCGCAAGCCGGAAGAAGTCGCCGTTTCGACGCCGAAGGTCACCGCCGAGGCTGCTCCTGCCGCGACAGCGGCGCCCGCGCCGGCTCCGATGGCGGCGGCGGCGCCACAGGCCAGCACGCCGATGAAGAGCGGCGGCCCGCAGATCATCCACGTCCAGACCGAAGAAGGCGACGGCCCGCCGAAGGCCGCTATCGTGATTCGCGATCCGTCGACGCTCGGCCAGAACCTGAAGGTTGCCCATATCCCGGACAGGGCGCTGATCGAGGCCACCGACACCGGACCGCTGCCGATCCGCAGCGCCGACGGCCGGCGGCCGTTCGACGTTTATGCGCGGCCTTGGTCAGGCGCGCGCGGGGCGCGGGTGGCGATCGTCATCGGCGGACTTGCCGTCTCGCAGACCGGCACGCAAGCGGCGATCGCCAAGCTGCCGGCCGAAGTGACGTTGGCCTTCGCGCCGCAAGGCAACAGTATCGGCCGCTGGATGCAGACGGCAAGGCAAAGCGGGCATGAGATCGTCATGCAGGTGCCGCTCGAGCCGTTCGATTATCCCAACGTCAATCCCGGCCGAAACACGCTGACTGTCGCGGCCAGCCCGGACGAGAACCTGAAGAGCCTTCACTGGGCCCTGTCGCGCACGACCAACTATACCGGGGTCATGAACTATATGGGCGCGCGCTTCTCGGCCGACGCCGCGGCGATGGAGCCGTTCATGGCCGAGCTCGGCAAGCGGGGGCTTGCCTATATCGATGACGGCTCGTCCTCGCGCAGTGTGGCGCCCGACCTGGCGTTGAAAGACGGTGTGCCGTTCGTTGCTGGCGACATGGCGATCGATGCCGTGCAGGATCGCGGCGAAATCCTCAAGAAGCTGGACAGCCTCGAAGCCACGGCGCGGGCCAAGGGCAGCGCCGTCGGCATCGGTTCGGCCTTCGATATCACCGTCGACACGGTGACGTCGTGGATTGCCGAAGCGAAGAAGCGCGGCATTGAGATCGTGCCGATCTCGGCTGTGGCGATCGATCCGCAAAAAGGCTAACCCTACCCGCCTCGCCGAACTCCATTCTCAAAGACAGCTGGAACGCTGACATATGGCCAAGACGATCGATCCCGAAACGCTGCCTTACCGTCCGTGCGTCGGGCTGATGATACTCAACAAAGCAGGTCTGGTCTGGGTTGGGCACCGCATCGCCGAACCGGACAGCGAGTTCGCCGGCACGACGCAGCTTTGGCAGATGCCGCAAGGCGGCATCGACAAGGGCGAGGAGCCGATCGAGGCCGCCGGGCGCGAGCTCTACGAGGAGACCGGCATGCGCAGCGTGTCGCTGCTGGCCGAGGCGCCGCGCTGGATCAATTACGACCTGCCGGAGCATCTGGTCGGCGTCGCCTTCAAGGGCCGCTATCGCGGCCAGACGCAGAAATGGTTCGCCTACCGCTTCGAGGGCGACGAAGGCGAGATCGAGATCAATCCGCCGCCCGGTGGCCATAAGGCCGAGTTCGATGAATGGGCCTGGCGGCCGATGCGGGAGCTGCCCGACCTGATCGTGCCGTTCAAGCGCAAGGTCTACGAGCAGGTGGTCGCGGCGTTCCAGCATCTCGTCCCCTGAGCGGCCGCCATCTGTCCCGGTTGTCGCGGCCGCCCCATGGCCGTATTGATTGCCGATGCAATGAGCGGGGGTCGCCATGAGCGACGACACCGGACGCGGGTTTCCGTCACATAATGCAAGCAGTGGCTCGACCGTGAGCGAGGCCGCCGCCGGCGCGATCCTGACGATCGACCTCGGGGCCATCCGGGAAAACTACCGCCGGCTGAAGGCGCGGCTGGACGGCGTCCGCTGCGCCGGGGTGCTCAAGGCTGACGGCTACGGACTTGGCGCCGCGCAAGTGGCATCGGCGCTGGCGAAAGAGGGCTGCGACATCTTCTTCGTCGCGCTGCTCGGCGAAGGTATCGCGCTGCGCAAGGCGATCGGCCCGGGGCCGGACATCTTCGTGCTGAACGGGCTGCCTCCGGATTCTGAACCGGAAGCCGCGGCGGCCGGGCTTTGGCCGGTCATCAACAGCGCCATGCAGCTTAAGGCCTGGCGCGAGACCGCGCGAGGGATGGGCCAGAGCCTTGCCGCCGCCATCCAGGTCGACAGCGGCATGGCAAGGCTCGGCATGGCGCCGGCGGAAGTCGAGGCGGTCGCGGGGGAGATCGGCGCCTTCGATGGCGTCGACATTCGTTTTGTCATGAGCCATCTCGCCCGCGCCGACGAGCCGCAACAGGCGGCGAACGAGAGGCAGCGGCACGAATTCGAAAGGCTGCGCAGGATGCTGCCCGCGGCGCCCGCCTCCTTGGCCAACTCGTCCGGCATCTTTCTCGGGCCGGCCTATCACTACGACCTTGCCCGCCCGGGAGCCGCGCTTTACGGCGTCAACCCGACACCACACACACCCAATCCGATGCTGCCGGTCATACGGCTGCAAGCCAAGGTGGCGCAGACGCGGCAGGTCGACGCCGGCGCCGGCATCGGCTATGGCCATACCCACCAGGCGGATGGACCGCTCGATCTCGCGACCATTTCGCTGGGCTATGGCGACGGCTGGCACCGTCGCGCCGCTTCGGCCGCCTGGTTCGAGGGCGTGCGACTGCCCTTCGTCGGGCGCGTGTCGATGGACTCGATCATCCTCGACATTTCGGCGCTTTCGGCAGGTAGGCTCGGCGAAGGCGACCTCGTCGAGCTCATCGGTCCGTCGCAAAGCGTCGACGACGCGGCCGGCCATGCCGGTACCATCGGCTATGAGATATTGACTAGTCTGGGCGCGCGCTTTCACCGCCGTTACATCGGCGGATAACGCAGCCCTTGGCGGGTGCCGCAAAATCCGGCAGACAGGGAATGGCCATGCCTCGGGCGGCATGATCGGCCTTTGAGGGAGCCTTGAATGAAAGTCATCGTGCTGGGCGGCGGCGTGATAGGGGTCACCACCGCCTACTTCCTCGCCGAGGCCGGTCATGAAGTGACCGTCTACGATCGCCAGCCGGGGCCGGCGCTCGAAACCAGCTTCGCCAATGCCGGCGAAGTATCGCCGGGCTATGCCTCGCCCTGGGCCGGGCCCGGAGTCCCGGTCAAAGCCGTCAAATGGCTGCTGATGAAGTACGGCCCGCTGGTCGTGCGGCCGGCCTTCGACCCGAACATGTGGACGTGGCTCCTCAAGATGCTGCGCAACTGCACGGCCGAGCGCTACGCGCTCAACAAATCGCGCATGGTGCCGCTTGCCGAATACAGCCGCGACACGCTGAAGGCGCTGCGCGAGGCGACCGGCATCACTTACGACGAACGGACCAAAGGCACGCTGCAGCTGTTCCGCAAGCAAAAGCAGCTCGACGGCACCGGCGGCGACGTCGAGGTGCTGAAGAAATACGGTGTGCCTTACGAGATCCTCGACCGCGACGGCTGTATCGCCGCCGAGCCGGCCCTCGCGGCGGTGCGCGAGAAATTCGTCGGCGGCCTCAGGCTTCCGGGCGACGAGACCGGCGACTGCAAGATGTTCACCGACAAGCTCGCGGAACTTTGCGTGGCGCGCGGCGTGACCTTCGAATACGGCTCGACCATCCGGCGCATCGTCAGGAACCGCAATCGCCTCACCAACGTCCTCACGGAGGGCGGATGGAAATCCGCGGACGCCTTCGTGATGGCGATGGGCAGCTATTCGGCGCAGTTCATGCGCTCGCTGGGGCGGCCCATACCGGTCTATCCGGTCAAGGGCTATTCGATCACCGTGCCGATCGACAATGTCGAGGCCGCGCCTGTGTCGACCGTCATGGACGAGACCTACAAGGTGGCGATCACCCGGCTCGGCGACCGCATCCGGGTCGGCGGCACGGCGGAGATTTCGGGCTATGACCTTCGCCTGCAGGAATCGCGCCGCCGCACGCTCGAACACTCGGTCGGCGATCTCTTCCCGGGGGGCGGCGATCTCAAGGCGGCGAGCTTCTGGTGCGGCTTGCGGCCGATGACGCCGGATGGACCGCCCTTGATCGGGCAAAGCGAGGTTGCCAACCTCTATCTCAACACCGGCCACGGCACGCTCGGCTGGACCATGGCCTGCGGCTCGGCCAAGGTGCTCGCCGACATCATGTCCAACCGGGTGCCGGAGATCAACGCGCGCGACCTCAGCCCGGAGCGGTATCTCAAACCTATCTGAGGGGCTTTGCATCTGCTTCGGCGGCTCAGAACGCTTCCCCGACCCAGCTGTCGCCGAACAGCAGCCGGTAGAGCTTGGCGCTGGCAAGGCGGCGGCGACCAACTGCCTGTGATAGGATCGGCCGCAGCGAGGGGACTTTGGATGCGTCTTTTTCTTTTTGCGGCGGCCGCCTATCTGACCTGCGCCCCGGCGGCGCTGGCAGCGGACAAAACCGTTCACGACAAGGAGCACGGCTTTTCGCTGACCTATCCCGAGCAATGGGCGAGCGAAACCGCCTTTGACAACACCATTCGGCTCAAGATCAAATCCGGCGAAGGAGGGCTCACCTGCCGCGTGTCGGAAAATGCCTATGATCCGACCGCTCCCGACAATCCGCCCGATGTCAGGGCGTTCATGGAGGAAGACTGGAAGGTGAGCAACTGGCAGACCATGGTCGGCGTCGCCTATCAGTCGGCCGCCTTCCGCCAGGACAGGTTGGCGCATTTTCCGGACGGCTATCCGGTGCGCGTGGCCGAGATGGATTTCCACTATGCCGACGAAAATGTCAGCTTCTACGGCCATTCCCGCATCGCGCTGACGCTGCGCAGCTCGCATTACGGCTTCGTCGATTGCGGGGTCGCGGGCGACAACTCCGAAGAGGTGGAGCGGAAATGGGCGCCGCTTGCGGACGAGGCCAATAAGATCGTGAGCTCGTTCGTGCTCGACGCGGATTAGACAAAAAGGCCGCGCTCGCGTTCCACGGCCTTGGTGATGAAGTTGGCGACCAGCTGCACGCGGCGCAGCGGCCTGACCGATTCATGATAGACCAGCCAATAGGCGCGGCGGATGGGCGCGACGATGTCGACCGGCACCAGCTCCGGCATCGAACGGGCGACGAACGTGTGCAGGATGCCGATGCCCGCGCCGGAGCGCACCGCTTCGGCCTGGCCGAGGGCCGAGGAGATGGCGAAGCTGGTGCGCCATTCGGGGCTGAACTCGGCGGCATAGTCGAGCGAGGGGCTGACGATGAGGTCCGGCACATAGCCGATCAGCGTGTGCCGGCCGAGCTCGGCCGGCGCTTTCGGCAGGCCGTTGGCTTCGGCATAGGCGCGGGAGGCGAAGAGGCCGAGCGTGTAGTCGACCAGCTTGCCCGCCACCAGCCGCCCTTCGCTCGGCCGCTCGACGGTGATCGCAATATCGGCCTCGCGCCTGGACAGGGAGAAGGAGCGCGGCACGGGCACCAGCTGGATGATGAGCTCGCGGTGCAGCGCAGTCAGCTCGCCCAGCCGTTTTGCCAGGAAGGCGACGCCAAATCCGTCCGGCGCGCCGATGCGCACCGTGCCCGAAACGTCGTCGCCCTCGCCGGCAATGGTCGAACGCGCGGCGATCATGTCGCTCTCCATGCGCTCGGCTATGTCGAGGAAGCGCTCGCCGGCCGGCGTCAGTTCGCTGCCTGTGGTCAGGCGGCGCAAGAGTTTTGTGCGAAGCGCCTCTTCGAGCGCGGCGATGCGGCGTGAGACAGTGGCGTGGTTAAGCTCCAGGCGCTTGGCCGCACCGAGGATCTGGCCGGCGCGGGCGACTGCAAGGAAGATGCGGACGTCATCCCAGTTCATGGGAGTGGTCCGTTTTAACCGGCAGCGCCGCGTTCCCGCCCACCCCCCTCTGTCCTGCCGGACATCTCCCCCGCAAGGGGGGAGATTGGCAGCTTCTCTGATGGCGCTTCTTTTCAATCGTTGGTGATTGGCGAAAGCCTTCGTGACGTCTGATCTCCCCCCTTGCGGGGGAGATGGCCGGCAGGCCAGAGGGGGGTGTGAAGGAACGCAAGCGTCGGCCTTTTCGGCAATCCATCATTTGCGGCAATTAATGCACACCTCGGGATCGTTGTCTATTTTCCGCACAACGGTTGCGTTTTGGCTCGCGTTGCCATCGCCGCCGCAAAGGCGGACAATGCGTCATCATCAGAACAGGGAGAGAAAAGCATGATCGAATACGGTCATTTCATCGGCGGCAAGCGTGTCGCCGGCACCAGCGGGCGCAAGCAGGATGTGATGCAGCCGATGGACGGCTCCGTGCGCGGCACGGTGGCTTTGGCTTCGCAGGCGGAGCTGCGCGCCGCGGTCGAGGACGCCAAGGCGGCGCAGCCGAAATGGGCGGCCACCAACCCGCAGCGCCGCGTGCGCGTGCTGATGAAATTCCTCGAGTTGGTCGCCCGCGACTATGACGAGCTGGCCGACATCCTGGCGCGTGAGCACGGCAAGACTATTGCCGATGCGCGCGGGGACATCCAGCGCGGCCTCGAAGTGGTCGAGGTCTGCATCGGCGCGCCGCACATGATGAAGGGCGAGTTCACCGACGGCGCTGGCCCGGGCATCGACGTCTATTCGATGCGCCAGCCGCTCGGCGTCGTCGCCGGCATCACGCCGTTCAACTTCCCGGCCATGATCCCGCTGTGGAAGATCGCGCCGGCCATCGCCTGCGGCAATGCCTTCATCCTGAAGCCGTCGGAGCGCGATCCGGGCGTGCCGATCCGCATTGCCGAACTGTTCATCGAGGCCGGCCTGCCGGCCGGCATCCTCAACGTCGTCAATGGCGACAAGGAAGTTGTCGACGCCATTCTCGACGATCCGGACATCAAGGCCATCGGCTTCGTCGGCTCGACGCCGATCGCGCACTATATCTATTCGCGCGGCACGGCATCGGGCAAGCGCGTGCAGTGCTTCGGCGGCGCCAAGAACCACATGATCATCATGCCCGATGCCGACATGGACCAGACCGTCGATGCGCTGATCGGCGCCGGCTACGGCTCGGCCGGCGAGCGCTGCATGGCGATTTCGGTGGCTGTCCCGGTCGGCAACGACACCGCCAACCGGCTGATGGAAAGGCTGGTGCCGCGCGTCGAGAGCCTCAAGGTCGGCCCTTCGACCGACTCTTCCGCCGATTTCGGCCCGCTGGTGACGGCGCAGGCGCTGGAGCGCGTGAAGGGTTATGTCGATATCGGCGTCAAGGAAGGCGCCAAGCTCGTCGTCGACGGCCGCGGCTTCAAGATGCAGGGCTATGAGAACGGCTACTATATGGGCGGCTGCCTGTTCGACGACGTGACGGCCGACATGCGCATCTACAAGGAAGAGATCTTCGGGCCGGTGCTCTCGGTGGTGCGCGCGCCGCGCTACGAGGACGCCATCAAGCTCGCCAATGACCACGAGATGGGCAACGGCGTCGCCATCTTCACCCGCGACGGCGACGCCGCGCGTGATTTCGCGTCCAGAGTCCAGGTCGGCATGGTGGGCATCAACGTGCCGATCCCGGTTCCGATCGCCTATTACACGTTCGGCGGCTGGAAGGCGTCGTCCTTCGGCGACCTCAACCAGCACGGTCCGGACGCGTTCCGCTTCTATACCAAGACCAAGACGGTCACCTCGCGCTGGCCGTCGGGCATCAAGGACGGCGCCGAGTTTGTCATCCCGACGATGAACTAGCCCGAACGGTCGTCCAACCAACATTGAGAAGGCGCGGCGCAAGCCGCGCTTTCTTTTTATGGACGAAGGCGAAGCACAACTTCAGGCGCATGAATTCCGGCGCATCGCGTCATGCGTGCGTCCGCATATTCTAATAATTCCATCGCCGTGTGATGGAACCAACAGACCACCATCTGCCTTAGGCTTTATTCCTGCCATGCGTGCAGGCAACCAAGCAGCGCCGGTTCAAGCCGGGGTTCTCGTCTGGCGCGAGGAGGTGTCAGATGACACGATTTGTTGTGGCGGCAATATTGGCGGCGACGGCGATGACCGTTGGAGCCGCGCCGGCGAGCGCGGCGGCGCAATGCGCGGCGCGCGCCGACATCATCAAGGCGCTGGGCGACAAGTTCCACGAAACCGAGGCTGGGCGCGGCCTGATCAATCCGAACGTCGTGCTCGAGATATTCGTTTCCGACCAGGGAAGCTGGACGGTGCTCGCCTCCGATACCAAAGGCCAGAGCTGCGTGCTTTCCGTCGGCGAGGGCTGGGACAGCCCGACGATCACCGCGGCGATGCCGGGCGCCTGAAACCGGCAGGGAGCCGGGGTGCGCGCCACAACGGCTCCCACGGTCGGGCGTCAAGTGGCGCCAAGCAAGGCGCTCTCCGCGGCGCCGCTTGTCTACGGAGCGGAGCTTCACCATATCGAATCCAGGGAGTCATGATCTCCCGACGACAGACCGGAAGCCAGAAGGAGTGACGCGATGAAGACGTCCAATCCGGCCTGGAGCCTTCCGGCACACTGAGGCGGCCGAATGTGCCTCCCTTTGCCGGAATGCGACGGCAAAGGAGGTGCCCCATGGCACGCGAATTTTCGTTTCAATGGGTCAAGCTTGCGGCCGTTGGCGCCATGATGGCGCTGCCGGCAGTTCCGGCGCGGGCGCAAGTCATCTGCGGCGGCCATGACTATCTGGTCGCGAGGCTGGCGGAGGCATTCGAGGAGAAGCGGCTGGGCTATGGCGTGGCCGGACAGGTCGCCATCTTCGAGGTGTTTGTCTCGGCCGGCGGAACCTGGACCATCCTGATGACCGACGTCAAAGGCCAGAGCTGCATCCTGGCCGCCGGCGAGGGGTGGGAAGACACACTGGCCACCGCGGTCGGGCAGCCGGGTGGCTGAAGCGCCTCGAGCAGGCGCTGGTCCTGCTCAGCGCGTGGCGGCCACCTCGGCATGACCGCGCAGCAGCGCTATCAGCTTCTTGGCGTCCTTGGCGGCGGCTTCCTCGTCGCCGTCGAGGATGGAACGGATCAGCGCCACGTGGTGCTCGGCCGATTCGGCGAGACCGGTATCGGCCTTGTAGCGATACCAGAAGCGGCGGCTGTGGGTCTGCAAGGGGCCTGCCACACGCGCCGCGAAGGGGTTGTCGGCGGCGATGGCCAGCGCTTCGTCGAGCGCCTTGTCGGCCTGGATGAAGGCAAGCACATTGCTCGAGATCACCGCCTTCTGCATGGCCAGGGCCGCTTCATGGAACAGGTCGGCGGCCTCGCGGGTGACGAAGCGGGCGGCCGAGCGGGCGAGCACCACCTCGATGCCGCGCCGCGCATCCAGCACCCGCAGCCAGTCGCCGGCGTGAAGCGGCGCGACCGCGATGCCGGCGCGGGGTCTGATGTCGAGAAGCCCTTCCCAGGCGAGCCGCTGGATAGCCTCGCGCACGGGGGTGCGTCCGAGACCCAGCCGCTCGATCAGCGCGCCTTCGGTGACGAAGCCCGACGGCGCCAGCTCGAGCGTGACGATCATATGCTCAAGCGCGCGATAGGCCTTGGTCGCCGCCGGCTCGAAGGTCGCGTTCGCCTCGACGGATATCAGCGGGGAGATCAATGGCGGGCTCCTGATATATTGTTCATATATCATAAGTGATTCAGCGTTGACAGGCTAATTCTTAATAGATATACGAGTGATATATCAGAGGAGAAGTAGCCATGTGGGCCGGAGTTTTCCCCGCCGTCACGACCAAATTCACCGCCGACGACCGTCTCGACCATGCCGAGATGGAGCGCTGCTACGGGCTGCAGATGGAGGCCGGCTGCGACGGCATCATCGTGTGCGGCTCGCTCGGCGAGGGACCCATGCTGTCGCCTGACGAGAAGATCGAGGTGCTGAAGACGGCGCAGAAGGTTGCCGGCAAGAAGCCGGTGCTCTTGACCGTCAACGAGCCCGGCACGCGTGAGGCGGCTGCTATCGCCAAACGCGCCGCCAAGGAAGGCGCCGACGGCCTGATGGTGGTGCCGAGCCCGATCTATCACACCGACCCGCAAGAGACGGTCGCCGCCCTTCGCGCCGTCGCCGAAGCAGGCGACCTGCCGGTCATGATCTATTCCAACCGGCTCGCCTATCGCGTCGACGTCACCGTCGACCTGATGGAGGAGCTGGCGTCGGACAAGCGTTTCGTCGCCATCAAGGAATCCTCCGACGACATCCGCCGCTCGACCGAGATCATCAACCGGTTCGGCGACCGCTACGACCTCTTCACCGGCGTCGACAACCTTGCCTTCGAGGCGCTGTCGGTTGGCGCCATCGGCTGGGTCGCCGGCCTCGTCACCGCCTTCCCGCGCGAGACGGTCGCGATCTACCAGCTGATGCGGCAGGGCCGCCGCGACGAGGCGCTGGCGATCTATCGCTGGTTCCGGCCCTTGCTCGATCTCGATGTCTCGACCTATCTGGTCCAAAACATCAAGCTTGCCGAAGTGCTGGCGATCGGTACCAATGACCGCGTGCGCATGCCGCGCCAGCCGCTGTCGGGTGAACGCCGCAAGGCGGTCGAAAAGATCGTCCGGGATGCGCTGGCGGTGCGGCCGAAGCTGCCGCCGCTGCAGACGTCTCCTCGATCGACGGACAGGTTGGCGGCGGCCGAATAAGGGACAGCCCTGACGTGCAACGAAATTCCAAATCCTGGGAACAGGAGCGGCGCTCAGCCACCGGGGCATTTTCTGCCGGTGCACGGGGAGAAGCGAACGACATCGCCATCATTGGCGGCGGCATCATCGGCATCTGCGCTGCGACCCTGCTCTCGGAAGCGGGGCGCAGCGTCACCGTCTTCGACCGCACCGGCATCTGCGAGGAGACGAGCTCCGGCAATGCCGCCGCCTTCGCCTTCTCCGACGTGCTGCCGCTGGCGCATAAAGGCATGATCCGGCAATTGCCGAAATGGCTCGCCGATCCGCTCGGACCTTTGACCATCCCACCGGCTTATCTGCCGAAACTTCTGCCCTGGCTGATCCGCTTCTGGCGGGCGGGCGCGGCGAAGCACTACGAGACGAGCCTCGCCACGCAGGCGAGCATGATGAAGCTCGCCGAAGCCGAATGGATGGGGCTGCTCGACCGCTCCGGCACGCGGCCGATGCTGCGCGAGGATGGGTCGCTGGAATTCTATGAGAGCGAGGCGGAGTTCCGCGCTTCGCTGCCCGGCTGGGTCGAGCGCGAGCGTTTCGGCATCGGCTTTCGCCATGTCGAGGGCGAAGAGATGGCCGGGCTCCAGCCGGGTCTTTCGCCACGCTTCGTCAAGGCCACCTTCGTGCCGGGCTGGAAGACGGTCGCCGATCCGAAGCTGCTCGGCAAATCGATCTGGGCCTATGCGGAAAAGCTCGGCGCCCGTTTCGAGCATGCGCGGGTCGCGGGCATCGAAGCCAGCGCAGACGGCGCGACGATCGTCCTGGCCGACGGCAACAGGCTCACGGCCAAGAAGCTCCTGATCGCCGCCGGCGCCTGGTCGCATCTCCTGGCAAGGAATATTGGGGACCGCATCCCGCTCGAAACCGAGCGCGGCTATAACACGACGCTGCCGGTGTCGGCTTTCGACGTGAGGCGGCAGCTGATCTTTTCCGGCCATGGCTTCGTTATCACGCCGCTCGAGACCGGCTTGCGCGTCGGCGGCGCCGTCGAGCTCGGCGGCATCGAGCGGCCACCAAATTTCGCCCGTTCCAAGGCGATGCTGGAGAAGGCGAAGCGTTTCCTGCCCGGGCTTGATCCGTCGGGAGGCCGCGAGTGGATGGGTTTTCGCCCCTCGCTGCCGGATTCCCTGCCGGTGATCGGCGCGGCGCGCGCGCCGAACGTCTATTATGCCTTCGGCCACGGCCATCTCGGCCTGACCCAGTCGGCGGCGACCGGCCGCTTGATCCGCGATCTCGTTCTCGGGCAGACTCCGCCGCTCGATCTCACGCCCTTCAGTCCGCAGCGTTTCTGAAAAAGAGTCCATCATGGCGAAAAAATCCTTCTTCTGCATCGACGGCCACACCTGCGGCAACCCGGTCCGCCTGGTCGCCGGCGGCGGGCCGTTGCTCGAGGGCGCGACCATGATGGAGCGGCGGGCGCATTTCCTCGCCGAATATGACTGGATCCGCACCGGGCTGATGTTCGAGCCGCGCGGCCATGACGTGATGTCGGGCTCGATCCTCTATCCGCCGACGCGCGAGGATTGCGACATCGCCATCCTGTTCATCGAGACCTCGGGCTGCCTGCCGATGTGCGGGCATGGTACGATCGGCACCGTCACCATGGCCATCGAGCACGGGCTGGTGAAGCCAAAGACGCCGGGCGTGCTCAGGCTCGACACGCCGGCCGGCCTGGTCATCGCCGAATACAAACAGGTCGGCGAATATGTCGAGGAGGTGCGCATCACCAACGTGCCGTCCTTCCTCTATGCCGAAGGTTTGACCGTCGACTGCCCGGTGCTCGGGGAGATCAGCGTCGACGTCGCCTATGGCGGCAATTTCTACGCCATCGTCGAGCCACAGAAGAATTATCGGGACATGGCCGATTACTCGGCGGGCGACCTCATCGCCTGGAGTCCGGTTGTGCGCCAGCGCCTCAATGAGAAATACTCCTTCGTGCATCCGGAGAACCCCGGCATCAACCGGCTGTCGCATCTGCTGTGGACGGGCAAGCCGAAACATGCCGAGGCCGATGCGCGCAACGCCGTCTTCTACGGCGACAAGGCGATCGACCGCAGCCCTTGCGGCACCGGCACCTCGGCCCGCATGGCGCAGCTCCATGCCAAGGGCAAGCTCAGGGCCGGCGACAGTTTCGTGCATGAATCGATCATCGGCTCGCTGTTCAAAGGCAGGGTCGAAAAGGAGGTCAGCGTGGCGGGCAAGCCGGCGATCATCCCCTCGATCGGCGGCTGGGCGCGCATGACGGGGTTGAACACCATCTTCATCGACGACCGCGATCCGTTCGCGCATGGATTCGTCGTCACATAAGCGTCACAGCCTCACCCAACGGAAGGCATGCCGCCCAAAATGGACAGCCTCTGGTCGCGCAAGAAATCTTCTCATCAACTTATTTTGACGGCGATTTCTTCGAGCGGGTGGGCATTATGGGGCTGAATCGTCAAAGACATTGCGTTGTGCCAATGATAGGGTCCGCGATAGTCCAGGGGGCCGGGTACGAAAAACGGACAATCGGGCGGCGTGCTTCCAAAACACGCCCGGCGATTGAAAAATCACGTTGCAATCCGGGCTCGAGACTTTACGACTAGGGGAAATACGAAAAGGAGTGCGACCCGGAAACGGGCGACATTCCAGGGGAGCCGCGTAAATATGCAGTATTTCGTCCAGCAGCTTATCAATGGGCTGACGCTGGGATCTATCTATGGCCTGATCGCAATCGGCTACACGATGGTCTACGGCATCATCGGCATGATCAATTTCGCCCATGGCGATATCTTCATGGTCGGCGCCTTCACCGCCCTCATCGTCTTCCTGATCCTCGGCGCGTTGTTCTATTCGGTGCCGGTCGTGGTGGCGCTTCTGATCATGATGATCGTCGCCATGCTTCTCACCAGCCTCTACAACTGGACGATCGAGAAGGTAGCCTACCGGCCGCTGCGCGGCTCGTTCCGCTTGGCGCCGCTGATCACCGCCATCGGCATGTCGATCGCGCTGTCCAATTTCGTGCAGGTCACGCAGGGCCCGCGCAACAAACCGATCCCGCCGCTGGTCAGCCAAGTCTACACTGTTGATGGTGTGAGCGTTTCGCTGAAGCAGATCCTCATCGTGATCGTCACCATCATTCTGCTGGCGATTTTCTGGTATCTCGTCAACCGGACAGCGCTCGGGCGGGCGCAGCGCGCCTGCGAGCAAGATCGCAAGATGGCTGCGCTGCTCGGCATCGACGTCGACCGCACCATCTCCATCACCTTCATCATGGGCGCAGCTCTCGCCGCCGTCGCCGGCACCCTGTTCCTGATGTATTATGGCGTCGTGGTGTTCTCGGACGGCTTCGTGCCGGGCGTGAAGGCCTTCACGGCGGCCGTGCTCGGCGGCATCGGCTCGCTGCCCGGCGCGGTGCTCGGAGGATTGCTCATCGGCTTCATCGAGAGCATGTGGTCGGCCTATTTCTCGATCGACTACAAGGACGTCGCCGCTTTCTCGATCCTGGCGATCGTGCTCATCTTCCTGCCCTCCGGCATCCTCGGCCGGCCTGAAGTCGAAAAGGTCTGATCCTGATGGCCGTTACTGTGTCTTCGGAGCGCGACGCCGTCGCTACTCCAGTTCAGCGCGCTTTTCGCGAAGCGCTCTATGCAGGCGCCATCGCGCTCGGCCTGTTCGTGCTGTTTATCGGTCTCAGGACCGACCAGAATATCTCCAACGAACTGATTCTGGTGCAGCGCTGGGGCCTGCTCGCCCTGGTGGTCATCGCCACCGCCGGGGGCCGCTTCCTGTATGTCGCCTATGGCCAGCCCTTCGTGGCCAGCCTGAAGATCGCCGACATCGACACAGGCCTGCTGCCCGACACCATGGCGGCACGCTTCTTCAGGATGCCTTATTTCGTAGCCGCGGTCGTTGTCGCAGCCCTGCTGTTCGTGCTGGCCGGCTCGCTTGACGGGCTGCTCGGACCCGACCTTGCCGGCTACGCGCGCTTTGTGCGGGCGCTGGCGATCATTTATGCCGTCGCCTGGGTAATGTATTATTTCCGGGCCTTCATCCACGCCCACTTCTCGGCGTTGGGCATCAGCGCGCTGGCGCTCTATCCGATCATTGTCGTGCTGGTGCTTGCGCTGGTAACAGGATCGATAGCGGGAGGGTTTCAGGGCTCTTTGAAGTGGGTCGACAATTTCGGCATCCAGATCCTGATCTATGTGATGCTGGCCTGGGGGCTGAACATCGTCATCGGCCTCGCCGGCCTGCTCGATCTCGGCTACGTCGCCTTCTATGCCGTCGGCGCGTATGCCTACGCGCTGCTCGGCACGCATTTCGGCCTGTCCTTCTGGATCCTGCTGCCGGCCGCCGGCTGCATGGCCGCCTTCTGGGGCGTCATGCTCGGTTTCCCGGTGCTGCGGCTGCGCGGCGACTATCTGGCGATCGTCACCCTTGCCTTTGGCGAGATCATCCGCCTCGTCCTGATCAACTGGCGCGAGGTGACAAACGGTTCGGCCGGCATTTCCGGCATTCCAAAAGTCTCCTTCTTCGGCCTGATGTCGTTCAACGTCTCGGATCCGAACTACATCGCCAAAGTGCTGCACATCGCCACATCGAGCGCCTATTACAAGATCTTCCTTTACTATCTGATCCTCGGACTCTGTCTTTTGACCGCCTTCGTTACCATCAGGCTGCGCCGGTTGCCGGTCGGCAGGGCGTGGGAAGCGCTGCGCGAGGACGAGATCGCCTGCCGCTCGCTCGGCATCAACACCACCACCACCAAGCTGACGGCGTTCGCCACCGGCGCCATGTTCGGCGGCTTCGCCGGCTCATTCTTCGCCGCAAGGCAAGGTTTCGTCAGCCCCGAATCCTTCGTCTTCCTGGAATCGGCGATTGTCCTCGCCATCGTCGTGCTCGGCGGCATGGGTTCGCTGGTCGGCATCGCCGTGGCGGCGCTGGTGATGATCGGCGGCACCGAAGCGTTGCGGGAGCTCGACTTCCTGAAGCGGGTCTTCGGTCCCGATTTCACGCCTGAACTCTACCGCATGCTGCTTTTCGGCATGGCCATGGTCATCGTCATGCTGTGGAAGCCGCGCGGTTTCGTCGGCAGCCGCGAGCCGACGGCCTTCCTGAAGGAGCGAAGAGCGGTTTCAAGCTCCTTCACCAAGGAGGGGCACGGCTGATGAACGCGACCCCTTCCTCGAACGACTTCATCCTGCAGGTCGAGCATTTGTCGATGAAGTTCGGCGGCCTGGTCGCCATCGGCGACCTGTCATTCCAGGCCAGGCGCGGCGAGATCACCGCGCTGATCGGCCCGAACGGCGCCGGCAAGACCACGGTGTTTAACTGCATCACCGGCTTCTACAAGCCGTCTGAAGGCATGATCACGCTGAACCGGGGGGACGGCTCGACCTATCTGCTCGAGCGCCTGCCCAACCACGAGATCCCGGCGCGAGCCAAGGTGGCGCGCACCTTCCAGAACATCCGCCTGTTCTCGGGCATGACGCTGCTAGAGAACCTCCTGGTCGCGCAGCACAACAAGCTGATGAAGGCTTCGGGCTATACTCTCCTCGGCCTGTTCGGCTTTCCGAGCTATCGCCAGGCATCGGCCGAGTCGATCGAGCTCGCCAGGCACTGGCTGGAGAAGGCCGATCTTGTCGATCGCGCCGACGATCCGGCCGGCGACCTGCCCTATGGCGCGCAGCGGCGCCTGGAAATCGCGCGCGCCATGTGCACGGGGCCCGAGCTTCTGTGCCTCGACGAACCGGCCGCCGGCCTCAATCCGAAGGAATCTGCGGCGCTCAACGAGCTGTTGATGGGCATCAAGAGCACCGGCACGTCGATCCTGCTCATCGAGCACGACATGTCGGTGGTGATGCAGATATCCGACCATGTCGTCGTGCTCGAATACGGCCGCAAGATCTCCGACGGCAATCCGGCGTCCGTCCGCACCGATCCGCGCGTCATAGCTGCCTATCTCGGCGTCGACGACGAGGAGGTCGAGACGGTGCTGACCGAGGTCGGCGACGAGGACGTGATCGAGCAGCTCGATACCGGCCCCGATTCCGCGCATGGGCCCGGCAATTCTGCCTCAATGATGGCGGGGCCGGTTTCCGATTCGGTCGAACATGGGAATGAGGGCGAGCGGGTCACGGTGTCGAAGGGCGCCTCGAAGGCGGCGCAAGTCGACGCGCGCGCCGCATCGATAGCCAGCAAACCGGTTCCAGCGCCAGCGACAAAGTCGGCCGCCGCGAAAGGCAAGCCGACGGCGAAAGCCCCTGCAAAGAAGGCCCCCGGCAAGGCGCCGGCGAAAGCCGGCGGCATCTCCAATCGCCTCGACGCGCCACGCGGCGGCAAGGCCGATAGCCTGATCCGCATCAAAGGCATCGGCCCGGTCAACGAGCGCAAGCTCAACGAGCATGGCATCTTCCATTTCGACCAGATAGCGGCCTGGAAGAAGGCCGACATCGAGGCGGCGGAAGCCTATCTCGCCTTTGACGGGCGCATTGCCCGCGAAGACTGGATCGGCCAGGCGAAGACGCTGGCGAAGGAAGCAGCGGCCAAGCCCGCGACGCGTGGAGGGCGTAAATAATGGCCGGCACAACGCTGCTCGACATCAAGGGTGTCGAGACTTACTACGGCAACATCCGGGCGCTGAACGGCGTCGATGTCAGCGTCAACCAGGGTGAGATCGTGGCGCTGATCGGTGCCAATGGCGCCGGCAAGTCGACGCTGATGATGACCATCTTCGGCGCGCCGCGCGCCCGCACCGGCACCATCACCTTCGCCGGCACCGACATCACCAAGATGCCGACGCATGAGATCGCACGCATGCGCATCGCGCAATCCCCGGAAGGCAGACGCATCTTTCCGCGCATGACGGTGATGGAAAATCTGCAGATGGGCGCCAGCCTCGACAACCTCAAGCATTATGACGAGGACGTCGAGAGGGTGTTCACGCTGTTCCCGCGGCTGAAAGAGCGCATCGCCCAGCGCGGCGGCACGCTGTCGGGCGGCGAGCAGCAGATGCTGTCGATCGGGCGCGCGCTGATGGCGCGGCCGAAGCTTTTGTTGCTGGACGAGCCCTCGCTGGGCCTCGCGCCGCTGATCGTCAAGCAGATCTTCGACGCCATCCGCGAGCTCAACAAGACGCAGGGGCTGACCGTGTTCCTGGTCGAGCAGAACGCCTTCGGCGCGCTCAAGCTCGCCACGCGCGGTTATGTCATGGTCAACGGCAATGTGACGATGAGCGGCACCGGCAAGGAATTGCTCGCCAATCCGGAAGTGCGCGCCGCCTATCTCGAAGGCGGACATCATTAGAGCGCGATGACTTTCCCAGGATCGCCGTCTCGCTCTAAAGTTTTGTTCTTGAAGCATGATCTTCTCCGAAAAGTCTGCAACTTTTCGGGATCATGCTAAGATCTGGGGACATCAATCATGCAGGGCATTATCTACGAAGAAGCCTCGATCTGGCAGTTTCTGTTCGTCACAGGCCTGCTTGGCGGCGGGGCGGCATGGATGACAGGCAAAGCGGCGGCTCAGACCTGGAGCACGTATCTGCGGCTGTTTTTCTTCCTGCTCGGTCTCGGTATCGGCGTCAGGTTCATCCATCACGCCTTGTTCGGCGGCACGATGTTCTCGCTGCATTACTATATCGTCGACACCATCGTCCTGATGATACTGGGCTTCCTCGGCTATCAATACACGCGCACCAACCAGATGGTCACGCAGTATAACTGGCTCTATGAAAGAGCTTCCTTGTTAAGCTGGAAACCGAAAGCTTGACGTTCACCATTACGCCGTTTCGGGGATGAATCGGCGTGACAAGTGCCTGAAAATCGGCATTCTATGCTTTCTGCGATAAGGGTGGGCATCGCATGAAAGTATCATCCACGCCCACTCCGTAAATGGGAGCGTTTCAATGAAAAAATCACTTTTGTCCGCCGTGGCGCTGACCGCGTTCGTCGCGTTCAGCGGCAGCGCGTGGGCCGACATCCTGATCGGCGTCGCCGGTCCGATCACCGGCCCGAACGCCGCCTTCGGCGCGCAGTTGCAGAAGGGCGCGGAACAGGCGGTCGCCGACATCAACGCGGCGGGCGGCATCCTCGGCCAGCAGCTCAAGCTCGAGATCGGTGACGATGTCTCCGATCCCAAGCAGGGCATCTCGGTCGCCAACAAGTTCGTCGCCGACGGCGTCAAGTTCGTCGACGGCCACTTCAACTCCGGTGTGTCGATCCCAGCCTCGGAAGTCTACCAGGAAAACGGCATGCTCGAGATCACGCCGGCTGCGACCAACCCGAAGTTCACCGAGCGCGGCATGTGGAACACCTTCCGCACCTGCGGTCGTGACGACCAGCAGGGCAAGGTGGCCGGCGACTACATCGCCAAGAACTTCAAGGATGCCAAGATCGCCATCATCCACGACAAGACGCCTTATGGTCAGGGCCTCGCCGACGAGACCAAGAAGAACCTCAACGCCAACGGCATCACGGAAGTGTTGTACGAAGGCGTGAATGTCGGCGACAAGGACTTCTCGGCCCTCATCGCCAAGATGAAGGAAAACGGCGTCACGCTCATCTACTGGGGCGGCCTGCACACCGAAGCCGGCCTGATCATCCGTCAGTCGGCCGATCAGGGCCTGAAGGCGCCGCTGTTCTCGGGCGACGGCATCGTCTCCAACGAACTGGCCTCGATCGCGGGCGACGCCGTTGCCGGCACGCTCAATACCTTCGCTCCGGATCCGCGCAAGAATCCGGCCGCCAAGGAAGTGGTCGAGAAGTTCCGCGCCAACGGCTTCGAGCCGGAAGCTTACACGCTCTACTCCTATGCCGCGGTGCAGATCATCGCCCAGGCCATCGCCAAGACCGGCTCGGCCGACGACGCGCAGAAGGTTGCGGAGACGATCAGGGCCAACACTTGGAAGACCGCCATCGGTGACATCGGCTACGACGCCAAGGGCGACATCACCCGTCCTGACTATGTCATCTATGAATGGAAGAAGGGCGACGACGGCAAGTACAGCTACTTCGAGAAATAAGCCGGCAAACTCAAGCCGACTTTTCGGGGATGCCCGGCGCTCGCGCCGGGCATTTTCGTTTGCGGGCGAGGCCAACCGGAAGCTCCGCGCCGCGCCTCGGGCAATACCCATCCACCACCCATGATCCGTGTTCGAAGAACAGCAATGACGATTTGGCGCAAACAGGCGACTTAAATCGTTTTAGCTGTCGCGCAAATTTGTTTGCGCTGCAGCATTTTCACGTTAATCATTGCGCCGGTTCATCTCCCTTCCGCTGCTGGAGCCTACTCCTTGGCCATCACGAAGATCCTCGTCGCCAACCGGTCCGAAATCGCCATCCGCGTGTTCCGCGCGGCCAACGAGCTCGGCCTCAAAACCGTGGCGATCTGGGCGGAGGAGGACAAATATTCGCTGCACCGCTTCAAGGCCGACGAGAGCTATCAGGTCGGCCGCGGACCGCATCTGGCCAAGGACATGGGTCCGATCGAGAGCTACCTGTCGATCGAGGAGGTGATCCGGGTCGCCAGGCTGTCGGGCGCCGATGCCATCCATCCCGGCTACGGCCTGCTGTCGGAAAGCCCGGAATTCGCCGAGGCCTGCGCCGAGGCCGGCGTCACCTTCATCGGCCCGAAACCGGAAACGATGCGCCGGCTCGGCAACAAGGTCGCCGCGCGCAACCTGGCGATTGAAGTCGGCGTCCCGGTCGTTCCGGCAACCGATCCGCTGCCGGACGACATGGACGAGGTCAAGAAGCTCGCCGCGCAAATCGGCTATCCGGTGATGCTCAAGGCCTCGTGGGGCGGCGGCGGCCGCGGCATGCGCGCCATCCGCGCCGAGGGCGACCTCGCGCGCGAGGTGATGGAAGGCAAGCGCGAGGCCAAAGCCGCCTTCGGCAAGGACGAGGTCTATCTCGAAAAGCTGATCGAGCGCGCCCGTCATGTCGAGGTGCAGGTGCTGGGCGACACGCATGGCAATGCCGTGCATCTGTTCGAGCGCGACTGCTCGATCCAGCGCCGCAACCAGAAGGTCGTGGAGCGTGCGCCGGCCCCCTATCTCAGCGAGGAACTGCGCCAGGAGCTTTGCGGCTATGCGCTGAAGATCGCGCGCGAGACCAGCTATATCGGCGCCGGCACGGTCGAGTTTCTGCAGGACGCCGACACCGGCAAGTTCTATTTCATCGAGGTCAATCCGCGCATCCAGGTCGAGCACACCGTCACCGAGCAGGTGACCGGCATCGACATCGTCAAGGCGCAGATCCACATCCTCGACGGCTTCGCCATCGGCACGAAGCAATCGGGCGTGCCGGCGCAGAAGGACATCAGGCTGAACGGCCACGCGCTGCAATGCCGCATCACCACCGAGGATCCGGAGCACAATTTCATCCCGGATTATGGCCGCATCACCGCCTATCGCGAGGCGGCCGGCTTCGGCATCCGGCTCGACGGCGGCACCGCCTATTCGGGCGCGGTCATCACCCGCTTCTACGATCCGCTGCTCGAAAAGGTGACGGCCTGGGCGCCGACGCCCGGCGAGGCGATCTCGCGCATGAACCGGGCGCTGCGCGAGTTCCGCATCCGCGGCGTCGCCACCAACCTCACCTTCCTCGAAGCGATCATCAACCACTCGCGCTTCGCCGACAATTCCTACACGACCAGGTTCATCGACACGACGCCGGAACTGTTCGAGCAGGTGAAGCGGCAGGACCGCGCCACCAAGCTGCTCAACTACCTCGCCGACGTAAGCGTCAACGGCCATCCGGAGACGCGCGGCCGGCCGATGCCGAAGGCGAATGCGGCCGCACCCGTGGTGCCCTATCTCAACGGCCATGTTCCGGACGGCAGCAAGCAGAGGCTCGATGCGCTTGGCCCCGAGAAATTCGCGGCCTGGATGCGAGAGCAGCGCCAGGTGCTGGTCACCGATACGACGATGCGCGACGGCCACCAGTCGCTGCTCGCCACGCGCATGCGCACCTATGACATCGCCGGCATCGCCGGCACCTATGCGCGGGCATTGCCGCAGCTCTTGTCGCTGGAATGCTGGGGCGGCGCGACGTTCGACGTCGCCATGCGCTTCCTCACCGAGGATCCGTGGGAGCGGCTGAGCAAAGTGCGCGAGGCGGCGCCCAACCTTCTGCTGCAGATGCTTTTGCGCGGCGCCAACGGCGTCGGCTACACCAATTATCCCGACAATGTCGTCCAGCATTTCGTCGCCCAAGCGGCGGCGGGCGGTGTCGATCTGTTCCGCGTCTTCGACTGCCTTAACTGGGTCGAGAACATGCGTGTCGCCATGGACGCGGTCGGCGCCGAGGGCAAGCTGGTCGAGGCGGCGATGTGCTACACCGGGGACATCCTCGATCCGGCGCGCGCCAAATACGACCTCAAATACTACGTCGGGCTGGCCAAGGAGCTGGAGGCGGCCGGCGCGCATATCATCGCCGTCAAGGACATGGCCGGCCTGTTGAAGCCGGCCGCGGCGCGCGTGCTGTTCAAGGCGCTGCGCGAGGCGACCGACCTGCCGATCCATTTCCACACGCACGACACGTCAGGGCTGTCGGCGGCAACGGTGCTGGCGGCGGTGGAGAGCGGCGCCGACGCTATCGACGCAGCGATGGATTCCTTCTCCGGCAACACCTCACAGCCCTGCCTCGGCTCGATCGTCGAGGCGCTGAAGGGCACCGAGCGCGACCCCGGTCTCGATCCGCAATGGATCCGCCGCATTTCCTTCTACTGGGAAGCGGTGCGCAACCAGTACGCCGCCTTCGAGAGCGATCTCAAGGGACCTGCCTCGGAAGTCTACCTGCACGAGATGCCCGGCGGCCAGTTCACTAACCTCAAGGAACAGGCGCGCTCGCTCGGGCTCGAGACGCGCTGGCATGAGGTGGCGCAGGCCTATCACGACGTCAACCTGATGTTCGGCGACATCGTCAAGGTGACGCCCTCGTCCAAGGTGGTCGGCGACATGGCGCTGATGATGGTCAGCCAGGATCTCACCGTCGCCGATGTCGAGAACCCGGCCAAGGACATCGCCTTCCCGGACTCCGTCGTGTCGATGCTGCGCGGCGATCTCGGCCAGTCGCCTGGCGGCTGGCCGGCTGCGCTGCAGAAGAAGGCGCTGAAGGGCGAGAAGCCGATTACGGTTCGACCGGGCTCCCTGCTAAAGCCCGCTGACCTCAAGGCGAGCCGCAAGGACATCGAGGGCAAGCTCGACCGAAAGCTGTCCGAATACGAATTCGCCTCCTGGCTGATGTATCCGAAGGTGTTCACCGACTTCGCCGCCGCGCAGGAGACCTACGGGCCGGTGAGCGTGCTGCCGACGCCGACCTATTTCTACGGCATGAAGCCGGAAGACGAGATCTTCCTCGACATTGAGAAGGGCAAGACGCTGGTGGTGCGCTGCCAGGCGTTCGGCGATGTCGACGACAAGGGCATGGTCACCGTGTTCTTCGAGCTCAACGGCCAGCCACGCCGCGTCAAGGTGCCGGACAGGGCGCATGGCGCTTCCGCGGCCAAGGCACGCCGCAAGGCCGAGCCCGGCAATGAGGGACATGTCGGCGCGCCGATGCCCGGCGTCGTATCGGCGCTTGCCGTCGCGCCCGGACAGGCGGTCAAGGCGGGCGACGTGCTGCTTTCGATCGAGGCGATGAAGATGGAAACCGCGCTGCATGCCGAACGCGACGGCGAGATCGCCGAGGTGCTGGTGAAGGCCGGCGATCAGATCGACGCGAAGGATCTGTTGATCGCATTCAAATAAGGTGTGCCGATATTCAGGTGAGGCCGGCCTGCAAACGCCGGCTTCCTGCGCTTCCGGCGCTCACGTACTTAAGTACGCTCCGCGCCGGTTCTCGGAATCCATCGTTTTCGACTCGGCCTGACCTGAATCTCGGCACACCTTTGGATGTGCCCAGCCGTCCACAGGCGCTCGACAAGTGTCTTGACCCGCCGCGCCCGCTCGGGCAGTGAACCCGCTCCAATTTGCCGTGGCGGGAATCGCCACTGCTCCAGAAGACGCGGAGAAAAAATGGCCGACGAAATCACCGAGACCAGCCAGACTGTAGCCGCCGGCCAGCTGCGCACCATCATCGAGCGCATCGAGCGGCTCGAGGAAGAGAAGAAGACGATCTCCGACGACATCAAGGATGTCTATGCCGAAGCCAAGGGCACCGGCTTCGACACCAAGGCGATCCGCACCATCGTGCGGCTGCGCAAGAAGGATCAGGCCGAGCGCCAGGAAGAGGAGTCCATCCTCGATCTCTACAAGGCCGCTCTCGGCATGGCGTAAGCCTCGTGGCCGGAGGCCGGCCATGAACGAATTCGACTTCGGCGGCCGTCGCGCCTCGGAGTTCCGCCATCGCGGCTTCTGGGCGCTGTTCGCCGAACGGCACCCGCAAGAAAGGCAAAGGCTCGCTCGGCGCGGGCCATGGTTCTGGCAGCGCGGGCTGCCGGATTTCGCTTTGGTCCTCTCGATGTATGTCGCGCCGGCGCAGAACCATGTCGGCGTGTTCTTCGGGCGCAATGAGAAGTTCGGCGCCACGGAGTCCTGGTCGCGGCTGAAACCGTTCCAGCCGGCGATCGAGGCCAGACTGAAGCTCAGGCCCGAGCAGAGCTGCGAAGGTCTCGGCATCAACTCGATGTGGCGGGTGAACTGCTACGCCGAGGACAATTGGCCGGCCATGAGCGACTGGCTGGTGCGGGAATGCTCACGCTTCGAAGAAGCCGTGACCGAAATTCTCGGGCAGCGATAGGTCGCGGGCGATGAGGGATTTTTTCCGTTCGCGCTGGAGAGGCCAGGTTCCGCTCGACCGGCTGTTCTGGCGCGATATGCTGCTGGTCGGTACCATTCTGAGCATCGCCTCTTCGGCGCTGGCGCTGGTCCTGCTCGGGTTGAAGCTGCCGCTCTGGCTGGTGCTGGCGGTGCATTTCCTCCCCGTTCCCTATACCATTTTTCTGACGGTCGCCGTCTGGCGGACCGCGGAGAAGGCCGGGGGTTTCAAGGCGCAGCTGATGATGCTCGGTTCCGCGCTCTGGCTGATCACAACGGTCGTTGTGTAGAGCCGGATGGAGCATGAAAAAGGGCGGCCGAGGCCGCCCTTTGCGAAGACTGGAAGCCCAGATCAGACCGCAGGCTCGAAGCGCAGCGCCACGCCATTGATGCAGTAGCGCAGGCCGGTCGGCGGCGGGCCGTCCTCGAAGACATGGCCGAGATGGCTGCCGCAGCGGGCGCAATGGCATTCGGTGCGGACCATGCCGTAGCTGCGGTCGACGGTGGTCTCGATCGAGCCCGGGACCGGGTCGTTGAAGCTCGGCCAGCCGGTGCCGCTCTCGAACTTCAGCTTGGATTCGAACAGTGGCTGGTCGCAGCCGACGCAATAGAAGGTGCCGGCGCGCTTTTCGTAGAGCAGGGCGCAGCTGCCGGGGCGCTCGGTGCCGTGGTTGCGCATCACGGCATACTGCTCCGGCGTCAGCCGGGCGCGCCACTCGGCATCGGTGCGGGTGACGGGATAGGCGTGGGTGTCCATGAAATCTCCTCGGCCTTGGCGGCTCGTTGTTGCTTGCAACGGTTATTCGCACAAACATAGGCATCTGTTACAAATGCCGCCAGCGAAAGCGAGCTAGTGCTTGCGCGACAACTGCTTGGTCGCAGCTTCGAGCCCGGCCAATGTCAGCGGGAACATGCGGCCGCCGAAGATATCGCCGATCAACTGGATCGAGTGCGTGTAGCGCCAGTTCTTCTCAGCTTCGGGATTGAGCCATATCGCGTTCGGCCATTGCTGCAGCAGGCGGGCCAGCCACACGCTTCCGGCCTCCGGATTCCAGTGCTCGACCGAGCCACCCGGATGGGCAATCTCGTAAGGGCTCATCGAGGCGTCGCCGACAACGATCACCTTGTAGTCCGGCCCGTATTTGTGGAGGAGGTCGAAGGTCGGGATCGTCTCGGCCAGCCGCCGGCGATTGTCCTTCCAGACGCGCTCGTAAAGGCAGTTATGGAAGTAGAAATATTCGAGCTGGCGGAACTCGGCGCGCGCGGCGGAAAACAGTTCCTCGACGCCGCGTATATGGTCATCCATCGAGCCGCCGACGTCGAAGAACATCAGAAGCTTCACGGCATTGCGCCGCTCGGGCCGGGTCTTGACGTCGAGATAGCCGTGCTCCGCGGTGGCGTGGATGGTGCCGGGCAGGTCGAACTCTTCCTCGGCGCCCTCGCGCACCCAGCGGCGCAGCCGCTTCAGTGCCACCTTGATGTTGCGGGTGCCGAGCTCGACGGTGTCGTCGAAGTTCCGGAATTCGCGCTTGTCCCAGACCTTCACCGCGCGGCGATGGCGGCTTTCATGCTGGCCGATGCGAACCCCTTCGGGGTTGTAGCCATAGGCGCCGAAGGGCGAGGTGCCGCCGGTGCCGATCCATTTCGAGCCGCCCTGGTGGCGCCCCTTTTGCTCCTCGAGGCGCTGCTTCAAGGTCTCCATCAGCTTGTCGAAACCGCCAAGCGCTTCGACCAGCTTCTTTTCCTCCTCGGTCAGATGCTTTTCAGCCAAACGGCGCAGCCATTCCTCGGGGATGTTGACGACATCGACGGCATCGGGGCCGCCGAGCGCCTCGACACCCTTGAAGACATGCGCGAAGACCTGGTCGAAACGATCGATATGACGCTCGTCCTTCACCAGGGCCGAGCGCGCGAGGTAGTAGAAAGCCTCGACGTCATAGTCGACCAGCCCGGCCTCCAGCCCTTCCAGCAGCGACAGATATTCCCTGAGCGAAACAGGAATCCGCGCGGCTTTCAGTTCTAGGAAGAAGGGGATGAACATCAGTCCCTTATAGCAAATCGTACTCGATGAATCCGGTCCGCCGCGCCACATGGTCGTAGAGCCGGCGCGCGGTGGCGTTGGTCTCGTGCGTCATCCAGTAGACATTCTTGACGCCGATCTTGCCGGCCTCGTCCCGCACCGCTTTGATCAGCGCCGCGCCCACGCCTTTGCCGCGCACCTCCGGATCGGCGAACAGATCCTGCAGGTAGCAGTTGTTGACCAGTGACCAGCAGGAGCGATGGTAGAGGTAGTGGGTCAGCCCAACCGCCTTGCCGTCGAACGTGGCGATGAAACCTTTCGGCTCGAATTCGCCTGCCGTGAACAAACGCTTCCAGGTGACGTCGTAGACCTCGTCCGGCAGCTTGGTCTCGTAGAAGGTGAGGTAGGCAGTCCACAAGCGCCGCCAGTCGGCGTGGTCGGACTGCGCGAACGGGCGAATGGCGATCTCGGACATCTTTTCTCCTCCAGTGCTTTCGGTCCGAAGCTGCGGCAGCGACCGATTGCCGGCAACGGTCCACAGCCGGAGAAAGCGCTATTGCTGCCGTCTGGCCATGAAGGCCAGGCGCTCGAACAGGTGCACGTCCTGCTCGTTCTTGAGCAGCGCGCCATGCAGCTTCGGCAGCATGTTCTTCGGATCGGCGCGCAGGTCTTCGGGCGCGATGTCGTCGGCGACCAAAAGGCGGATCCAGTCGAGCGCTTCGGAGGTCGACGGCTTCTTTTTCAGACCCGGCACATCGCGGATCTCGTAGAACTGGCTCAGTGCCGCCCGCACCAAATTCTGCTTGATGCCGGGATAATGCACCTCGACGATCCGGTGCAGCGTGTCGATGTCGGGGAAGCGGATATAGTGGAAGAAGCAGCGGCGCAGGAAGGCGTCCGGCAGTTCCTTCTCATTGTTCGAGGTGATGATGACGATGGGCCGAAACTCGGCGCGGATCGTCTCGCCGGTCTCGTAGACGAAGAACTCCATCCGGTCGAGCTCCTGCAGGAGGTCGTTGGGGAATTCGATGTCGGCCTTGTCGATTTCGTCGATCAAAAGCACGACTTTTTTCTGCGCAGCGAAGGCATCCCACAGCTTGCCGCGCTTGATGTAATTGGCGATGTCGTTGAAGCGCTCGTCGCCGAGTTGGCTGTCGCGCAACCGCGAGACGGCGTCATATTCATAGAGGCCCTGCTGCGCCTTGGTGGTCGATTTGACGTTCCATTCGATGAACTCGAGCCCGAGCGCCGAAGCCACCTGGCGGGCAAGCTCGGTCTTGCCGGTGCCGGGCTCGCCCTTGACCAGCAAGGGCCGCTCCAGCGCGATCGCGGCGTTGACCGCAACCATCAGATCCTTGTCGGCAACGTAAGCCGCAGTGCCTTCGAAACGCATCTTTTCTCCTGTCCGTGCGGCGGACCGTAAGGAGGCTGGACGGGCCGCGCAAGGGCGGTTGCCGGACAGCTTCCCATCGGGACGGTCCGCAAGACGAATTATGCGCAAATGGTGACCCGTTTCTCTGGCGCACGGCTAATCATCGGCCTATATTTGTCGACGGCGGTCTGCGCTTCCCGGCAGGAGAAACTTATCCCCGGGGCCTTATCGATCCTTAGGGAGCTGTCCCTGGGAAGACCCGTGGGTTTTCTCACACGGCGCCCACCTACTTTGTAGGCACCCGGGATCGACCTCTCCACCGGTTGTGTGGATCGTCGCTCTCCCGTTTTGGGAGACAAGCGCCTTCTCTCCGTTTTGACGCAATTCCGGACGGAAAAACCGCGGCGCATTTTTTCTGGAATTGCGCTAGAAAGCGTCGCTCCTAAATCTCCATCCAAATCTGACCCTTTCTAGCGTCGGCGCATGTCACCTTCCAAAGACCTGAAAAAACAGCTTCGCAAGGAGGCGCTGGCGCGCCGCGATGCGCTCGACGAGTTCTGGCGCGTCGAGATCGCGCTCGAGATGGCCGAGACCGCGAAGGAAAAAATCGACTTTGAACCCGGCCGGGTCGTCTCCGGCTTCTGGCCGATGCGCTCCGAGGTCGATGTGCGGCCGCTGATGTTCGCGCTGCGCGAGAAGGGCGCAAGGCTCTGCCTGCCGGCGATCATCGACAAGACCACGATCGTCTTTCGCGAGCTGGTGCGCGGCGCGCCGATGGTCGAGATGGGATTCGGCACGGTCGGGCCGCATGAAGAGGCGGAAGTGCTCGACCCGACGCTCATGCTGGTGCCGCTCGCCGCCTTCGACGGCCGCGGCCACCGTATCGGCTACGGCGCCGGCTATTACGACCGCGCCATTGCCAGGTTGGCCAACAAGGGCATCACGCCGAGGCTGATTGGCATCGCCTTCGATTGCCAAGAAGTCGAGCGGGTACCGGATGAGAACCATGACGTCATCATTCCGGAAATACTGACCGAGAGCGGGTTGCGTCGGTTCGCGACTTGACGCGGGCGCCCACCTGGCAAATACTACTGAAATCCAGTAGGCTGGCATGCTTGAATTCGAATGGGACGACCAGAAGGCGACGAGCAATCTTGCCAAGCACGGTGTGGCATTTGCGGATGCCAAACGCCTTGTTCGACGACATCCGTGCTCTGCTTCGGATCGCTCCATGGATTACGAAGAGGAGCGCTTCATTGGCATCGGAATCGTCAATGGATTGGTGCTGACGGTGGTTTACACTGAACGCGGCGACCGAATAAGACTGATCTCCGCCAGAAAGGCGACGCGCCATGAGCAGAAAGCATATGACCAAGCACGCAGGGACTGAATCCGATTGGGAGCGTCTGCGCAGCATGAGCGACGCGGAGGCGGAGGCTGGCGCCCTGGCGGATAAGGACCATCCACCGCTCAGCACGGATCGGCCGGGAGTGGCATCTGTTGCCCGTGTCAAAGTGATCCGCCGGGCCTTGCATCTTACCCAGGAGGAATTTTCCGTCCGCTATCGCATTCCGCTCGGCACGCTTAGAGACTGGGAGCAGGGCAGAACAGAGCCGGACCAGGCGGCACAGGCCTATTTGCAGGTCATCGCCAAGGAGCCGGATACGGTGTCGCGGGCGCTCGGTACGCGCAGCGCCGCATGAGACTTCTCTTTCTCGGCGACATGGTTGGCAAGACGGGGCGCACGGCAGTCTGGGAGCAGCTGCCGGGGCTGATTTCCGACTTCAAGCTCGATTTCGTCATCGTCAATGGCGAGAACGCGGCCGGCGGCTTCGGCATCACCGAAGAGATCTTTCGCGAGACGCTCGCGGCCGGCGCGGATGTCGTCACCACCGGCAACCACGTCTGGGATCAGCGCGATGCGCTGATCTTCGCGCCGCGCGAGGAGCGCTTCCTGCGTCCCTCCAATTTTCCCAGGGGCACGCCGGGCCGCGGCTCGGGCGTCTACATCGCCCGCAATGGCGCGCGCGTGCTGGTCGCCAACATCATGGGCCGCGTCTTCATGCATCCCGAGCTCGACGACCCTTTCCAGGCCGGCGAGCGTGAGCTTGCCGCCTGCCCGCTCGGCGAGCAGGCCGATGCGGCCATCATCGATTTCCACGCCGAGGCGACCTCGGAGAAGATGTGCTTCGCGCATTTCGTTGATGGTCGCGCCAGCCTGGTGGTCGGCACGCATACACATCAGCCGACCGCCGACCATCAGATCCTCAACGGCGGCACCGCCTATATTTCGGACGCCGGCATGTGCGGCGATTATGATTCCTCGCTCGGCATGGACAAGGAAGAGCCGCTGAACCGGTTCCTTTCCAAGGTGCCGAAGGGCCGTTTCGAGGCCTCCTCAGGGCCCGCGACGCTCTGCGGCGTCGGCGTCGATATTTCGGACCGCACCGGGCTTGCCGAAAAAATCGCGCCGTTTCGTCGCGGACCGCGGCTGGAAGAAACGGCGCCGTCCTTCTGGACGTGACATTGATATAAGCGAGATCAATACCTAACTGGCGACGAAACCCGCGAAACTGCTCTAGATCGTAGAGGGGACGACCTTCATGCAGCTTGTCGAATTTCTGGCGCCGCACTTTCATTTTGTTTCCGATCCGACTGCGTGGGTCGCGCTTTTGACGCTGGTGGTGCTCGAGATTGTGCTCGGCATCGACAATCTGATCTTCATCTCGATCCTGACCAACAAGCTGCCGGAGGCGCAGCGCGCCCGCGCACGCCGGCTGGGCATTTCGGCGGCGCTGATCATGCGACTGATCCTGCTCGCCACGATCTCGATCATCGTGCAATTGACGACGCCGGTGTTTACTGCCCTCGGCCACGGCTTTTCCTGGCGCGACCTGATCCTGATCGCCGGCGGCCTGTTCCTGGTCTGGAAGGCGACCAAGGAAATCCATCACACGGTCGACCCGCAGGATCATCAGGACACGATGGTCGGCGGCACACTGCAGATGAGCCTTGCCGGAGCGATCTTCCAAATCCTCCTGCTCGACCTCGTGTTCTCGATCGATTCCATCATCACTGCCGTCGGCATGACCGACGAGATCGCCATCATGTATATCGCGGTGATCGTGGCGGTGAGCGCGATGATGCTGGCGGCGACGCCGCTTGCCAATTTCATCGCCAGGAACCCCTCTATCGTCATGCTGGCGCTCGGCTTCCTTTTGATGATCGGCATGACGCTGATCGCCGACGGCATGGGCTATCATGTGCCCAAGGGATACATCTACGCCGCCATGGGCTTTTCCGCGCTGGTCGAAGGCCTCAACATGCTGGCGCGACGGCGTAAGAGGCAGGGGTCGGGCGAGGGGCACTGAGAACTTGACTCTTACAGATTTGTACGTACATATTTGTATGCCAAGGGAACGCGATGCGGTTCGAGTGGGATCCCGAGAAGGCGCGGCGCAACCTTGCCAAACATGGCGTCGCCTTTGATCTCGCGAAGAAGGTTTTCGACGATCCGCTCCATCTGATTGTGCCCGATCGTTTTGAAGATGGGGAACAGCGTTGGCATGCGATCGGTATGGTCGGAACTCAGGTGATCCTGCTCGTTGTTCACACGTATCCGATCGTAGCAGACGAAGAACGTGTTAGAATTGTCGGCGCTCGCAAGGCCACCCCACATGAAAGGAGGCACTATGAGCAGGAAGGACCTTAGCAAGGATCAGCGTGATCAACTGGCCAAGCTGGCTGATCTGCCTGACGATCAGATCGATACTTTCGATATTCCGGAAGCGCCAGCGGAGAACTGGGCTCATGCTCGCCGAGGAGACCTCTACCGGCCCCTCAAACAACCTGTCACCATTCGCCTTGATGCTGATGTGCTCGCCTGGTTCAGACAGCACGTAGAAAAGGGCGGTGGTTATCAAACGGAAATCAACCGGGTGCTCCGGCGTTATGTGACGGAGCAGGAGAGGCGTCGATCCTAGCCTTTTATTTGGGCGAAATGCCCTTCGGGTGACGGTCGGCGATCAGGCCGAGCGTCAGGCCCTGTTCCAGCCAGGTCTTGGCGCCGGCCAGCACCAGTGAGAAGCCGCCGGTGGATTCGACCGCCTGCTTGACCTGTTCGTCGGCGGAACCGGCGAAGCCGAAATTGCGGATTTCGAGAAAGGTCGCTTCATCCGGCATCTCGGTGAATGTCCAGACGACGGTGGTCGGCGGATCGCTCCACTGCATGACGATCTTCTCGTTGGGGACGATCTCGCTCACCTCGACCTTGGTCGAGACGCCATACATGCGCCATTCCCATTCGACCGGCTTGCCCTCATTCAGGCGACCGCTGGAATGCGTAAACCAGAATTTCGTGGTGACCGCCGGATCGACGATCGCTTCGAACACCTCGGCGACCGGCCGACGGATCAGCATGGCGGTTTCGGCGATGGGAGATTCTCTGAGCTCCATACGGTTCTCCTTTCCGGCAGGATTCACCAGGCGTCCGGCTCACGCACCAGGTGAATGATGTTAGCCGGGCTGGTGATCCAGCCGCCACGGAAGCCTTCACCCAAACGCTCTATTGCGTCGCAGCGCACGACACCGGCCTTGGCAAGATGCGAGGCCGCGCTCTTGAAATCCGGTGTGAAAAGCTCCAGCCAGACTTCAGCCTGACTCATCATCGGCGCCTCGTCGATCCAGAGGCGATTGGGACCAAGTTCGAAACCGATCGCCGGCGCCTTGGCCGTAAATGGCTTCAACCCCACAACATCGCGATAGAAGGCGATCGTTGCCTCGTATTGGTGCGAGGGCACCTTCATGGCGATGTTGATGCCGCCGGTAATCTCGGTGTCCATTGCCGATCCTCTCGGTTGCGTTGGATGTCGTTACGGCAGGTTGATCTGCCAGGAGACGCCGAACCGGTCGTTGAGCCAGGCGAAACGCTGGCTGAAGCCGTAATTGCCGGTCGGCATCAGGAAGCCGCCGTCCTTGGAAAGAACGCCGACGATCCGCTCGAGCTCCTCTTCGGACGAGCAGTCGACAAAGAAGGAAAAGGACGGCGTGAAGGTGAAGGCGTGGTGGACGGGGCTGTTGTAGATCCTGACCTCGACGCCGCCGATCAATGCGCGCGCCAGCTTGAGCGTTCCTTCCGCCCCGTCCTCGCCCGAGCCATAGCGCGTGATGTCGAGCACACGGCTCTCCGGAATGGTCTCGCAATAGAGGGTCATGGCCTCCTCGGCCTTTCCCTCGAACATCAGGAATGGCGTTGCTTTCGTCATCGGGCGACCTCCTCCTGCCGAATATCGGGACCTGAATGTCGGCCTCAGATGTTGGTCTCGTTGGCCGGCTCGCCGCGCAGCTCGCTGCGGTAATAGCCGTCGCGCAGATTGATGCCATATTCGAGATAGGCTTTCATGCAGGCCAGCATCTGCGACCAGCCCTCGCAGTTGAGGTAGGATTTCTTCAGGCCGGCCTCGCCTTCGTGCCAACCTTCTTCAGCGATGGTGACGAAGGTGCCGCCGTCCTCAAGCGGCTCGAAATTCATCTCGATGCGGGTCTTGTAGGCGGGCTTGCCGTCGGCGTCTGTCGCGTCCCAGCGCAGCACGATGCGCGTGTCCTTGGTCACCTCGTCGACTTCGACCGGTACAGACTTCCACCAGGTGACAGTGGTGCCGGTGACAAGCGGAGCCGAGGCGCCGCCGATGGTGGTGAAATAGCCGCTGAGCTTTGTCGGATTGACGACCGCGTCGAAGACCTCGGCGACCGGTTTGCCGATGCGCCCGGAAATCCTGAAACCAAGGGACATATCCACAGCTCCTTCCTTGCTGCCTGAAACGATATGTTATAGAAACATAACATGTCAAGTCAAACCTCCGACGACCATGTTTTCAAGGCCTTGGCGCATCCGCGCCGGCGCGAATTGCTGGATCGCCTGAAGGATCAGCCGCAGACCACCGGCGCGCTGTGCGAGGCTTTCCCGGATATGGACCGCTGCACGGTGATGATGCACCTGAAAGTCTTGGAGGAGGCCGATCTGGTGGTGGCGAGGCGCGAGGGACGCGAGCGCTGGAACCACCTCAATGCGGTGCCGATCAAACAGATCCACGACCGCTGGATCAGCCAGTATGCCGGCCACGCCATCAGCATTCTCGATCGGCTGAAGTCGGATCTGGAGGGCTGAACGGCCCTCTTCGGCGTTGGCATGACGGTGCGTCTGGACGAATTGAGCCGATTTATCTATAAGCCGGCCATTCCGACAAAGAGCGCCGCGCGCCTTAGCAGGCATGCCCGGGGCGTTCTGAAAATTTGAATTCGAGCATTTTGCGGATTGCGAGCGATCTCGCTTGGCGCCGCGGTGCTCTAGCCGAACACGACAGGGGTGCCATGGCTGGCCATTCGCAGTTCAAGAACATCATGCACCGCAAGGGTCGCCAGGACGCGGTGCGGTCGAAAATGTTTTCCAAGCTGGCGCGCGAGATCACCGTCGCCGCCAAGGCCGGGACGCCCGATGTATCGATGAATCCGCGGCTTCGCCTGGCCGTGCAGAACGCCAAGGCGGTGTCGATGCCGAAGGACAACATCCAGCGCGCCATCAACAAGGCGTCCACGGGCGACGGCGAGAACTACGAGGCGGTGCGCTACGAAGGCTACGGCCCCGGCGGCGTGGCGCTGATCGTGGAAGTGCTGACCGACAACCGCAACCGCTCGGCCTCCAATGTGCGCGCCGCCTTCACCAAGGCCGGCGGAGCGCTCGGCGAAACCGGCTCGGTGTCGTTCATGTGGAACCGCGTCGGCGAGATCTATTACCCGGCCTCGGCCGGCAGCGCCGACAAGGTGATGGAAGCCGCGATCGAGGCCGGCGCCGATGACGTGGAATCGGACGAGGAAGGCCACACCATCTATTGCGCCTTCGAGAATCTCGGCGACGTTTCGAAGTCGCTCGAGGCCGCGCTCGGCGAGGCGGAATCGGTCAAGCCGATCTGGCAGCCGCAGAACAACGTCCCGGTCGACGAAGAGCGGGCGCAGTCGCTGATGAAGCTGGTCGCCACCCTCGAGGACGATGACGACGTGCAGAGCGTCTACGCCAATTTCGAGGTCGACGACGAGACGATGGCCAAGCTCAGCGCGGCCTGACCGGCCACGCGATACGATATGAGCGAGAAGCCGCTGCCCGTCATCCGCATCACCTATTGCACGCAGTGCCAGTGGCTGTTGCGGGCCGGCTGGATGGCGCAGGAGCTGCTCTCGACCTTCGGCACCGATCTCGGCGAAGTGACGCTTGTGCCGGGCACCGGCGGCATCTTCACCATTTCCTGCAATGACGTGCTTGTCTGGGAGCGCAAGCGTGACGGCGGTTTTCCGGACGCTGCAAGGCTCAAGCAACTGGTTCGCGATGTCATCGATCCCGACCGCGACCTCGGCCACGCCGATCGCAAGGATCGCAAGAAAGACCCCGCCTGATTGAACTGACCCCCGAAAGTTGGACACAACCTTCGGGGTTGCATTCGCGGGCTGCCGTTTTCAGATCAATGCCATGATGAAGCAAGCCATCGCGACTATCGCAGTGACGGTGCGGACGTGATTCCACATCACCCACTGGCTCAGATGGCTTGCCCACACGGCGGCGCCCTTGGCGCTGGCAGGATCGACGGCGGCTAAGGCGTCATTGAGCGGCACGTTGAAGACCATCGTCACGATCGGATTGCCGACGAAATAGATCACGGCACCGGCAAGCAACCAGTACGAGCCGGACTGGCTCCAGCCGAAGAAAACGCCGGCAATCAGCACGAGGCAGATGAGGCCGGTGCCGAACAGCGCCGTCATGAAGGTCGGCGTGATCACCGTGACGTTGATCGAATTCATCGCCGCGATGCCGCTTGGGACGGGCAGCCGGGCAAGTGCTGCCATGACGAAATTCGAGAAGGCGGGTAAGGGCTATGGCGATTTGCGAAACCAGCGGCGAGAGCGCTCCTCTCCCCGTCACTTTACGGGGAGAGGATGCCGGCAGGCAGGTGAGGGGCGGCTCCGGCCTATGACATTGGCGTTGTCGAAAAAGTGCTCTGTCACCGAATTCTGAAAAGTGCGCCTCAATGAGCCTGCTTGCCCGATGACCAACTTGTCGAGGTCGGCGCTGCCCCTCATCCGCCCTTCGGGCACCTTCTCCCCGTAGAACCGGGAGAAGAACGAAACTGGCAACAAAAAACCCGCCTCGAAGGCGGGTTTCTCGAAATCTGCCGATGTATCCGGCTTAGAGGCCGAAACCCTCGAAACGCTTCTTGAACTTCGACAGGCGGCCGCCGCGGTCGAGCAGGGTCTGCTGGCCGCCGGTCCAGGCCGGGTGGGTGGTAGGGTCGATGTCGAGGTTCATCGTGTCGCCTTCCTTGCCCCAGGTCGAACGGGTCTGGTATTCGGTGCCATCGGTCATGACGACCTTGATGGTGTGGTAATCGGGATGGATATCGGCCTTCATTGTCGTGTTTCCTGGCTGCCGGCGCTGGCAACGGGCCTGAAGGCCTGCGTCGATGCGCCCCTTTTTAAAACTCGAAGCCGCAGCTAATGAAAAGCCACGGCTTCTAAAACGGTCGGCGAGCCTATACATCAGCCGGAATTGAATCACAAGGCCGCGGCGGGCGCATATTGAAGCGCGGTCCCGCCAAGCGGCCAGAGGAAACGCTCATGGCGGAAATCGGTGGCAGCGCAAGCGAGCGCAGACGCTCGGTCCGGCCGCTCCGCAGCCTCTTTCCCTACGTTACCCGCTACCGGACGCTGGTAATAGGCGCCGTCATCTCGCTGATCGTGGCGGCGGTGACGACGCTTGCTTTGCCGATGGCCGTGCGGCGCATGATCGACCACGGTTTCCAGGCCGCGGGCTCCACCTTCATCGCGGAGTATTTCGCGGCGCTGGTTCTGATGGCGGCCTTGCTGGCGGCCGCTTCGGCCAGCCGCTACTATTTCGTCATCACGCTCGGCGAGCGGGTCGTGGCCGACATCCGCCGCGACGTTTTCTCCCATGTCACGACACTGTCGCCCGCCTTCTTCGATCGCGCGCATTCGGGAGAAATCGTGTCGCGGCTTGCCGCCGACACCACGCAGGTGAAGTCGGCCGTCGGCGCTACCGCCTCGGTCGCGCTGCGCAACTTGATCCTGGGCCTCGGCGCGGTAGCGATGATGGTCGTCACCAGCCCAAAACTCTCCGGTCTGGTCATCGCAGCAATCCCGGTGATCGTGCTGCCGCTGGTCGCCTTCGGCCGCTCGGTGCGGCGCAAGTCCCGGCAAGCGCAGGACACGCTCGCTGAAGCCACCGCCTATGCCAGCGAGCAGATCGGCGCGGTGCGCACGCTGCAGGCCTTCACCAACGAAAAGCTCGTCACCGGCCGTTTTGCGGACGCTGTCGACGCCGCCTTCGAGGCGGCGCGGACCTCGGTGTTCGCACGCTCGTTCCTGACCTTCTTCGCCATCTTCATGATCTTCTCCTCGGTGGTCGCGGTGCTGTGGTTCGGCTCGCGCGACGTGCTTGCCGGCACGCTGTCGCCGGGCACGCTCGGCCAGTTCCTGCTCTATTCGGTGTTTGCCGCCGGCGCGCTCGGCGCGCTGTCGGAGGTCTGGAGCGAGCTGTCGCAGGCGGCGGGCGCCGCCGAGCGGCTGACGGAGATCCTGGCAGAGACGCCGGCGATCCGGCCGCCGGTCGATCCGCTTCCCTTGCCGGCAACGGCCAAGGGTGCGATCAGCTTCGACGACGTGTCCTTCTCCTATCCGGCCCGGCCGGACCGCGCCGCGGTGCATGGCCTGAGCTTCCAGGTGAAGCCAGGCGAGACGGTGGCGATCGTCGGGCCCTCGGGCGCGGGAAAAAGCACCGTCTTCTCGCTGATCCTGCGCTTCTACGATCCAGAGAGCGGCCGCGTCGTCATCGACGGCGTCAATGTGCGCGAGGCTGATCCGGCCGCGGTCCGTCAACGGATCGCGATCGTGCCGCAGGACGTGACCATCTTCGCGGCGAGCGTCCGCGACAATATCGGCTTCGGCAGGCAGGGCGCCAGCGGTGCCGAGATCGAGGCCGCGGCCAAGGCAGCCCTTGCCGACGAATTCATCGCCAGGCTCGACAAGGGCTATGACAGCCAGGTCGGCGAGCGCGGCGTGACGCTGTCCGGCGGGCAGCGCCAGCGCATCGCGATCGCCCGCGCCATCCTGCGCGACGCGCCGATCCTTCTGCTCGACGAAGCGACCTCGGCGCTTGACGCCGAGAGCGAGACGCTGGTGCAAAGAGCGCTGGAGCGGCTGATGCGCGGCCGCACCACCATCGTCATCGCGCACCGGCTGGCGACAGTGCTCAAGGCCGACCGCATCCTCGTCATGGACGGCGGGCGCATCGTTGAGGAAGGCACGCATCAGAGCCTGGTCGCCAAGGGCGGCATCTACACGCGGCTCGCCAAGCTGCAGTTCGAGACCGGAGCCAGCGCCTTCAAGGGCGCGGCGGAGTAGGCACGCCGCACCCAGCCGGTTTCGACCCGCGGGTCAGTTGCCGTAGCGCCTGCTCAAGTGCTCGGTGAAGTAAGCAGCGTTGAGCTTCTCGCCGGTGGCGCGCTCGAGCAGGTCCGGCGTCGACCAGCGCGAGCCCTGCGACCAGATCTTTGCGCGACGCCACTCGTTGATGGCGGTGAAATCGCCCTTTGCGAGATCCTGATCGGCGGACGGATGCTCTCTGGTCAGAGCCGCCCATTGCTGCGCGGCCATCATGGCGCCCAGCGTATAGGAGGGGAAATAGCCGAAGGCGGCACCCGGCCAATGCACGTCCTGCATCGGGCCGTCAGCCGGATTATCGATGGTCGAGAGCCCGAGATAATCGCGCATCTTGGCATCCCAGGCCTGGGGCAGGTCGGCGACCTCCAGCTGGCCGGACACGAGCTCCTGTTCGAGTTCGTAGCGCAGGATGACATGCAGCGGATAGGTGACTTCGTCGGCGTCGACGCGGATCAGGCCGCGCTCGACATGGTGGACATGCGGCAGGATGTCGTCGATCGACCAGGCTTCGCCGAGATGTTTCTCGACCACCGGCAGCGCCCAGCGCCAGAAGGCCGGGTTACGGCCGATCTGCTTTTCGACAAACAGGCTTTGGCTCTCATGCACTGCCATGCCGCGCGCCTTACCGAGCGGCCAGTGCGACCAAGCCTTCGGCAGGTTCTGCTCGTAGAGGGCGTGGCCGGTCTCGTGCAGCACGCCCATCAGCGCCGACAGGAAGTCGGAGGTCTTGTATCGGGTGGTGATGCGCACATCGGTCGGCACGCCGCCGCAGAAGGGATGATGCGATACCGAGAGCGAGCCGTGGGTGAGGTCGAAGCCGACGGCCGCCATCATGGCAAGGCCAAGCTCGCGCTGCCGGTCAATGGCGTAGCTGCCGGAGAGCGGCTTCAGCGGGTGCTTCGCCAGCCGGGCATCCTGCACGGCCAACGCATGCGGCAGGAAGTCGCGCAGGAAGGCCTTCAGCTCCGCAAACACCGGCGTGATGTCGGCGGCGCGGTTGCCGGGATCGTACTGCTCCATCAGCGCGTCATAGGGGGCTAGGCCGAGCGCGTCGGCGCGCAGCGCCGCTTCCTCGCGCACCAAGGTCACGACGCCTTCCAGCGCCGGCAGGAAGCCGGCCCAGTCGTTCTTGGCGCGCAGGTCGCGCCAAAGCTGCTCGGAGCGCATGCGCGCCACCGTCTGGCGCTCGATGAATTCGACCGGCAGACAGGTGAGATTGGTGTATTGGCGGCGCAGTTCCCGCACCGCCGCCTGCTGCTCTTCGCCGAGCGGCTCGGCTTCGGCCGCTGAAATCCAGTCGCCGATCTCGGGCGCGGTGGCTTGGCGGTGCAGCATGCCGGCAAGCGAGGACATCGCCTCGGCGCGCTTCTCGCCGCCGCCGACCGCCATGTGCGTCGCTTCGTCAGCGCCGAGAATGGCTAAGGCGTGCTCCAGCGCTTCGAGCTTGTGGCCGAGTTGGTCGAGTTTCTGGAAGGACATGGCTGGTTCCGGCTGCAAAGGGGCTGGCGCGAAAAGATACCAAGGCGCGAAGCTTGGCAACCCTGGTTGGCGAGGCAGGGTCAGCCTATCTTGCGCGGCGGCGTCGACGTGTGGTCAATGCTTGTCCGAAGGGCGGAGGGGACAATGGTCGGCGATATCCTGGTCGGGCTGGTGGCGCTGATCCACTGCTATATCGTCTATCTGGAGATGGTGCTGTGGGATACGCCGCGCGGCCGCAAGGCGTTCAGCCTGACGCCGGAATTCGCCAGCGCCTCGAAGGTGCTTGCCGCCAACCAAGGCCTCTATAACGGCTTTCTCGCCGCGGGCCTGATCTGGGGCCTCTATCTCGGCGCTGGCGGGTTCCAGATCAAGATGTTCTTCCTGCTCTGCGTCGCCATCGCCGGCCTCTACGGCGCCGCGACCGTCAGCCGCAAGATCCTGTTCATCCAGACGGCGCCGGCGGTGCTCGCCATCGTCGCGCTTTGGCTCGGTCTGTAATCGAAGCAGGGCGCGATCGAAAAAGGGCGCCCTCGGGGCCAGGTCCCGCGGGCGCCAGGTCGTCCCTTCCTCTGCGATCGGAGCAAATGCTCTAGCCGTTCGGGTAATTCCCGCCGTCGGAACCGTCGCCCATCATGAAGCTGCTGCCGGTGTCGTTCATCAGTCTCTGGTCGACATTGTCGAGCCTGCGCAGCAGCTCATGGTATTGCGGGGACGGTATCCTGCCGTGATCCGAAGCCGCGACATGTTCCGCGACCTTGCTGATATGCGCGGCGCGCATATGCAGGTGCTGCGCTTCCGAGGCCGAGATGCTGTTCGCTTCGCGGGCGTCGGTGATGCCCTGGTTCACGCCCTGGATCTGCTCGATCAGGCTCGTCACGCGTGGTCCGGTCATAACGGTCGGATCGGGCGTGTCCAGGGCGCCGCCCCTGTGATGTCCGGCCGCATAGGCGCCGGCGAGCGGAGCCGCGATCAGAACCGCAGCGAGGGTTGCAGTCTTGAGAGATGTTGAAACGCGCATGGCGGCGCATCCTCCTACCAGGAAGAGAGCGGCCGCGCCGCTTCGTCTTCCGACCTTACGGGCCGTCCGGTTCCGTCGCGTCGCGATGCGGGGCATCGCCGGCGGACCCCGGCCCTGCGCGGCAAGTTAGGTGCGTCGATTTGCGATGTGTAATTAAAAAAAGATAATGTTTTCGGCGCTTGTCGCGGCGACTTGGTGCTCTAAGTATTCAGCCGACGAACAACTTCCCGTGACTTGGCGTGATAATAGCTCACCGTTCGGTGAGCTTCAGTTCAATGCGGCGATTCTTGCTGCGCGCCTCATCAGTGTCGGCGGGATCAAGCGGCTGGAACTCGCCGAAGCCGGCGGCCACCAGCCGGTTGGCCGGCACGCCGTTCTCGATCAGGAACTTCACCACCGAGGTAGCGCGGGCGGTCGACAGCTCCCAATTGTCGCGATAACGGCCGGTGCCGGACAGCGGCTTGTTGTCGGTATGGCCGTCGACGCGCAGCACCCAGCTGATCTCGGGCGGGATTTCCTTCTGCAATTCGATGATGGCGTCGGCGAGCTTCTTCATCTCGACCTTGCCGGCGTCGTTGATCACGTCGGAGCCGGTCGGGAACAGCACCTCCGACTGGAAGACGAAGCGGTCGCCGACGATACGGATGTTCTCGCGGTCGGCGAGGATCTCGCGCAGCCGGCCGAAGAAGTCGGAACGGTAGCGGTTGAGCTCCTGCACGCGCTGCGCCAGCGCGACGTTCAGGCGGCGGCCGAGATCGGCGATCTTGGTGTTGGAGTCGCGGTCGCGCTGCTCGGAGACGTTGAGCGCGTCTTCCAGCGCGCCGATCTGCTTGCGCAGCGCCGCGATCTGCTGGTTGAGGATTTCGACCTGGCTCAACGCCTGCTGGCTGATCTGGCGCTGGTTGCTGAGCTCGCCCGAAAGCTGGTCCGCTCGTTTGTTGGCCGCGTCGCCGGCGCCGGCGCCCTGCGCCAGCAGTTGTTCGAGGCGGCTCTTTTCGGCTTGCGCCGCTGACAGCGACGCCTGCAGGTTGGCGAGCGAATCCTCCTTGTCCTGGCTGTTCGTGCGTTCCAGGGCGAGCAGCTGGGTCAGCTCGTTGATCTGCGAGTTGAGGCGGTTCAGCACCGCGTCCTTGCCGGAGATCTCGCGGCTGAGCAGGAACTGCGCCAGCACGAAGACGGTAAGCAGGAACATGATCGCCAGCAGCAGCGTCGACAAAGCGTCGACGAAACCCGGCCAATAGTCGATGCGGCGGTCGGCGCGCCGTCTTGCCAGCGCCACGTCAGTGGACCCCTTGCTTCTTCAGCGCGTCGGCGATCTTTTCCAGCGTGTTGCGCATGGCCTTCTGCTCGTCGGACTGGGCTTCGACCCAGTCGCGCATGATCTGCTGCTCGGAGCGCATGTTCTTCACCAGCCCCGAGATGCCGTCGGCAAGATTGGCCATGGCGGTGGCGACGCGCGGATTGGAGCCGCCGCCATTCTCCTGCAGGCTGCGCAGCCGCTCCGACAAGAGCCGGATGTCCTCGGAGGATTCGGCTGCTTTCGACGTCTCGGACACAACTATGTCCGACGACAGATCGGTGACCGAAGACAGCCAGTTCTCAAGCTCGGTGTAGAAGCGGGTCTGGGCGCGGCCGGCCTGCAGGTCGAGGAAGCCGAGCACCAGCGAGCCGGAAAGGCCGAACAGCGAGGACGAGAACGCGGTGCCCATGCCGGCGAGCGGCGCCGACAGGCCTTGCTTGAGCGCGTCGAGCACGGCGGCAGCATCGCCGGTGCCCGGGTCCAGCGCCTCGATCGTCTCGCGGATCGAGGCTATGGTGTTGAGCAGGCCCCAGAAGGTACCGAGCAGGCCGAGGAACACAAGCAGGCCAACCAGATAGCGCGAGGTGTCGCGGCTCTCGTCGAGCCGGGTGGCGATGGAGTCCAGCATGGTGCGCATCGACGAGGTCGAAAACGCGATCGTCGACGAGCGGCCGATCATCGCCTTCATCGGCGCCAAAAGCACCGGCTCGGTGGTTTCGGAGCCGGCGCGGAAGGAATTGACCCAGCGCACCTCGCGAAACAGCCGCCCGACCTGGGCGAAGGCAAGCAGGATGCCGACCGCGAGCACGCCGACGATCAATCCGTTGAGGCCCGGATTGCTGGAGAAGGCGGTCGAGATCTGGCGGGTGAGGATGGCGGCGATGAAAGCGACGATGATCAGGAAGATCACCATGGTGAGCAGGAAGACCTGCGGGCTCGACAGCTTATGCGGATCATAGACCAGGACGTCCGATCGCCTGCCGAAGGATCTGAGAAAAGCCATCCGTGCCCCGTTTCCGATGCCACCGCCGCAGAATTGCCGCGACTCTAAACGGAATTGTGACCAAATTGAATGGTGCTTGGCAATATGGCCCGATAGGCCCGGGCCACAGGCCTAGAACCGGTTGACGACCAGGCAGTCTACCATGGCGGCCAGATGGAGGCCGGCGCCGGTGACGACGAAGCCGTGCCAGACGGCATTGTGAAAGCGCAGGCCCTTCCAGGCGAAGAAGACGACGCCGCAGGAATAGACGATGCCGCCGGCGACAAGCAGCGCGACCGAGGTCGTCGGCAGCGTCTCGACCAGCGGTCCGGCCAGCACGACGCCGCTCCAGCCGATGGCGAGATAGAAGACGATCGCCAGCCGGTCGTAGCGGCCGGGCAGGAACATCTTGATGGCGATGCCGGCCGCTGCGGCGCTCCACACGATGACGATCATGGGCAGCGCCAGCGGCGAGTTGTCGAGCTGGGCGAGGAAGGGCGTGTAGGTCGCGGCGATCAGGAGATAGATCGCGGCATGGTCGAAGCGGCGCAGGATCCATTTCGCCGGCCACGAGACCGGCCACAGATTATAGGCCAGCGAAACCGAGAGCACGGTGAGCAGCGACACCACGTAGAACACCGCGGCGACATATTCGTCCGGGCCGGAGTGGAAGGCGGCCAGGGCCAGGAGAGTCGAGCCGGCGGCGATCGCCAGCACGATGCCCACCGCGTGAACGATGCCGTCGGCGATCATTTCTGCGCGCGAATAGTGCCAGCGCCCGACAAAGGGGATTTCAAGCTTTGTATCTGGATGCGCGTCGTTCATGAATGATCCTGCAACGCCTAATCTGGGCAGTCGCGGACCAGTATTTCAAGCTTCGGTTGCGGTTTTGCGACCAAAGCCGCGCGTCCTTTCGACGCAAAGAACGCCCTAAAGCGCGTCGCGCTGGACCGGATTCAGGTGACGCGCTTTAAGTCTTTGTTTGATGCATGTCGTTGTCCCAGAACCGCTGCACACTTCTGGGCGACATGCATTGGTCAGCGAGCAGCCAATGGCTTCTTCACGGTTTTCAGCAACGCGCGCTGGATGAGCTCGTTGCCGGCGACGACCTCGCCGCTGTCCAGCATGCCCTGTCCGCCATCCATGTCGGAGACGAAGCCGCCGGCTTCGCGCACCAGAAGGATGCCTGCGGCGACGTCCCAGGACGACAGGCCGGTCTCCCAGAAACCATCCATGCGTCCGGCCGCGACATAGGCAAGGTCGAGCGCCGCCGAACCCAGGCGGCGGACGCCGGAGACTTCGGCCATGACGTTGCGCAGCTCGATCAGGAAATTGCCGTGCTGGCCGCGGCCGAGATGCGGCACGCCGCAGCCGATCACCGCGTCGGTCAGCTTGGAGCGGCCGGCAACACGCAACCGCCGGTCGTTCATGAAGGCGCCGCCGCCGCGCTCGGCCGTGTAGAGCTCGTCCATCGCTGGATTGTAGACGACACCGGCGACGATCTGGCCCTGGCGCTCGAGCGCGATCGACACCGAGAAGAGCGGAATGCCGTGCAGGAAGTTGGTGGTGCCGTCGAGCGGATCGACGAGCCAGCGGTGCTGAGCGTCCTCGCCTTCGACGGCGCCGCGCTCCTCCATCAGGAAGGCATAGCCCGGCCGCGCCTTGGAAAGCTCGGCGAAGACGATCTCTTCGGCCTTGCGGTCGGCCTGGCTGACATAGTCGCCCGGGCCCTTCATCGAGACCTGCAGGTTCTGCACCTCGCCGAAGTCGCGCGACAACGAGCGGCCGGCCTTCATCGCGGCCTGGACCATGACGTTGAGGAGAGCGGAACGCGCCATTTTTTCTTCCTGCTTTCTTGCCGTTAATCCGCGCGGCGCACGTAGGTGATTTCGTTGGTGTCGACGATGATGCGCTCGCCGGCCGAGATGAAGGGCGGCACCAGCACGCGGATGCCGTTCTCCAGCACCGCCGGCTTGTAGGAGGAGGCGGCCGTCTGGCCCCGCACCACCGGGTCGGCCTCGGTGATGGCCAGCGTCACCTGGTCGGGCAGCGAAATGCCGATCGGCCGCTCCTCGTAAAGCTGCACCGTCACCATCATGCCGTCCTGCAGGAAGGCGGCGCGCTCGCCGACGAAGTCTTTCGCCAGTTCGAGCTGCTCGTAGCTTTCGGTATCCATGAAGACCAGCGCGTCGCCCTGCTCGTAGAGGAACGAAAAATCCTTCAGGTCGAGCCGGATCTGCTCGACGGTCTCGGCCGAGCGGAAGCGCTCGTTGAGCTTGGTGCCGTTGATCAGGTTCTTCAGCTCGACCTGATTGTAGGCGCCGCCCTTGCCCGGCTTGACGGTGTTGGTCTTGACCGCCACCCAAAGCCCGCCATCATGCTCGATGACATAGCCGGGACGGATTTCGTTGCCACTGATCTTGGCCATGATGAACTGATCCGGAATGAGATTTTTCTGGCGCGGGTCGCGATTTGGCGCCTCCAAGACCACAAATTGCCCGGGGAGGCAAGGGAGGGAGCCCAAGGCGGCCCGGACATGCTGTCCGTGACGCCATGCGTCAAGGCAGGCGATTTGCCTTCTGCAGCGCCTGCTTGGTCTGTTGGTCGTCGAGGCCCTGCAGGAAATCGTCCATCTGCGGATCGATCAGCCCGGCGCGGCGGGCGACGATGTACCAGGCGCCGGCAAGGATCAGGTCCGGATCGGTGCCGATGCCGCTCATATAGAGCTTGGCGAGACGGTTCTGGGCGGCGACGTTGCCGCCTTCCGCCGCCCGTTTCATCCAGGCAAAGCCCGATTTCAGGTCGCGCCCGCCGCCGCGCCCCTCGATCATCCAGGCGGCGAGGTCGATCTGCGCGGTGTCGTAGTTCTGTCTTGCGGCCTGTGCCAGGAGAAGACGCGCCTGGGCGTCGTCATGCGGCTTGCCACCGACGCCATTGGCGTAGAGCTGCGCCAGCGCATATTGCGCATCGGCAAGTCCGGTGGCGGCGGCGCGTTCGTAATAGGCGGCGGCCTTCACAAGGCCGTCGTCGCCGGGATCCTGCTGGACGAGCAACTGGGCGAAGTTGAACTGGGCAAGCCGGTTGCCGGCCTCGGCCGCGGCCTGCATCAGCGCGAAAGCGGCCTTTTCATCCTTCTTCACATAACGGCCGTCCAGCAGCGCCAGCGCGTATTGGAACTGAGCCTCCGGCACGCCCTGTTCGGCGGCCAGCGCATACCATTTCGCGGCCTCGGCCGGATTGAGCGGCACACCCAGCCCACGCGACAGGATTTCGGCCACGAGCGTCTCGGCCGCCGGATCGCCGTTCTTGGCGCGCTCCATGGCGAGATTGTAGGCGGTCTTGTAAAGCCCGCGCTGGAAGGCGCCGTAGGCGGCGTCCGGCTGCTTGGCGCCGAAGCGGTCGGGATTGACGGCGTCGGCCGACGGCGGCGTCATGGTCGCCGGTTGCGGCAAGGTGTTTTGGATCGGCTTGTCGATATGCGCGCCGGTGCCGAACCTGTTCGGATCCGGCTCGCCGGCGTCCGGCGCGGCCGTGTCCAGTTTGCCCTTATCCGGCGTGCCCTTATCCGGCGTGCCAGCATCCGGCGTGCTTGCATCCGGCTTGGCTGCGTCGGGTGCGCTCTTGTCCGGTGCGCTCGTCTCCGGCCGCGGCTGCGGCAGCGGGACGGTCTCAGCCGCCATCGCGGCCTGCGCAAACAAGCCGGCCAGAACCGTCAGGCAAAGGCCACGCAGGCGCATGTCAGTCCTCGAAACGCGGCGCGGTTTCATCGAGCAACGCGTTGGCGGCGGCGATCGCGGCGCGCGGGTCGCGTCCGTCGGCAAAGACGGCGCTGGACAGCGCCACGAACTCGGCGCCGGTCGCTGCCACCGTCTCGACGGAGGCAAGCTCGGAGCCGGCCATGACGATGCAGGGGATCGAAATCATCTCCGCCCACCATTCGCCCAGCGCGAGGTTGCGGTGGTGCGGCTCCGGCTTGTTGTCATAGCCGAAACGGCCGAAGAACATATAGTCGGGCCGCTCCTCGCCGAGCTCCAGCGCCTCGTCGCGCGTCTTGGCGCCGCCGGCGCCGACCATCATCTTGCCGGCCACGCGCTCGATCGTCTCGGCGAGTTCCGCGGGCTTCACTTCGACATGGATGCCATCGGCCTGGACGCGCCCGGCGATGCGGCTGTCGCCGGCGATGATGACGGCGACGCCGGCACCTTGAGCGATCGGCACGATCCTTTCGGCGAAGGCCTGGAAGGAGGCATCGTCCATGCCGTTGTCGGGCAGGATCAACGAGGCGACGTCGCCACCGTCGAACGCCGCGCAGATTTGCTCCGCCGGCACGAGCGGCGGCGCGATCAGCACGATGCGGCAGCGGTTGGGAGGAGTTGCTTCGTTCATTGGCCTTCGATCCCGGTTTCGCCTATGCCGGGCGAAGATGGTTGCATTGCGGCATAGAGCAAAGGGAGCGGCTTGAACAGTCGGCTATGCGGCGGATGAGGACCGGTCGAGCATCGTCGCGCACGTCGATATCGGGCCGGCAATAGCGGCGCCGGCATTAAATGACTATCCCGGCGGCGCCGTTCTGCGCTATGGCTGAATTCCCGCCTTCTCCAACCTTCCTTTGCCGATGTCAGGCTTGCTCAGCGACCCGTGGTTCTATGCTGCCGCCATTCCGGCGGTGATCCTTGTCGGCCTGTCGAAAGGCGGCTTCGGCGGCGCCGTCGGTTTCGTCGGCGTGCCGTTGATGGCTCTGACCATCCCGCCGGTTCAGGCGGCCGCCATCCTGCTGCCGATCCTGTGCCTGATGGACGTGGTTTCAGTGTGGACCTGGTGGGGCGTCTACGACCGCAGGATGCTGGTTGACATGATGCCCGGCGCCGTCATCGGCATCGGGCTCGGCTGGCTGACCGCGGCGTTGGTCACAGAGGAGATGGTGCGGCTGATCGTCGGCGCCGTCGCGCTGGTGTTCGTGCTGCGCTGGATCTACCTGCAGTTCCGTCACGGCGCCGATCATGTGGCGGAACCGAACCGCATTGCCGCCGCTTTCTGGGGCGCTGTCGCCGGCTTCACCAGCTTCGTCGCCCATGTCGGCGGCCCGCCCTTCCAGGTCTATGCGCTGCCGATACGGCTCGATCCGAAAGTGCTGTCGGGCACCGCGGCGATCTTCTTTGCCGCCACCAATGCGCTGAAGCTCATCCCCTATTTCGCGCTCGGCCAGTTCGACACCGCCAATCTCACCGCTTCGGCGGTGCTGATGCCGCTGGCGCCGCTGTCGACCATCGCCGGTGCGTGGCTGGTGCGCCGCATGCGGCCGGAGATCTTCTATCCGTTCACCTACGCCACCGTCGCGGTGGTCGCCGTCAAGCTGCTATGGGATGGCATTATCGGCCTGATGTGAGGCGCGTCGATATTCAGGTGAGGCCGGCCTGCAAATGGCGATTTCCTGCGCTTCCGGTGCTCACGTACTTTAAGTACGCTCCGCTCCGGTTCTCGGAAATCACCATTTTTCGACTCGGCCTGATCTGAATCTCAACGCGCCTTCGGCGAGCGCCTTAATGTCACGCGGCGCTCGGCACCATCTGGCGGCTGCCGCCGAAGGCGAGCGCGGCGCCCAGCGCGACCACCATCGCCATGCCGGCAAGAATGCCGACGTCGTGCAGAGTGGGCTTCAGCACCATGTCGGCGATGATCACCAGCATCACCGCATAATCGAGGCGCGCCCAGTTCATCATGCGCTGGCCGATGGAGAGGGCGGCCGGCGTCACGCCCTGCTCGGCGATCATGGCGCCCATGCGCTCGCCGGTCGGCTTGAAGATCAGCATGCCGATCGAGAAGGTCGTGGCATAGCCGACGAGGCCGATGACGATCCACAGGTCGGCAAAGCCGACCCAGAAGCCGCACATGATGAGGCCAAAGACCAGCGTCAGCATCGACATCGGCGCGAAGAACCGGCCGCCGAGCTGTCCGCTGGCGCGTATAGCCAGCAGCTTGTCCTCGATGTTGCCGGCGCGCTCGGCCAGCACGCCGAGCAAGAACAGCACGAAGCCGCCGCCGACCCACAAAATAGCCGAGACGACGTGAAGAAATTTGACGATCGAATACCAATCCATGGTTTGCTCCGGATATCCTGCCTGATTTCAAGCGGCGCGGATTTGCGCGCCGCCTTTGTGGAGCGGCCTTTTGCGTGGCGCGTGTTTCGGAACGATGCCGCGGCAGCAGCAAACATGTTACGGCCGCCATGATCGGCGCCCGAAATCCGGTGCTCGGACGATCCCGGGCAGCGAATCCGCTGTCCTGTTCCGGCACAGGAGCGCGCGTTCGCTTAAAAAATCGCCGCCGCGTTAAGGGTTCATTAAGCTTTACAGGCGTTTACTACACCCATCCAGTTTTGCTGGATTCTTACCGAGTGGTTGGAGCCACTTTGTTTGACGCCTCCCTGTTAAACTCCTGAGAGCCGCCTTATCCGCGGCTCTTTTTTTATCCGCTGCCGGCTGGCTGATGCCATCCGCTTGCGGATGGCCGGAAGCGGCCCGGCGTTAACCGTTTGTTAAACATGCGCTTGCCTTCATTGGCATCGAAGCGCATTTTCAAGCCTCAGTCATTTAGGGTGCGGGCCGCGTCGGCAAGGATGCCGAATCGGCTTGCGGCAGTGCAGGGGCGTATCGATGAACGAGCCTTCGAAGGGCAGCGCGAAAACCATAAAACTGGCGGAGCGCCGGGTTTTCTCCCAATCCTTCAAGCCGCTTTACCAGGAAGGCATGGGGCTGGTCGAACAGGCCGCCGAATATCTCGATGGCAAGGGCAGGCTCGAAGCCAAGAAATTGTCGCGCACGGCAGCGACGCTCTATGCGGCCGAATCGATGCGGCTGACCACAAGGCTTATGCAGGTCGCCTCCTGGCTGCTTTTGCAGCGGGCGGCGAATTCCGGCGAGATGACGCGCGACCAGGTGGCTTCGGAGAAATCCAAGGTGCGTCTCGACACCGCGTCCGCGCATGACGAGGCGCTTGGCTGGAACGAGCTGCCCAAGGATTTTCTGGACCTCGTGACGCGCTCGCTGCGCTTGCAGTCGCTGGTGCGGCGCATGGACGAGGAAATCTATGGCGGCGTCATCAGCGAGACGCACGCGCCCAGCCGGCGGGCCAACCCGGTGTCCGACCAGATCAGCCTTTTGAATACCGCGTTCGCGCGCGGCTGAAACCGCGTTTGCAAAAAACGATAGCGGTAGCGGCATATCCTTGATCAGGCGGTAATTTGGCCGTGGCTTTGGCTGCAAGTTCAACGCTTGCGATTTCCGCCGCTCGTCGAAACTGCGGCAGCCATCGCCGTATTGCAGGCTGTGCCGGCCTTCCCGACAAAGATCACACTTGCCTTGAAGCGATAGGCCCCTAGTTGGAGCCGTTCGCCGCAGCCGGGTCGACCCTAGCCGGTTCTGCAAGAAAACCACCGTCACTGTGACCAAAGCAGATTGCGAGGCTTGATCCCGTGCATTCGCCATTGGACCGCATCCCGGTATCGATCATCATCCCCAACTACAATTACGAACAGTTTCTAGGACGCGCCATCGACAGCGCGTTGGAGCAGGACCACCGAAATGTCGAGGTCGTGGTCGTCGACGACGCATCGACGGATGCATCGGTGGCCGTCATCGAATCCTACGGCGACAAAATCCGTCCGTGCCTCAGGCGCAGGAATGGCGGACATGCGGCTGCGTTCAATACCGGGTTCGAGGCGAGCACCGGGGAGATCGTCCTTTTCCTCGACGCCGACGACTATCTCTATCCGAACGCCGTTTCAGAGGTGTTGGACGAGTGGGATGCGGATGTCGCCCAAGCGCAATTCAGATTGCATCTCGTTGATGAGGACCAGCATATCAAGGATGTCTTTCCACCGCCGGAACAGCCGTTCGATTCAGGCGACGTCGTGCCGGAATTGCTGCGCAAGGGGCGGTACCGTACGACGGTGACAAGCGGGCTGGCGTTCGACCGCGAGGCGCTGGAAACGATAATGCCGATGCCTGAAAGCGATTTCCGGCAAGGCGCCGACGGCTATCTCGCGACGCTCGCGCCGCTGCACGGAGAGGTGAAATCCATCGACACCTGCCTTGGCGCCTACCGCATCCACGGCTCCAATCATTCGATCTTTGCCGAAAAGCTTGCCGAGCGAGCGCGTTGGCGCGTGCAGCATGACTTCCGGCGCCTCGAGGCCTTGTCCGGCCGGGCGGCCGAGATCGGCTTGGCCGTGCCGCCAGATGTCGGCCTTCGCGATCCGGTGCATCTGGAAGAACGGCTGGCTTCGCTCTGCGTCGACGAGCCCCAGCATCCGGTCGCCACCGACTCCCGGCTGGGACTGGCAAGAGCGGGCGCCGCCGCCAGCCTGGAAATGAACGCATCCTGGCGGCGGCGGGCTGCTCTGGCGGCCTGGTTCCTTTGCATCGGAATCCTGCCGCGGCGCATGGGCAATGCAGTCCTGGCGTGGAAGCTGGTCGCATCGTCCAGGCCAGCATTTCTCACGCGACTGTCGAAAACCATCCGCCGCGTGACGAATTAGGCATCTCCCTGTTGTTGTACGGAAACGGCGCATAGCCGAGATTGCAATTGTTTCCGGTTTGTTCACATTTTGCTGACATCGCTTGCCGCCACGGCTAGACTTGGCGCATGGGGGAAGCGATTCGCATCATCGGCATCGATCCGGGCCTGAGGCGCACCGGTTGGGGTATTATCGACAGCGTGGGCAATTCGCTGCGCTTCATCGCATCCGGCACGGTGCGGTCCGACGAGAAGGAGTCGCTGGCGACAAGACTCTGCCAGCTGCATGACGGCTTGGCCGAGGTGCTGCACCAGGCCATGCCACATGAGGCAGCGGTCGAGCAGACTTTCGTCAACAAGGATGCGACGGCGACGCTGAAGCTCGGCCAGGCGCGCGGCATCGCCATGCTGGTGCCGGCGCGCGCCGGGCTGGTGGTCGCCGAATATGCCCCCAATGCGGTCAAGAAGGCTGTTATCGGCGTCGGCCACGGCGAGAAGAAGCAGATCCACATGATGGTGAAGGTGCTGATGCCGAAGGCTGTCTTCGACACCGACGACGCCGCCGACGCTCTGGCCATCGCCATCTGCCATGCGCATCACCGCCCGAGCACAGCCTACCGCATGGCCGCGCTGGCGTGAGGGGACAATCATGATCGGCAAGCTGAAAGGCACGCTGGACGAGATCGACGAAGATAGCTGCGTCATCGACGTGCATGGCGTCGGCTACGTCGTCCATTGCTCGGTGCGGACGCTGGCCGCGCTGCCCTCGCCCGGCGAGGCGGTGGTGCTGTTGATCGAGACCTATGTGCGCGAGGACATGATCCGCCTCTATGGCTTTCAGACCGGGCTGGAGCGCGAGTGGTTTCGCCTCTTGATGAACAATGTCCAGGGCGTCGGCGCCAAGGTGGCGCTGGCCATCCTGTCGACGCTGACGCCGGCCGATCTCGCCAACGCGATCGCGTTGCGCGACATTGCCATGGTTTCCCGCGCGCCCGGCGTCGGCAAGAAGGTGGCGGAACGCATCGTCACCGAACTGCGCACCAAAGCGCCAGCCTCTGCGGGCGCGGCCAGCGGTACGATCGGGCTCAAGCAGGAGCTTGGCGAAGGCGTCGCGGCCGCACCGATCACCGATGCGGTCTCGGCGCTCGTCAATCTCGGCTATTCGCGCGACATCGCGGCGAACGCGGTTGCCGCGGCGCTGAAATCAGCCGGCGAGGGTGCCGACGCTTCGAAGTTGATCCGCTTCGGCCTGAAGGAACTGGCGCGGTGAAGCGACGCTTGTCCCGCCATCGGTCCTATGCAAGGAAGGCGGCATGACCCTTTCGCCCCGCCTCATTGCCCTCGACAAGCGCGGCGAGGATGCCGACCAGACGCTGCGGCCGCAGTCGCTCGACGAGTTCGTCGGCCAGGCGGCGGTGCGCGCCAATCTCAAGGTCTTCGTGGATGCCGCCAAGAGCCGCGGCGAGGCGCTCGACCATGTGCTGTTCGTCGGGCCGCCAGGGCTCGGCAAGACGACACTGGCGCAGATCATGGCGCGCGAGCTCGGCGTCAATTTCCGCTCGACCTCGGGTCCGGTCATTGCCAAGGCCGGCGATCTCGCCGCGCTGCTCACCAATCTCGAGGAGCGCGACGTCCTTTTCATCGACGAGATCCATCGCCTCAATCCGGCGGTCGAGGAAATCCTCTATCCGGCAATGGAGGATTTCCAGCTCGATCTCATCATCGGCGAGGGGCCGGCGGCGCGCTCGGTCAAGATCGACCTTGCCCGTTTCACGCTGGTTGCGGCAACGACGAGGCTCGGCCTGCTGACCAATCCGTTGCGCGACCGTTTCGGCATTCCGGTCCGGCTCAATTTCTACACGGTCGAGGAACTGGAACTGATCGTGCGCCGCGGCGCCCGCATCCTGTCGATGCCGCTCGGCGACGATGGGGCGGTGGAGATCGCGCGCCGCGCGCGCGGCACACCGCGCATCGCCGGCAGACTGCTGCGCCGGGTGCGCGATTTTGCTTCGGTCGCCGGGGCCGGTCATGTCGACAGGAGGATCGCCGACGAGGCGCTGACCAGGCTGGAGGTCGATGCGCTCGGCCTCGACGCGCTCGATCGCCGCTATCTGTCGATGATCGCGCGCAATTTCGGCGGTGGCCCGGTCGGCATCGAGACGATCGCGGCCGGGCTCTCCGAGCCGCGCGACGCGATCGAGGACATCATCGAGCCTTACCTGATCCAGCAGGGCTTCATCCAGCGCACGCCGCGCGGCCGCGTGCTGACCGCCAACGCCTGGCGCCATCTCGGCCTCGACCCGCCGAAGGACATCGCCCAGCAGCAGATCAGCCTGTTTCAGGAAGAGTAACGCAGATTTGTTCGCCGTTTCGGCGGCGCAACGGTCCATCTGCGCAGAATCTGCGCGGCTCGGCCCGACTGAGGGCGCAATTGCATCCTTTAAGATAGGCTATCTGACGCAATCCTAGGGCTTGGGGCGACCTATGATCACCAGACGCGCTTTCCTGCGCCTTATCGGCGGCTCGGCCTTCGCCATGGTGTCGCTCAGCGCCTATGCGGTCGGCATCGAGCCGATGCTGCTCACCCATGTGAAGCGCTACACGCTGACGCCGCCGCACTGGCCGGCCGGGCTCAAGCTGCGCGTCGTGGCGCTTGCCGATATCCACTCCTGCCGGCCCTGGATGACGCCGGAACGGATCGCAGCGCTTGCCGAGGAGGCCAACGCGTTGCAGCCGGATCTGATCGTGCTGCTCGGTGACTATACCGCCGGGACAAAGCTGGTGACGGGCCGGGTGCGGGTGGAGGAGTGGGCCGAGGCATTGTCGGGGCTGAAGGCGCCGCTCGGCGTGCTGTCGATCCTCGGCAATCACGACTGGTGGACCGATTTCTTCGCCCAGCGAGCGGAAGCCGGCCCGACCCAGTCGCGCAAGGCGCTCGAGCATGTCGGCATCCCGGTGCTGGAAAACGACGTCGTGCGGGTGGAAAAGGACGGCCATGGTTTCTGGATCGCCGGGCTAGCCGATCAACTCGCGCTGCTGCCGAACAAGGCCAAGGGACGCGACAGTTTCCAGGGCTTCGACGATCTCCCGGGCACCTTGGCCAAGATCCAGGGGAGCGAGCCGATCATCCTGCTTGCACATGAACCGGACATCTTCCCGAAGGTGCCCTCGCGGGTATCGCTCACCTTGTCCGGCCACACGCATGGCGGACAGGTGCGGCTGTTTGGTTATTCGCCGGTCGTGCCTTCGGACTATGGCAATCGCTTCGCCTACGGCCATGTCGTGGAGAATGACCGCAACCTGATTGTGTCGGGCGGGCTGGGCTTCAGCATTCTGCCGGTTCGTCTCGGGGTGCGGCCGGAGATCCTGCAGATCGATCTGGGCTGAGGCGTGTCGCCCCGGCCCGCCGCCTCAGCGCAGCGACCTGATCACGTCCATCACGTCCGGTTCCGCCTTCTCGCCGTCGAACGCATCGACGATGCCGAAGGCGCCGCCATAGCTCCACAGCGACCAGGAAAAGCCATGCGCCTCGGCGCGGGCGATCATGTCGCGCACATAGGCTGCGCGATATGCGGCCGGCATGACGAAGCCGTTGCCGTATTCCTTGCGGATCATGCCGAATTCACCGAGCGTGATGTCCTGCGGCTTGATCCCTTTGGCCTTCGCCCAGGCGTCGACCGTCGCGAACGGCGCATCCATCAGGCCGCGCAGCTTTTCGGAGCTGTCCATCGTCGCCACCTGCTCGTCGAGATAGCTAAGCAGGCCGCTTCGCCGCGCCCAGGGCGCCTCGGCCCTGATCCGGTCGCGGATCGCGTCCAGCGCCATGTCGAGTTGCGCCTTCGGGACAGCCGTCAACGGATAGGGCAGGCCGGTTACGTAGGGGATGAAGTCCCCGGCCCAGCTTGCGCCCTGATGTGTCAAAAGGAACGGGTCGTAGGAATGGAAGGTCCAGATGATGTTGTCATCGGCGATCGTCTTGGGGTCGATCCTGGCCAGCGACTCCGCGTTCGAATAGCAGCCGCCGCTCAGCACCAGCGTGAGCCTGGTGGCGGAGGCGCGCGCGGCGGCGAACAGCTGCTTCTGGCGGTCGGGCCAAAGGTTGGTGCCGTTCGCCTCGCAATCGGCCAGCGGCTCGTTCATCAGTTCCAGCGCGACAAGCTTCGGATCCTCCTTGGCCAGCGTCCGCGCCATCTTGCGCACCAGCTCGGCATAGGCATCGAAGACGGCCGGGTCATGCATCACCTCGCTCATGCCGATCTTGCGGTTGCCGCCGGCGGGGATCAGATGCAGGTCGACGATCACCTTCAGGCCGGCACGGTTGATCATGCGCGCGGAGTCCAGCACGCTGGCATAGAGGTCGTCGCGGAGGGCTGTGGTGCGGTCCGAAAGAAAGGGCGAGGGATCGACCGGCATTCGCAGGAAGTCGAGACCGGCGCTCTTGAGCGCCTTGAGGTCGTCCTCATTGAGGAATTTGCGCCATTCCGGGTAAGGCAGGATCGCCTGGCGCTCGCCCCATCTGTCCTCGACCGGCCAGGTGACCCACTGGTCGAGATTGAGGCCGCGCTTCATCGAGAAGGTCGCCGCTGCGGCGGGCAACGCCAACGGGCCAAGCGCAAGCAGCGCCACCATCAAGGTCTTGATCATCGTGCCCAACAGTGCCATCCCGTTCCCGCGCGAAAACAGTGCGTGTCGCCCAAAAGTGTGCAGCGGTTTTTGGGACAACGACACGCATAGAAAAAATGCCTAAAGCCGCAGGGCTTTAGGTGCCTGTTCGGGCCTGAAAAGGAAAGCGCGATGGACGATCATGGTGAATCGGCGGCGCTCGGCGCCGGGCTTTCCGGAGCGCTGACGGAGTTCGGCCACCGGCTGATGGCGAGGGTCTACTATGCCGACACCGATTTCTCCGGCGTCGTCTATCATGCGCGCTATCTCGAATTCCTCGAACGCGGGCGCTCCGACTATCTGAGACTGACCGGCGTCCACCACACCGAACTCCTGGACGGCAAGCATGGCGAGCGCATCGTCTGGGTGGTGCGGCGCATGGAGATCGACTTCCGTTCGCCGGCGCGTATGGACGATATCCTCACCATCGACACGCGCACCGGCGATATTTCCGGCGCCCGCATCTTCATGGGCCAGCAATTGAAGCGTGGCGGCGATGTGCTGGTCGAGGCCAAGGTCGAAGCGGCGATCGTCGGCGAAAGCGGCCGGCCAAAGCGTTTCCCAAAGGAATGGATCGCGGCTTTCATGCCGAAGGCAAAAGCCTGAAGCTTCCACCCGAGGCCCATCTTGAAGGCTTCAACCGGACGGCTCCGGTTGCCGGCGGCCCCAGCCATGCGCGGCAATGCGCCGCGCCTGATCCCCTAACCCATCCTTAACCATAACGGTTCATGAAGGAATTGGCGAAGATTGGCGCAATCCGTGCGCCTTCCTTTCACCAATATTTGCCTCGAAAAGGCCGCGAAACGGTGCATTCGGGGCTATCCGCAAGCTTCTAGCTTCGCGCGATCGGACCAAAGGAATGCCCATGGGCCAGCCGCCAGCGATGCCCGGAAAATCTTAAGGACGTAAGTCATGGAAAATATCGCACTCGCCGAACCGGGCGCGCATCTGTCGCTCTGGGCTCTATTCATGCAGGCCGGCTGGGTGGTCAAGCTGGTCATGATCGGCCTGCTCTGCGCCTCGATCTGGACCTGGGCGATCATCATCGACAAGCTCGTCGCCTATAGCCGCATGCGGCTGGCGCTCAACCGCTTCGAGCAGGTGTTCTGGTCGGGCCAGTCGCTGGAGGATCTCTACCGCACGCTGGCCGATCGCAAGACCACGGGGATGGGCGCGATCTTCGTCGCTGCCATGCGCGAATGGAAGAAGAGTTTCGAAAAGGGCGCGAAATCGGCGCTGGCGCTGCAGACCCGCATCGACAAGGCGATGGACCTGGCGCTGACGCGCGAGATGGAGAAGCTGGAGGGTCGGCTCGGCTTCCTCGCCACCACCGGCTCGGCCGCACCCTTCATCGGGCTGTTCGGCACCGTCATCGGCATCATGACGTCGTTCCAGGCGATCGCCGCCTCGAAGAACACCAGCCTTTCGGTGGTGGCACCCGGTATCGCCGAGGCGCTGCTCGCCACCGCGATCGGCCTGCTCGCGGCCATTCCCGCGGTCATCGCCTACAACAAGCTGTCATCGGACGCGAACAAGATCGGCATGCGCATGGAAGGCTTCGCGGACGAGTTCTCCGCCATACTCTCGCGCCAAATCGATGAAAAAGTAGCGCAGAAGGGCTGAGGATCGATCATGGGGATGTCTGCTGCAGGCGCAAGTGGCTCGGGGCGAGGCGGACGCGGCCATAGGCGGCGCGGCCGTCACCATGCCCTGATGTCCGAGATCAACGTCACGCCGATGGTCGATGTGATGCTGGTGCTGTTGATCATCTTCATGGTCGCGGCGCCGCTGCTCACCGTCGGGGTTCCGATCGACCTGCCGGATACGCAGGCCAAGGCGATGAATGTCGACACGCAGCCGATCACCGTCTCGATCGACTCGACGGGCAAGATTTTCCTGCAGGAGACCGAGATCCCGATCGAGGAGCTGGTAGCCAAGCTGCAGGCGATCTCGAAGACCGGTTACGACGAACGCATCTTCATCCGCGGCGACAAGTCGACCGACTACGGCACGGCAATGAAGGTGATGGCCCGCATTTCGGCGGCCGGCTACAAGAATATCGGCCTGGTCTCGCTGCAGGAACAGGATCAGTAGACGCCAAATGCGGACCGGCCTCACCTCATCGGTGATCTTGCATACGGTGGCGCTGGCCTTCGGGCTGTTCACGCTGTCGTCGCCACCTGCAATGCCCGCGGCCGACGTGGAGTCGGTGGCGGTCGACATCGTGCCTATGGAAGCCGTGCCGCAGACGCTGCAAGGCGACAAGAAGTCGGTGATGCATGAAAAACCGGCGCCGCTGCCGACCAAGCGGCCGGACGTCGTGCCCAATGCACAGAAGGTCGGCGAGAACACCATCGATACCGACAAGCCGGTGACGGACGAAGCCAAGCCGAAGCCGGTCGAGAAGACGGCGGCGCCGCCGCCCGCGCCGACGCCGACCGAGAAGCCGGCGGTCGAGGACGTGCCGAAGCCGCAGGAAAAGCCGAAGCCGACCCCGGCGACGGAAGTTGCGCCGACGCCGACGCCGAAGGAAGAGGTCAAGCCCGAGCCGGTCAAGCAGACGGAGCCCAAGCCGACGCCGGCCAAGCAGCCGACACCGACGCCGCCGAAGGACACGACCGCCGCTATTTCGAAGGACGAGGTGAAGCCTGACGCCGTCGCCGAGGCGATCGCCCAGCAGCAACCCACCGACGAGGCCAAGCTTCCGGACTCCGCGCCTGCGCCGGAAGCGCGGCCGAAGCCGCAGCCGGCCCAGGCCGAAAGCGCCAAGGCGCCGGACCGCAAGGACGCCGACAAGCCGGTGAAGGAAGCGTCTTCCAAGCCGAAATCGGACGACAAGCAGTTCAATGCCGATGAGATTTCCGCCCTGCTGGACAAGCAGAAGCCGTCCGGCGGCGGCGCCAAGCGCTCGACGCAGCAGGCCTCGCTCGGCGGCGAAAAGGACCAGGGCCAGAAGCTGTCGAAGTCGGAGGAAGGGGCCCTGCGCGATCAGCTTGCGGGTTGCTGGACCTTCCCGGCGGGCATGGAAGCCTCGGACGATCTCATCGCCGTGATCTCGTTCAACCTCGACGCCTCAGGCAAGCTGGACGGCCGGCCTGTCGTCGAGAAATCGAGCGGAAACCGCCAGGTCGACGAAAGCGCGGTGCGCGCTATCCAGAAATGCAACATGGCCGGCCTGCAGGTTCCTCCCGGAAAACAGGACATCTGGGCGCAGATCAAGGTCACTTTCGATCCGAGGGAAATGCTTGGCCTCTGAGGCCTGCCCTCCGCACAATCAGCGAAGAGAAGCGAGAAGATATGAAATTCACCCTCAAGCCGCTCCTGATGGTCGCGACAATAGCACTGGGTTCTATCGTTGGCGCCGCCGCGCCGGCATGGGCTCTCGTCGAGATCAACGTCAACAAGGGCAATGTCGAACCGCTGCCGATCGCCATCACGGATTTTCAGTCGAATGATGCGCTGGGCGCGCAGATCACCGAGATCGTAACCGCCGACCTGAAGCGCTCCGGCCTGTTCGCGCCGATCGACAAGAGCGCTTTCATCGAAAAGATTTCCGGTCCGGACGCCACGCCGCGCTTCGACGACTGGAAGGTAATCAACGCGCAGGCGCTGGTCACCGGCAGCGTCGGCAAGGAAGCCGACGGCCGCATCCGCGCCCAGTACCGGTTGTGGGATACGTTTGCGGGCCAGCAGATGGCGGGCGAGCAGTTCTTCGCCAACGACGCCAACACCAGGCGCGTCGCCCATATCATCGCCGACGCCATCTATGAGCGGATCACCGGCGAAAAGGGCTATTTCGACACGCGCGTGGTCTTCGTCGACGAGTCCGGCGCCAAGAACGCCCGCAAGAAACGGCTCGCCATCATGGACCAGGACGGCGCCAATATACGCTACCTGTCGGACGGCCGCGCGATCGTTCTGACGCCGCGTTTTTCGCCGAACCGGCAGGAAATCACCTACATGTCCTATGAAAGCGGGCAGCCGAAAGTGTATCTGCTGCAGATCGAGACCGGACAGCGCGAGCTGGTGGGCAACTTCCCCGGCATGACCTTCGCACCGCGCTTCTCGCCCGACGGCCAGAAGGTGATCATGAGCCTGCTGCGCGACGACGGCAACTCCAACATCTTCGCCATGGATCTGAGGAGCCGCTCGACGACGCGGCTCACCGATTCGACCGCGATCGACACTTCTCCCTCCTATTCGCCGGACGGCTCGCAGATCGTCTTCACCTCCGACCGCGGCGGCGGCAGCGGCCGTTCGCAGATCTATGTCATGGGCGCGGACGGCTCCAATCCGCACCGCATATCCTTCGGCGACGGCGTCTATTCGACGCCCGTCTGGTCGCCGCGCGGCGATCTCATCGCTTTCACCAAGCAGAGCGGCGGCGAGTTCCAGATCGGCGTCATGAAGACCGACGGCTCGGGCGAGCGCATCCTGTCCTCCGGCTTCCAGCAGGAGGGTCCGACCTGGGCGCCGAACGGCCGCGTGCTGATGTTCTTCCGCGACTCCGCCGGCGGCCCCAAGCTGGTCTCGGTCGATCTCACCGGCCGCAACGAGCAGCAGATTCCGACGGCGAACTATGCTTCGGACCCGGCTTGGTCGCCGTTGCTTGAGTGAGGGGGGCGGGGAACTGAGGAATTGAAGAATTGAAGAATTGAAGAATGGAGAAAGAGGGTAGCTACATCAAGCGCGCGAAGGATCTGGAGGTCTATAGGCGTGCTTATGCAGTTTCCCTCGAGGTCCATAGAGCCACACTCGTTTTCCCGAAAATCGAGCAATACGCGCTGGCTGACCAAATGCGTCGATCCAGCAAGGCGATCTGCACCAATCTGGCTGAGGGCTTCGCCAAACAGACCCATTCCAGGCCCGAATTCGCGCGGTTCATCTCGATGGCTCTGGGATCGTGCAGCGAAATGGAAACGTGGATTTCTTATGCGTTTGATCTTGGCTACATCACGCAGCGGCAACGCGACGAATGGCTGCAAGCCTATGCCCACATCTATGGAATGCTGGTGAATCTAAGGGAGAGATTGAAGTGACCCTTTTCGCCAATTCTTCAATTCCTCAATTCTTCAATTCCCCTTTTTCACAACCCGGTCGCGTTTTGGCCGCATTTCCGCCTAGGGTCCGCGCGCAGTGTCGCCCCTTCGTAAAGCGCGGGGCAAGCAGTCGCGGACGGCGGCTCGAAACCAAAAATTAACCGTGTTTCTTGAATGCCGGTTAACCCAAACGTGGTTACTGGGTGATCAACGAAATCACTCATATGCGAAGGAGAGGCGGCATGGGCCGTATCGCAGCACTTACCAGAAACCCGGCGATGATCGCTCTCGTGATGGCGCTCGCCATTACCGGTTGCGCCTCGAAGAAGACCCCGAACAGCGCGGCCGATCTCGGCCTCAACGGTGCCGGCGCCGCCACGCCCGGTTCGGCGCAGGACTTCACCGTCAACATCGGCGACCGCATTTTCTTCGATACCGATTCCTCGTCGATCCGCGCCGATGCGCAGACCACGCTGGCCCGCCAGGCGCAGTGGCTGAATCAGTACCGCCAGTATGCGATCGTCATCGAAGGCCATGCCGACGAGCGCGGCACGCGTGAGTACAATCTGGCACTGGGCGCCCGCCGCGCCGCCGCCACCCGCGACTTCCTTGTCTCCAAGGGCGTCTCCGCCGGCCGCCTGAAGACGATCTCTTACGGCAAGGAGCGTCCGGTCGCGGTCTGCGACGACATCTCCTGCTGGTCGCAGAACCGCCGCGCCGTTACCACGCTTTCCGGCGCCGGCTCCTGACGCATGATACCGAAGATCGGGGTCGATTTTCGGTAACGGCGCTCGGCGTCCCAGGCGACAAAAATACAACATCCCAAAAATGAAAGGCGGCCTCAGGGCCGCCTTTTTCCTTTGCAACAAACCGAAACAAAATTTGGCCGAAGTCTCGCGTCCTGCTATGAGCGCGAGGGCGCTTCCTCCCTTGTTTGATTTGGAAAGGCGCATCAGGCCAACACCCACCGCGAGAGACAGAATGCACTTCAGAACGGTCCTGAGCGGCACGCTTGCGCTGCTGCTCGTATCAAGCCTCCCAAGCCTTGCCGCGCCGGCCGACAGTGCCGGGCCGGCCGCCGACAGCGGGTTCACCTTCCATCTGCCCACGCTCGGCATCTTCGGCGACAAGAAGAAGCCGGAACAGGCGCAGGTCGCACAACAGGAGGGCGGCGCCGGCGTGACTGGTCTGGAAGATCAACTGCGCCAGCTGAACGGCAAGATCGAGGAGATGAATTTCCAGATCCTGCAGATGCAGGAACAGATCCGCAAGCAGCAGGAAGACAATGAGTTCCGTTTCCAGCAGCTGGAGGGCCAAGGAGGCGCCAAGCCGGCCGGGCAGAAGAAATCGGAAGCCGCGCCCCAGGACAACAATAACGGCAACACCAATCTCGGCGATGCCGGCACCGGTCAATCCGGCACCGGCGACGCCGGAGCCGACAATAGCGTCGCCCAGGCCCCGGCGACGCAGCCGCCGGCTGGCACCGGTGCGCAAAACGGCGGCAAAAGCGTTGGCGACGTCATCGTGGAATCGCAGACCGGCGATCCCGGCAAGCTGATCACCGGCGCGCCGCCGAAGAATTTCGGCACCATCACCGTCGACAAGAACGGCAACGTGGTCAATGCCGAGACCGGTCCGCAGGCCAGCGCGCCGGCGGAAGCTCCCGCGGCCACGGCAAACGCTCCTTCCGCCGAAACGCCGGCCAAGAAGAGCAAGTCCGGCGGCACCGAAGTGGCGGCACTGCCGTCGACCAACAATCCCGACGAGCTCTATCGCAATTCCTACCAATTCATCCTGTCGGGCGATTATCCGACCGCCGAGCAGGGTTTTCGCGACCATATTTCCCGCTTCCCCAAGGACGCCAAGGCGGCTGATGCGCATTACTGGCTAGGCGAGTCGCTGCTCGGGCAGCAGAAATACCGCGACGCGGCCGAAGTCTTCCTCGCCGCCAGCAAGGACTATCCGAAGGCGAAGAAGGCGCCCGACATGCTGCTCAAGCTCGGCGTTTCGCTGGTCGGCCTGAAGCAGAACGACGTCGCCTGCGCCACCTTCAGTGAAATCGGCAAGCGCTATCCCGATGTTTCCGGCGCCCTCAAGGAACGCATCAAGCAGGAAAGGGCCCTGGCGTCGTGCTGACGCCCGACAGCAAACCTGACCTTTTGGACTGCCTTTTCTCCGACCTGGATCTTTCGACCGGCGCCATTGCTGCCGTGTCCGGCGGCAGCGACTCGACCGCCCTTCTTCTTCTCCTCAAAGATCACCTCGACCGGACGGCATCGGCCGCCAGGCTGCTCGCGGTGACCATCGATCATGGCCTGAGGCCGGACTCGGCCACTGAGGCGCGGCTCGTTCAACGCTTCTGCGCCGATCGCGGCATCGCGCATCGCATTCTTGCCTGGCGCGGCGACAAGCCCGCGACCGGTCTGGCGGCCGCCGCGCGCGAGGCGCGCTACCGGCTGCTTGCCGAAGCTGCCGGCGCCGAAGGCATCAAGCTGATCCTGACCGGCCACACCGCCGACGACCAGGCCGAGACGGTGCTGATGCGGCAGGCGCGCGACGATGAGGGCCGGGGCCTCGCCGGCATGGCGCCCGCCACGCTGTTCGACTGGCGGACATGGATCGTCCGGCCGCTGCTTAGCACAAGGCGCGCGGCACTGCGCGAGATGCTGCGGGCTCGCGACATCGGCTGGATCGAGGATCCGACCAATGCCGATGCCCGCTTCGAGCGGCCGCGCCTGCGGGCGAAGCTCGCACAGGGCGACGGCGAACAGCGTATCGCGCAGGCGCTGGCACGCGCGGGCCAGGCGGCTCTCGAGCGCCGGGAAATCGGCCGCCGCGCCGCCATGCTCATCGACGCCTTTGCCGGCAGGCCGGTTCCGGGCCTCATCCGCCTCGATCGCAAGTTTGCCGGACATGAGGATGGCCAAGCCGCCATCCATGCGCTGCGCATCCTGTTGGCCACCATCGGCGGCGTCTCGTTTCTTGCCGACGAGACGCGCTGCGCTGCGCTGCATTCGCGCCTGCGGTCCGCTCCGTTTCGCGCCACATTGTCGCGGACGGTTATCGATGCGCGACGAACCGGCATTTTCCTTCGGCGCGAGAACCGCGACCTGCCTGCTGCCGCGCCACCGCAGCACAACCGGCTCTGGGACAATCGGCGGCGCATCACTTTGAAAGACGGGCCTGGCGATTTGGTGATCGCGCCGCTGGGGGCTGCCGCCGCCGGGAAAGCGCCCTTGAGCGAGGATATCCCGCCGAGCCTTTCGCGCGCCGCGCTTGCCGCGGAGCCCGCGCTGTGGTCCGCCGGCGAATGCCTTGGTCTTGCGGGCGGCAATGCCGGCTCGCGATCGGTCTCGATCGCTCCGGCGGTGGCTCCTTTCGCGCGCTTCCTGCCGTCCTTCGACATAGAGCCCGCCGCCGCCGCGGCGGCCCTGGTCGGCGCGCCGCCGTTGCCGGCACCGCCATTCCGCCGCCATGATGATGGTTGAGGGTGGGCGAAAGCTTAACCGATACGTGCTGTTCTGCTTGGCAAGGGGGGGCGCTCTCCCTATGTTAGGCCCAAGCTAATCCATCATCGCGGGTCCGCGCGCGGACGCCAACGGGACAATAGATGAATCCGAATTATCGCAACCTCGCGCTCTGGGCGATCATAGCGGTCCTGCTCATAGCCCTGTTCAATCTTTTCCAGACGCCGCAGACGCGCGGCGCCACCACGGATATCGCCTATTCGCAGTTCCTGCAGGACGTCGCGTCGGGCCGGGTCAAAAGCGTGACCATCGCCGGCGCCCGCATCTTCGGCAACTACACGGACAACGCCAACGGCTTTCAGACCTATTCGCCCGGCGACCCGTCGCTGGTCTCCAGGCTGCAGGACAAGAACGTCACCATCACCGCCAAGCCCGAGACCGACGGCTCCAATTCGCTGTTCGGCTATCTGATCTCGTGGTTGCCGATGATCCTGATCCTCGGTGTGTGGATATTCTTCATGCGCCAGATGCAATCGGGCTCCGGGCGCGCCATGGGCTTCGGCAAGTCGAAGGCCAAGCTTTTGACCGAGGCGCATGGCCGCGTCACCTTCCAGGACGTCGCCGGCGTCGACGAGGCCAAGGAAGATCTCGAAGAAATCGTCGAGTTCCTGCGCGATCCGCAGAAGTTCCAGCGCCTCGGCGGCAAGATCCCGCGCGGCGTGCTCCTGGTCGGTCCGCCCGGCACCGGCAAGACGCTGCTCGCCCGCTCGGTTGCCGGTGAAGCCAACGTGCCGTTCTTCACCATTTCCGGCTCGGACTTCGTCGAGATGTTCGTCGGCGTCGGCGCAAGCCGTGTGCGTGACATGTTCGACCAAGCCAAGAAGAACGCGCCCTGCATCATCTTCATCGACGAAATCGACGCGGTCGGCCGCCATCGCGGCGCCGGGCTCGGCGGCGGCAATGACGAACGCGAGCAGACACTGAACCAGCTGCTGGTCGAGATGGACGGTTTCGAGTCCAACGAGAGCATCATCCTCATCGCCGCCACCAACCGGCCCGACGTGCTCGACCCGGCGCTGCTGAGGCCCGGCCGTTTCGACCGCCAGGTCGTGGTGCCGAACCCCGACATCGTCGGCCGCGAGAAGATCCTCAAGGTGCATGTGCGCAACGTGCCGCTGGCGCCCAATGTCGACCTCAAGGTGGTTGCGCGCGGCACGCCGGGTTTTTCCGGCGCCGATCTGATGAACCTCGTCAACGAATCCGCGCTGATGGCGGCGCGCCGCAACAAGCGGCTCGTCACCATGGCCGAGTTCGAGGACGCCAAGGACAAGATCATGATGGGCGCCGAGCGCCGCTCGTCGGCGATGACGCAGGCCGAGAAGGAGCTGACCGCCTATCACGAGGCCGGGCACGCGATCCTGGCGCTCAACGTGCCGTCGGCCGATCCGTTGCACAAGGCAACCATCATCCCGCGCGGCCGCGCGCTCGGCATGGTCATGCAGTTGCCGGAAGGCGACCGCTATTCGATGAGCTACAAGTACATGATCTCGCGGCTTGCGATCATGATGGGCGGCCGCGTCGCCGAAGAGTTCAAGTTCGGCAAGGAGAACATCACGTCGGGTGCCTCCTCCGATATCGAGCAGGCGACCAAGCTGGCGCGCGCCATGGTCACGCGCTGGGGCTTCTCCGACAAGCTCGGCCACGTCGCCTATGGCGACAACCAGGAAGAGGTCTTCCTCGGCCATTCGGTGGCGCGCACCCAAAACATCTCGGAAGAGACGGCGCAGATCATCGACGCCGAGGTGCGGCGCCTGATCGACGACGCCTATTCGACCGCCAAGACCATCCTGACCAAGAAGAAGAAGGAATGGATCGCGCTCGCCGAAGGACTGCTCGAATACGAGACGCTGTCCGGCGACGAGATCAAGCAGCTGATCGCGGGCAACAAGCCCGCCCGCGACCTCGGCGACGACACCCCGCCCAGCCGCGGCTCGGCCGTGCCGAAGGCCGGCACCGGCGGCCGCCGCAAGAAGGGCCCCGAGCCCGAAGGCGGCATGGAGCCGCAGCCGTCAAGCTGAGGTGGTGCGCGAAAGACTGATCGAGAAACGCCGCGGCTTGCTCCGCGGCGTTTTTGTTTGCATTGGAGACAAGGCAAGGCTTCCCTCGTCCTGGCGCGTAGATATCGCCCAACAGCAGATCCCAGATACTCCCGAGGATGATGGCTCAACGTCTGCGGGAAAAACGGTGAACCGCTTTATCCGCCGTATTTGATTTTTATGATTCAGCTTTCAGCCGCGCATTGCAGAGGCTGTAGTAACCGCCGCCTTTCTGGATCCAGCGAAGGCCGTTCAACGTACCCGCTTCCTTGTTGTTGTGGTAACCCTGCAGGCAGGTCTTCATCCGGGCCTTAGCGGGCTTTTCGGTCTTGAACTCGGCGGCGAGGGTGGTTGGGAATGTCACGCCCGCCGGCGCTACCGTGGGGACGACCGCCGCGCTGGTTTCCGTTTTCTGCTGCTCCGCGGATGTGACCGGATCCGGGCTGACGCTCTCCGCGGCGGACGTCGCGCATTTCTCCTTGCGGAAAGCGGCCCAGTCCATGCCGTTCAAAGTGCCGCCTTCCTTGGCCGCCCGATAGGTCTCGCTGCATTCCTTCATCGTCAGCGCGCTCGCAGGTGAGGCGTTCCAAGCGACCAATGCCGTCACAGCCAACGCCGCCAATTTCAAACTGAACATTGAGACCCTCCTGATTGATGATAAGTTTGACATCTTTTTGTATACTGTTTGTTCCCTATATGTTCAACCGGAATCTTTGCGAGCTGCCGACAAAACCTGGCGATGGGCAGTGTGGGCAAATCGACGATGCCGACAGTCCCGCCATATGCAGATGCGAGCAAGGCCGCGGGCGTCTTCGCCCGCAACAAAAGGCCCGCGCATCTTGCGACGCGCGGGCCTTTTCCCTTCGAATAATTAGGCGATCAGCTCTTCAGCTTGGCGTTGCAGAGGCTGTAGAAGCCGCCGCCTTTCTGGATCCACTTCAGGCCGTTCAGCGTGTTGGCATCCTTGTTGGCATAGTACTGCTCGAGGCAGGTATGCATGCGGCCCTTGGCCGGGGTCTCGTTGGCGAATTTCGGCGAGATGGCGGCCGGGAAAGTGACGCCCTTCGGAGCGGTCACAGTCGGCTTGGCCGGTTCCTTCGTGAAAGTCGCCTCAGTCGGCGCAGGCACGGTGTCGTCATCGTCGGCACCTGCGCCGCATTCGGCCTTGCGGAAGTCGTTCCACTTCATGCCGTTCAGCTTGTTGGCGGTCTTCGCAGCCTGGTACTTGGTGCTGCACTCGGCCATGGTCAGGCCCTTGCCGCCATCGGCAGCGGCGGTCGAGGTCTTGGTCGTCGTGGCGGTTTTGGTGGCGGGGGCGGTGGCAGCCGCAGCGGTTGCGCCAGGGCCGCACTCGGCCTTGCGGAAGTCGTTCCACTTCATGCCGTTGAGCGTGCCGGCGGATTTTGCAGCCTGGTATTTGGTGCTGCACTCCTTGGAGCTCAGGCCCTTGGCCGCGTCGTCGGCAGCGGCGGCCGCCTTCGTCTTCTTGGCGGGCTTGGTGTCGGCGGCCTTCGTATCGGTCGCGGCCTTGGTGTCGGTCGCGGCCTTGGTGTCGGTCGCGGTGGCGTCGCTGCCGCACTGGGCCTTGCGGAACTGGTTCCAGGTCTGGCCGGCGAGCGTTCCCGCATCCTTGGCCGCGTTATACTTGGTGCTGCACTCGGCCATGGTCAGCGCGTTGGCCGGCGCCGCCAGGAACAAGGTTGCGACGGCGATACCCGTCAAAGCTGCAAGTCTATGAATAAGCATGGCGTTTTCTCCCTTGCTGCCGCCAATAAGTGTCCCTATGCCAAATCAATAGCTCTCAATGTCCGGTTGCGCCAGATGCTTCCGGCACAGGCGCTCTCACAAAGTGTGTTATTCGCGATAAGGTGATGAATTGCCTGCCGGTTTGCCGCCAGCCAGGCTTTGCCGGGAACAGGGCGCCGACAAGCCTCGCACCGGCAGGTATAGCGCCGCCACGTCAAAGGTGGTGACAGGCTGTCGAATCGCTTGCATCGCCCGCTACAATGTTTTTCTAAGAATTGGTAATATACAATCACGAAATTTGATGATCGGATGCGGCCCAATTTGTGGCAAAACGGGCGGCTGAAAAACCGACGGGGACTTTGAGACACATGGCAGGTCAGTATTTCGGCACCGACGGTATCCGCGGACGCGCCAACAAATTTCCGATGACGGCCGAGGTCGCCATGCGCGTCGGCATGGCCGCCGGGCTCTCCTTCCAGCGCGGCAATCATCGCCATCGCGTCGTGCTCGGCAAGGACACGCGGCTTTCCGGCTACATGATCGAGAACGCCATGGTGGCGGGCCTGTGCGCCGCCGGCATGGACGTGTTCCTGCTCGGCCCCATACCGACGCCCGCGGTCGCCATGCTGGTGCGCTCGCTGCGCGCCGACATCGGGGTGATGATCTCGGCCTCGCACAATCCTTACTACGACAACGGCATCAAGCTGTTCGGTCCCGACGGCTACAAGCTTTCCGACGAGATCGAGGAACGCATCGAAGGCATGCTCGACAAGGACATCGAGCTGGCGCTCGCCGATTCCGATGGGCTCGGCCGCGCCAAGCGCGTCGACGGCGTGCATGACCGCTATATCGAATTCGCCAAGCGCACGCTGCCGCGCTCGATGTCGCTTTCTGGGCTGAGGATCGTCGTCGACTGCGCCAACGGCGCGTCCTACAAGGTGGCGCCCGAGGCGCTGTGGGAGCTCGGCGCCGAGGTGGTGGCGATCAATGTCGAGCCGAACGGCTTCAACATCAACAAGGAGTGCGGCTCGACCCATCCGGCCGGCCTGCAGAAGAAGGTGCACGAGGTGCGCGCCGATATCGGCATCGCGCTCGACGGCGATGCCGACCGGGTGGTGATCGTCGACGAGAACGGCACCATCGTCGACGGCGACCAGATCATGGCCTTGATCGCCGAGTCCTGGCACCAGAGCGGGCGGTTGGCCGGCGGCGGCGTCGTCTCCACCGTAATGTCCAATCTCGGGCTGGAACGCTTTCTTGGCGACATGAAGCTGCAGCTGCACCGCACCAAGGTCGGCGACCGCTATGTGGTCGAGCACATGCGCGCGCATGGCTTGAATGTCGGCGGCGAGCAGTCCGGCCATATCGTGCTGTCCGATTTCTCGACCACCGGCGACGGCCTGGTCTCGGCGCTGCAGGTGCTGGCCTGCATCAAGCGGCAGAACCGGCCGGTCAGCGAATTGTCGAAGAAGTTCGAGCCGGTGCCGCAGCTTCTGAAGAATGTCCGCATCTCCGGCGGCAAGCCGCTGGAGGAAGCTCCGGTCAAGGCGGCCATCGAGGATGCGCGCAACCGGCTTGGCAAAGCCGGCCGCCTGGTGATCCGTCCCTCCGGCACCGAGCCGCTCATCCGGGTCATGGCCGAGGGCGATGATCCGCAGCTGGTCGAAGCGGTCGTCAACGATATCGTCGGCATCCTGCAGGACACCCGCAGCGCCGCCTGAACGCCGTCCCGCAGTTCCTCTAAGTCGGCAAGCCCGCCGCTAGGCGGGCTTTTTGTCGCCGGGCGGGCAGATCGGACAACGGCGTTCGCTCTAAAATTGTATAGATTCGTGGTTAATCGGTACGGTTAAACGGCTTTTAACCTTTGCAATTCATTATCCAAACCCGAGGTCAATCATCTTCGGGCGATGTCGTCCCGAGGCTTCTTAGGGGTGACAGAATGTTCAAGACAGCAAGAATGGCATTGCTTGCCGCGCTGTTCGCGGGGATAGCCGGACCGGCTCTCGCCGCCGACCTCGCGGAACCGCAAATCGAAGAAGCTCCACCGCCGGTAGTCGAACCGCAGCCGATTGATGTCGGCGGCTGGTATATCCGTGGCGACATCGACTATCACAAGTCGACTTTGCGTGGCATCGACTACATTACGTACGGACCGCCGCCCGGCACCAACGATTTCGATTTCGGCAAGCTGAAGGGTGGCTTCTCGCTAGGCGGCGGTGTCGGCTACAAAGTCAACGACTACTTCCGTACCGATCTGACTGCCGACTATTGGTTCAAATCGAACTTCAACGGCCAGACCTCGGACCTCACCACGACATCAACCGAAGTGTCGAGGATGAGCGCCCTGCTGCTGCTCGCCAACGCCTATGTGGATATTGGCACCTGGCACGGCATCACGCCTTACGTCGGCGCCGGCATCGGCGGCGCGCACATCAAGTGGGACACGGTCCACGATCCGAACACCACCGAGACCAATCCGGGGTCATCCAACTGGCGCTTCGCCTACGCTCTCATGGCGGGCGCTTCCTACTGCCTGACCGACAGGGTGATCCTCGATGCAGGCTATCGCTTCACCCACATCCAGGGCGGCCGCATGTTCGAGTTCGATTCGACCAGCTCCGGGCCGGGGTTCGATCATGGCATAAACACGCATGAAGTGCGCGGCGGCCTGCGCTACCAGTTCGGCGGCAACAATGGCTGCGCCGCACCAGTGGTCGCCTATCAGCCGGAGCCGGAGCCGATCTACACCAAGTAATCGCCTTCATTATCCCGAAATTCGTCAGCCGCCCGGCGCCAGCCGGGCGGCTTTTGTTATGCAACGCCGACAAATATTGATCGAAATCAATTCGGTAACCGACTGTTATCCTTAACTGCCACTTAACCACTATGGTTAACAATGGCTCCTTGAAACGGCGCTCGCGTTCGCGGCTGGCGCCAATTTCAGGAGCCGGGGACCATGATATCCAGATCGCGTATCGCGTCAGCGCTTGCCGCAATCATCCTGTTGCCGATGACGCCGGCGCTCGCAGCCGACTACGATCCGCCGATCTATGTCGACCAGGCGCCGGACTACCAGCCGGTCGAGGTCGGCTCGGGTTGGTATCTGCGCGGCGATGTCGGTTATGCCTTCAACAAGCCTTATGACTTTTCGGAAACCCCAGCGGGCCTCTCCACCAAAAACAGTCCATTGTCCGGTTCGATAGGCATGGGCTACCATTTCAACGACTATTTCCGCGGTGAACTGAATTTCGGTCTGCTGCCGACCAGCAAGTTCGCTAGCAGTTTCCAAACCACCTGCGATGGAACGCAGACGGTAAGCGTTACCGACGCCAGCGGCACAAGCGTGTTCGCCGGCCCAAGCACCCGTGGCTGCGAAGGCTCCAACAACGGCAACAACAAGGCCTATGATGTCATGGCGAGCGCGTTTGTCGATCTAGGCACTTATGTCGGCATAACGCCCTATGTCGGAGGCGGCATTGGCCTTGCATATAGCTCCTACCGATTTGCCCAAGGCGATCGCAACTGCGTGGATTCGTCCACGACGGTGGGCTCAACCACGACGATCTTCGAATGCGACGATCCGAGCGGCTACAAAGGTTCTGCGCAGTCGGAGAAGCAGTTCAGCCTGACATACATGCTAGGCGCCGGTTTTGCCTATCAGGTCAGCAAGAATGTCGCGGTCGATGTCGGCTATCAATATGTCGCGTTGCCCTCTGCGAAGTATGTGGTGTCGGATAATGCCGGCGACCCTATTTTCAAGAAAGGCCTCGACTACCACCAGGTCAAGCTCGGGCTGCGCTACGATCTCTGGTAGGCGCTGTGAATGCATGAGAACGACCACGGCGGATCTTTTGGGTCCGCCGTTCGCGTTTGAGGTCACGAGAGTTTGATCGGTATCGCCAGTATCCCGACAGCGACAAAAACTTTGCTCTTGACGCCGGAAGCGTGAGCGCATATCGCCGTCCGTGGGCCACCCCTCCCCAACGAGGGGCCACTATCTGGAAGGATAGACCACGATGACGACGCTTACCAAGCCCGGACTCCGTCCGGCAAACCCCAATTTCTCTTCAGGTCCCTGCGCAAAACGCCCCGGCTGGTCGGTCGAGGCGCTCAAAGCCGCCGCGCTTGGGCGCTCCCACCGCGCCAAGATCGGCAAGGCGAAGCTCGAGCAGGCTATCGAGCTGACGCGCGAAATCCTCAAGGTTCCCACAGACTATCGCATCGGCATCGTGCCGGCGTCGGACACCGGCGCGGTCGAGATGGCGCTCTGGTCGCTGCTTGGCGAGCGCGGCGTCGACATGGTTGCCTGGGAAAGTTTTGGCTCCGGCTGGGTGACGGATGTCGTCAAGCAGCTCAAGCTCGCGGATGTTCGCAAGTTCGAGGCCGGCTACGGCGAACTGCCCGACCTGACGCAGGTCGATTTCGACCGCGACGTCGTCTTCACCTGGAACGGCACGACCTCGGGCGTGCGCGTGCCGAATGGCGATTTCATTCCCGCGAGCCGCAAGGGCCTGACCATTTGCGACGCGACATCGGCCGCCTTCGCGCAAAGGCTCGATTTCGAAAAGCTCGATGTCGTCACCTTTTCCTGGCAGAAGGTGCTGGGCGGCGAGGGCGCGCATGGCATGCTGATCCTGTCGCCCCGCGCTGTCGAGCGGCTGGAGACCTACAAGCCGGCCTGGCCGCTGCCGAAAATCTTCCGCCTGACCTCGGGCGGCAAGCTGATCGAGGGCATCTTCAAGGGCGAGACCATCAACACGCCGTCGATGCTGTGCGTGGAGGATTATCTCGATGCGCTCCGCTGGGCGAAGTCGATCGGCGGCCTGGAAGCGTTGATCGCGCGCGCGGACGCGAATGCCGCGGTGCTCGACCGGTTCGCTGAGAAGTCGACGTGGCTCGGCCACCTCGCCGTCGATCCGGCGACGCGCTCGAACACGTCAGTGTGCCTCTCCTTCACCGACGCGCAAGTGGCGGCGCTCGATGCCGACGGCCAGGCGGCCTTCGCCAAGGGGATCGTGTCCGCGCTCGACAAGGAAGGCGTCGCCTACGACATCGGCTCCTACCGCGATGCCCCGCCCGGCCTGCGCATCTGGTGCGGCGCCACCGTCGAGACCGCCGATCTCGAAGCGCTGCTGCCCTGGCTCGACTGGGCCTTCGCCACGCAGAAGGCGTCGCTCAAGGCAGCGGCCTGAGTTTCATGGCGGCCCGCGGGCCGCCAGTTCCCGACACATTCCATTCCCACCTCAAGGAGGCCGCAATGGCGCCCCGCGTTCTCGTTTCGGATAAACTTTCCACCACCGCCGTGCAGATCTTCAAGGATCGCGGCATCGACGTCGACTATCTGCCCGATCTCGGCAAGGACAAGGAAAAGCTCGCCGAGGTGATCGGCCAGTATGACGGCCTCGCCATCCGCTCGGCGACCAAGGTCACCGAGAAGCTGATCAATGCGGCAACCAGGCTCAAGGTCGTCGGCCGCGCCGGTATCGGCGTCGACAATGTCGACATCCCGGCCGCCAGCCGCAGGGGCATCATCGTGATGAACACGCCCTTCGGCAATTCGATCACCACGGCCGAGCATGCGGTGGCGATGATCTTCGCGCTGGCGCGGCAGATACCGGAAGCCAATGCCTCGACCCATTCCGGCAAGTGGGAAAAGAACCGCTTCATGGGTGTCGAGATCACCAGCAAGACGCTGGGCGTGATCGGCTGCGGCAATATCGGCTCGATCGTCGCCACGCGCGGCGTCGGGCTGAAGATGCATGTGATCGCTTTCGATCCGTTCCTGTCGGACAGCCGCGCCGAGGAGCTCGGCGTTCAGAAAGTCGAACTCGACGAGCTCTTCGCCCGCGCCGACTTCATCACGCTGCACACGCCGCTGACCGACAAGACGCGCAACATCATCGATGCGGCGGCGATCGCCAAGATGAAGGACGGCGTGCGCATCATCAATTGCGCCCGCGGCGGATTGGTCGTCGAGGCGGACCTGGTCGCGGCGCTGAAGAGCGGCAAGGTGGCCGGGGCCGGCATCGACGTGTTCGAGGTCGAGCCGGCCGAGAACAACCCGCTGTTCGGCATGGAGAATGTCGTGGCAACGCCGCATCTCGGCGCCTCTACCACCGAGGCGCAGGAGAATGTCGCGCTGCAGGTTGCAGAGCAGATGAGCGACTACCTGATCAAGGGCGCGGTCTCCAACGCCATCAACATGCCTTCGATCACAGCCGAGGAGGCGCCGCGGCTGAAACCCTTCGTCAAGCTTGCCGAAGTGCTCGGCGCCTTTGTCGGCCAAGTCACCGAGGATCCGATCAAGGAGGTCGAGATCCTGTTCGACGGCTCGACCGCGACGATGAACACGCGCGCGCTGGTGAGCGCTGCCCTTGCAGGCCTCATCCGGCCGCAGGTCTCCGACGTCAACATGGTGTCGGCGCCGATCATGGTGAAGGAGCGCGGCATCATCGTCGCCGAGGTCAAGCGCGACAAGTCGGGCGTGTTCGACGGCTATATCAAGCTCACCGTCAAGACCGAGCATATGACGCGCTCGATCGCCGGCACCTGCTTCTCCGACCACAAGCCGCGCTTCATCCAGATCAAGGGCATCAATCTCGATGCCGAGGTCGGCCAGCACATGCTCTACACCACCAATGCCGACGCGCCCGGCATCATCGGCCTGCTTGGCACCGTGTGCGGCGAGAACGGCGTCAACATCGCCAACTTCCAGCTCGGCCGCAACCGACCGGGCGGCGATGCGATAGCGCTGCTCTATCTCGATGCGCCCTTCCCGGAAAGTGTGCTGGAGCAGGTACGCGCGCACAAGTCGATCGACTCGGCAAAGCGGCTGCGCTTCGACGTCGGCAGCGAGTAACGTCCGGACGTGAAAACGCCCCGCTTGCATCAGCAGGCGGGGCATTCATGAGGTGGCTGTCACCCGATGGCCGCTTGCCGGGAAGTTGAGATATTCACCCCGTCTGCAGCGCTGCTCGGCTGCCGCTGTACTCGGCAAGCGCAATGCCGCCGAGGACAAGCGCCAGCGCGAAGGCCTGATACGCCTGAAACTGCTCGCCGACGATCAGCACCGAAAGCAACGTGCCGAAGATCGGCACCAGATTGATGAACAGGCCGGCGCGGTTGGCGCCGATCAATTCGTTGCCCTTGATGTAGAGGACCTGCGAGACGACCGAAGCGCCAAGCGCCGTGTAGAGCGTGAGCGCCCAGCCACGCGCGTCCGGCACGATGACGCGGCCAGACGCGACCTCCCAGACGAAGAAGGGCAGGGAGACCAGCAGCGCGGCGATCGACAGCGCCAGCATGAAACTTTGCCAGCGGATTGCCGGCCTGAGGCGCAGTCCCACCGAATAGAGGCTGTAGCAAAGCACCGCCACAAGCATGATGGCGTCGCCGAAATTGAGCTCGAGCTTCAGCAACTGGCCGAGGTCGCCATGACTTGCCGTCAGCGCGACGCCGGCGATGGTGAGCACGACGCCGACGATCTGCAGAGGCTGCACGCGCAGCCTGAACAGCACGAAATTGGCAAGAATGATGACGATCGGGATGGCTGCCTGCTCGATCGAGACATTGATGGCGGTCGTGTAGTTGAGCGCGGTGTAGAAGATGACGTTGAAGATGGTGAAGCCGCAAGCGCCGAGCCCGGCAAGCAGCCTCCAGTGCCTGCGCACTTCGGGCCAATCCTCACGCAGCGTCCGCCAGCCGATGGGCAGCAGGATCAGCACCGCCATCACCCAGCGCAGGAACACCAGCGTCATCGGCGAGACATGGCCGACGGCAAGCTTGCCCGCCACCGAATTGCCGCCCCACAAGAGCATGGTCGACAGAAGGAACAGATAGGCGGCTCGGTGCATGGAGGTTCCGGCCCTGCGGGTGCTCGAGGGTTCGGCCCGGCCTAGAGTGGCGGCGGCGGCAAGTAAATGATGCGAAAGCCGGAATTTGTTGTGCCTGGACCAGGTTGACGTCTCGGCGTTGGCGTCATTTTGATCCAAGTCCTTGAGGGGCATGGTCACTTGCTGAAGCCGGTTCCGCTTTTTGGGTTCGCCGACCTTCGGTTGGGGTCATGCTCCAACGATGGTTTCGGCGGCAAAGAAAGGGTCGCGCCAGCCTCCGCTTGACGCTATAGAGGCCTGTCGTTTCAGGCCGCCCGCGCGGCATTTCAAGGGAAAAGAACATGGCCAATGTGGTGGTCGTCGGCTCGCAATGGGGTGACGAAGGCAAGGGCAAGATCGTCGACTGGCTGTCGGAACGGGCCGATGTGGTCGTGCGCTTCCAGGGCGGCCACAATGCCGGCCACACGCTGGTCGTCGACGGCAAGGTTTACAAGCTGTCGCTGCTGCCGTCCGGCGTGGTCAGGCAGGGCAAGCTTTCGATCATCGGCAACGGCGTGGTGTTCGATCCGCATGCCTTCGTCGCCGAAGCCAAGAAGCTCAAGGAGCAGGGCGTGGAGGTCACGCCGGAACGCCTGAAAATAGCCGAAAACACCGCGCTTATCCTGTCCCTGCACCGGGAGCTGGACGGATTGCGCGAAGACGCCGCCTCAAATTCAGGAACCAAGATTGGCACGACACGACGCGGCATCGGCCCCGCCTATGAGGACAAGGTGGGCCGGCGCGCGGTGCGGGTGATGGACTTGGCGGATCTGGAAACGCTGCCCTTGAAGGTCGACAGGCTGCTGACGCATCACAATGCGCTGCGCCGCGGGCTCGGTCATGCGGAAGCGACGCATGAGGCGATCATGCAGGAGCTGACCTCGGTGGCCGCCGAGATCCTGCCTTACATGGACCGCGTCTGGAAGGTGCTCGACGACAGGCGCCGCGCCGGCGAACGCATCCTGTTCGAGGGCGCGCAGGGCACGCTGCTCGACATCGACCACGGCACCTATCCGTTCGTCACCTCGTCCAACACCGTGGCCGGGCAGGCCGCCGCCGGTTCGGGCGTAGGCCCCGGCGTCATCGGCTATGTGCTTGGCATCACCAAGGCCTATACGACGCGCGTCGGCGAAGGGCCGTTCCCGACCGAGCAGAAGAATGAGATCGGCGAGTTCCTCGGCACGCGCGGCCACGAGTTCGGCGTCGTCACCGGCCGCAAGCGCCGCTGCGGCTGGTTCGACGCCGTGCTGGTGCGCCAGGCCGTCGCCGTCAACGGCATCAAGGGCATCGCTCTCACCAAGCTCGACGTGCTCGACGGGCTCGACGAGATCAAGGTCTGCACGGGCTATCGCCTCGACGGCGAGACGATCGATTACCTGCCGGCCAGCCAGGGCGCGCAAGCGCGGGTCGAGCCCGTTTACGAGACGCTCGAAGGCTGGAAGGGAACCACGGCCGGCGCCAGAAGCTGGAACGATTTGCCGGCGCAAGCCGTCAAATATGTCCGCCATATCGAGGAGCTGATCGGTGCCCCCGTGGCGTTGCTCTCCACCAGCCCCGAGCGGGACGACACAATACTTGTGACCGACCCGTTTCAAGACTAGTTTCACAGCCCTTCCCGGCGCTATGGCTGATTTGCGGTCGGCGGGAAAAGAATGCAGGTCACCTGACGCATGGCAGATTTCGTTAGTGTTCTGAAAAAGCAGCTCGACAAGAAGGCCGACCCTTCGTTCGAGATGCGCAAGCAGATATACGACGGCGCCCGCGCCGTGCTGGCAAAGAAACTGGCCGAGTATTCCCCGCCGCTTGCGCCCGATGTCGTCAGCAAGCAGAAGCGCTCGCTGGAAGACGCCATTTCCAGTGTCGAGCGCGAGTATGTCAAACGCGTTCCGGCTGAGGATCCGCTGGCGGAGCTGGAGCATATTTTCTCCTCCATCGACCGCAACAAGAACCAGCCGAGCCATTCCCGCCAGCCGGCGGCGCCGGAACCCGCCAAGCCGGATCCGTTCAAGTCCGAGCCGTTCAGGCCGTCGCCCGCGCCCGCCAGGACCGAACCCAGCTGGCAAGGCGGGCCGAAGGCGGAACCCCCGCGGCAAACCCCTGCGAAGGACGAGCCAGCCTGGCAGAACACGGCAAGGACCGAGCCGAACTGGCAGACCGCGCCAAAGGCGGAGCCAGCCTGGCAGAAGGCGCCGCCGCCGATGCCGTCGCCGCGCGAGGACGATGTAGGCCTGGCGGGCATGGACGATGCCAATGACGGCAGCGATGTCTTTGCCAATGACGAGCAGCCGGCGGCCGATACCTTCCAGCGCCTGCGGCCACAGCCGCAAAAGCGCAAGCGCAGCTATGGTGGCTTGATCGCCGCCGTCGTCGCGCTCCTGGTGCTGGCCGGCGGCGGCTACGGCATATGGCTGAACAAGAATGCGTTCGGGTCGCTCTTCGGCCTTGGCGGCGGTGGCAGCAAGACGGCCTCGACAGAGCCGCTGGTCAAGCCGGCTCCGGCCAAGCCGGCGACGGAGACGGCGGCCGCGCCGGCTGCGTCCGGCACCGGCGAGGCGGCCGACACCAACAAGTTCACGCAACGCCTGACGCCCGAGGGCAAGGAGACGGATCCCGGCCCGGCCGGCGGACAGCCCACGATCGGCGAAGGCGAATCCGTCGCGGCGCTGACCTCGCGGCCGCCGGCTACGCCGGCGACGACCCCGCCTGCTCCGGTCACGCCTGCTCCGGCCACGCCGACGCCTGAGACGCCTGCGGCCGGAGCGCCGGCGACCGACGCGGCCAATCCAACGCCGCCCGCAGCCGGAACCACGCCGCCGGCGGCTAACGCGGCAACCCCGCCCGCGGCCGGCGCCACGCCGCCTGCGGCAGCGACAACGCCGCCGCCCGCGGGCACGACACCGGCTGCGCCGGCGCCTGCGACCGCCGAGGCAACCGTGCCGGTCGGGCAGAAGGCGATCTTCTATGAGGAGCGCACCAGCACGCAGCAGGGTACGGCCGAGCCCGGCAGCATCGTCTGGTCGCTTGTGCAGGAATCGCCCGGCGGCGACCTGCCGCCGGAACCGGCGATCCGCGCCGAGGCGACGATCCCGGGCAAGAATATCCAGCTGCGCATGACGATCCGGCGCAACACCGACCAGACACTGCCCGCCAGCCACATAATCGAGATGATCTTCCTGACGCCGGAAGGGTTCGATGGCGGCGGCGTCGACAACATCCTGCGCATCGCCATGAAGAGTTCCGAACAGGATGCCGGCAGCCCGCTGATCGGCATCCCGGCCAAGATCGCCGACGGCTTCTTCCTCGTCGCGCTCAACGACACCAAGGCCGACGAGGACGCCAACCTGACGCTGCTGAGAGGCCAGGCCTGGATCGACGTGCCAGTAGTCTACAAGACCGGACGCCGCGCCCTGCTCACCATGGAAAAGGGCATCCCCGGCGAGAAGGTTTTTGACGAGGCGCTGAAGGCCTGGGCGGCGAAGACATCGGGGTGATGGCAGCGGCGGTTTTAAGCCGCCGCTCAGAAGCCCTGAAACAGCATGTCGAGAGCGGCGACGATCTCGTCATGATGCCTGCCAAGGTTTCCTTCTGCCGCCCGCAATTCGGAAGCCGTCACAGCCGAAATGAACTGAGTGACCATAACGTGTTCCTTGCCATCGATCCTGAAGATCGGGTTCAGCCTGCGTGCCGGCAGCGGTGCGATGTTGGGGGGCAGAAGGGGAACGACGACGTTGGTATCGAGCTGTTCTAGTATGTCGGACTGGACATCGAGGAGATAACCGTCGCTTCCCGTGCTTCGGTAGAAATCGTAGCGAGCCATCAAAACAGCCGGTACTTGGCCAAAGGCAGACCGTTACGCTTGACGTATTCGTTAGAGCTTTCGAGCGCTTCCTTGTTCTCCTCCTGCCAGCGACGGATCTTCTCGGCAGAAATTGCCTTGGCGATTCCTTGCTCGGCGGCGCGGGACATATTGATACCCAATGCCTTGGCCTCCTCGATCAATCTCGAATCGATCGAGGTGTTTACCGATTTGCGTTGCGGTTTCGCAGTTGATTGGAGCACGGCAGCCTCTCTATTCCATGCGCATAATATAAGCGCATAGAACGTGCAGGCAAGCCTACCCTTCCATCTCTTCGCGTAGCATCTCCAGTTCCAGCCACTCTTCCTCGAGTGCCGCCAGCGTCGTGCGCTCCTTGTCGAGCGCGGCGATAGTCTTCTGGAACGAGGCGGGGTCGCGCTCGTAGAAGGAGGGGTCGGCGATGTTGTTCTCCAGTCGCGAGATCGAGGCCGTCACCGCTTCGATCTTCTTAGGGAGCGAATCCAGTGCGAATTTCTGCTTGAACGAGAGCTTTTTCGCGGCGCCTTTGGGCGCCGCCGGTTCGGCTTTCGGTCCAGCCTCGCTCGCCTCGGTCTTGGACCTTGCCTTGCGGTCTTCCAGCCTGGAGCCGCCGCGCTGCGCCAGCATGTCGGAATAGCCGCCGGCATATTCGATCCAGCGGCCGCCGCCGTCCGGCGCGATCACGCTGGTGACGGTGCGGTCAAGGAAGTCGCGGTCGTGGCTGACCAGTATCACGGTTCCGGCAAAGCCCGCGACAAGCTCCTGCAGCAGCTCCAGCGTCTCCATGTCGAGATCGTTGGTCGGTTCGTCCAGCACCAGAAGGTTCGCCGGCCGGGCCAGCACGCGGGCCAAAAGCAGCCGCGCGCGTTCGCCGCCGGAAAGCTCGCGCACCGGCGTGCGGGCCTGCTCCGGCTTGAACAGGAAATCCTTCATGTAGGAGACGACATGACGCTGCTCGCCATTGACGACAAGGTTCTCGCCGCGTCCGTCGGTGAGGTAATGCGCCAGCGTCTCCTGCGGATCGACGGCCTCGCGCTTCTGATCGAGCGTCGCAATCTCGAGATTGACGCCGAGCCGCACGGTGCCGGCGTCCGGCGCCAGCTCGCCGGTCAGCATCTTCAACAATGTCGTCTTGCCGGCGCCGTTCGGGCCGACCAGGCCGACGCGGTCGCCGCGCTGGATGCGGGTCGAGAACCCCTTGACCACGGTGAGATCGCCAAAGCTCTTGTCGATGTTCCTGGCCTCGATCACCAGCTTGCCGGACTCGGCGGCGTCGCTGGCCACCATCGTCGCGGTGCCCTCTGCGCCGCGATGGCTGCGGAAGCGCTGGCGCATGGTTTGCAACTCGCCGAGGCGGCGCATGTTGCGCTTGCGCCTGGCGGTCACGCCATAGCGCAGCCAATGTTCCTCGCGCACGATCTGGCGGCCGAGCTTGTGCTGATCGCGCTCTTCCTCTTCCAGCACCTGGTCGCGCCATTCCTCGAAATGCGCAAAGCCCTTGTCCAGCCGCCGCGTCTGGCCGCGGTCCAGCCAGACAGTGGCGCGCGTGACGCGCTCGAGAAACCGGCGGTCATGCGAGATCAGGATCACCGCGGAGGAGGTGCGGGCGAGCTCTTCTTCCAGCCATTCAATCACCGAAAGGTCGAGATGGTTGGTCGGCTCGTCGAGGAGCAGAATGTCGGGTTCCGGTGCCATGACGCGGGCAAGGGCGGCGCGGCGCGCCTCGCCGCCGGACAGGTCGTTCGGCCGCTCCTCGCCGGTCAGGCCAAGATGGTCCATCAGATAGGTGGCGCGATGCGGATCGTCGGCCGGGCCAAGGCTCGCCTCGACATAGGCGCGCACGTCGGCGAAGCCGTCCATGTCCGGCATCTGCGGCAGATAGCGGACCGTGGCCGAAGGCTGGCGGAACACCTCGCCATCCTGCGGCTCGATCATCCCGGCGGCGATCTTGAGCAGCGTCGACTTGCCCGAGCCGTTGCGCCCGACCAGCGCGATCTTCTCGCCGGCGGATGCGCTGAGCGCCGCGCCGTCGAGCAGCGGGGTGCCGCCGAAAGTCAGTTTAATGTCGTCGAGGTTGAGGAGTGGCGGCGCCATGTCAACTTTCTGGAAGAGGATAGGGGTGGGCCAGAAGCAGGGCCCGGCCGCGCTCCAGCGCGATGCCAAGCTGCCCTTTGACCTCATTTGATATAGTGAGCGAGGAACCGAACGCCACCTCGACGCGGTCGAGAGGCCATTTGGCGCCGGTGACCGTCAGGCCGGACAGGTCGGAAAAGCCGAGCACCGAAAACAAGGTGCCGTCGTCATAGTCGAAGCTGGCCTTGCCGCGCAGGATGGGAGCGCCTTCCTGCGCGCCGCTGGTCAGCAGCACGGTCGTGCCAGCCTCGGCCAGCCGCACGGCCAGCGCCAGATGCAGGAAGGCATGGTCGGCGCGCTTGCCGCCGAAGGCGCCGGCCAGCACGAGGCTGGTGGCGCCACGCTGAAGCGCTTCCGCTATGGCGAGCTCGCCATCGGTCATGTCCTTCTCGGCCGGAAAGACTTTTCGCGGCACGGCGGCGAGATCATCCGGCAGGTTCGCCGGCACCGAGTCGAAATCGCCGACCCAAAGTTCGGGGACAAGTCCAAGCATGCGGGCATGGCCGATGCCGGCATCGGCGGCGATGACGCGCGAGCCAGCGATCTGGCGTTCGAGCCGGGGCGTGCGGATAAGCTCGCCGGCAAGCAGGATGGTGAATGTGCCCATGGCCGTCGCCCTTACCAGCCCGTCGGGCGAAACGGAAGCGGGATGCCGTGCGCTTCGGCTGCGAGGCTACCGGCGAACATTAGCTGCCCGGCAAACTTCCGCTTGCGCGCTGCTTCGGCGGGGCCTATCTGTCGAAACGCTCTAACGGGGTGCCGGACGTGATCCGGCTGAGAGGCGATCAAGCCAACCCGCTGAACCTGATCCGGTTTGTACCGGCGGAGGGATTAGACGTTTCGGACGATCCGGCGCCTCAATTCCTTGTCACTCGAACGAAGGAGGCGCCGATATGCGCGCAATACTGTCCCATCTCATTCTCGCAACCGGCTTAGTTTCGCTTCTGGCGGGCGTCGCGCCTGCCGCTGCGAAGGACAAGCTCACCGTCTATACCTATGAAAGCTTTACCGCCGATTGGGGTCCCGGCCCGGCGGTGAAGAAGGAATTCGAGGCCGAATGCGGCTGCGATCTCGAATTCGTCTCGGTGGCCGACGGCGTGGCGCTCCTCAACCGCGTCAAGCTCGAAGGCGCCGGCACCAAGGCCGACATCGTGCTCGGCCTCGACACCAATCTCACCGCCGACGCCAAGGCGAGCGGACTGTTCGTGCCGCATGGCGAAGTCTCCGCCATCGACGTGCCTGGAGGCTGGAGCGACGACACTTTCGTGCCTTTCGACTACGGCTATTTCGCCGTCGTCTATGACACGCAGAAGCTTAAAGTCCCGCCGAAGAGCCTGAAGGAACTGGTCGAAGGCGCCGGCACGGACAAGATCGTCATCCAGGATCCGCGCACCTCGACGCCGGGCCTCGGCCTGCTCTTGTGGGTGAAATCGGTCTATGGCGACAAGGCGCCGGAAGCCTGGGCCAAGCTGAAATCGAAAGTGCTGACGGTGACGCCGGGCTGGAGCGAGGCCTATGGCCTGTTCACCAAGGGCGAGGCGCCAATGGTGCTTTCCTACACCACCTCGCCGGCCTACCACATGGTGGCCGAGAACACCGAGCGCTACCAGGCCGCCTCGTTCGAGGAAGGCGAATACCTGCAGATCGAGGTTGCCGGCATCACCACGACGGGCGCGAAGAACCCGCTGGCGCAAAAGTTCATCGCCTTCATGACCGGACCGAAATTCCAGGATGTCATTCCGGAAACCAACTGGATGTTCCCGGCCGGCAAGACCGACAAGCCGCTCAACCCGGCCTTCGACAAACTGGTGAAGCCGACCAAGACCTTGCTGTTCAGCCCGCAGGAGGTCGCCGCCAACCGCAAGGCGTGGGTGGATGAGTGGCTGGCGGTGATGAGCAAGTAGGATCGCTATTCGCGCAAGATGATCGCTCTACGGCGCCCCCCTCTGTCCTGCCGGACATCTCCCCCACAGGGGGGGAAATTGGCCGTCATCGGCGGTTTCGCCAACTGGCGACGTTGCAGTGATGAGCGAGGGGCGGGCGCTGCTGATCTCCCCCCTTGTGGGGGAGATGTCCGGCAGGACAGAGGGGGGCGCGAAGGAACACGGCGTTTGCTGAATTCCACCAAGGTGCAACGTGCAAGCCGCCGTGCACCCTGACTCCCGCGTCACCGCCGGCGTCGTCGCGCTGGCGGCCATCGCCCTCCTCATCGGCGGTGCCTTCGCCGGCCTCGCCGTCGAAGGCGCGCACGATCTCTCCGGCGCTGCCGCCGCCTTCGACAATTATCTCCTGCGCGTCGCCCGCTTCACGCTGTGGCAGGCGGCTCTCTCGACGCTGCTGTCGGTCGCGCCGGCGCTGCTCGTGGCGCGCGCTTTGTCGAGGCATCCGGCCTTTCCAGGTCGCGGCCTGATCCTGCAATTGTTCACCCTGCCGCTGGCCTTACCGGCGATCGTCGCCGCGCTCGGCATTCTGGCGCTCTACGGTCGGGTCGGATATTTAGCCGGCGTCCTCGCCAGACTTGGCGGTGCGGATTGGCCGGGGATCTACGGCCTCTCCGGCATCCTTGTCGCTCATGTCTTCTTCAACCTGCCCTTGGCGACGCGCCTGTTCCTCGAGGCGCTGGGCACCGTTCCCGCCGACCAGTGGCGGCTGGCGAGCCAGCTCGGCATGGGTGCCTGGCCGGCCTTCCGGCTGATCGAATGGCCGGTGCTGCGCGCGGCCCTGCCGGGGATTGCCGGGTTGGTCTTCATGCTCTGCATCACCTCCTTCACCATCGTGCTGACGCTCGGCGGCAGTCCGGCCGCGACGACACTGGAAGTGGCCATCTACCAGGCGCTGCGCTTCGATTTCGATCCTACGCGGGCCGTAACACTGACGTTTCTCCAGATCGCGCTCACCTTCGTCGTGGTCGCAGCACTCACGCGGCTCGGCGCCAACACGGTCGGTGATGCCAATCTGCCGGTGGCGCCGCGCCGCTACCTTTCGGCGGGCCGGATCGAAAGCGCGCTGAATGCCGGCCTCATCATGCTTGCCCTGCTGTTCGTCGCCGGACCGATGCTGGCGACCGTGCTTTCAGGTCTGGGGACGGATCTCGGACGGTTGGCCGGTGAAGCGGCGGTGCGCCGCGCCACCTTCACCAGCGCCGGCTTTGCCCTGCTTGCGGCGCTTCTCAGCGTGACGCTGTCGCTGGCGCTGATCGCGGCACGGCGCGCGCTGGCCCTACGGCGCCGGGCAGGCGGGGCCATGGGCCTGCTCGAACATGCCGCCGACACCGGCGCCGGCTTCGTGCTCGTCGTGCCGCCGATCGTGCTTGGCGCCGGCTGGTTTCTGGCGCTGCGCCACGTCACCGATGTCTTTGCCATCGCGCCGGTCATGGTCGTCGCCGTCAACGCAGTGATGGCGATGCCCTTCGCCATTCGCGCCGTTCGCCCGGCCTATGACGCGGCGAGCGAGCGCCACGAGCGGCTTTGCCTTGCGCTCGGCATAACCGGCTGGAACCGACTCAGCCTGATAGACTGGCCGTCGCTGAGGCGGCCCTTGGCCACCGGCTTCGCCTTCGCCATGGCGCTGTCGCTCGGCGATCTCGGCGTGATCGCGCTGTTCGGCAGCGATTCCGTGCAGACCTTGCCCTATCTGCTTTTGGCGCGCATGAGCAGCTACAGGACAGCCGACGCCGCGGGACTTGCCTTGCTGCTCGGCCTCGTCTGCCTGATGCTGGTGGTCGCGGCCGACTGGCTGGGGCGGGAAGGAAAGTCATGACGACCATCGACGGCACCGCCGCGCAAAAGGGCCTCGCCGTCGCGCTGGATGGCGTCTCGTTCAGCTATGGCGAATCCTCCTTCCGCTTCGACGCCGAATTCGCGGCCGGCAGGATCACCGCCATCATGGGGCCGAGCGGCTCCGGCAAGTCGACGCTGCTCAATCTGATAGCCGGCTTCGAAGCGCCTGATGCGGGTAAGGTCCTGATCGGCGGCGTCGATCTCGGAAACACGCCGCCTTCGGCGCGGCCGGTGTCGATGGTGTTCCAGGAAAACAATTTGTTTGCGCATCTTTCCGTCGAAGCCAATGTCGGGCTCGGCCGCTCGCCGTCGCTGAAACTCGGCGACGCCGATCGCGCCGAGGTCGCCGAGGCGCTGGCGCGGGTTGGTCTTGCCGGCAAGGAAAAGCGGCTGCCGCGCGAGCTGTCCGGCGGCGAGCGGCAGCGCGTGGCGCTGGCGCGCGTGCTGCTGCGCGACCGGCCCGTTTTGCTGCTCGACGAACCTTTCGCGTCGCTCGGCCCGGCGCTGCGCGACGATATGCTGGATCTTGTGGCTGGCATTCATGCCGAGCGCGAAATGACGGTGTTGTTCGTGACGCATCAGCCGGAAGATGCGCGCCGCGTCGGGCAGGACGTGGCATTTCTCGACGAAGGCACGATCGCGGCAGCCGGGCCCGCCGAGGATTTCTTCGATCGGTCTGGACCGGATGCGTTCCGGCGCTATATCGGCGATCGAGGCGGCACCGTTGCCGGATCACAACATGTTGCCCGGAAGCGGACATAATTTATGGCCAAACCGGCAATGGGCGATCCGGCGTTTGCTTGCCTTGTCCGGGGGAGTATGGCTAGGTCCGGCCATGCTGGTCCGGCTGGACCGTGATTTGCCGAAAGATTTGGAAGGAAGCCGACCTGTCGAGCGGCGCTGAGAAGGTGTGGATGAAGCCGCTGGCACGATTTCTCGCGCTGGCGAGCGTCGCCTTGCTGGCGAGCTGCCAGATGTTCACGCCGCCGGACGTGCAGGAGAGCGGCTTCCAACCTTCCGACAAGCCGATCACCGTCGACAATGTCGTGGCCAACGCCAAGCTCGCAGAGATGGCGAAGGCGCAGCACCCGCGGATTCTCGCCACCTATGGCGGCGAATATTCCGACCCAAAGCTCGAACGCATGGTGGCCAAGGTCGTCGGCAATCTGACGGTGGTGTCGGCCAACCCGACCCAGACCTATCGCATAACCATCCTCAATTCGCCCAACGTCAACGCCTTCGCGCTGCCGGGCGGCTATCTCTATGTGACGCGGGGCCTGCTGGCGCTGGCCAACGATTCCTCCGAGCTTGCCGCCGTCATCGCGCATGAGATGGGGCACGTCACCGCGAATCACGGCCTGCAGCGGCAGCAGCTCGAAGCGGAGGAGGGCCTGGCGACCAAGGTGGTCTCCGATGTGCTCGGCGACAGCCCGACCGCCAAGGCGGCGCTGATCCGCGGCAAGCTCAGGCTCGCGCAATTCTCGCGCAACCAGGAACTGCAGGCCGACGCCATCGGCATCAAGTCGATCGGCGAGGCGGGCTATGATCCCTATGCCGCCGGCCGCTTCCTGCAGTCGATGTCGGCCTATACGGATTTCCGCTCGGTGAGCGGCGCCACAGACGCCAGCCTCGACTTCCTGGCGACGCACCCGAACACGCCGCAGCGTATCGAGCTGGCGCAGCGCCTCGCGCGCAATTTCGGCCCGCCCGGCGTCGGCACGCGCGACCGCGACGCATTTCTGGCCGGCATAGACGGCCTGCTTTACGGCGACACGCCGGAAGAAGGCTATGTGCGCGGCCAGACCTTCATGCATCCCAATCTCGGCGTCTCGTTCACCGTGCCGGACGGCTTTGTCATCGACAATTCGGCGGCCGCCGTGACCGCGACCGGGCCGGGCGACATCGCCATCCGCTTCGACGGCGTGGCGATCGACAAGTCCGTGTCGCTCACCGATTACATCCGCAGCGGCTGGGTCGCGGGGCTGGAAGACGCCAGCGTGCGCCAGGACACGATCAACGGCAACGATGCGGCGACGGCCCATGCCAGCGCGCAAGGCTGGCAGTTCGACATCGCGGTGATCCGGGCCGGTGGGCAGGTCTACAGGCTGCTGACGGCCGCGCCCTCGGCCAGCACTTCGCTGGACCCTGTGGCGCGCTCGGTCAGCGGCTCCTTCCGCGTGCTGAGCCCGGCCGAGAAGGCGGCGCTGAAGCCGCTGCATATCAGGGTCATTACCGTCCAGGCCGGCCAGACTATGGGCTCGCTCGCCGCGCAGATGGTCGGCGTCGATCGCAAGCTCGATCTGTTCCGCGTGCTCAACGCCATGTCGCCGGGCGCGACTGTGTCGTCCGGCGACAAGGTCAAGATCGTCACCGACAAATAAGACCGACACCCCGCTTTCCGGCGGCCGCTTGATGGTGACGGCGTTTCGTTGAATCGCCATCACGATCCTTGTTGGAGCATGATGTCGTCCGAAACCGGTTCCCACTTATCGGGATCATGCTCTCTCGACGCTGCCGTTCGGCTGGCTGCGTCCACGCCATCGATGCTGCTATCTGATCCCGTCAGAGCCGCCGGTGCTGCCAGTATCAGTGCCGCCGGAATCAGTGCTGCCGGTGCTGCCAGTGTCGGTGCTGCCGGAGTCAGTGCTGCCGGGACTGCCAGTGTCGGTGCTGCCGGAGTCAGTGCTGCCGGTGCTGCCAGTGTCGGTGCTGCCGGAGTCGGTGCTGCCGGTGCTGTCACCGTCGGTGCTGCCGCTGTCAGATCCGCCGCCGCGGGGCTCGGGGTGATCGCCGCCATTGCCACGCCAAGATGCTGATCCGGTGCCGTTCGGTATGCGCTTGGCCGGTATCTTGGTGACCGGTGGCGGCGCTTTTGGCGCGGGGGTACGGACCACCTTTATCTTCGTGACCACTTTGGTCACCACCTTGGGCTTGCACACCGGGACCGTCTTTTCGCTTCGCTTGGGTGAGAGACCGAGAATGGCCATCGAATAAGCCTCCTGCCGGTCGATGCCGGCTCGGAGGAAAGCCAAGGCGCGGGCCGGGTCGGCGGGTACGCCGTTGCGGCCTTCCTTGAAGATCACCGCAAGGTCCTTGGTGGCATCGACATGCCCCATCGCCGCTGCCTGGAGCAGCAGGTCCAGTCCCTTGCCGGTGTCGCGCTGGACGCCGACACCGTCGAACAAAGCGCGCCCCAAGGCAGTCATGCCGTAGGGATCTCCCTTGTCCGACGCCTGCGCATAGAGGCTGTTGGCTTTGGTCAAATCCGGAGCCGCGCTCATTCCGGATGCGGCGATGTAGCCGAGCTCGTACACGGCACGGACGTGCCCCTTATCGGCCGCCTCCTGGATCACATTCCTCGCTTCGTCAAGCCGGCCCGACGCCAGCAGTGCCCGCCCCAACTCGTAGCGGAAGCGCGCAATGTCAGGATAGGACTTCACCGCCGCCTCGCAAGCTTCGACAGCTCCGCCGCCGATCTCGTTCGGCAAGCGGCCCGAGACAACGCCCTGCAGGTCGAGCGGCTCGCCGGCGGCTTGGTCGCAAGGGTCGACGCTCGGCGAGAGTTGCATCGTCGACCGCTTCGCGGCGCTGCCCGCGCGGATCTCGATGCCGACTTCGACGGGCGCGACCGAGCCTATCTGCGGCTCGTAGCGCAGTTTGTCGACCTCGGCGGCCGTCAGGCTCGATTGCGGCGAAAGGACACGATCGGGCAGGGACAGCGTGCCGGCCGCCGGGTAGCTCGCAAGCTTAAGGCTGATAGAGGCATCCTTGGCCGGAAACTCCAGTTTCAGCGGAACCGGACCGACGCCGAGCGGGACACGGATGTCGAGACTTCCAATCGCTTCGGCGGCATCGGCGACTTGGATTCCGCGCTCCGCCACCTGCTCGTTCTGTTGCGTATCGGGTGACGGCGCTGGTTGCTCCGCCCCGCGCATCAGCACGACGTCGTCGATCAGCGAGGAGTTCTCCCATGGAACCTGCTTGCCGTTGGTGGCCTTGACCACGTCGCGGCGGACGGCCGCCATCACCGAGCGTATCTCCTGGTCCGGCGCCAGCGCACGGCGGGAGAAGGACGACGAAAACGGGCTGAGGTCGCCGGACCCGTCATAGGCGACCGCCCCCGGCTCGGTGGCAAAGGCAATCAGCGTGTTCTGCGAACCCGTTACCTGCGCAAGGCCGCCGCCGCCGGCGACGATCAACTGATCGCGCAGCCAATAGTCCTTGCGCGGGAAAGGATCGTTGCGACAGGCGTCGAGGATGATCATCTGGACTTTCGATCTCGATCGCAGCTGCCGCAATATGTCGTCGACCTTGATGGCCTGGACCTCCATGTCGGCCGCATCTTTCAGCGACGCGTCGACCGGGATCAGGAAATTCTCTCCGCCGATCTGGAAGCCGTGCCCCGAATAATGGACAACCGCCAGATCGGCGCCGTCCGCCGCCGCCAGATAGTTGCGGAACCGCTCTTCGAACTGAAGCTTGGTCAGGTCCTTGGCGGCGAACACCTCGAAGCCGGCCAGCCGGAATGTCCTCGACACGTTCTCCGCGTCCTTGTCCGGGTTCTTGAGCGTCGGGATTTCGCGGTATTGCGAATTGCCGATCACAAGGGCAACCCTTCGCTCGGCATGCGCTTGAAACGTCGTGAGACCCACGAGGATCAAGAGTGCAATCAGCGCGCAGCATCGCAGCATGGCAAATCCCCCATGTGGTGTGATCTGGAGGAGTCAAAAAGCCGATTGCGGCGCAACAGTCTGTTAAAGAGCTCACAATCCTAGTTATCATCGAGGAAAAACGGCCCCGATGACGGCGTGTTATTCTTATCTTTGAGTTTGGTCCCGGACTGACTTCAGGCGGCTTCCGCCAGGAATTCAGGATTTTGCTTCACCAGCGCCAGCTTCAGCTTTTCCATGGCGCGCGCCTCGATCTGGCGGACGCGCTCCTTGGAGATGCCGAGCTGTTCGCCAAGCGATTCCAGCGTGGCGCCGTCATCGCTCAGCCTGCGCTCCTCGATGATGCGAAGCTCCCGGGCGTTGAGCGCGCCGAGCGCGCTCCGCAGCCAGATAGCGCGGCGCTGGACGTCGATCCTCTCGCCGACGATTTCGTCGGGAAGCGGGTCTTCGGAGACCAGGAAATCCATCCGCTCGGCGGCGCCGTTCTCGTCGGCCAAAGGCGCGTTGAGCGAGCTGTCGGGGGAAGACAGGCGCGAATCCATCATCGCCACGTCCGCCTCCGGCACGCCCAGCGCCGCCGAGACCTCGCGGTAGAGCGAGGCGTTGGAGAGCGGCTCGGCGCCGTTGGCGAGGCGCGCGCGCAGACGCCTGAGATTGAAGAACAGCGCCTTCTGCGCGGAACTGGTGCCGCCGCGTACGATCGACCAGTTGCGCAGGATGTAATCCTGCATCGAGGCGCGGATCCACCAGGTGGCATAGGTTGAGAAGCGTACTTCGCGCGCGGGTTCGAAACGGGCGGCCGCCTCCAGCAGGCCGACATGGCCCTCCTGAATCAGATCGCCGAGCGGCAGCCCGTAATGGCGGAATTTCGAGGCCATGGAGATCACAAGGCGCATATGAGCGACAGTGATCCTGTGCAGCGCGTGCTGGTCGTTCTCTTCCTTCCAACGAAGCGCAAGGACATGCTCCTCGTCGCGCTCGAGGTATGGAGCCTTCATTGCCGCCCGGACCAATGTCCGTCCTGCCGCGTCTTCGATCATGCCGGCTCCTTTTGCGACGATTGCGCGTATGGCGGTTGAAAAGATGCCGCCGCGCCCTACAACAGCCATGCAACGTGTCAGGCGCATGGATGGTTCCGCCGCCCGAGGGGGCAGATGGTGCCGGCGGAAACGTTCTGTTATCTACCGGGAAGGCCTTCTGGCGAATTCTCGGCGGTTTAGAGAATCAGATTTCTGGCAGAGCCGATTTTTGAAATCTGGTTCCTTATTTTGCTGCCTTCTATCTGCCAGTTTCCGGCTCGCACAATCGCGCCGGGACACCGGTCAAAACGGGATCACAGAAAAATGAAATGGCTCAAACCGCTTCTTATCGCCGGAACGCTGCAGGTTCTGGCGATCACCGCCGGCTATGCCGGCGCCAATCTCGACCAGATCAAGCAGGCCGGGGTGCTCAAGGTAGGCACTGAAGGCACCTATGCGCCCTTCACCTATCACGACGAATCCAACGCGCTGGTCGGCTTCGACGTCGAGATCGCCAAGGCCATCGGCGACAAGCTCGGCGTCAAGGTTCAATTCCTCGAAGGCAAGTGGGACGGCCTGATCGCCGGCCTCGACGCCAACCGCTACGACGCCGTCATCAACGAGGTCGGCATCACCGATGCGCGCAAGGCCAAGTATGATTTCTCCGATCCCTACATCGCCTCGAAGGCGGTGCTGATCGTGCGCGGCGACAACACCGACATCAAGACCTTCGCCGATCTCAAGGGCAAGAAGTCGGCGCAGTCGCTGACCTCCAATTTCGGCAAGCTCGCCGAGAAGAACGGCGCCGAGCTCGTCGGCACCGACGGGTTCGACCAGTCGATCCAGCTTCTGCTCACCGGCCGCGCCGACGCCACGATCAATGACAGCCTGTCCTTCCTCGATTTCAAGAAGCACAAGCCGGACGCCAATGTGAAGATCGCGGCGCAGGAAGAGAATGCCGATTATTCCGGCGTCATCGTGCGCAAGGGCGATCCGGAGCTGGTCGCGGCCATCAACAAGGCGCTGGCCGACATCAAGGCCGACGGCACCTACCAGAAGATCGCCGACAAGTATTTCGGCCAGGACGTTTCGAAGTAAGGCAATCGTCTCCTTGCTCGGATACCGGCGGGCCGTCTTCGACGGCCCGCTGTTTTTGCACGGCATTCATCGGGGTCGTCTTTGACGGCCCGCCGGTTTTTGCATGATAGTCGGTCCATACGGGGGACGCGCCGCCGTATCTGGAAGGGAGAAGCGCTTCGTGCCGCACTGGCTGCAATTGATGCTGGAATCGTTGCCGACGCTGTTGTGGGCGGCGCTGATCTTCACCGTGCCGCTGACGCTCCTGTCCTTCGCGCTTGGGCTCATCGCCGGACTGGTGACGGCGCTGATCCGGCTGTTCGGCCCGAAGCCGCTGGTCGCGATGGTGCGCTTCTATGTCTGGATTTTTCGCGGCACGCCGCTGCTCGTTCAGTTGTTCCTGATCTTCTACGGCCTGCCGTCGGTCGGCATTCTGCTCGATGCCTTTCCCGCCGCTCTGATAGGCTTCACGCTCAACATCGGCGCCTATACGTCTGAGATCATCCGGGCCGTCATCGGCTCGGTGCCGAAGGGGCAGTGGGAAGCTTCCTATTCGATCGGCATGACCTGGAGCCAGGCGATGCGGCGCACCATCCTGCCACAGGCGGGCCGCGTTGCCGTGCCGCCGCTTTCCAACACCTTCATCTCGCTGGTCAAGGACACCTCGCTCGCGGCGGCAATCACGGTGCCCGAGATGTTCCAGGCCGCGCAGCGCATCGTCGCGACCACCTATGAGCCGCTGATCCTCTATGTCGAAGCGGCCGCGCTCTATCTCGCGTTGAGCTCGGTGCTGTCGGCGCTGCAGGCGCGGCTGGAAGTGCGGCTCAACCGCTATGGCGGGTTCCTGGAGGCCAACGCATGATCGGCCTCAGCAACATCGAAAAGCGCTTCGGCGACAATCTTGTGCTGAAGGGCGTGACCGTCACCCTCGACGAGGGCAGCGTGACTGCGCTGGTCGGCCCTTCCGGCGGCGGCAAAAGCACGCTCTTACGCTGCATCAACCTGTTGGAAATCCCGACGTCCGGGTCCCTGCGCATCGGCGACGAGACGCTTGCGTTCCATCCGGGTGGCAAGGTGCCGGCCAAGGATATTCAGCGCATCCGCCTGCAGACCGGCATGGTGTTCCAGAATTTTCAGCTTTTCCCGCATCGCACAGCGATCGAGAATGTCATGGAAGGGCTGGTGACGGTGCTGAAATGGCCTGAGCCGAGGGCGCGCGAGCGGGCGATGGCGCTGCTCGAAAAGGTCGGCATGGCTCACAAGGCCGATGACTGGCCGGCGACGCTGTCCGGCGGCCAGCAGCAGCGCGTGGCGATCGCCCGGGCGCTGGCGCCGTCGCCGCGCGTGCTGCTCTGCGACGAGCCTACCTCTGCGCTCGATCCGGAACTGGCGCAGGAAGTGGTAGACGTGCTCGGACAGCTTGCCCGCGAAGGCACGACCATGGTGATGGCCACGCATGATCTCAGGCTCGCCTCGAAGATCGCGCAGGAGGTGGTGTTCCTGGACGCCGGCGTCATCGTCGAGAAAGGCCCGGCTTCGGTCGTGTTCGACAATCCGGAGCGCGAGCGAACCAAGCGCTTCATCGCCTCGCTCAGGCAAGAGGAAGCGCAGAAGGAAGCCGGCAGCGGGGTGTAGAAGTGGGTACCAGAAACAAAAAACCCGGCGCGAGGCCGGGTTCTTCGTAAACTCAAAAGCGAAAAAGCTCAGGCAGCTTCTTCCTGCTCGGCTTCCTCGTTGTCGGCCTTGGCGCCGCGCTTCGGACCCTTGTTGAGGTTGACCTCGATGAGGCGCACCGCCTCGGTCTCCGACATGCGGTTCACCGCGGCGATCTCGCGGGCCATGCGGTCGAGCGCGGCTTCGTAGAGCTGGCGCTCGGAGTAGGACTGCTCCGGCTGGTTGTCGGCGCGGTAGAGGTCGCGCACAACTTCCGAGATCGAGATCAGGTCGCCCGAGTTGATCTTGGCGTCGTATTCCTGGGCGCGGCGCGACCACATGGTGCGCTTGATGCGGGCGCGGCCCTGCACGACCTTCAGCGCGCGGTCGACATAATCCTCTTCCGACAGCTTGCGCATGCCGATCGAGGTCGCCTTGGCGACCGGCACCTTCAGCCGCATCTTGTCCTTCTGGAAATCGATGACGAACAGTTCCAGCTTGTGACCCGCAACTTCCTGCTCGTCGATCGCCACGATCTGGCCGACGCCATGCGCCGGATAGACGATAAATTCGCCGGTCTTGAACCCGTGGCGAGCCGCGTTGGACTTCTTCTGCGGGGTGATCGTTGCCATTACGCCCTGAACTCCTTAAGTTGTGCAGCCGGCATCATGCCGGCTCGAACCCACGAGGTCGGCAAAGCCGACCGTTAGCCGCGCAACAGGATGAACCCACCGGAAAAGCCAAGGGCCGGCATATCGCACGAATGCGACCGCCTGCCCCAGATCGCTCTGGTCCGGATCTAAAAGCTCACCTTTCAGTGATTTGGGGCGTTAGCGCCATAAATCGACGTTGTGTCACCGGCATGTTTCGTTGATGTAACACAAAAAGTCGGAAGAATCAAGGTTTTGCTGCATTCGCTAACGCCAAGCGGCAGCGCTGCCCGTCAAGACAGCAATTGTATCGGTCCGGTTACGCCGCGTCATGCCGGTATTCCCGGCCGCTATATCAATCGCCCTCGCCGGGCTCCGCCGAGAAATATTTCTCGAACTTGCCGGTCTCGCCGTCGAAGGTTTTGGCGTCCGCCGGCGGCTCCTTCTTGGCGGTGATATTGGGCCACTTCTCGGCGTATTCGGAATTGATCTGCAACCATTTGTCGAGGCCGCCCTCGGTGTCCGGCTTGATCGCGTCGGCCGGGCATTCGGGCTCGCAGACGCCGCAGTCGATGCACTCGTCAGGATGGATGACGAGCATGTTCTCGCCCTCGTAGAAACAGTCGACCGGACAGACCTCGATGCAGTCCATATATTTGCATTTGATGCAATTGTCGGTCACGACATAGGTCATTGCAGGCTCCGGAACGTCCCATTTTGCTGGGCTTTTCGGCTGAGGTAACGCCTTTGCCCGCCGCATGCAAGGGCAGGGATTGCAGGCGCAGCCGGTGTCGCGGAATGGAATTCCAGCCGGAAAGCTTCGGCCAAGTCCTCCAGCCCAACCGTTGCGCAGTTTTCCTGGAATTGCTGCAGCCGTGCCGCGGCCCGGCTATATCTCAGTCGTCGCCGAGCAGCCGGTCGGTCTGCCGTCGCTCGCGTTTGGTCGGGCGGCCGCTGCCGGCCTCGCGCAAGGCTGGAACGGCGTCCGGAACCGCCTCGCCTTTGGGTGCCGGCGCCGGCGACAGATCCTCGTAAAGCAGCCGCGCCTCGTCGGCCGGGCCGCGCCTGGCGCCACAGTTCAGCACCTTCCAGACGAGGATACGGCGCTCGAGCATGATGGTGAGCACGTCGCCGGGCTTGACCAGATCCGACGCCTGCGCTGCTTTGTCGCGATTGATGCGGACGCGTCCCGCGACGACGACCTTTGCCGCCAAGGACCGCGACTTCACCGCGCGCGAGAAGAACAGCCATTTGTCGATGCGTTGACGGCCTTCTCCAACCATCGCGGCTAGCTTTGGTAGAACATGATCTTATCCGAAAACCGGTTCCCACTTTTCGCTGACGCGGTCCTTCGGTTCGGGATCATGCTCGAACCTATTTCTTCAGCTGGTCGCGCAAGGCGGCGAGCTTGGCGAAGGGCGAATCCGGATCGAAGCGCTGCGGGCGTTCCTCGCGCGGCTTGCCCTGGAAGGCTGGCTTGCCGCCCGGGGCGTTGCCCTTGCCGTCCTGCCTGCCGCCCTTCCAGTCCGGCCGGCCTTCGCGGCGTTCGCCTTGCGGCTTGCCTTCGCGCCGTTCAGCGCCCTCACGCCGGTCGCCCGTCTCGGGCCTCGGCTTGAACTTAGAGCGGTCGAAGCGCGGCTTGCCGGCGCCTTCGCGCTGCTCGCGGCGGCCTTCCTGGGCGGGCCGATCGCCGGGCTGACCGCTTGCGGCGCCTGTCTCGCGTGCGGGCTGGGCGCCGCGCGGGCGATTGTCGCGACGGTTGTCGTGGCGATGGCGCGGACGCTGATGGTCGAAACGCGCCTGGCGCCACAGGAGTACAGGTTTTGGTTCCTCGGCTTCGGCTGGCGCCTCGCCGCCGGCACTATCCTCCACCTGGTGGTGGGGAGAGGTAAGAGCGTCGGCGCTTTCGGCCGACTCGGGCGCTGCCGCAATGTCCACCGCTGCGGCGTCTTCCACCGCTGCGGCCTCTTCCGTAACCTCGGCCGGAGCTTCTGCCGGCTCTGCCGTGGCAGCGTCCACCGCCACGTCCGCGACGGCTTCAGCCGGAGCTTCGGCGGCAGCCGGCTCCGAGCCCCCGACCGTTACCTCCGCGACCGTATCAGTTGCCGCGGCTTGTGCCTCTGCCTCCCGCGCGGCGCGCGCGGCATTATCCGCGGCGAGCTTGGCCGCGGCCGCTTCGCGGGCGGCGTCGTCCAGCGCGTCGAGCTTCGCCTTAACCTCGGCGGCCGGCTTGGCCTCCGAGCGATAGCCGAGACCTTTCAGGATCTCCTCCATGTCGTCGGCCGTGGCGCCGAGGATCGACATCATCGGCGGCGTCACCATGAAGGCGTGACCGTCATAGGCGCCGTCTGGACGCTGGCCGAGGCCGGGCTTCCAGTTGGTCGCCGGGCGAATGAGGTCGGCAAGCCGCTCGAGGATATCGACGCGCACGGCGCGGCGGCCGAGATTGCGGTAGCCGGCGAGCTTGTAGAAGGTCTTGTCGAAGGCCGGGTCGATGACCACGGAGGTGCGGCCGGAGGCCAGCGCATGCACCACATCGCCGAAGCCGGGCTTGTCCTTGCCGTCGTTCTTCAGCGCCCACAGCAACGTCACTAGGCCAGCCGGCGCCGGCTTGATCAGCGCCGGCACGAAGACATGGTAGGCGCCGAAGCGGACGCCGAGGCGGCGAAGCGCTGCGCGGCCTTCCTGGTCGAGCGACTTCATCTCCTCCGCGATGTCGCGGCGATTGATCAGGCCGAAATGCTCGACCAGCTGGAAGGCGATGCCGCGCGCGATGCCGGCGAGCTGGTCGGCATTCTTCAGGTCGACCAGCGGCTTCAAAAGCGTTTCGATCTGGAAATTGACGAAACGCTCGGCGCGCGCCGCGACCTTGTCGCGAGCGGGGCCGGTCAGCTGCTCGTCGGCAAGCAGAACCAGGCGCGGCTTCAGCGCCTCGTCGGCGGCGACCAGCGTGCCGATCGGCGCCCCGATCCAGCGCAGGACGCCGTCCGAGCCCAAAGCCAGGTCGCCATTGGCGCAGGCGGCAAAGCGCTCGGCGCGCGCCTCGAACTCGGCCGCGAGCGCCTTCTGGGCGGCGGTGCGCACCGCCTTGGCGTCCTCGCCGCCGGCGCTCTGGTCGGCGGTGAAGCGGAACCCCTGCAACTCGCCGACATGATGGCCTTCGACGAGGACGGTTCCGGAGGGGCTGATTTCGGCTTCAGGCATGGTATTTTCTCTAAGGCGCCGCATGAGGACGGAAGTCCTGCGGTCTACGAAGCGTTTCGTCAACCGCTCATGCAGCGCATCCGACAATCTGTCTTCGATTTCGCGCGTCTTTTCCTGCCAGTGTAGCTGATCGGCCAGCCAGCCCGGGCGGTTGGAGACGAAAGTCCAGGTGCGGATCTGCGCGATCCGGTGCGATAGCGTGTCGATATCGCCTTCCGTCGTGTCGGCGCGCCGCACTTGCTCGGCCATGTAATTCTCATCGACATGGCCGTGACGTGCAAGGTCCATATAGATCGAGGCGATAAGATCGGCATGCTGTGCCGGCGCGATCTTGCGATAGTCGGGGAGCGCGCAGGCTTCCCAAAGCAGCGCCACGCGCTCCTTGCCGGTGGCCAAATCGCGGATGTCGCCGTCGCGCGACAGCTGTTCCAGCGCCTGCGCGTCGACGGCCGGCAGCGCGCGGGTCAAGCCTTCGACCGGCGCATTGGCCTCGATCGAGCGCTTCAGCGCATCGAGGCTGGAAAAGTCGAAATCGGCGGTGCGCCACTGCAGCACCTTCACCGGATCGAAATCGTGTCCCTCGATCTTGGCGACCAGATCCTCGTCGAACGGGTCGACCTGGCCGGTGACGCCGAACGTTCCGTCGCGCAGGTGCCGGCCGGCGCGGCCGGCGATCTGGCCAAGCTCGGCGGCGGTCAGGTTGCGGTATTGATAGCCGTCGAACTTGCGGTTCTGAGCGAAGGCGACGTGATCGAGATCGAGGTTCAGGCCCATGCCGATGGCGTCGGTGGCGACGAGATAGTCGACATCGCCGGACTGGAAGATCTCCACCTGGGCATTTCGGGTGCGCGGGGAAAGAGCGCCGAGCACGACGGCAGCACCCCCCTGCTGGCGGCGGATCAGCTCGGCGATCGCATAGACCTCGTCGGCCGAGAAGGCGACGATCGCCGTGCGCCGCGGCAACCGGGTAAGCTTCTTCGAGCCGGCATAGGCAAGGTGCGAGAGCCGCGGCCGCGTCACCACCGACACACCCTTCAACAGGCGCTGCAGGATGCCATGCATGGTGGCCGCGCCCAGGAGCAGCGTCTCCTGGCGGCCGCGCAGATGCAGGATGCGATCGGTGAAGATATGGCCGCGTTCGAGATCGCCGGCGAGCTGCACCTCGTCGATGGCGACGAAGGCGGCGTCGGTCTCGCGCGGCATCGCCTCGACGGTGCAAACCGAATATCTTGCGCCGGCGGGCACGATCTTCTCCTCGCCGGTGATCAGCGCCACCTTGTGGGTGCCGACCTTCTCGCAGACGCGCGCATAGACCTCGCGGGCGAGCAGCCTCAGCGGTAGGCCGATGACACCGGTTTCATGCGCGACCATGCGCTCGATGGCGAGATGCGTCTTGCCGGTGTTGGTCGGGCCCAGTACGGCCGTCACGTCGCGGCCCGAAAGGATCAGCGGCTGGGAGTGTTTCGGCTGGATGTTCATCGGCTCGGAAATAAGGTTTCTGCCGCCCGTAGTCTGAAGCACGGCGCTGCCGCCGCGTGTGACAGGCGACACATAGGGACTTCGGGCGTGAAGCGAAAGCGGAATGTTCCCTCGCGAACAGGCTATGCCGGAGGGAGCAGCCAAAATCGGCCGCTTGTTAACAGCTGGAACGAGTCTGGAACGAATCAGCGACGAATCGGTGACTCGTTCTGATTCAGGGTTTGTTCACGGCTATATGTGGATTTTTTGACGGTGAGTCTCACCACATGCTGAATCTCCGAATTGGCCCAATTCCTGCTTGGCCTCGGCCGGATGCGAAGCGCCGTTAACCTTTGCCGGGGAACAGTCCCAGGCTGTTTGAGCCCACCAGGCAAACTTATGAAATTGTTGATCTTTCCTACCGGCGGTTAACCATTGCAGCGCCGATTGAAGCTCCAGCCGTTAACTTTCCGGCCAAAGCCGGAACGAATCGGCGACGAATCAGCGATCCGGCGGTTTTCCCGGTTTGTTCACCCCTAGATATGGTGTTATCCACAGCTTGCCCACCGAGGATTCACAGCTTGTCGCAGCGGTTATGCACAGAGCGTGGCTGCGGCCGTTAACTTTTGCGTGCCGAATTGAGGCAAGGTGTCGCGCCGGCCTGCCGGCGAACAAAAAAGGCGGCTCCGGTGCCGGAGCCGCCTTTGGCGGTAAATGGTGTCGGGCGACCTACTGGGGTGTCAGGCGAAATACTGGCCGCCATTGGCGGTGATGGTCGAGCCGGTGATGAAGCCGGCTTCGTCGGAAGCCAGGAAGACGACGCAGCGCGCGATCTCTTCCGGCTCGCCGAGGCGACCGACCGGGATCTGAGCGATGATCGACTCCCGTACTTTTTCCGGCACGGCCATGACCATGTCGGTGGCGATGTAGCCGGGGCAGACGACATTGACTGTGATGCCGGCGCGAGCCCCCTCTTGAGCCAGCGCCTTGGTGAAGCCGATATCGCCGGCTTTCGAGGCCGAATAATTGACCTGGCCCATCTGACCCTTCTGGCCGTTGATCGAGGAAATGGTGATGACGCGGCCGAACTTGCGGTCGCGCATGCCGCTCCACAAAGGATGCGTCATGTTGAAGACGCCGGACAGGTTGGTGTCGATCACTTCCTTCCACTGTGCGGGCGTCATCTTGTGGAACATGGTGTCGCGAGTAATGCCGGCATTGTTGACCAGCACGGAGACCGGGCCGAGATCGGCCTCCACCTGCTTGATGCCTGCGGCGCAGGCCTCGTAGTCGGCGACGGACCATTTGTAGACGGGGATACCTGTCTCGGCCTTGAATTTCTGGGCCGCCTCGTCATTGCCGGCATAGTTCGCCGCGACCGAATAGCCGGCGGTCTTCAAGGCGACCGATATCGCCGCGCCGATGCCGCGTGTTCCGCCCGTGACGATTGCTACTTTGGTCATGTGTGCTCCTCCCTGTTGATCGGAGGAGCGAATAGGGAGTAGCGAATAGCGAGTAGGGGATTGAAGCCTGCTGCGCCGACGCCGTTTTCCCTATTCGCTACTCCCTATTCGCTATTCGCTCAGTTCAGCGCTTCCACGCACATTGCAACGCCCATGCCGCCGCCGATGCACAGCGTAGCAAGGCCCTTCTTGGCGCCGCGGCGACGCATCTCGTAGACCAGCGTGTTGAAGACGCGGGCGCCCGAAGCGCCGATCGGATGGCCGATGGCGATGGCGCCGCCGTTGACGTTGACGATCGAGGGATCCCAGCCCATGCCCTTGTTGACGGCGCAGGCCTGCGCGGCGAACGCCTCGTTGGCCTCGACGAGGTCGAGGTCCTTGACCGACCAGCCGGCCTTCTCCAGCGCCCGCTTCGAAGCGGGAATAGGCCCCGTGCCCATGATTGCCGGATCGACGCCGGCGGTCGCCCAGGAGGCGATGCGCACCAGCGGGGTGATGCCGCGCCGCACGGCCTCGGCCTCGGTCATCAGCAGCGCGCCGGCGGCGCCGTCATTGATGCCCGACGCGTTGGCGGCGGTGACCGTGCCGTCCTTGTCGAAAGCAGGCTTCAGCTTGGTCATGGCGTCGAGCGTCGCGCCGTGCCGGATGTACTCGTCCTGGTCGACGACGGTGTCGCCCTTCTTGCCCTTGATGGTGAAGGCGACGATCTCGTCCTTGAACTTGCCGGCCTTCTGCGCAGCCTCCGCCTTGTTCTGCGACGCGAGCGCGAACTCGTCCTGGGTTTCGCGGGTGATCTGGAACTGGCGGGCGACGTTCTCGGCGGTGTTGCCCATATGGTAGCCATTGAAGGCATCCCACAGGCCGTCCTTGATCATGGTGTCGATCATCTTGTAGTCCCCCATCTTGACGCCGGCGCGCAGGTGCTCGGCATGCGGCGACATCGACATCGATTCCTGGCCGCCGGCAACGATCACCTTGGCGTCGCCGGTGGCGATCTGCTGCATGCCGAGCGCAATGGCGCGCAGGCCCGAGCCGCAAACCTGATTGAGGCCCCAGGCCGTGGTCTCCTTCGGCAGGCCGGCATTGATCGAGGCCTGGCGGGCTGGGTTCTGTCCCTGCGCGGCGGTCAGCACCTGGCCGAGGATGACCTCGTCGACTTCCGCCGCCTCGACGTTCGCGCGCGCCAGCAATTCCCTGATGACGACGGCGCCGAGCTCATGCGCCGGCGTGGCGGCGAAACTGCCGTTGAAGGATCCGACCGCGGTGCGAGCGGCGCTGGCGACGACGATGGAATTGGAAGCGGACATTTTCTTCTCCAGACTTCGAGGTGTCGTGTTCTAGGCTATCCTTGAAGACTTTCTTGCCGGTTCAGGCAGCCGAGTCAAACCGGAAATGGGCATGGCCGCGATGCGCGGCAAGCAGGGCGCGCGCCGGTTGTGGCAACATGACGTTGACCGCGCGGCGAATTTTGTCATGCCCTGCAGCATTAATTGATGCCGCAGTGCACAAACCGCTTGGAATTGTGAGGCTTTTGCGCGTATCCTCGATAAAGGGCGCAATCGTTACCGGCCGCTTACTCCTAGAGGTGCCGGTGTCCTGGGGAGGATACGGATGGCCGCAAAAGACGACCCGATCGTCATCAAGAAGTATGCCAATCGCCGGCTCTACAATACCGGCACGAGCACCTATGTGACGCTCGAGGACTTGGCCGAGATGGTCAAGAAGGGCGAGGAATTCACGGTCCAGGACGCAAAGACCGGTGACGACATCACGCACCCGGTGCTGACGCAGATCATCTTCGAGCTGGAGAACAAGGATGGGCAGAACATGCTGCCGATCCCGTTCCTGCGCCAGCTCATCTCCTTCTACGGCGATCAGATGCAGATGATCGTGCCGAGCTTCCTCGAACAATCGATGATCGCCTTCTCCAAGGAGCAGGAGCGGTTTCGCGAGCAGCTCAAGGGTACCTTCGGGAAAACGCCGATCGACATGATGAAGACGCCGATCAAGGCGCTCGAGGAACAGACGCGACGCAATGTCGAGATGTTCCAGAACGCCATGCGCATGTTCACGCCGTTCCCGCCCGCCGGCGGCAATTCAGCGCCGGCCGCCGAGCCAGCGAAAAAGGAAGAGAAGGGCGACGATCTGCAGGAATTGAAGGCGCAGATTGCGGCGATGCAGCGCAAGCTGGACACGATGTCCTGACGGGTGTGCCGATATTCAGGTGAGGCCGGCCTGCGAACGGCGGCTTCCTGCGCTTCCGGTGCTCACGTACTTCAAGTACGCTCCGCTCCGGTTCTCGGAAGCCATCGTTCTCGACTCGGCCTGACCTGAATCTCGACACACCCTATCGCGTTTCACCTAAAGGCGAGCGCCAAGCACTTCACCTTATGGCACTCGTCGCCGCCCCTAAGTCCCGACCGGCCCGTCATAACGGGCGCGGGGCCTGATCGGCCTGTTGCTGGTCACCTGTTCGACAGCATGCGCCGTCCAGCCGACGCTGCGGCCGAGCGCGAACAGGCGGAACGGCGCATCGGCCGGCAGGCTGAGGCTGCGCGTCATCGCGGCCAGCGCAAAATCGATATTCGGATGCAGCCCGGTCGCGGCGAGCACGGCGTCGCGAAGATGTACGATCCCGTCATCGATCTCCAGGTCGGGCAGCAGTGCTTGCGCGCGCGGATCGCCTTCCGGGTAAAGCGGGTGGCCGAAGCTTGGCAGCGGCCGGTCATGAGCGAGCCAGCGTGCAATCGCCTCGTCCGGACCCAGCCGCCCGGCATCCTCGACAAGCGTGATCGCCGCCGCGCCGGCGCCGCCATGGCGCGGGCCGGTCAGCGTCGCAAGGCCTGCGAGCAGGCAGGCGGCGACCGGCGCGCCGGTGGAGGCCGCGACGCGGGCGGCGAAGGTCGAGGCGTTGAGCTCGTGATCGGCCAAAAGCACCAGCGCCTTGCGGATGAGATCGGCGCCGGCGGCTTCCACCGACCAGCCCTGCGCCAGCCTGATATGCACGGGTTCGGAGCCCGACGACGCGCCGAGCGCGGTTGCCAGCGCGCTGGTCGCGGCCGCGCCGTCCTGCTGCAGCATGGCCGGCCTGCGTCCGAGCGAGGACCAGCCTCCGGCGGCGAGCGCCGAAAGCCTGGCGAAGGCGGTGGGCGTGCCGCTTTGCCGGGCGGCCGAAGGGGTCAGCGAGGCGAACGATACCGGACGGTCGGAAGCCCACAGCAGTCCGGCGGTCTCCTCGAGCGTCGCCGTCGCCGAAAGCTCCACCGCGTCCCTGCCGCGATAGATGAGACGACCATGCAGCACCGTGGAGATTGACGTGGGAATCGCCGGCTCGCCCCAAGCGATAGCGCTTTCGGCGATTGCCTGCGGGCTCCTTCCGCGGTCGCGGCGCGTGGCGAGCGCGGCGATGTCGTCGGCGCGGTACCGGCTGCGGCGCGGGTCTGCGTCGTCCGGCTTCATGCCGATGCGGCCGCGGCTGACATACGCATAAAGCGTCTGCGGACGGACGTTGAGCCGCTCCAGCGCCTCATCTCGCGTCAGCCATTCCGTCATTCGACACCTTACATTGATTATCTTGATCAAGATTGATGCATCTATTGCGCAGCATTAATTGTCATGCACCAAAGGTCAAGGAGACGATCATGGCAAATGGGCTCGATGATGTTGTGGCGGCAGACACGGTGCTTTCCGATGTCGATGGTGCGGGTGGGCACCTCACCATCCGAGGCCATTCGCTGATGGAACTGGCCGGCCGCCGGCGCTACGCGCAGGTGGTGCATCTGCTGTTCGACGGCTTCTTCGACGACCTTCCGAGCGATGCCGAACTGGAGAAGGCGATCGGCAAGGCTCGGGTGGAAGTGTTCGATCGCGTCCAGCCAATGCTTGCCCATCTGGCGCCGCTCGACATCTACAGCGGCATGCGGGCCGGCATGGCCATCCTGCCGGACGGCGACGGGCTTGCCGATGCGCTACGGCTGGTCGCGGCGCCTGCTGTGCTGACGCCGGCCTTGCTGCGCCTTGGCCGGGGCGAGACGCCGGTCGCTCCCGACGAAAAGGCCGATCATGCCGGCGACATGTTGCGCATGCTCTCCGGCTCCGCCTCGCCGGCGCTTGCCAAGGCGCTCGACAGCTATCTGGTGACGGTCTGCGACCATGGGCTCAACGCCTCGACCTTCGCGACCCGCGTGGTAGCCTCGACCCAGGCCGGACTGACCTCGGCGATCCTGGCCGGGCTCGGCGCGCTGAAAGGTCCGCTGCATGGCGGCGCGCCGGGGCCGGTGATCGAGATGCTGGACGCCATCGAGGCCAGCGGCGACGCCACGGCATGGCTGCGCAACGAGATCGCCCATGGCCAGCGCATCATGGGTTTCGGCCATCGCATCTACCGCGTGCGCGACCCGCGCGCCGACGCGCTGAAGACGGTCGTGCGGCAACTCGGTTCGCGCAACAAGACGAGCAGCAAGGAGATGGGTAGCAGGTTGGCCTTCGCCGAAACCGTGGAGCAGGCGGCGCTCGAGGTGCTCAGCATCGCCAAGCCGCAGCGCTCGATCCAGACCAATGTCGAATTCTACACCGCGCTCCTCCTGGAAGCGGTCGGCTTCCCGAAGGAGGCCTTCTCCAACGTGTTCGCCGCCGGCCGCGTTGCCGGCTGGATTGCGCACGCGCGCGAGCAGCAGGCGACCGGGCGGCTCATCCGGCCGCAGTCGCGTTATGTCGGGCCAGTGCCCGACCTGGTGGCTTGAGAGATAGTTCCTCGCCCAACCTCGTCTACGGCATCCACCCATTTCCAAGCGGCTGGTCTTTGGCGATAGTGTGCATGGCAGCTTGGCGCATGTATTGTCTTATGCAGCGCTGGTCGACCCCCACTCCGTCTCGGCTGCGCCGAGCCACCTCTCCCCCGATCGACGGGGTAGAGGAAGGCGCCAAGCTTTTTGCCGTCAATGCTCGTCCAGCAACGCTCCTTCCTTTCCCTCCGGAGGGGGGAAAGGTGGCGCTGCGAAGCAGCGACGGATTGGGGGAACCACCTGGCAATCAAGCTTCCGCCTGATCAGTCGCGCCAGTCACAGCATGCTGTAGCCCACTTCGTGGGGCGAGGAAAATCCCATGATCACGCTTGTGTGTTCGTGTTCTTGCCTTGGTTCGCCCTTATATGCTGCGCTGCAACATAGGCTGACTGCGCCGTCTCCGTGCAAAATGAGGCAGCGGTAGGCCGGCGCATCGAGACAAGGAACGCCATGGCGAAGAACGGCAAGGCGGAGGAAAAGAAGAAGATCAACATCGCCCTCCAGGGCGGCGGTTCGCATGGCGCCTTTTCCTGGGGCGTGCTCGACCAGCTGCTGGAGGACGGGCGGCTGGAGATCGCGGCGGTGTCCGGCACCAGTGCCGGCGCCATGAACGCGGTGGCGCTGGCCGACGGCTTTGTCCGGGGCGGCGTGGAAGGCGCGCGCAAGAAGCTCGAGGACTTCTGGCGGGCGGTGGCCTCGAAGGGCCGTTTCAGCCCGGTGCAGCGCATGCCGTGGGACGTGGTCTGGGGCAATTGGTCGATCGAGAACACGCCCGGCTATGTCTTCTTCGACACGATGTCGCGGGTGTTCTCGCCCTATGTCGCCAATCCGCTCGGCCTCAACCCGCTGCGCGATGTGGTGGCGAAGGAGATCGACTTCGACAATGTGCGCGCCTGCAAGTCGATTGAGCTGTTCATCTCGGCGACCAATGTCGAAACCGGACAACTGCGCGTCTTCTCCGACGGCGAGATCGACCTCGACACAGTGATGGCTTCGGCCTGCCTGCCGCAATTGTTCCGCGCCGTCGAGATCAAAGGCGTGCCCTATTGGGACGGCGGCTATGGCGGCAATCCGGCGCTTTATCCGTTTTTCAAGACGGCGGCGACCGAGGACGTGCTTCTGGTGCAGATCAATCCGGTGGTGCGCGAAGGCACGCCGAAGAGCGCCAATGAGATCCAGAACCGCATCGACGAGATCACCTTCAATGCCGGGCTGCTGCGCGAATTCCGCTCGATCGCCTTCGTCAAGGAGTTGATCGCGGCCGGACGCCTGCCGCATGGCGAATATCGCGACATCCGCATGCACCGCATCGACGCCGACGAGGCTTTCAAGGACCTCTCCGCGTCGTCCAAGGTCAACGCCGAATGGGCTTTCATCGCCTATCTGCGCGACCTCGGCCGCAGCGCCGCCAGCGACTGGCTGGAAGAGAATTACGACGCCGTCGGCAGCCAAGCGACGCTCGACCTGTCGGGCGAGCTCGACGACGGCTTCAAGCCGCTGCGCGGCCCGGCACCCGGGCGTCGCGTCAAGGAGTTCCTGGCAGCGCACATTAAGCCGGAATCCGCGCGCCGCCGCGCCTGATGTCTTCCATACCTGTCAGCAAGTCCGCTCCGGCTGTCAGCATCTTCCCCAGCGGAACCGGGGCAATGCTGGATTCGGTTGTCGGGGCGATATAGCTTACCTGAACGTAAAGGGGAGGTCGCGATGCTGCAAACCAGACAAAACGCTCTCGGGGTCAGGTTTGAAGCGCAGTGCAGGGCCTTCGAGAAGGAGCCGTTCCCGACGCTGGACGTGCGCAAGGATCGGCTGAAGCGCCTGCTGGCGCTCACTGAAAAGCACGAGGCCGAGATCTGCGCGGCGATCGACAGCGATTTTTCGGCCCGCTCGGCTCAGGAGACGCGGCTTGCCGAACTGTTCGTCGTGCGCGCCGGCATCAGGCATGCGCTGTCGCATCTCGGCGCCTGGATGCGCGAGCGCCGCGTCGCCACCAGCCTGCCCTTCCTGCCCGGCCGCAACCGCCTCTTGCCGCAGCCGCTCGGCGTCGTCGGCATCGTCTCGCCCTGGAACTATCCTTTCCAGCTCGCCATCGCGCCGGCGACCGCCGCTCTGGCCGCCGGCAACCGCGTGCTGATCAAGCCTTCGGAACTGACGCCGAAATTTTCGGACCTGCTCGCCAGCCTAGTCGAAAAATATTTCGCCGCCGACGAGATCAGCGTGGCGGTCGGCGACGCGGAGGTAGGCAAGGCGTTCGTGTCCCTGCCGTTCGACCACCTCCTGTTCACAGGCTCGACCGCCGTCGGCCGCCAGGTTGCGCTGGCTGCCGCTGCCAATCTGACGCCGGTGACGCTCGAGCTCGGCGGCAAGTCGCCGGCGATCTTCGATCCCTCCTGCGATCTCGATGCGGCGGTCGCCAGCGTCGCCTATGGCAAATTGCTCAATGCCGGCCAAACCTGCATCGCGCCCGACTATCTGATGGTCCCGCAAGGCCAGGGCGCGGCGGTCGCGGCCAAGTTCGCGGCGGCAATCGCGAAGCTCTATCCGCGCCTCGGCGACAATCCCGACTACACGGCGATCGTCAGCGAGCGGCATCACCGGCGGCTGAGCGACATGGTCGCCGAGGCGCGCGACAGCGGCGCCGACATTACCGAGATCAATCCTGCGAACGAGAAGCTCGGCATCAGCGACCGCAAGATGGCGCCCGTGCTGGTGCGCAATGCCGGCGAGACTCTGCGGCTGATGCGCGAGGAGATTTTCGGACCGGTGCTGCCGATCGTCGAATATGGCAGCGTGGACGAGGCTATCGATCACGTGAACCGGGGCGAGCGTCCACTGGCGCTTTACTGGTTCGGCAGCGACAGCGCCAATCGCCGCAGGGTCATGCGGGAAACCGTGGCCGGCGGCGTCACGGTCAATGACTGCATGATGCATCTGGCGCAGGAGCGGCAGCCCTTCGGCGGCGTCGGCGACAGCGGCATGGGCGCCTATCACGGCGAGTGGGGTTTTCGCACCTTCAGCAAGGAAAAGCCGATCTTTATCCAGTCGAAGCTCAGCGCCGGCGGCCTGCTGCGCCCGCCCTATGGCAAGACATTCGAGCGTCTTTTCCGGCTGCTGAAGCTCATCACTTGACAGCTTCAGCCCGGAATGGCGGGGACGGAACCGCGGTCAACGCGGATGATCGGCGCTTCATATGGGAGCTTTCCGCATCATCCTGACGGCTGTTGCCAGTAACGTTAGGGAAGCCATGGAAAACTATCGGCGCGCCGGAAAAAAGCGCAGCCGTCTGGCAGAAAAGCTTGGATTTGTCGAGAAACCACGTTCCACTTCGCAATGCTACCGCAAGTTTTCCGGCTATATTGCGCCGCAACTTTCAGGTAGAAGCTGCGCTTCGCCGATCACGGCAAATTGAACTAGGCCCCGCGCACACCCATATCGGCCGCGCGCCCGAAGTCGGAAGCGCCGACCTCGCCAGGTCCTGCAACGGAAAAAATGACGATGCCGAAAATCAGGTTTCACAAGCTTGCTGCCATTGTCGTGCTCATCGGATTCGCGGCCTGGATGGGCACGGGTGAGTTTTCGTCCGTCGGTAGCGCCGCCGACAAGTCGGTCGCCACGGACAAGCACGCCGACGCCGGCAAGCCCGCTCAGCCGGAGGCCACCAAGCAGGACGCCGCGCAAGCCGAGCCCAAGGCCGCGTTGCGCACGGTCGCGGTGGTGACGCCGCCGCGCAAGACCTATGCGCGCGCCATCCGCATCTCCGGCCTGACCGAGGCCGACAAGCGGGCCGTGCTGGCGACGCGCGTCGCCGGCGTCATCGAGAAGTTGCCGGTCAAGCAGGGCGACCGCGTCAAGACCGGCGACCTCGTGCTGATGCTCGCGGCCGAGGAGAAGATCTCCAACGTCGACAATGCCAAGCAATTGCTGGCGCAGCGCAAAGCCGAGCTCGATGCCGCCGAGCGGCTGGCCAAGACCGGCAATCTGCCGAAGCTGCAGCTCGACACCGCCCGCTCCAACCTGACGCTAGCGCAATCGCAGCTGGACACCGCGCAGGCGGAGCTCGACCGCAACGAGGTCAAGGCGCCATTCGACGGCATCATCGATCGCATCCCGGTGGAGCTCGGCAGCTCGGTGATGCAGGGCGGCGAGGTGGCGACAGTCCTGAAGCTCGATCCGGTCATCGCCCGCGGCGAGATCAGCGAGCGCGACCTGCGATACGTCAAGATCGGCGACGAGGCCGATGTCCGCCTCGTCAACGACCAGAAGGTCACCGGCACCGTGCGCTACATCAGCCGCGATGCCTCGGCGCAGACCCGCACCTTCCGCGTCGAGGTGGCGATACCCAATCCCGACGGCTCCATCCCCGCCGGCATGACGGCCGAGATCGCGCTCAGCGCCGAGCCGACCAACGCGGTCATGCTGCCGCGTTCGGTGGTGACGCTCGGCGACAAGGGCGACCTCGGCATTCGCGCCGTCGGCAAGGACGACAAGGTGGCGTTCTTTCCGATCGACCTGGTCGACGACACGCCGCACGGCCTGGTGCTGGGCGGCATTCCGCAAGATGCGCGCATCATCGTCGCCGGCCAGGAGCTGGTGAAGGAGGGCGATCCGGTGAAGCCCGTCGAGGCCGACCAGGCGACCATCAACAAGCTGATCGGCGAAGCCACCGCCGGCACGCAGTAAAGCAGGACCCGTCCGTCGCCGGACCAATCCGGCGATGGCAGTCCGCAACCCCCCGAAGCATAACAGGCCGTAGTCATGGATATCGTCAGACTCGCCATCAACAACGCTCGCCTCACGATTTCGGCGCTGCTGTTCCTGGTCGTCGCGGGCTGGGTCGCCTACCAGTCCACGCCGAAGGAAGCAGAGCCCGACGTTCCGATTCCGATGATGTATGTCAGCCTGATCTATCAGGGCATCTCGCCGGAGGATTCCGAGCGCCTGCTGCTGAGGCCGATGGAAAGCAAGCTCAAGAGTCTCAAGGGGCTCAAGGAGATGCGCTCAGCCGCCTTCCAGGGAGGCGGCTATGTGCTGGTCGAATTCCAGCCGCAGACGGATCTCGCGACGGCGCTGCAGGATACGCGCAGCAAGGTGCAGGACGCCAAGGCCGACCTGCCGCAGGCGGCGGAAGAGCCGACCGTCAACGAGGTCAACGTCTCGGAATTCCCGGTTCTGGTCGTCACGCTTTCCGGCGATGTGCCGGAGCGCGTGCTGACGTCGGCCGCGCGCGAGCTGCGCGACCGCATCGAGGAGGTGCCCGGCGTGCTCGAAGGCTCGCTGCAGGGCGCTCGCGACGACCTTGTCGAGGTTGTCGTCGATCCGGTGAAGCTTTCCTCCTACGGACTGCAGCTCGACCAGGTGATCCAGGGCGTCGCCTCCTCCAACAGCCTGGTCGCGGCCGGCAATCTCGAAGGCTCGGAAGGCAAATACGCGGTCAAGGTGCCGTCGCTGATCGAGACGCCCGAGGATGTCGCGAACCTGCCGGTGGTCGCCACGCCGGACGCCGTGGTCCAGGCCAAGGACATCGCGACCATACGCTCGACCTTCAAGGACGCCGAGACGGTCACTCGCCTCAATGGCAAGCCTGCGATCGCCATCGAAGTCAAGAAGCGCATAGGCGCCAACCTGATCGACACGTTGAACCATGTCCGGGAAGTGTCGGACACCTTTATCAAGACCATGCCTGAGGGCATGCATGTCACCTACACGCAGGACAAGTCGGTCTTCGTCAACCAGCTGCTGGGCGATCTGCAGAACCACGTGATGATCGCCGTCATCCTGGTGTTCATCGTCATCCTCTACGCGCTGTCGGGACGGGCCTCGCTGCTCATCGGGCTTGCCATCCCGTCATCGTTCCTGATGGGCATCCTGCTGCTTGCCATGATGGGCTACACGATCAACATGATCGTGCTGTTCAGCCTGATCCTGGCCGTCGGCATGCTGGTGGATGACGCCATCATCGTCACCGAATTCGCGGAACGGCGCATGAGCGAGGGCATGCCGAAGGCGGATGCCTTCGCGCTGGCCGCCAAGCGCATGGCCGGCCCGGTCATCGCGGCGACGATGACGCGCATCGCCGCCTTCTCGCCGCTGCTGTTCTGGCCGGGCATCATCGGCGACTTCATGAAATATATGCCGATCACGCTGATCGTGACGCTGTCGGCCTCGATGCTCTACGCGCTGGTCTTCGCGCCGACTTTGGGCGCGATCTTCGCCAAGGCGCCGGAGCATCACGAGGAAGGCAACCGCGACGGCTGGTATATGGCGGTGGTCAAGCAGGCGGTGCGCTTCCCGATCACGGTGATCCTGCTCACCGTCGGACTTCTGGTCGGCGTCGGCTTCGCCTATTCGAAATATGGCGCCGGCGTCGAGTTCTTCCCCAGCGTCGAGCCGGATTACGGCCTGCTCTATGTGCATGCCCGCGGCAATCTTTCGCTGGCCGAAATGGACGCCGCGACGAAGACGGCGGAGAACCGTCTGCTCGGCTGGCCCGGCGTGAAGTCGGTCTATACCCGCGTCGGCAAAACGCAAGGCGGCGGCCAGGACATTCCGGAAGACGTGGTCGGCGTCATCCAGTACGAGTTCGTCGATTGGCGCGAGCGCAAGTCGGCCAACCAGATCCTCGACGACCTACGCGGCGTGATGGCCGGCATTCCCGGCGTCGATGTTGAAGTGCGCGTGCCGGAAGCCGGCCCGCCGACCGGCAAGCCGATCCAGATCAGGCTTTCGGCCGTCGACCCGGCCGGGCTCGACGATAAGGCGCGCGCGGTCGCGGCACGCATCGCCAAGATCCCCAATGTCATCGACATTTCGGACGGCCTGCCGCCGCCCGGTGTCGATTGGGCGATCGAGGTCGACCGCGCCAAGGCGGCGCAATACGGCATCAGCCCGACTTCGGTCGGCACGGTGGTGCAACTGGTGACCAACGGCCTCAAGCTGTCGGAATACCGGCCGGCCGGTGCCGACGATGCGGTCGACATCCGGCTCCGCCTGCCCGAGGATCGGCGCACGCTGTCGACGCTCGACGAGCTCAGGGTGCAGACCTCGCAAGGGTCGGTGCCGATCTCGAACTTCGTCGTGCGCAAGCCGGAGCCGACCGTCGGTATCCTGAACCGCATCGACGGCGCGCGCACCGTGGTCGTGCAGGCCAATGTCAGCGCCGGCGCGCAGGTCGCGGCGGTGCAGGAGCAGGTGACCAAGGCCGTCAGCGATATGGATCTCGGCAGCGGCATTCGCTGGAAGCTCGCCGGCTCCAACGAAGACAGCGCGGAGGCCAGCGCCTTCCTCGGCAAGGCCTTTGGCGCGGCGATCTTCCTGATCTTCCTGGTGCTGCTTGCGCAGTTCAACAAATTCACCAGCGTGTGGCTCGTCCTGTCCTGCGTGGTCATGGCGACGATCGGCGTGTTCCTCGGATTGCTTCTGACAGGCGAGGCCTTTGGCATCGTCATGTCGGGCATCGGCGTCATCGCGCTGGCCGGTGTGGTGGTGAACAACAACATCGTGCTCATCGACACTTACGACCGGTTGCGCGAGGAAGGCTGGGACAAGATGGATGCGGTGCTGCAGACCTGCCGCGAGCGCGCCCGTCCGGTGGTGCTGACGGCGGTGTCGGCCATCCTCGGCGTGCTGCCGATCGCCTTCGGCCTCGGGCTCGAAATCTTCCATCACGAAACGACGATCAACGCGCCGTCGACGCAATGGTGGATCTCGCTGTCCTCGGCGATCGTCTTCGGCCTGTCCTTCGCCACGCTGCTGACGCTGGTGGTGACGCCCTCGATGCTGATGGTGTTCACGCGCGCCAAGGTGAAGCCCGGCCAGCGCCGCGGCTGGTTCAGCCGCCTGTTGCGGCGCGGCAAAGGCAAAGTTATGACCGACGAGCCGGCCAGCGAGACGGGCGCGGGGCCGGCGGAGTCCTTCCCGAAAGCTGCGGAATAGAGCGCGTTTCACAACCCCAAGGAAAAAAGCCGCCTGGGAACAACCGGGCGGCTTTTTGCATTGTTCCCTCGAAGTTCAACCAGACGGCGAGGGTTTTTCATGACGATCGGCACAATTCTCGTAATCATCCTTATCCTGATCCTGATCGGCGCCGTGCCGGCATGGCCGCATTCGCGATCCTGGGGCTACGGCCCCTCGGGCATCGTCGGCGTCATCCTGGTCGTGCTGTTGATACTCTTGTTGATGGGCAGGATCTGATCCTTCAATGAGTTGCGGCCGGGCTTTGGCCCGGCCGGTTCGTTTCCCGTGCTCTGCATTGATCATGCGGCGAGACGCGACGGCTCACGATGACGATATCCCACACATCGGCATCGGCCAGGAGCCGTTGGCCGATGCCGATGCGGACCTCGAAAAGCTCTTGCCCGACGTGCCTTTGCCGAACCTACCGGTCTGGCTCGCCATGCATCGGGACGTGCGCACCAGCATGCGCATCCGCCGCGTGGCGGATTTCCTGCATGAGGAACTGAAGCGCTATTCGGCTGGGACGGGTTCAGGTGCGAATTCGGCCCGGTGAGCGAGGCCGGCCATCAAGAGCACGACGACCAGCAGCGCGGACAGCGCAACGAAGATCGGGCCGAAGCTCGAATGCTCGGCGACGAAGCCGATTGCCGACGGCGCCACCAATATGCCGGAATAGCCCATGGTGGTGACGACGCTCATGCCGGTGCCGGACGACATGCCTTCCTGATTGCCGCCGGCCGAAAAGATGATCGGCACCATGTTGGCGATGCCGAAGCCGCAGAAAGCAAAGGCGGCTATGGCAAGGTAAGGCGAGGGCGAGAGGCCGGCGACCAGCATGCCGGCGGCGGCGACCAGCGCGGAGCCGCGCAAGGTCGACACCGCGCCGAAGCGGTTGCGCACGCTGTCGCCCAGGAAACGCATCAGCGCCATGACGCCTGAGAAGGCGGCATAGGCCAGCCCGGCGACCGCGAGATCGGCACCCAGCTCCTGGTGCAGGAAGAGTGCCGCCCAGTCGAGCACCGCGCCCTCCGAAATCATGGTGAGGAGCGCCATCAGCCCGACCAGATAGACGGCCGTATGCCGCGGCAGCGTGAATTTCTGATGATCGACCACCTGCGGCCGGTCCTCGGCGATGAGATAGCGAATGGCAAAGGTGATGACGGCAAAGGCGATGACCGTCACCGCGACGGCATGGGCAAGATAGCCGTAATTCTGGATCGAGTAGCCACCGAGCGCGCCGCCGGCGAAGCCGCCGAGGCTCCAGAAGCCGTGCGACGACGACATGATCGCGCGCGAAAGCCGCCTTTCCACCACGACGGCATTCGAGTTCATCGCGACATCCATGCCGCCGATTGAGCCGCCGAAGACGAGCATGGCAATCGCCGCCAGCGGAACGTTAGGGGCGAGCGCCACGATCAGCAGGCCAAAGCTGCCGCAAACACCGAACCAGCGCGTCACGCTGCGCGAGCCGTGCCGGGAGATCAGATGGCCGCACCAGGTCATGGCGATGACCGCGCCGACGCCGAACAGGAGGATCAGCAGGCCGAGGGTGAATCGGGTGATGTCGAGCCGGGTGAGGAACACCGGGATCTGCGGCGCCCAGCTGCCGGTCAAGAAACCATTGGCGAGGAAAATACCGGCGACGGCCCAGCGGCCGCGCGCCGCGGCCTGCATCGTGGTTTGCACGCTCATGGTCTGAAATCCGCCATGCAAAGGATTCGCGCGGCAAATTAGATCGATTCAATTCGTAGTCAAGGACCGCAGCGGGGAAGTGCTTGGACCAAGGGAGCGCTCGGGGGTCGACGCCTCTCCGTTCGTCATCCACGGGCGGAGCAAGGAGCGAAGCGACGCGCGTAGACCCGAGGATCCATTCCGTGCCTTAGGAGCGTTGCAGCGGTGCAGAAGGTCCCCGAGCGGCGCCGTTGCGATGATATTCTGGACCGCGGCATTCTTCGGCAGGCGTCACGGAATGGATTCCAGGGTCTGCGCGCGTCGCTTCGCTCCTTGCTCCGCCCTGGAATGACGAAGCCGCAGGGACGAGCCATACAAGGCCGCTTAGTGATCCTTTGGCCGTCGCGCCTCGAACTCGGCCTTCTTGGCTTCCGACGCCTCGGTCTGGTTGAGCGCCTGCCATTCGGCATAGGGCATGCCGTAGATGATCTCGCGCGCAGCGTCTTTCGACAATGCCACACCTTCGGCTTCGGCGGCTTCGCGATACCAGTTGGACAGGCAGTTGCGGCAGAAGCCGGCAAGGTTCATCAGGTCGATGTTCTGGACATCGCCGCGCTCGCGCAGATGCGCCACCAGCCGGCGGAACGCGGCTGCCTCGAAATCGCGTTTCTGGTCGTCGTTGAGCTCGGTCATGGGGAACTCCGCCGTCGGTCTCGTCACACAGGTCCGGTGCGCGAGCCGAACATTTTCACCTGATGTATATCGGGGCGCCGGTCGATGGCGTCAACGATCGGCGCCAAGCGTTCGGCCCAGGCCAAGGCGCCGGCGCGGTCGGCGATCAGGTCCTGACGGATTTCGATCAGAGCATGTGCGTAGCCGTTGACGATGGCATGGCGGAACATGGTGTCGCCGCGCAGCGCGCCGTCATAGGGTTCGTTGTCGCCGACGACGAGGGACTTGTCCTCGGCCAGCATGTCGATCAGCGGCCGCGCCACGCGGTCGTCTCGGTCCCACAGGACGCCGACATGCCAGGGGCGGACAAAACCCTGCATCGCCGGCGTGAAGGAATGCACGGAGAGGATGAACGGCGCCTTGCCCGAAGCATGGGCGACGGAGGCGATCATCGCCCCGACGGCGTCGTGATAGGGCCGGTAGAAACGGTCGAGCCGCCGCTCGCGCTCCTCCCGGGCAATCGGATAGTTTCCCGGCACCACGGTCCCGTCATAGAGCTGGCGGATCATGGTTGGGTCGTCCTCGCCCCGGTTGGGGTCGATCAGCAGCCGCGAGAAGCCGGCAAGCACCGCCGGCACGTCAAGCGCAGCGGCGAGCTCGCGCGTCACCGTCTCGACGCCGATGTCATAGGCGATGTGACGATCGAATTCCGACGCCGACAAGCCGAGACTGCCATACTCCTCCGGCAGATCGCGGCGGGCGTGATCGGCCAGCAGCACTACGCCTTTCTTGCGGTCGCCCTCGACAATGTCGAATGGCGTGAAAACTGTGGATCGGGTCATCGGCTGAAAAGGGGATGGCGGCTGCGATGTGGTATCGTCATTCCACGAAGAGGACGCCGGCGCAATGCCGTTGTTTGGCCAAGGTTTCCGCAAAAAATCCCCGATCGCGGGAGAATTTGCGCGACGGGCCATTCTAAATCGATTGGAATTCAACAAAACGGCGCGTTGACATGCGACCGGAGTTTGCTGAAAAGGGGCTTCGAGAGATGCAAATGTGGTTCGCAAGGGGATCTGCGATGGGTTTTGCCGGTCGGTTGCGCAAGCGCCTGGCCGTGCCGTTGCTGATCGTCGGCGCGGGTTTTTTCGCGATAGCCGCGACCTCGCCGGCCCGGGCCGACTTCCGCGTTTGCAACGCGACGCAAAATCTGGTGGGCGTCGGCATTGGCTATCGCGCCAAGGCCGGCTGGATCACCGAGGGTTGGTGGCACATCGAAGGATCGACCTGCAAGACGCTGATCGAGGGTCCGCTGTCATCAAGGTTTTACTATCTTTATGCAGAAGACGCCGAACGTGGCGGGCGCTGGGACGGCCCGATCAACATGTGCGTCGCCGAAAAAGAGTTCAAGATAGCCGGCGTGAATGATTGCGTCGCCCGGGGCTTCCAACGCGCCGGATTTCAGGAATATGACACGGGCGAGCAGGCCAGCTGGATGGTCCAGCTGACCGACGAGCCCGCAACGGGAGGCGCGCCAGCGACCCCCGCTCCGGGAACAAACAGTCAATGAGACGTAGCCGCAAGGTCAAGATCCTCGCCACCATCGGTCCGGCTTCCTCCTCCGAGGAGATGCTGAGAAAGCTCTTCGAAGCGGGCGCCGATGTCTTCCGCATCAATATGAGCCATACCGACCACGAGCTGATGCGCACGCTGGTCGGGCGCATCCGTGCGGTCGAGGCGGCCGTCGGCCGACCGATCGGCATCCTGGCCGACCTGCAGGGCCCGAAGCTCAGGGTCGGCAAGTTCGCCAACGTGAAGGAAGCGCTGGCTGTCGGCCAGACTTTCACGCTCGACGACAATCCCGAAGCCGGCACGTCGAAGCGGGTGTATCTGCCGCATCCCGAAATCCTGAGCTCGGTCGAGGCCGGTCACCGTCTTTTGATCGACGACGGCAAGCTGGAGCTGAAGGCGCTGAAGAGCGACGGCAAGTCGATCACCTGCACGGTCGTCGCCGGCTCGGGCATTTCCGACAAGAAGGGCGTCAGCCTGCCCGACACCGATCTGCCGGTCGGCGCGCTGACCGAGAAGGACCGCGCCGATCTCGACGCGGTGCTTGCCACCGGCGTCGACTGGGTGGCGCTGTCCTTCGTGCAGCGGCCGGAGGACCTTGCGGAGGCCCGCAAGATCGCGCGCGGCCGCGCGCTGATCATGGCCAAGATCGAGAAGCCGCAGGCGGTGGCCCGGCTCCCCGAGATCATCGAGCTCTCCGACGCGCTGATGGTCGCCCGCGGCGATCTCGGCGTCGAGATGCCGCTGGAAGCCGTGCCCGGCATCCAGAAGCAGATCACGCGCGCGGCGCGCCGCGCCGGCAAGCCGGTGGTGATCGCCACCCAGATGCTGGAATCGATGATCACCGCGCCCGTGCCGACCCGGGCCGAGGTCTCCGACGTGTCGATCGCCGTCTTCGAAGGCGCGGACGCGATCATGCTTTCGGCCGAATCCGCGGCCGGCGCCTATCCGGTCGAGGCGGTCGCCATGATGAACCGCATCGCCACCAAGGTCGAAACCGACCCGACCTATGCCGGCATCATCAACGCGCAGCGCTCGGAGCCGGAAGCCACCGGCGCAGACGCCATCTCGCTGGCCGCGCGCGAGATCGCCGAGACGCTGAAACTGTCGGCGATCATCTCCTACACCGCGTCGGGCACCACCGGTCTGCGCGCCGCGCGCGAGCGCCCGCAGGTGCCGATCGTGGCGTTGTCGCCGATCGTCAACACGGCGCGCCGGCTGTCGCTCTTGTGGGGCACGCATTGCGTCGTCTCGCCGGACGCGACCGACCTCGACGACATGGTCGACCGGGCCTGCCGCATCGCGCTGGAGGAAGGCTTCGGCAAGCCGGGCGACCGCGTCATCATCACGGCCGGCGTGCCGCTGCGGACGCCGGGCTCGACCAACATGCTGCGGATTGCCTATGTGGGGTCGGAGACTCACTAGAGCGTAGTCGATATTCGGGTGAGGCCGGCCTGACCCGAATCTCAACACGCCCTTGGCGCTTGAACCTCCGAGTTCAGCCCGGCGCGAGTTCTGCGTCTGGCACCCGGAGCTCAGGACATTTGCCGGCGCCCTGCGCGTCGCCGGCGATCCGGCCTTCCGCGGTCTTGGCGATCGCCTGCAAATCGATCTGCGCGCCGGCCACTTTCGCAATGGCGCCGACCACGAGGTCGCGCGCGATCCAGTCCGGCTTGTGGCCGAGATTGTGGATCCAGACCAGCTCGGCGCCGGGAATGTCGCGTTCCACGCCGATGGAATGGATTGTCGCGTAGACCACCTTGTCGCGATCGCCCGAGATGACGACCGTCGGCGCCTTGATTGCGCGATAGCCAGGCGAGGCGGCGCGGACATAGTCGTAGAGCTGGGCGACATCGCGGGCGTTGGCGCGGAAGGCGGACGGCCGCAGCACCAGCGGGATCGAGGCATTGTCGACGTAGGAGTCCGGCACAGCGTTCGGCGAGAAGACGCAAGACGTCGCGCCGCCGATCTGCAGCATGCCGGCCGGATAGGCGAGCGTTTCGGAAAACAGCCAGCCGATCGCCGGCGTGGCCGTGAGCTTGTAGTACCAGGCGGTCGCGCCGCCCGGCCAGGGATGCGTGGCGGGCGAAAGGAAGACGAGGCCAAGCGTTTTTTCCGGATGCTGACGGGCGAAGGCCGTGGTGATCGCGCCGCCGAAGGAATGGGCGACGATGACTGCGTCGCGGATTCCCAGCCGGTCCATCAGCGCGGCAATGGTATCCGCCTGCTTCGCCAACGTCTCATTGTCTCCGCGCTCCGACCAGCCGAGCCCCGGGCGGTCCAGGAACAGCATTTCGGCGCGACCCTCGAGGAGGGGCTTCAGCGGCAGCATCTGGTCCTTGAGATTGGCGCTGGCGCCATGGATGAAGACGACCGGCGGCAGGTCGGCGCCGGCGGGCGCCGGGATATGGACGTAATGGATGCGCGCGCCATCGATCTCGGCGAAGGCGCCGATAGGCGGGCTGCGCCGCTCGACCAGCCAGACGCCGGCGCGGGTGACGCCGGCGAAGGCAAAGAGGAGAGCAACGAGGAAGAGGAGGGCGGCGCAGATGAGGTTCATGCGGGGAGATACGGGGTAGGGCGGAATTAGTTTAGGGCAGTAGGCAGTAGGCAGTAGGCAGTAGGCAGTAGGCAGTAGGCAGTAGGCAGTAGGCAGTAGGCAGTAGGCAGTA